>JBMYNR010000007.1:0-32159 GCA_049598495.1 Opitutales bacterium
CAGCGACTCCGTCGCAGACACCGCACCCGGCCATGTGGCGCCGATAAAAACAAGACAGAGAAAAAGTCTTCCAGACGAAGAAAACGACGAAGAGAACAACGGACGGAACGGCGGACAGCTGAAGCGCTTCTGTAAACAGTTGCCTGCGATGGGGATTGCGACTCGATCGGGGTAGAGGATTTTCACGCGGCCATGCTAACATAGGACCATTAAGTTATCGTTAAGCGGGTGAACCTTTTTGATCCTTCGTGGGTATTTACCGTAATTTTACAATTCCAGGGCCACAGGCCCCCAGCAAGGTCGACGGGCAAGCACTTCCGCCCCTTCGGGGCTCTTCACACGTCGACGCGACTGACATCGCATCGCTACGCACAGCTTCCCTCCCTTCTTAACGGCGGTCGAATTCTACCAATTCGAGAAGCTGAGATACCCTAAACACGACGACGCGTCATCCAGCCACCCAACCAACGGGCGAACACGCAAACAAATGCAGCCATGGAAACCAGCGCAGCCCCAAGGCTCAATGGAATTACCCACAACTGCATAGCAGCCAGAGCCGAAAATAATGCGATGAGGACGATCGCAACTGGAACCCAATCCGTATGTATGCGATGGATGCGTGCGGCGTAGTACACAGGCAAAACGAACGGAGGCATGGCTAGGATCAGAGTAAAGACCAAACAAGCGAGACTGAGTAGCCCGAGCAGGCCGCTGTAGGCCGCAGCCCCCAGAGCATTGATTTCGTAAACGTGAAGGAGTAAGGCGTTTATGGTAAACGCCGCCGCCGATAAAGATCGCACCGCAATAGGCGACCAAGCCCGCACAGCTGCCAGCGGCTCCGCGTCGAGGCTGTAACCGAAGCGATAGAGTTCGGCACCCAGTTCGGCTAGACTGAATGCGGTTGGCTGCCAGGAAAGCCCCAAACGATTCCCTGAGAGACTGACCTCAGCCTGAGTGATGCCCGGTCGCCGCCGCGTGAGACGTTGAACCAGCCAGACGCAGCCCATGCAAGACATCCCGGATACGGCGAAGGTGGCCTGTGGCCTCCCGCCAGTCTCCACCCTCTTCTGAGTCGCGTAGAGTGCATTTGCGTCAACGGAAGGTAGCGCCCGATCCTTGAGCGGTTCAGCCACCCGATCCTGAAAACTGTAAAAATCATCCAGACCCTGGTTATGTATCAGGGAATAAACCTCTCGGCACCCAGGACAACAAAACTCCCCCGAAACGGGCTCTCCTAAAATGGTGTTTGAGCAATGACGACAGATGAGACTCATATCTTTTGGGCTCTTCGCAAGAACTCACGATCTCGTTCACTCAAGAAAGGCTGGCTAGACACTGCCCTAGGGAGTGCCTGGAAATTCCCTAAAGCAAATCGAAACGTTCAATTCCTTTGCGGACATCGGATAAAAACGCAGCCGCCCCCACCCCATTGATCCATCTATGGTCGAAAGTAAGGACCAGCGAGCAGACTTCCATCGTGTCACCTTCCTTCGATTTAGGATCGGGCAATTGGTAAGGGGCCCCAATAAAGAGCGTGGCAATTGCGGGCGGAACAACAATTGGGATCGCCGAGCGAACATTGTAGGCGGCCATACTGGAAATTGAGATCGAGACCCGGTTCTTGGAATCGGCTTCGCCGTGCCTTGTCCGGCGAAGGGCATCATTAAACACCTCAGGGAAGGCATCCCACTCAAGCTGATTGGCACCCTTGACCACAGCCGTCTCCAATGCATCCCCCGGCAGGGCCACCGCGACGCCCAAATCAAAACGTTCGGGGTCATAAACAAGATCATCATCCCCCACCACCGAGGCAAAGCGCTCGTGCTTCTTGATCGCCTGCGTCACCGCCCAAGCGCACATCGTGGTGGTCGACATGGTGCCGGCAGCGGTCTTTTTGCTCCGCAAGCGGGCATCACGCACCGCCTCCCAGCGACAAGTGATATCAATGGTCGCCGGGATAATGCCTTGAAGTTGTTTGACCGCCTCTTGAGAAAGCCCTCCCGTCCGCTTCTGCTCATCGGACGGAAGCGATACCTCCTTTTGCACAAGGGGCACCCCAGATACCGGTCCGTTCATTTTCAGCTCGACCAAATCCTGCCCCACTTTGACTTCGTCGTCCACAGAGACACACCACTCCCCGAGGATGCCATCTTCATCGCACTCGATTGGAAAGACCGCCTTATCGGTTTCGACCTCGCAGAGTGCGTCATCGGCTCGGATCGTTTCTCCAGGGTGCTTTAAAATGGAAACCACTCTCGCGACACGGATGCCCTCGCCGAGGATCGGTACCGTAATGGCTTTACTGTTCGAGGTCGGAGCGGATTCTTCGGGAGCAATCATATCAGAAGCGTCGGAGTTAACAGCGGACGTAGGCACGGTCGTTTTATCAAGAGCGGTCTCCAATGTCGATGCAAGCAGGCGATCGAGGGCGGATTGGATACGGTCCTTGTCAGGCAAGGCGGCATACTCATAGATCGGATTGAAGCCAACATGGACATCATCTTTCGAGACAATGACGGGCGGACTCTTTAAACTCTGAAGGATATCGCGACGGCCACACATTTCCGCCAAGATCATTTGTCCGACACTCGCGCTGATATTGTCTTCCTGAACAACCATCAGACGGCCCGTCTTGAGAATGGAGGTCGCAATCGTTTCACGATCCCATGGTTGAATCGAGCGCAAGTCGATCAACTCGACGTCAAGTTCCGCTTCCATCTCATCGAGCGTCTCCTCAACCAGCTCCACGCAATTGCCCCAGGTTAAGAGAGTGAGTAGGTTTCCCTCACGAATGATCCGCGCTTCCCCAAGCGGCACGGCCGCCACGGCCCCGACTTTCTGGTCCGCCCACATCAAATGTTTTGGCAGAAGAATAATCGTCGGATCCTCCCCGTTCAAGGCCGTCCAGAAAACCCCAGCGGCATCCGCCGGAGTGGAAGGCACCACGACTCGAATACCCGGTATCCTCGCGAAGGAAGCCTCCCCCGCCTGACTATGCCACAAAGCACCACCCGGGAGATAGCCCCCGCAGGGTGCGTATATGACAAGTGGACATTTCCACTGCCCGAAACTGCGCCAGCGCAAGGTTGCCATATTGGAGACCAACTGGTTCCAGCCCGGATAAATGAAGTCAACGAACTGAATTTCAAAGCAGGGTCGCTTCCCGTAGGATGCGAGTCCAACGGCCACGCCCATGATGGTGGATTCTGCCAAGGGCGAATTCACCGCACGGGCTGGGTGCTTCGTCGACAGTCCTTTTGTTAGGTTAAAGACGCCCCCCTTCGGATCGGCGATATCCTCTCCGAAAAAGACCACATCCTGCATGGAATCAATGGCCGCATGGAAAGTCTTGTTCACCGCGTCAAGCATCCGACAGGAATCGCCCAGTTCAATGGACGGCATGGATACAGGCAAACTCTCGGGCCCCGTCAAGTGGAGGCGACATTCCTCCGCCATGGGATCTTGCATCGTGCCCGCGTGCTTATAGGCCTCGCGCACCTCTTCCCGGATCGTCTCCTCCAATGCCGACGCATCCGATTCAGAGAGAAGCCCCTCATCAATCATCCGCTGCCGGTAAGCGAGAATCGGATCGCGGTCCTGCATCGCGTTCAGTTCGTCCGCCGCCCGATACATCCGCTGATCATCCGCGCTGGAATGATTTGAGAATCGCTCGACATCACACCAGATAAAGGCGGGCCCCTGTCCCGAACGAGCCTGATCGACCGCGGCTTGCCCGACTTGATAAACCGCCTCGATATCACTGCCGTCGACACGATGCCACTCTTCCTGATTCAAAACACCCAGCGCAATCGGGTTCGTCCGGACGGTCGAAGTGCTGATCGCGATACGGTTATCCTCCACGACAAAGACGATCGGTAGCTTCCGCTCCTTCGCGAAACACACCGCCTCGAAAAAATCACCTTGTCGAGCAGAGGCTTCGCCCAAAGAGGCATAAACAACATGACTCTTGCCCTCCAACTGCATCCCCCATGCGGCGCCACAGGCCGGTAGAAGATGGGCTCCCACCGGGGATGGATGGCTCCAAATATTGAGCTTACGATCACTGAAGTGTCCCGTTAACTGACGTCCTCCACTTGAAGATTCCCGTTTCGCGTAAAATGCGAGCGCCATATCTAGATCCGACAGACCACGCTGCAAACAGAAGGCCCGATCTCGATAGTAGGGGAAGGCATAGTCGTCTTCCTCTAAAGTCAGTGCGAGCGCGGCCAGCGCCTCGTGCCCCATTCCGGAGATATGGAACCAGCCCTTACCTTGGCGGATCAAACTCTGCTCCCGCAAATCTCCCAAGCGACTCCTTAAGATAGAGCGAAGAAGCTCAAGTCGGGTGCAGCGATCTAATGCGGATGTCGGATGGGACGATTGTTTCGACATGAATGTGCAATAAAAAACAGATCTCAAAAGACCTGTAGCTGGCAGTTTGGGTTACTAAACGCGACGGATATTCGGCTAGCAAGGCTGAATCAAATTCCCCGTGTAGCAAATTTCAGATTTTCGAGCGACACCAAGTCAAGGGGTCGGCCTCGGCATGGACGTTAAGGTATTGATTTCTTTGCGGCTTAAAGACAGATATCGTTTAAGTCCATCATGCCCGACCTCGAACTTCCAGGCTTACAGATTTTACTCCTCGGGGAGAGGGAAGCCGAGACAGACCTTGTATTCAAGACCCTGGAACTGACCAGGCTGCCGATGGAGATACAAGTCGTCAATTGTCTGAAGGAAGGCCTTCGTGCGCTCCGTAAGCAGGCCTTCAACGTAATTTTACTGGATCTAAACCTCTCGGATAGCCAGGGCATCGAGACGCTTAAATCGATGATGGTCGAAGTAAAGGAGGCGGTCGTCATTGTGCTCGCGGACGTGGACGACGAGGAATGCTCTCTCAAATCACTGCAGCTAGGCGCGCAAGACTATCTGCTCAAAGATCGCTTGAGCGGTGAGGATCTCCGGCAGTCTATCCGCTACGCGATCGAGCGAAGCAATCTTCTACGGAAGCCGCAGAACCACATTCAACGGACTGAAGATAAACTCTTCCAGGCAGAGAAATTGAATTCTATCAGCTTACTGGCTGGAGGCATCGCTCACGATTTCAACAACATGCTGGCCACCATTTTAGGCAATATCTCGATGATTCGCATTGAAATGGACGAAGGACACAGTTACTCAGAAAAATTGCTTGCCGCTGAAAAAGCCGCCCTGCAGGCCAAGTCCCTGACCCAGCAGCTTCTCACCTTGTCAAGGGGTGGCACCCCTGTCCTCGAAGTCACCACAGTGGCCGAGGTGGTCGAGGAGTGTGCACAATTCGTCCTCCGAGGCTCAAACGTGAAATGCGAAGTATCCAAAGACGAAGATCTATGGCCAGTCGATGCCGACAAGGGGCAGATCAGCCAGGTCGTGAACAACCTCATCATCAATGCAGATCAGGCCATGCCACGTGGAGGAAAGATCGCCATCAGCATCGGCAATTCGAAGATTAGTCCATCGGAAGTACCCTCTCTGGATTCAGGCAACTATGTGTGCATCGAATTCAAAGACGAGGGGGACGGCATTCCCCCCGAGAATCTCAAGCGAATCTTCGACCCCTACTTTACAACGAAGAAAGCCGGCAATGGATTGGGTCTCGCGTCTTCTTATTCCATTGTACAGAGCCACAAGGGTAGCATCATTGCCGAGTCTACTTTGGGCTCGGGTTCGGTCTTCAAAGTCTATCTTCCGAAGAGCCAAAGATCCGTAGAGCCAGTCAATACCACAGAGATAAAACAGGCAAAGGAGAGCTCCAAAGAGACCATTCACCGAGGCAAGGGTCGTATTCTTGTTATGGACGACATGGAGGCCATGATGTTGGTCGCAGGCGAGATCTTGACGGTGCTTGGCTACGAGGTCGAGTATACGACGAACGGCGAAGAGGCGATCGCTGCTTATCAAAAGGCCAAGGAATCGGGTAACGGCTTCGATGCTGTTGTCTTCGATTTAACCGTCCCCGGCGGCATGGGCGGTGAGGAGGCCGCGAATATTCTAATCGAATACGATCCGGATCTAATCGCAATTGCATCCAGCGGATACACGACATCCAATGTTATGTCCGCCCCCCAAGACTCTGCGTTCAAAGGCGTGGTTCCCAAACCCTATCGGATTAAGGAAATGGGTGACGCACTGCACAAGGTGCTCAGTTAATCCGAACTCGGTCGACCCAAATCGCCGCCGTAATGAGTTGCAGGGGGTGAAACACGATCAGGGGCAGAAGGAGCCAGCCCAGTTGAACCACTAGAGCAGCTGGCAACGCGGTGAAGATCGCGGCCGCAAGCGGCAACCCCGTCGCCAAAGATTTTTGGGAAGCACAAAAGAAGGCCGCAAGACGCTCGCCGGGCGTGAGCTTCAAAAGGCCTGAGCTCAGCCACGTAAGCACTGCAACAAGGAGGACCAAGCTCCCGGTGGCGACAAAGAGTAGCGCGATTCGAGCGAATGAAAACGACTCGAAATAGCCACCGGCAACCGCGTCGGCGAAGGCCGCGTAAACAACAAAGAGGATGACCCCGCTACAGACCCGCTTTGACCGCGAAGCAAGCCTGGCGGCAAGCGTGGGCAAGCACACCCGGGCAACTTGGCCGAGCAGCAACGGAAGCACAATCAAAAGGCTCAATTGAACCAACAAGGGACCGATGGGGAGCTGGATCGATTCGGTGGTATCGAGAAACAGAGCCACCCATGCGGGGACGATGATTACCCCGAGTAAGTTGGATAATCCTGTGGCACAGATCGCACTTGCTGTTTGCCCACCCGCAAGACCGGTCAAGGCAACCGCGGACGAGATCGTTGTCGGCATGATAGACAGCAAGGCAAACCCCAGAAGGATATTCTGCGGCACCCATTGGCTCATGGCAAGGCTGCCGAGCAGAATAAGCACAGGGAAAAAGATGAAGTTCCAACTCAAGACGAATAACAGCAGGCGGACGGGGCGGTAGCCGTTTGACAAATCACGTAGTGGGAGCGAAAGACCCTGAAGGAAAAAGATCCACCATACCCCGAGCATCGTTGTCCATTCGGGCCGCAGAAGACCGCCCTTCATGCCCGGCTCGGGAAAGACCGCCGCCAGAAGCAGCATAAGCAGAAGTAGCACCGTGAATCCATGCCGTTGAAAGCGAGCTATTCCTACAGTCTTCATTCAAGGGAAATCTGGATGGGCCACTCGTAGCGAGCGCGCACCGGCTCTCCGTTTCGAACGGGAACGGAGAAGCGAGTGCCCATCGCCATACGTTTCGCAGGTTCGATCAACTCCCGATGTGAAAAATCAAGCACATCCTGCACACTTACACGACCGTTCACGTCGATAATGATCAGTAGGTTCACAAACTTCTGCCCCCGACCCCGCGGACCATTCGTCGGATAACGGTACTGTCCAGCTCGGACGACCCGTGGAATTTCATCAAGCTCCCCAAAACCGAAAATCGACTCCAACTGCTCGACCGATTCGGTGGAAAAATTGATTCCCAAGCCCATATCGATCCCGAGATTCCCTCCGGTTCCTGCGTTTAACCCGATCTCTAATTGCTCGAGGCTCGGCATCGGAGGCGGCAGCTTGAGTTCGGGCGGGGGCTCTTCTTCGCGTCTGGGTGGGGGCGGGGGCGGCTCCTCAAGCGGAAGTGGAGGAGGAGGAGCGACGTCGGCCTGCTCAATAACAACAACCCGTTCCCGGTCTGGCTTCAGCAACTGCGCAAACGGAACCATCAAGAGAATAAACAAAGCCACGCAAATACCCAGCAGGACACTGAGCCAGCTCCCCTGTGATTCACCCTGCGATGGAAATATGCGTGACATTTTGCTGGGGCAGTTCTGGACAGCACCATCGATTTGTCAAAGTCCGATAGCACCCGCGAGAGCCTTGACAGAGGCCAAGCCCACTGGCAAATCAGACGCTTTCCCAATCAACTCATACCCATGGCATCACCCACAGACGTTCGAAAAGGCAAGGTTCTCAACTACCAAGGTAATCCACACCTCGTGCTCGATGTACAACACCGCACGCAGGGCCGCCAGGCCGGCTTTATGCAAGTCACCATGCGCAACCTCAGCACAGGCGCTAGCACCAACACGAAGATACGAACGACCGACAGTGTTGAGATTATGCACACCGATATGGTTAAACTCGAGTTCAGCTACGTCGACGGCGACGGCTACCATTTCATGGACCCAGAGACCTTTGACGATGTGATCCTTGGGGAGAGCCTCGTCGAAGACGCCAAGGACTTCCTTGTCGAAACCCAAGCCTACAGTATCCTTCACGTGGATGATAAGCCGATCTCCATCGATCTTCCCGCTTCGATCGAAATGAAGGTGACCGAGTCAGCCGAAGGGGTGAAAGGCGACACGGCCAGTAATGTCCAGAAACCTGCAACACTCGAAACAGGGCTGACGATCCAGGTGCCTCTCTTCATCAAGGAGGGGGAGACGATCAAGGTAAATACCGCCGACCGCTCCTACGCGGGGCGCGCTTAGCCAGATGCAACGATCCGGTTCCTCGCGCTTCAGCTAGCCATCGATTTCCGATGAAACCCACGCTCTTAGTTCTGGCGGCCGGAATGGGCAGCCGTTACGGTGGGCTCAAGCAACTCGACCCGATGGGCCCAAAGGGAGAGACCCTCCTGGATTATTCCGTCCGCGATGCCATCGCTGCTGGCTTCACAAAGATCGTCTTCGTCATTCGCCGTGACTTTGAAGACGAGTTCAAGCAAGCGGTCGGTTCCAAATACAAAGATACCGTTGAAGTCGCTTACGCCTTACAGGAGCTAGACGATTTGCCACAGGGCTTCACGGTTCCGGAAGGCCGCACCAAACCCTGGGGCACGACACACGCCCTTCGAGCCGCGCGCCGTGAAGTAAAGGATCCTTTCGTCGTGATCAACGCCGACGATTTTTACGGGGCGGATGCCTATGAGCGCGTCATGCCTTTCCTCGCGGGCTGCGATCCTCAGGACGCCGCTCGAACCGCCATGGTCGGCTACCCTATCCTCAATACCCTCTCACCCCACGGCACGGTTAACCGGGGAATCTGCAGAACAGACAAAGGGGTTTTGCAAACCGTTGAAGAACACAGCGAAATCAAGGAAGCCAAAGACGGTCGCCTCACCGCTTGCAATCTAGCGGGCGAACAAGTCGAACTGGATCGCGATTGTCTCGTCTCAATGAACTTTTGGGCCTTCCCCCCTGCCCTCTTTGAAGTCATCGAACGCGATTTCACCACTTTCCTCAAGACCCACGGTGGTGAGAAAAATTCCGAATGCTATATTCCGACCGTTATCAACGATTTGATACAATTAGGGCAGACGCACTGCGAAATGCTTCCTACAACCGGAAATTGGTTCGGCGTGACCTATCCGGCCGACCGCGAGCAAGTCCAGAAAAAACTCGAAGCACTGCGCGGTTCGACCGATTAAGCGTTCATAGATGACGACTTGTAAGCAGTGGCACAGCGAAGCCACGCAGGGTCCTCCGTGTTGATTCAAATAAACCAATTGAATCGTGGAGCTGCGCCTTCCCTCTGATATTGTTGCGCTTCTTCTGCCATAAGCGGCACGTTCACCAAAAAATTTTGGTCGGCCTACGGGGATGGCGATACGAAATTAGAAAAAATTATTCTTTATCAAGTCGGCCCTTAATTTCGCTTAGAGTGAATCGTTGCCCCTGAAGTTCACGAATCTTCGCAGCACGCTGAATCATTCCCGGGTGATAAAGCTGATAACCAGAATCCGTTGTATCGGCCACACTCATGAGGCCTTCCTTCGTCCAGTAGCGAATTGTCGCATTGCTCTCACCTGTCTCACGAGCCAATTGGCCGATACGGAGCAAGTCTGGTGCTCTACCTGAATCTGTATCAGCGACTTCCCCTCCAGCAGCCTTGAGGTAGATGTCTAGTGATCGATCAACGGCATCCTCAATCACTTTGTTGTAGCCGTCCTGGGAACCACCTAACTGCGCCTTTTCCAAGCCACCAATATACCTCAATCGGTCACGCGTCCGGATGATCGCTGGTGGATAGCCATTCTGCATCAGGATCAAATTCATCAACAGTCGAGCGGTCCGCCCATTTCCATCCACAAATGGATGAATCGTCACCAATTGATAGTGCGCCTCCGCAGCCAATTCTACAGGATGTAGATTCGTGCTCGTGACCACCCATTCGATGAAGGCCTCCATCATATTCGGCACTTTCACAGGATTCGGGAGAATGACCGGGGAACCTGAGATACGAACAGGAATCGTTCGAAAATGCCCCGCATTGTCATCATCAATCCCACGTAGAACCGTTTCATGAATCTGTAGCACATCTACCAATCTAAGTTCGCCAGTTGGGGTTTGTGACAAACGGAGCACGTCCTTCAAAGCTTTGGCATGATTCGTTGCCTCAAGATGCTCAATCAAGGTCTTGCCACCAACAGTAAGCCCCTTCTCCACAACTGCCGCGGTCTCTTTACGTGACAAGGTATTCCCTTCAAGCGCATTACTCGTATAAGTCAGCTCAACTAAGAACCACTCCTCAAGATTACGCACAAGTTCAGGCGGCAGAGGGCGATAAACATCCAGCCGCTCCTTCTTCTTTGATAATCCATTTAGTTCCATACAAAAACCATAAAGCATGACTTTATGGTTTTGTCGAGGTGCAATATCTAAAAATCAGAAGCAAAAAACGTATCATATCGCGTTACCATTTTCGTCCAAATGAACGCCCTATATCGCCATATCTCCACAAGTTTCAAATGAGACGACCTATGACGCCCGTGCACGGCGTCGAACCCCTTGCATCAGCCACCTAGAAGAGCAATAGGATCCGCTTTTTAGGACTTGAACTCCTATATTACATAAATAGAGTGCTCACATGTTAATTAAACGGCACATTGAGAGCGAACTGAACACGCTACTCCAGGAGTATCCCGTCGTTACGATACTTGGTCCACGCCAAGCAGGAAAGACCACGCTGGCCAAGACAGCCCTCAAGGACTACGCCTACTCGAATCTGGAAGATCCGGAAATTCGCGAAATCGCCAAGAACGACTCCAAGGCCTACCTCACACAATTCTCAGGCAAGGTCATCATCGACGAAATCCAACGCGTTCCAGAACTCCTGAGCTACATTCAAGTCGAAGTCGACGCCACATCTGGCAATGGCCGATTTGTCCTGACTGGCTCGCACCAGCTCAGTCTACGCGAAGCGATCTCACAATCACTCGCTGGTCGCACTGCGATTCTCAACCTACTTCCCTTCTCTATTGCCGAACTGACTCAAGCAGGCATCGAGTTCGAGCGCTTTGAGGATTATTGTTTCACGGGATTCATGCCTCGAATCTACGAGCAGAAGCAGCGGCCCTCCGCAGCCTACGCCAACTACTACCAAACCTATGTGGAGCGAGATGTGCGGCAGTTGATTCAACTCAAAGACATCAGCCTGTTTGAGAAGATGCTCAAGTTAATGGCCGGCAGAGCAGGACAAGTTTTCGACTATAGTTCACTAGCCAATGATGTAGGTGTGGACGCGAAAACAATACGCAACTGGATCTCTATTCTGGAAGCCTCGTTCATACTCTTCAAACTCCCGCCCTACTTTGAGAACTTCGGCAAGCGTATCATAAAGAGTCCAAAGTATTATTTCACGGACGTTGGGCTCCTCTGTTACTTGTTAGGCATACGGGAAACGGATCAGATCACACGGGACCCTCTGGTTGGTCAGATCTTCGAAAACCTTGTTGTCATCGAGGTCTTGAAGGACCGCTACAATAAGGGACAGATGGCGGACCTCTATTATTACCGAGATAGCAACGGAAACGAAGTAGACCTCTTGGCTCAATCAGGTCGAACACTTGAGGCACTCGAGATCAAATCCGCGTCCACCTTCAAAATGGAACAACTCAAAGGCATTCGCCGATTCAAAGAGCTCACGGATGACGTCAGTTCTAGCTACCTAGTCTACACAGGTAAACCGCACAAACTAAGCGACGAGACACAGGCCATAGACTACAAAGCTGTCGCGTCTCGATAAAGAATTATTGCGAGTGAGCCACCCCAGCAATCAACAGCAAAACTGATAAGCAGAAGTTGCCTCTCCTCTGCAGTGATAAACCATGTCAACCAGAGGAATTTACGGGTTTCGAATCAACGAAACAAACAAGCTAGCCTACAACCACAGCGACAGTTTCCCCGATACGCTCGGTGCGACCATTCTCAATCAGCTCGGCGAAGTCCAGGATTGGGATCGAACTCGAAACCTAGTCGGCAACCTCGTCTCGCTCGACGAGATACGCGAACTCACCCAGCACGACGGCATCTTTAGAACGGAGCTCCGGGGTCACTATCCAGATCTAAAGTATGATCGGGAACCACAGGACTTCTGCGACCTGATATCCCCACTGCAGGGAACCATCGAGCCCTACCTGTCAGGTCGTCTATTCTACGAACGGGGCTACGTCGCAAATCTGGACAAGGATAATGTGCCGCTTGTTCTGCAAAAAGCGAAGGGCCTTAGAGGCATTACAGATCCAAACACAAAAAAGCTGCGAACCTGTAGAAAGTTCGCAGCTCATTCTCGATGGTCGGGGCGGAGGGATTGGCCATCTACAGATGGGTCCTCCGGACTCGCGCTGCGCGCGCCCCAGCTCCGCCGGACAAGCCGGCTACGTCAAACCCCACTTCGGGGGTTCTCATCCCTATCGACAAAAAAACCTCCGCTTGCGCGAAGGTTTTATTTTGGTCGAACCTGGGGACTCAAATATGATCCCAACGTCCCAAATGGCCGGAGTTCAGAAAACCTCAAAATTGAAACTAAGCAACTGAATAAAAGCATCTTACAAAAACCACATTCCATGTTCACGCAAACCGCTCTGTTCACGTTGACGTGAACATGCCTACATTCGTGAACATCAAAATATTCAGCCTCCGTTTTTAAACGCCACGCGCATTCGCTCTACCTCACTGCGACTGATTCCCATCTTCTCTGCGATAGAATCCCATCTGGCAACCGCCTCTCGAACCTCTTTGATGTATGTATCCTGCTCCCGCTCTAAGAGTCGGAAATAGTGCCCTACCGACCGAGCCAAATCCAGATCGCATGCATTACTGACTTCGTCGACATTCAAAGCCAATCCTCCAGCCCAAGGCTGCGGATTTAGATCGTAGGCTGGTGATAACTTCCAGCCAGATTCCCCCAGCAGAAAACCATGGTTTCTCAGATGGTCGTCAGTATTATGTATGCAGACATTAAACACGATTCGCTTCCATAACTCTGTAAGATCTGTCTCCACGTCAGAACCATAGCGTTCGATTAAATCGACCAAATCCAGATAACTGGCTCCGGTTTTCGCTCCGTCCCCATCCTGATAGCCCAACAGGCACATTGCCGAAGCAAAATGCACTCGCCTCTGTTCCTGTCGGTCAAAGCGCTGGCTCAGAAAAGTATGACCGGCACCTGAGAATCTTTCCACTCTGGCAGACGCAACATTGAGTCCAGCTTGTTGTGCGAGCTGCATGACCACACCCTCCCATGCTCCGACATCATATTCGTCGTTGCGACTAGGAAACTTCGCCACCCACAGATCACCCTTGGGGTCCAGCACACTGGCTTTAGGTCGCGCCCCCCCAAGAGAAGTCCCTGGAGCGAGCAACATGCTCAGCCATTGCGCATAATGCGGATCTTCCGAATCTGCCGCTTCAAAGTTAAGAGACGCCTGCTCTAATTCTCGAAGCATATGCATTGGAGGCACCGAAAGTGCTTCATCTTCGGCGAGAAAAGCGCCATCCAAATCCAACTTGAAGCGTAAGCCGCCCATTCGGCAAGTGTCAGCAACTGCAAGCACATAGTCTGACTCATACAAACTCCTAGGCTCTTTCTCTAAGGCTGCTCGACGCTGAATCAACAACCGCCCCCAGCGATCCGGAGCAGAGTCAGTCAAAAGACCAAATGCACCAGACGCATCGGGATATTGACGCCCTAGGACCAATTGCAGACGAGGATCAAGCAGCATAGCGTCTCCCTGCTTCAACCATTCCTGTTCATACTCAAAGGCAAGCACCTCCTCCCCACGCACCACGGAGCGATGCACCATCCCCATCAAGGCGGGCTTCTCCAGCCACACCCAATCCGCATAAACATAGATCGGTGGTCGCTCAGCCATTTAAGGCCTTTCGCCGAGGAGCCCGTTTCTTTGTAACCAGATCCAAATCCTGAAGCTTACGCCCCATTTGGTCATCCAAAGCCAACAGTCCAAAATCAGCCTCCAGCCCTAACACTCGGAGCACTTGAAAGTAACTCCCCATTGCCACATTGGGATCCCCCAATTCGATCTTGTGCAGTGTAGCCCGACTGATACCAGAGCGCTCCGCCACCAACGTAGCCGAGAGGCGACGACGTAGACGCGCCAACTTCAACCGTTCACCGAGTTGAGCGAATTGACGGCGTTGACGAGGGAGTAAATTCACCGACCGCTGCATAATGCCTATAAAAAACGCCAAAAACATGCATATTGTCAATTTTAATAAACATTATAATTAATTCTCCTCTCCTATCGAATAAGATGCAGCGGCCCCAAAGCTACGAGACAAAGATGCGGCACAACGCTCAAAGCAACATACTGTCACTCGAATCTCGTATATCATACCCCATCTCACGATATCCAGCAGATCGCTTACGATACATGCTGCTTGCTAACTGCAGCTTGTAGTCGAGATAATCAAATATGAGAGCTTCGGATTTCCCCTGATAGTCTCGATGCAAACGACCAGCATATTGCACAATCCGACCTCGAAACGAGACGGGCATTGCCAAAAACAGAGTGTCCAACTCAGGCAAATCGAAGCCCTCACCAATCAGAGAGGCAGTTGAAAACAAACAAGCTTTCTGACCAGATTGAATCGCCGTTTTGAATTCATCAATGCAAGCGTTTCTTTTCCTAGGCGACATCGAGCCATCGATACTGCAAAGCAGTATCTCACCACGTGATTGTTCATCCACTGCCTGCATGAGGATTTTCAGATGCTCTTTACGGTCGGACAAAACAAGCGGGACACGCTCAGCACCCTCTTTGACAACATCGGCAGCTATCAATGCGTTGCGTGGTTTCGAACGAATAAGATTCTCCCAAATTAAGTGAAGCGGCAAAGGCAGACCGTTCTCATCTGACGCACTAAATTGCGTCCGCGTGACAATCACACGTCTCACATGAACAGGATTCTCAGTATTTGGAACCACATGTCGAATAGCTCCACATTGTAGATAAAGTAACCGCTCAAGACCATCCTTTCGCTTTGGAGTCGCAGTGAGACCAACGACATAGCGCGATCCGCACTCCTTCATAACAGCTTCCAGAGTAACTGAGGGAACGTGGTGGCACTCATCAACAATCACCATTCCATACTCTCGGAAGAGCTTCTTTAGGTCATCGCGCCTTGCTAATGTCTGAACCGAAGCAATATCAATAAAGCCCTTCAGTTTCTTTTTTGCTCCCTGTAAGACACCAATCTTCTTCTCATCGACATCCAAAAACTGCTGTAACCGCGATTTCCACTGCTCAGCCAGAGTTTGGCGATGAACGATGATGAGAGTTGGCATCTTGCACATCCCATCACCGTCTTCCCAGTGCCCGGCGGTGCAACGAACACACCATGCTCATGGGCTTTCATCGCTTTTACCGAAGCCTTCTGAACAGGCTTCAATTCGCCGATAAACTTCACGGAAATCCGCTTCGGATTGAGTCGCCGATCTTGAATTTCGACTCGCGAACCAGCTTCAGCGAAAGTTTCAACTGCGCCCTCCAAACATCCACGTGGCAATATCAGTCGATCAGGATGTAATTCTCCTGCGAAAATCCTACGCGGAATGTTGTAGGTAGGAAAACGTTGGCGCTGCTTCTCAAAGAAGACAGGATTTGGAAACGAGCCAGAGCCTGCAACTTCGCAACAAACGCAGACGGCAGATTGCCAATTGGAATGATCAAGTTCTCTGCTAAGTGGATTTCCCAATCGGAGACTATAGGATAATCAACAGGATCAGTTGAAGTCGCTTCCAATATCAAAGACTCCAACTCGAAGGAATCGGTGTCATGTGCCGGAACACCCAGCTCTTCTTCCAAAACATCACCAAGCTCGTCAAGCGACAGCCGAGGCACATCAGCTAGTACTTTCCATTGGTCATCATATGGGCACAACCCATCATCAACAAACTCAGTCAACCCGTGGTGCCGCCTAACTTTTTGCAATGGGAGCGCAATCAAGTTCCCGAAGCCTCCTTTCGGCATCACATCCTGATTCGGAAAAAGTCGATCAAAGGACTGTAGTGATGAAGAAGGTCGAGTCGCCTCAATCTTGGCAAGGAGAAGGCTCCCTAGGGCTCGCGCATCACGAGCAGGCACAGGCTCCATAAAAAAGATCCATGCGTGTGCGCCATTCCCCGATCTCGAAATCTCGACAAGAACCGTGATCCCAATTTTGGCTGCTGCATCACGGTAAGCTATAACCTCACTCTTCCAACCATCATTATCAAAATCGGCAGCTAGGAAGATACAGGTGTCGTCGGGGCGGAGGGATTGGCCATCTACAGATGGGTCCTTCGGACTCGCGCTGCGCGCGCCCCAGCTCCGCCGGACAAGCCGGCTACGTCAAACCCCACTTCGGGGGTTCTCATCCCTATCGACAAAAAAACCTCCGCTTGCGCGAAGGTTTTATTTTGGTCGGGGCGGAGGGATTCGAACCCCCGACCCTCTGCTCCCAAAGCAGATGCGCTAGCCAGGCTGCGCTACGCCCCGTAACCAAAAGAAGCGCGAAGTGCATCATATTTTACCCCCCTGTCAATCTACATTTTTTACACAAATTAGATTGGCGGTTCAGGGAGTTCATCCCAGCCTTTAAGCCTGCTATGAGGCGATGGTCGACGCAAGGAATCCGCTCAAAGTCAGTCGTATCGACTGCCTTTCTCGCCCTGCTGTTTTCATCCCTGAACGGCAACACCCTGCGAGAGCAAGTGGATGCTGCGGTGGCCGCATTCAGTAATGGGAATTATACGCAAGCCTACTGGACCTTCGAGAGCATCGAGCTCGACTACGGGAAGGAGCCCGAATTCCTCCATCCCGAATTTCAAAAGACCGTGCTCCCGGTGCGGGCCTACTCGGCACTCATGGCCGACCGCCCAACCGATGCCCTCGTCTTTTTTCGTCAACTGCTCATCGGACACGAACCGCGGGACGGGGTCCGCGCCTTTGTGATCTATAACTCCGCGATCGCACTCACACAAACCCATGCTCTTGCGGCCGCCGCCGAGGCCTTTGCCAGCTTTCAGACTAACTTTCCCAACTCAAATGAAGCGGCCCTCGCCCAACTACAGGAAGCGGACTTGCTTCATGAAATCGGCGAAACCGATCGTGCCATGGAGCAACTGGCAGACTTCTTCGAATCCTCCGCACCCGCCAACCTACGAATGCAGGCACGCTTGAGAGCCCTCCAAATCGCCAGCGAATCCGGCGACGCGATGACCGCGGAGGCAATCTTGTTTGAGACCGATTGGAACGTGGCGGCGATGCCGGATATCGCGGTTCTTAGTTTTGCAGCTCTGGATGCCGGCGACCTGCTCATGGGCGAGGGCGAGTTTCTCAAGGCGATCCGCGCCTACCGACTGACCCTTCCGCGAGATATCCTTATCGAAAAACAGCGCGAACGCCTCGTTGCCACCCAGCAGAATTTTGCCCAACAAGCCACCTTGGCCTCCAGCATCTGGAAGAGTCATTCCACTCAACTGATCGCCCGACTCCAACGGCAACTGGATCGGCTCGAGAATATGGAAGACTACACCGCGGGCCTCTACCTTCGCTCAGGGCAGGCCTACCTGCTCGCCCGCCGCCACCGGGAGGCGGCGATCCTCTTCAAGACCATTGCCCTCGAGGAAGCCTACGAGACGAATCTACGCGCGGAAGCACATTATCGATGGATTCTCGCGCTCAGCGAAGCCAAGCAATGGGAACCCGCTCGCCAGACCGCCCGGCAGTTTCTCGAACGACATCCTAAGCACGAACTGGCCAACAGCGCACTCTTTCTTATCGCTCGTGCCCATCAAGGCCAGGGGCACTTCCTTGATGCCATTGAAGTCCTAGATACCCTGATTGAAAACTATCCGGACGATAAACAGGCTCCTCGCTGGCATTTTACCCGCGGCTACAACTACAGTGTTCTTGAGCGCCAAACCAAAGCACGGGAGAATTTCGAAGTGGCACTCGACCGCTACCCGAAGGGTGAGTTGGCCACACAATTGGAAATGTGGGTAGGCCTCACCCATTTTTTCGAGCGAGACTACGAAAATAGCCTCGATATCCTTACCGACCTCGCTGAACGCAGTAGCAAACATCCCCTGTATCCTGAAATTCGATACCGTATCGGAAACATCTACTACGCACAGAGAGATTATAAGAGCGCCCTTGATATTATTGAAACCACCATCCGGGACTACCCGGAACACGCGCGCTACGGCGAATCACTGGCATTGAAAGGCGATATCTTCATGGGCCTAGGCGAGCTGGAGGTAGCGGCGAGCGCCTTCCGCGAGGTCCCGCCCGACGAACCGAGGATCTACGACTATGCCGTTTTCCAAGCCTCCAAGATCTACAAGGCACTGGAGCGCTATGATCTGATGCGCGAACACCTCCAAGTTTATGTGAATCGTCCCGACGCGAGCAAACGTTCTCGCATTAGTGAAGCCCTCTACTGGATCGGTTGGTCGTTCCGGCAGGAATCGCGGACGGAGGAAGCCTTCCCTCTTTTTGAGGCTGCCCTTGATCGTTTCGGCAACGACCCGAAGGCACGTGCAGTCAGCGAGATCCTGCAAGCCTACTCCGAGCTGTTCCGACGAAGCGAAACGACAATAATCAGCTTTGATACATGGCTGCAGGAAAACAGTGAGCAGGCCCTCGCCGAGAATCAACTCACTTGGTTTGCACGGCTCACCCTCTACACCGCTCAGCGTCAGCGACGTATGATGGACGATACCACTGCTGATGCGACGCTTCTTTCAATCCATCGCTTGGTGCCGATTCAGGAGCAATCGCCTGAAGCCCTCGCGAAAGTAGGCCTCGTACTCGTCGAACGAGGATATGAATCCTCCGACGATTATTTCGAAGAACTCCTGAACGAATACCCCTCCCGATTCGATCGAGCCTACGCCTATTACGGGAAGGCGCTTCTAGCTGCGCAGAAGCAGCGCCTGGACGAGTCCCGTCGATGGTTGATACGCTTTCTCGAAGAGACGCCCACCCACCCGCTGGCCGCGGACGCCCGTTTGCTCGCTGCGGATGTTCTTACACGTCAGGGCGTCTACCAAGCCGCCCGAGAAGCGCTCAATGAGATCCTCCAGATCAAGGCCATGCGCGGGCAACCGCACGCACGGGCACTGGCAGGGCTGGCACGACTTGAGATGGAGACTGCCAATAGCACTCGGGCGATTCCCTATTGGCAGCGGATCTACACCCTTTACCGCGCATACCCCGAGCTAGTTGCGGAAGCCTACTGGGAGAGCGCCCAACTCT
Organism: Opitutales bacterium; assembly: GCA_049598495.1. Lineage (GTDB taxonomy): Bacteria > Verrucomicrobiota > Verrucomicrobiia > Opitutales > Coraliomargaritaceae > Thalassobacterium. Next base: position 19,560 of record JBMYNR010000007.1, read on the forward strand.
TCGAAGTAATCGACGATCCCATCGCGGCACGCAACACGGTTGTCGAAATGCTCCAAGACGAGAGACTCAAGAACCTACCCCAGTATGCGCTTGCGGAAGCGGCGCTCCCCAGACTGGAGGCACTTGCGCGGGCGCGCAGCACCGTAGTGGAGCAAGGAGATACCCAGGAAACGGAGGTGGAGTTGTGAGTCAGTGGCTTGGTAATGTTGGAGTCCCGCCTTTAGGCGGCAGTGCGCCCGTGGCCAAACAGACTCGACCGCCTAAAGGCGGAACTCCAACACTTTACATCCTCTCACTGGCTCTCGCCAGCGTCCTACCCGCTTCGCTTCGAGCGATCTCCCCGGACGAGTTGGCAACAATCCGGACGGAACTCAGAGAGCCGATAACCCTAAAGTTAAGTAACCGAAACACAGTAATCGGAAACCCGGTTAATGTATCCAACGATTCTATACAGATGGCTTCCGCGGAGGGTGCCGGCGAGATTGTCTTTACATTCCGCGCCGAGGAGATCCGCCAGATCGACGTGCCCGGGGAAAGCTACAAGACACTTGCTCTCGAATGGATGCGGAGCGGACAAACCGAAGATGCCTTGGAATTGATGGGGCTTCTCTACAAGCAACGGGGGCCACTACTCCCCCTTATGCCGGCTAGTGAGTCGCATTTTTTTGTCTATTACGCGGACCTTGTCCTGGATTCGCCCAAGCCGGCGCGCGCCATCGCGATCACGGAGAACCTGCGGCCGCAGATCGAGAACCCGGAGGCACTCCGTATGCTCGATGATGCCCTCCTTGAAAGCTACCAAACACTCGAACTCTACGAGCAAGCCGCCCCACTGGCTGAAAAATGGCTGGAGGAGCGCAACCCCTATGGCGAGAGTGCCCTCGGCTACTACGTGCTTGCGGCCTCTAAACTGCGTTCTGAAGCGTATGATGAAGCATTGGAATTCAGCCTAGAGCCAATTGTCTTCTCCTCCCCCATTCCGACTGACAAATTAGCGCACTGCTACGCGGTCGCCGTATCGGCGGCTCTAGGGTTGCGCGAACGGGCATACGCCACCACCCTCTATCGCGAAATGGTGGAACGCGGCCTCGCTTGGCCAGCCGATGACAGGACTCTCGAACCTTACTTCAACAAATTAAAAGAATACATCGAACAACATGAACCCTCTTAAAGTTGCCTCGTCATCCACCCTAATCTCGATTCTGGCATTTTCAATGCCTGCCGTGGCTCACGCGCAGGAGTCCCTTGAGGCAGGCGAAGAAAGTCTCAGTTTATGGGGACTTATCCAGCAAGGCGGTTGGGCCATGTATCCGCTCGGGTTTTGCTCCTTGGCAATGCTCTTCCTTATATTCTACTCGTGGAAGGAAACGAGCCGAAAGAAATTCTACTTGGCTGACCAAGTGGCCGCGGCCAAGGCAGCCGTGGGCGGCGGCGACCTCGAAAAAGGTGAAACCGGCATGGCTGCCAGCAAGACCCTGCTTGGCCGAGCGCTCGCTCCGGCGATTTCGAAATTAGCCAATGACCGCAAGAAGGCTGAAAATCTCTTCGTCGAAAATCTGGAGGCCGAGGAAAACTCGGTCAGCCAGTGGGTCACCTATCTGAATGTTGTCGCATCCGTAGCGCCAATGATCGGGCTACTCGGAACGGTGAGCGGTATGATTAGTGCCTTCCAAACCATTGGTCGCGGCGGGATGGGGCGACCGGAACTACTCGCCGGGGACATTGGCGAGGCACTGATTACGACCGCCACGGGGCTTGTTATCGGCATACCGGCAATGATTGCCTACTTCGTGCTCAAGAATCGCCTAAACACTGCCATGATTGCCACCGCTCAAGCGGGCACGGAAGTCATCGAAGCCGGCGACAAGCACTAGTGCATTCCGCATCTAATACAAATGAAGCCACGGCCCTCTGTCGCCGTGCCAAGCAAGAATACGTCTCAGCAGATCCGTCTTCGCTCTGCGAGCTGCGTCGGGACATGGTGAGGCGGCTACATCTGGGGTTCATTCAACTGAATGCCGCCTTCTCTCTTGCCCCTCACGTATTCTAAGGCGGTAACACCGGTGACCCAGTCTAAATACTTCTGCCCGACTGACTCGGGACGCAGCACAATCCACTCCGGCACCTCGTAGGCATGGTTCTCCATGATGAAGGCCTCGATCGCCTCACCATGACGTGCGGGAAATTTTATAGTCAGCCGGATTTCCGAGTGGTCCTCAAGCTGGCCCTTCCAGCGATAGAGCGAACGGACATTTGCATCGATCTTAACACAGGCAGCCAGACCTCGATCCAGGAGCCCCCTGGCAATACGGTCGGCCATGTTGGGATCGTCGCAAGATGTGAGACCTATGCGTAATTCATTGATAACGAATCAACGATGATCCCATGGCAGTTGCACGTCAACAAGTTCGTGATCCCACACCTCAAAGGGCTCAAAAATCTTGCCGGGATTCAGAATGCCCTTCGGGTCGAGGGCGTCTTTAACGGCACGCATGGCCGCGATTTCGGCCGCACTGTGCTGCATAGACATGAAGGGGATCTTGGCCAGCCCGATGCCATGCTCGCCGGTGATGACTCCGCCGAGGTCGACGACTTTTTGCATGAGTTTACGGATGCCCAGCTTCGCTTTCTCCGCATCAACTGGATTGCCCCGATCATACATGATATGCACATGCAAATTTCCATCGCCGGCATGACCGAAAGTCGGCGTGGCGAGGCCGATCTCTTTTTTCAGGGCGATGGTGTATCGGATCAACTCGGCCTGCTTTTCGATCGGCACGACGACGTCTTCATTCAGCTTAGTATCGGCCAAGGAGAACATGGACTGGGAACAAGTGCGGCGCACCTGCCAGAGCTTTTCCGCCTGAGTCTCTGTTCGTGCCTCTCGGAGTGCCACCGCGCGCGCTTGCATAAAATCCAGCAACCGACTTCGTTGTTCACGAACTTCAGCGGTCCGCCCGTCTAACTCAACCAAAAGGATGGCCGCACGGGAATGCCCCGGAAAGATCACCTCGCCCGCGTAAGATTCGGCGCAACCGACTGATTGCTTGTCCAGGAACTCGAGGATTGAGGGACTGATGTCCTTCTTAAAAAGAGCGACTACGGCGCGCAAGGCGGCCGCCTCCGTGTTAAAAGCAAACATGCCCGTCCAGCGACGCTCCGGCTTGGGGATCAGCTTGAGGTTCGCCTCGGTCACGACGCCGAGCGTGCCTTCCGAACCGATCATAAGATCGCGCAAATTCAGACCGGACACATATTTCTTGAGCGGGAGGCCTAAGCGAAAGGGACTGCCATCCGCAAAGAACCCGCCCAGACCGAGGACATAATCGCGAGTCACCCCATATTTGACACAACGCATACCACCTGCATTGCAGGCAATGTTACCACCGATGGTAGAGTATTTTTTTGAGGAAGGATCAGGAGGAAAAAACAAGCCGAGAGCTTCCACTTTAGCCTGTAAGTCAGATGTAATCACCCCCGCACCAGCTGTCACAATTCGGGCAACGGGATCGATCTTCATCTGATTCAATCCCGAAAGATCGAGCACCCAGCCACCGCGGATCGGCACGGCTGAACCTGTCGCCGATGAACCCGCACCGCGGGCGGTGACCGGCACTTTATATTTGGAAGCTACGCGCAGAACCTGCCCGACTTGGTCTGCCGTCTGCACACAAATGACAGCCTCCGGCATGAAAGAAAGTCTCAGATTGTCCAGTGAGGCAGTAAAGCGACTGCTAGGATCCTCAAACACACAAGCCCCCAGTTCCTGACGCAAGGAACGCATACGTTCGGGAATTTTTTTCTGACGCTTCTTTTTTTTCAGATTCATAGACTTGGCTGGAAAGAACCATCCATAGAATGGGCCATAACTCAACGTTAACCACAAAGTAGGGAACGTCGAGTCCACGCTGAGGTATGCATGATGAACTTCAGGAAAACCTCAGGCAACGTCTGTAGAATCCTTTGCCCACCGATATACTTACACGGGAAAAATTAAAGCCTCCTCGCCTCAAAAAGAAATCTGAGAGCAACCTACAACCTAACAGACGAGTGCTCCATATCGGTCGCGACAGGATGCATTCGCTTCGGATTTCTATAATAGACATCTTAGATCCGTAGGATACTCCGGGCAAATGAATTGCCTGAGATATCATATCGCTCCATTTTTCGTTGCACAAAGAGCCGCAGAGAGCATCTTCTGCCCGCTATGCTTCAAGCTGGTATCGTAGGTCTCCCCAATGTGGGAAAAAGTACGCTGTTCAACGCCCTAACACGCACACGAAAGGCGGAGTCGGCCAATTATCCATTCTGCACGATCGATCCAAATGTCGGAGTCGTACAAGTGCCAGATGCCCGTCTGGAACCCTTGCGAGAGATCGCCAAGACCGACAAGGTGATTCCTGCGGCCATTGAGTTTGTCGACATCGCCGGACTCGTCGCGGGCGCCAGCAAGGGAGAAGGCCTGGGCAACAAGTTCCTAGCCAATATCCGCGAAGTGGACGCCATTGTGCATGTCGTTCGCTGCTTTGAAGATGATGATATTATCCACAACATGGGCTCGATCCACCCAATCCGGGACATTGAGGTCATCAACACCGAGTTGATCCTCTCCGACATCAGCTCTCTTGAAAGCCAGCAGGAAAAACTGGTGAAAAAAGCACGAGGAGGCGACAAGGAGGCGAAAGAGAATCTTGAACTGATCGAACGACTACTCCCACATCTCAACGAGACCAAGCCTGCCATTACTCTAGCGATGAACGAGGATGAGCATATCGTACTCAAGCGCCTCTGTCTGCTTTCAGCTAAGCGTGTGCTCTATGCCTGCAATGTAGCCGAAAGCGACCTCGCCAAGCCCTCCGAGAATGCGTTTGTCGGAGAAGTCGAAAAATATGCAGCCGAACATCACGGTGCAGGTATTTGTGTAATTTCAGCGGCGGTCGAGGCCGAACTGATCGATTTCGACGATGATGAAGCGGCCGAATACCTCGAATCGCTCGGGGTGAAGGATTCCGGCGTCTCCCTGCTTATCCGAGCCACCTATAACCTGCTCGGGCTCGCCTCCTACTTCACCGCGGGCGTGCAGGAAGTGCGCGCCTGGACTTTCAAGAAGGGGATGAAGGCGCCGCAGTGTGCGGGCGTGATTCACACCGATTTCCAAAGCGGTTTTATCAAAGCCGAAGTCGTGGCCTACGAAGACCTCGTCACCGCCGGCAGTGTCGCAGGTGCCCGCGATGCGGGAAAATATCGACTCGAGGGCAAGGATTACGAATTTCAAGACGGCGATGTCGCCCTCTTTCGTTTCAACAACTAATCACCCGCATTAGTTGCAGAAATACGGGAGTTCGACTGATTGACCTTTTTCGACAAGCTAGCCTCATCGACAACATGCTTCCAAAATCTGCAGTGATCGTTCCCGCAGCCTTCGCTCTCGCAATTGGCCTGCTGCTGAGCGGTTGCGATTCGGCGCAGCCGACGAGTTATCGCATCCCCAAGGAAGAACGGACGGTCGCCATGCCCGCCCCTGTCGATACAGAGAAGCAGGCCCTGGCAGGTGCAGCAGGCATGCGCATCCTTCCTGGGATGCAGGAAGCGGCCGACGAGGCCGGTAGAGTCAGCTACACCGTCCCCGAAGGCTGGGAGGAGTTCCCTGCAAGCGGTATTCGCAAAGCCAATCTCAAAGTCGCTGACGAAAACGGAAGCGCTGAGCTAACCGTCTTAGCCTTTCCTGGCGATGTGGGCGGCACACTGGCTAACATCAACCGATGGCGTGGACAGATAGGACTCAGGGAAGCGACGGCGAAAGATCTACCTGCGTTTACCGAGAACTACACGATTTCCAAACACAAAGGCCTCTACGTCCGTCTCGAAGGGAGCACGCAGAGTATCCTCGGCGGGCTACTTCCGTTTCATGGCTACACTTGGTTCTTCAAACTCCAAGGCACAAGTATGACAGTCCTTACCAACGAAGCGAAGATGAAGTCCTTCCTCGATTCTATCGAACTGGAAGACAATCACCACTAAGATGAAGTCGCTTTTCCAGTTCTTCAGCTCACTCAAGCTGACGGTGGTGCTGCTGACCCTTTCATTGGCACTGGTCTTTTTCGGAACACTCGACCAGGTGCACTTCGGTATTTGGCAGACGCAGAAACTCTACTTTGAAAGTTTTCTTGTCGTTTGGGCTTACCCGGAACAGTGGCTCCTCCACGACAAACTCTTTTGGGTGCATCTACCCATGCCGGGCGGCTATCTTTTGGGCGGCCTGCTCTTCGTCAACCTGCTGGCGGCCCACTTCACACGCTTTAAGATGACCTGGAGGAAGAGTGGCATCTTCCTTGTTCACTTCGGTCTCGTCATGCTTCTCGTCAGCGAGTTGATGACCGATCTGCTTGCGGTGGAAAGCCAGATGCCTGTCGACGAGGGTGGACGAAGCAACTACTCGACCAAATTCCGCTCGAACGAGCTCGTCTTTATCGACCGCAGCCATCCCGACTACGATCAGGTGCACGCCATCCCCACGGAGCGACTCATACCGGGCAAGACCGTCGACGTTCCGGATACGCCGCTACAGATTCGCACCGTCAGCTACTACCCGAACGCCGAAGTCGGGCGCTCAACCGAGGGTCTTAATGCCGGAAGTCCGGCCACCCGCGGGGCAGCGGTGAAGATGGGCATTGTAATCACCCCACAGGAGGAGAGTTTCGCCGAAGACGACATCAACACGGCGACCGCGTATGTGGAAGTCCTTGGGCCGGAGGGCTCGCTCGGGGTCTGGCTCGTCTCCAATGTCATCGATGAACGCTTTCCTCCTCAGTTGGTGCAGCTTGGGGACAGCGAGTGGGAGCTGGCGCTGCGTTTCACGCGGATCTACTACCCGTTCGAGATCGAACTGATCGACTTCGCACACGACAAGTATCCAGGAACCGAAATTCCATTCAATTTCTCCAGCGAAGTTCATGTGCATCACAACGATCAGACAAAAGACCAGAAAGCACTCATCTACATGAACCATCCGCTACGCTACGAAGGCTATACCTTCTACCAAGCCTCCTTTGCTAACCAAGACAAGACCTCCATCTTTCAGGTCGTTCGCAACCCCGGCTGGCTCCTGCCCTACCTTAGCGTCCTACTGATGGGCCTCGGCATGTGTGTTCAATTCGGCATGCACTTCTTTAACTTTCTGGGTAAGCGCCGATAACCAGGCTCTGTATTTCTTGAAACTACGAAAACCGCGAAATACGCGAAACATGAGCACAAACATTGTTTATAAAGACGAAAGCTATCGAATCATTGGCGCTGCATTCGAGGTTTACAAAGACAAAGGATGTGGCTTTCTCGAAGCGGTTTATCAAGAGTGCTTGGCAATCGAGTTAGAGGTCCAATCAATTCCTGCGGTAGAAAAATCTCCACTTAGGCTTGAATATAAAGGCCGCGAGCTAAAGCAAAAGTATGAACCCGATTTTCTCTGCTTTGGCAAAATCGTAGTCGAAATCAAAGCAGTGAAATCTCTAATCGACGAACACCGGGCGCAAGTGGTAAACTACCTCAAAGCTACCGGAATGGAACTGGGTATACTTATCAACTTTGGCCATTTTCCAAAGGTTCAGCACGAAAGGTTTGTTAATCAGCCGTCGTAGTTTTCGCGTGTTTCGCGTGTTTCGTAGTTAATCCCTCTCAATGAAGAAGCTCATCTACAGTATCGTATTCGGCTTGGCGGCTCTCATCCTGGTCGAGGGGTTCCGGTCCACCTCCGTCCAATCTGAGTTCGACGTGGAGAGCTTCTCTGAGCTACCTGTTCAAGTCGGTGGCCGGATCAAACCACTCGATTCCGTGGCGCGAAACACCCTCTTGATTCTGTCAGCCCGACAGAAAGTGGTGACCCCGGAAGGCGTCAGCCTATCCCCGATTGAGTGGTTCATGGATCTAACCATGCGGCCGGAACTGGCGGACACTTACCGCGTCTTCAAAATCGAGTTTCCCGATGATCTCGGCCTCGCGGGCCTAGCCCAGCAGGGCCAGCGTTACTATTCCTATAACGATTTGCTACCCTTCTTCGACGAGATCCGGGAAGCGTTTTCCAAAATCGATCCTGAACCGCAGAAACGGAATGCTTATGAGCGCCAAATCTCCGATTTAAATGAGGGGCTCATGCGCTACCATCGGGTCATGCACTCGCTTCATCCAATTGGCGGTAGCGAACGCCTCGACCGACTCGTCGACGAATACCAGAGCTATCAGGCCACCATCCGGCCGGGCATGGTTGAACTGCGCAGGCAGCAAGCGGGCGAGGAGTTCGACGGAGCCGTTCTCAATCGCTTCATCGCCTTTGCGGATGACTACCTAAAACTCTCACAAACTGCCCTCCTTCGCGTGGTGCCCCCACCCCCGCCCGTTGACCCGATGGAGGACTGGAAAAACATCGGGCTCGAGCTACTCGACCTAATGAAGGGCGACCCCCTCAGTCCCTACGTAACGACCTACGCCTCTCTCACGATGGCCTACCGAACAGACGACACGGAGACATTTAACAAAGAGGTTAGTGAGCTGCGCCAGCGCTTTATCGCGGACTTTCCGCAGGACATCGACCGCGTGCACTACGAACGCATCTTCAACGCCTTCCAGCCTTTCTACATCTCAATACTTCTCTATGTCCTTATCTTCCTTGCCGTCTGCATCTCTTGGCTCCGCTGGCCGGAGGAACTGACAGGGGCCGCATTCTGGGTGCTTATATTGGCATTCGCCATACACACCTTCGGCCTGCTCTCACGAATGTATATTCAAGGCCGCCCTCCGGTTACAAATCTCTACTCCTCCGCCGTCTTCGTGGGCTGGGGCGCCGTTCTCCTCGGCGTTTTCATTGAGCGCTTTTTCAAAAACGGCATCGGTGCTGCGATGGCTTCAATCGTCGGCATCTCTACCTTGATTATCGCCCACCATCTCGCGATGAGTGGTGACACCCTGGAAATGATGCGGGCCGTATTGGATTCGAATTTCTGGTTGGCGACGCATGTGATCATTATCACCTTCGGCTATTCAGCTATGTTCCTCGCCGGTGCGCTCGCCATCATCTTTGCGATCTTTGGCCTTTTCAATCGTCGGTTCTCGAAGGAGCAAGCACGCTCTCTGAGCGCCATGGTCTATGGGATCACTGCCTTTGGCGTGCTCTTCAGTCTTGTGGGCACCATTTTGGGTGGCATCTGGGCGGACCAAAGCTGGGGTCGCTTTTGGGGCTGGGATCCCAAGGAGAACGGCGCCCTCATGATTGTTTTGATGGGTGCGATCTACCTACACGCCCGCTGGGGCGGAATCTGCCGGGAACGTGGGCTCATGGTGCTTGCTATCTGCGGCAACATCGTCACCGCTTGGTCCTGGTTCGGCACAAATCTCCTCGGGGTGGGGCTGCATTCATACGGCTTTACCGACAGCGGATTTTTCTGGCTCGTCGGATTCTGGATGAGTCAAGCTGTGTTCATCGCATCCTGCCTACTTCCTTGGAAATACTGGCGCAGTGAATTTGGGAAATCGAACGACCGGAAAGAAGGTAAGCGTATCCTCATCGCGGCAGAAGACGTGTAGGATCTTCATCAAGCCCGCGGATGGGCCTGCTTATGGGCCTCCTTCAGCCGTGCAATGGAAACATGGGTGTAAATCTGCGTCGTCGATAGATTGGCATGCCCAAGAAGCTCCTGCACCGCACGTAGATCCGCTCCCCCGTCGAGCATATGCGTGGCAAAGGAATGCCGCAGCTTGTGTGGCGTCATATCGAGCGGAAGGCCGGCCGCAGCCAAATGGATCTTCAATCGCTTTTGAATCTGGCGCGGTTGCATGCGTTTCCCGCTTCGACCACAAACAAGCGGCGCGCTGAGCCCAGCCTCAAGGTCAAATCGCTGGATGAAGGTTTTTAAGCACTGGAGGGCCACCGGACCAAGCGGACAAATACGTTCCTTACGCCCTTTCCCAAGCACGCGGGCCACTCCCTGCCCTAAATCCACCTGCCCATGGTTCAGGGCGCAGAGCTCACTCACACGCAAGCCGCCGCCGTAGAGCAACTCCAGAATAAGACTATCTCGGAAGGCCTCGAACTCCCCCAACTTTCCGTCCTTCCAAAGTAAAATGGGAGCGTTGAGCAAGCCGTGCATCTGCGCTTCTGTTAAAAACCTGGGCAGCGGCTTATCCAGCTTTGGCAGCGTAAGCCCCGTAAAAGGATTGTTGGCAACAAGCTCTTGCTTGAGGAGATAGAGGTAGAAAGTGCGTAGGCCGGATACGTGATTATGCAACGTGCGGCGCGCCTTGCTTCGCCCCTCTTCGATCAAAAAGGAACGCACTTGGGTGGACGTAACTCCCGAAAGGTCCTCTCGCCACTTGCCGGCCAATTCCAGATGACGGACGAAGTTCTCTACCGCCGCCCGATAGTTGCGCACCGTGTAGGGCGAGACCCGCCGCTCATGGGCGAGATAGTCGCAGAACTGGTCGAGATGTGGAATGGTTAGGGACATTGTAGAACGCCTGCGAAAGCTGGTGTAGACTCAGATGCTGCCTATCACAACGACTATCGTCGTCGTGCTACAAAATACCGCGCCTACTTCGCTAGCCCGAAGCGGTCGATCACTTCCTCGGCAAAATAGCGGTAGGCATGAGCACCGTTGCTTTCCGGCTCATATTCAAAAATCGACTGACCGAAGCTGGGCGCCTCACTCAAGCGGACTGAGCGTGGAATCGTTTGACGGAAGACCAGTTCATCGAAGTGGTTGCGCACCTCAGCAACGACTTGCTGGCCGAGATTGGTCCGTTGGTCGAACATCGTCATGAGAATACCGCCGAGCTCGAGGCCGTCATTGACACCTGCATCACGAAGCTTGTCGACCACCTTAAGGATCTGCCCGAGACCCTCCATCGCGAGATACTCGCACTGCAGGGCAATTAAGAGGAAATCAGCCGCCGCCAGACTGTTCATTGAGAGCATTCCCAGCGCAGGCGGGCAATCCAGTACAATCGCATCGAAATCGTCTGACTCACGTAAAGGTGACAAGATTTGACGCAACTGAAGGAGGTAGTTGTCTCGTTGATACAATTCAATCTCGATCGCGGCCATATCCACCTCCGACGGAATCACGTAGAGACAATCACTCGCCCCGACAGGCTGCACCTTTTCGAGGGCCGAGCCCTGGCCGCAAAGCGGGCCATAGAGACTTCCGCCCTCGAGCTTCTCCAAGCCCAATCCACTGGTTGCATTCGCCTGCGGATCGAGATCGACCAATACGGTTCGAACCCCCTTGCCAGCCAAGGCGTAGCTAAGGTTGATGGCGGTCGTCGTCTTGCCAACGCCGCCCTTCTGATTTGCAATCGTGAATACTTTAGCGGGCATAGGTTGTTGATAGCCAAAGGAGAATGCCCGTCGAGCAGAAAGGGGTCCAAACCCGGCACCTCGTTGTCGTCAGAAAAGTTGCCACTGCGTTTTTCGCAGGGCATTCGCGCGAGTCAGGTCGACGTGCCTGGCCATCTCTACGACGGCACGGCTGGTGTCGCACACGGCCTCGTTTCATGATCTTGAGCCTGACAGTAAATCGAATGATCCCCCGACTAGGACTCCGTGAGCACCGGATTCCGAAGGACCCCTATACCCGTGATCTCAACCGTCACCTCATCTCCGGGCTTCAGGAAGCGCTGTGGCGTCGCTGCCACACCCACCCCCGGCGGTGTGCCCGTAAGAATCACTGTGCCCGGCATCAGGGTTGTGCTCGCGCTAAGAAAGGAAATGAGCTCAGCCACGCTAAAAATCATATCCCCAGTAAAGGACTCCTGGCGCATCTCACTATTAAGAATCGTCCGTATCGGCAGAATCTGGGGATTCGGGATCCGGTCGGATGTCACAAGGATCGGCCCGAGCGGACAAAAGGTATCGAAACTCTTACTTTTGATCCATTGGCCGCCGCCATGAAAATTCTGCCAGTCACGCGCGCTCACATCATTCGCACAGGTGTATCCGAGTACATAATCCAAAGCGTCGGCCACGGAAACATTCTTGCATCGACGCCCAATGACCACCGCCAGCTCACATTCATAGTCCACCTGGTCGCTATGAAGGTGGCGGGGCAGTAGAATCGGCTCCCCCGGATCGAGTATCGAGGTAGGACTCTTCATGAAAACGACCGGATATTCCGGCAGGTCTGCCCCCATCTCCAACGCGTGCTCTCGATAGTTCAGTCCGATCGCGTAGATCGCCGCAGGCACCACCGGAGCGAGCCGCCGCAGCGGCTCCAGTCGCTCATTACCTTGAGAGAATTCTCCGTAGAGATCACCCTCCAGGCGGTAGACGTGATTACCCACTTCACAGCCATACTCCACTCCGCCGGCGCGGGTCTCTACGCGAACAATTTCCATTTATAAGCACCATTACTTGAAACCACCACAGCGCAAATTTTTTCTTGCTTTGGCCTATTCAAGAACCTTTATTCCGCCCCTTCCCAAGCACATGGGGGCGTAGCTCAGTTGGTTAGAGCGCATCCTTGACATGGATGAGGTCGCTGGTTCGACTCCAGTCGCTCCCACCATGCTTCGCTCTACGAGCTACGCATGGCACAGCCATGTGTAGATTGTAGCTAA
>JBMYNR010000007.1:32259-53835 GCA_049598495.1 Opitutales bacterium
CTCATCACTAAGACCCATGCTTCGCTCTACGAGCTACGCATGGCACAGCCATGTGTAGATTGTAGCTAAGCGAAGCATGCCCGGCGAAGCTCGAAGAGCATAGACGGGCGAGCCTTGTGGCCGATGAAGGAAGTAAACAGGGCCTACACCGAAGATTGAGGACAAGAGCGATTTCCTTTCTATTTATGCTTGTTGGTTCGCCGCACGGAGCATTATTTGGGTGTATTAGAGCGACCGCCCCACAGCCTCGGTAAAAGCAATTCGCCGAACGACTTCTGCTGCTAGAAAGAAACCGACGGTTCCTGTCAAATAGGCCGCCGATCCAAACCCAGTATCGCAGTTTAGGCGATAGTCCTCCCCGGGTTCGCGCTCGCAACTCACCGTGCCGTCCGATTGCGGGAAGACCGGCAACTCGTCCGAATAGACACAATCGATCTTGAATTTCTGTCGAGATAGCCGCGGAAAGCCGTATTGACGCCGCAAGCGCTTCCTTACCTGCAAAAGGAGCGGGTCGTTGATCGTGCGGGAAAGATCGCAAATTTTCACACGACTTGGATCGACACAACCACCGGCGCCTCCGCAGGTGATCAGTTTTAGCCCACGCTTGCGCGCCTCAGCGATGAGATAGCACTTGTGCTTCGTCGCATCGATCGCATCGACGATGTAATCGTAATCTGGCTCCAGTAGACGATCGGCCGTTGACTCAGTAAAAAACACCTCCTCCGCTGTTACCGCACACTCCGGCGAAATTTTCTTCACGCGCTCGGCTAAAACCGACGCCTTGCTCTGCCCAATCGTGCCGTCCAGGGCATGAATCTGCCGATTCACATTACTCAGGCACACCTCATCCATGTCGACCATACTCAGAGCTCCCACACCAGAGCGAGCTAGGGCCTCCGCGACCCAGGAGCCCACACCGCCCAAGCCTATCACGCAGACGTGCGCCGCGCGAATCCGTGCCAGCCCCTCGGCTCCGTAAAGTCGGCCGATCGCGCCAAATCGTATCTCGTAATCAGAACCCATCGGATAATTAGAAGACAGAAAACACTTCACTACTCAATACTCACCATTCACAATTCCTCTATGGCTACTCTTCAGGAAATCGTCACTTTTTGCGATCAGCGCACTCAACGGGCAGAGGTCAAGGACTTCGATGGCGCACATAACGGCCTACAGTTGGAAAACAACGGCACCGTTAATAAAATCGGCGCGGCCGTCGACGCAGGGCAACTACCCTTCGAAGCAGCCATCGCCAATGGCGTCGATTTTATCATTTGCCACCATGGCCTCTTCTGGGCGCCGCCGACCCCATTGACAGGTGCCAACGCACGCAAAATCAAGACGGCCTTCGATGGAAACCTAGCCGTTTACGGCGCTCATCTCCCCCTCGATTGCCACCCGGAAATCGGAAACAATGCCTTACTCGGGAAAGAGCTCGGCCTAAAGAAAGAAGGCACCTTCCTTGATTACGAAGGCAACGACATCGCGACAGTCGTGCTCGGCCCAACGGGCGGCCGTAAAGAACTGACTGAAAAACTCCGGGAGCTTTTCCCTGAAACATATCAAGCGATCGAATACGGGAGCGATTCGCCTCAACGCATTGGCATACTAACCGGTAGCGGGCAAAGCGCTGTGCCCCATCTCCTCGCGAATGGGATCGACACACTCATCACGGGCGAGCTTCGCCAACACCATTTCAACATGGCGCAGGAACTCGGACTCAACCTCTACCCCTGCGGGCACTACGCCACCGAGGTCTTCGGGGTAAAGGCACTCGCCGCAGAGGTGGCTACCCGGTTCCGACTCGAGTGGCAGTTTATCGAGCAACCCTGTAAGCTCTGAGCTTAAAAGATATCTCGAAACCTCAGCTCTGGGTTTGCCTTCTGGATTCGTCGAACTAAGTTCCACACTCAAATGAAGAAAACGGCCAAAATTGAGCCTGACGGAAACTCGATGCTGATCCGAGCTTCGGCCAAGCGTCTTTTTGAGTGTCTCATGGAACAGACGACGGACCGGATCTATATCAAAGATAAGAAGAGTCGCTTCATCGCAGCCAGCCAGCCTCTGGCAGACATGCATGGGTTTAAGGACCGCCACGAACTCGAGGGCCTCACTGATTTTGACTTGTTCACAAACGAACATGCGCAGCAGGCCTTCGAGGATGAACAGGAAATCCTCCGCACCGAGAAGCCCAAACTCAATAACATTGAAAAAGAGACGTGGGAGGACGGCTCCGTCACCTGGGTCTCTTCCAACAAAGCGCCGCTCTACCTTTCCTCGGGTAAACTGGTGGGGATCATCGGGATTTCTCGGGATATCACAGCCGAGAAATATGCCCAAGAAATGCTCGCCAAAAGCGAACTCCGACTTCGTGAGCAAAATGACATTATGCGCTCGGATTACGAAAGTGCGAAAGAGGTCCAGAGCGTCATGATCCCCGGCCGTGTGCCGCACGTTAAGCACGTCAATCTCGCACATCTTTGGAAGCCGATGACGCTTGTGGGGGGTGACATCATCAACTTTCCACGCAACCCCAGCAACTGCCTACTATTCTTCATGGGTGATGTCTGTGGGCACGGCGTGACTGCCGCATTTTTCACCGTACTTATCAAATACCTCTCTGCGCATAGCGCAGAGGTTTATAGCGATAACCCCAGCGAGTTCCTCAACTCCTTAAACGAAGGGCTCACCGGTCGACTGAATCAAGGCTTCGTCACCGGACTGGCGGGCCATTTCGGTGCGCGCCAGAAAGATGGCAGTCGCAAGCTCGTCATCTCTCATGCGGGGCACCGCCAAGTCCTTGTTTACCGAAAGAAAGAAGACGCGATGGAACTGGTCGAATTACCGAACGGTACGGTCATGGGCATTCCTGGAACATCCGCATCACGTGCCAAGGCAATCGACCTTCATATCGGGGACCGCTTCTACGCTTTCACTGATGGCATCGTCGAAGCATCCAACCCCAAAGGTGAAGAATACGGAATGAAACGAGTCATCGAGAACTTGAGAAAACTCTCTGTTAAGCCCGTCCAGCAAGCACTCGACGATCTCTACGAACAAGTCTGCGAATTCACGGAAGTGCCCGACCAGCAGGACGACATTACCCTGCTTGGTTTCGAGTTAACCTAAGGGACATCCTAAAAAATGTAGCCGCCTCGCTCCTGCGCGCACTGGTCGACCACGCTTAGAATATATGCGGCGGCCGTCTCTGCCCGCAAAACGTTGGCGCCAAGTCGCACAGAATTGAACCCAGCCGCGCGGAGTGCGGAATACTCGTTGGGGCTGAAGTCGCCTTCGGGACCAACGGCAACCACGACTTCGCCAGGGGCACCCCCAGCCTCCAACACGTCCTTCAGTGGATGGCTGCCCGCCTCGAGACTCGCCACAATTCGAAGAGAGGCCCCTCTCGACTCCTCCCTAGCCAGCCAATCAGTGAGAGTGGCCGGCGGGCACAATTCAGGCAAGTGCGCCAGTCCGCACTGCTTGCAGGACTCAATCATGGTCGCGCGCCATTTTTCAACTTTGGTTCGAATGCGCTCCCCCTTTATTTGAACCTCCCCCTGATCCGTGAAGACCGGTTGCACGCTGGCCGCACCGATCTCTGTGGCTATCCGCAGGATCAAATCCATCGTTTTCCCCTTGGGAATTGATTGAACGAGCGTCACTGCTGGTCGGAGTCGTGCCGATGACTGTTCGCTTTCAATCTCAAGAGTGGCGGCCTTTGCATCCGCACGTTCAATTCGCGCCTGGTAGCGGGTGCCTTTGCCGTCCAGTACCTCAACCGTCTCGCCGACCTTCGCACGGAAGACGCGCACCAAATGGTGGCTCTCGCGAGGATCCAAGACGATGACACCTGCCTCGATCGAGGCTTCGGGAAACAAAAAGGAACGGTAGTGTGCCATGGCAAAAATTTGAAAACGCGCTCGCCTCGTTGCAAATCATTGTTGCCCTTATTTCTACCTTATCATTCATCGGCCACCGTGCCCTACGTAACTCGAAGGATCATTCATTCGCCATCATTCAATTATGCACCCCTTCCTCTCCAACGACTTTCACATAAAATGGTCGCAACTGACTCCCGAGCATATCGAAGTGGATATAAAAAAAGCACTGATCGATGCCAGCACCGCTGTCGAAAAGATCGCTGGTGCAGTAGATGCCAGCGGCAGCTACGAAGGCACAATTGGCGCCCTCGACGAAGCCCTTGAGCCACTCAACCGCGCATGGGGCCTCGTAGGCCATCTGGACTCCGTCTGCAATTGCCCCGCGCTGCGCGAGGCCTACAACAAGATGCTGCCGCAGGTGACCGATTTCTTTTCCAGTATTCCCCTCAACGCGGCACTATGGGAAACAATTAAAGCCTTCGGTAATAGCGAAGCCGTGGCCAAACTCTCTTCCGCTAAACAGCGTTACGTACTCGAGACGATGGCCGATTTCCGAGAACAAGGGGCGGATCTACCTGCTGAAAAAAAGAAGCGTGCCACTGAGCTCCAGAGCCGACTGGCTGAGCTCACTCAGAAGTATTCCGAAAACTGTCTCGATGCCCTCAACGCCTGGGAGCGGATCGTCACCGACGAGACCGAGTTGTCTGGCCTGCCCGATTCCGCAATCGCCGCCGCCAAACAGGATGCTAAGTCCAAGGGACGCGAGGACGTATGGCGCTTCACCCTACAGGCCCCCTCCTATATCGCCGTGATGTCCTATGCCGACAGCGATGCGCTGCGCAAAGATGTCTGGCAGGCCTACGCGACCATCGGTCGCGGCAAGACGCATAACAACCAACAACTTGTTCAAGAGATTCTCGACCTGCGCCACGAGTTCGCACAACTCGTCGGGCAGGCGAACTTCGCCGACCACGTGACCGAGCGCCGTATGGCCGCCTCCGGCGAGGCCGCACTCCGTTTCGGCGAAGCCATCTTTGAAAAAGTCCGCGACCCATTCGAAAACGAGGCCCAACAACTCCGCGCATTCAAGGTCGACCAACAACAATCATCAGACAACGACCAACTTCTCGAACCCTGGGAGGCGGCCTACTGGGCCGAGAAGCAACGCAAGTCCAACTACGACTTCGATGAAGAAGCCCTGCGCCCCTACTTCCCAATCGATCGCGTGATCGACGGCATGTTCGAAATCGCCCAGGAACTCTTCGGGTTGCGCATCGAGGAGCAAAACTCCGTTTTTATACAAGGTAGGGACGCCTGCCCTCAGGCGTCCGCTGAGTCAACGGCACCGCAGGTCTGGCATGAAGAGGTGAAGTTCTACAACCTCTTCGATGCCGAAACCAACGAGCTCCTCGGGGCCTTTTACGCCGACTGGCACCCGCGTGAAAGCAAGCGAGGCGGCGCCTGGATGAACTACCTCATCACGGGCGAACGCGGCACTGAACGCACACCCCACCTAGGCCTCATCTGCGGCAACCTGACTCCTTCTGTTGGCGACAAGCCTGCCTTACTGACACACCGCGAGGTCGAGACCGTCTTCCACGAATTCGGGCACCTCCTCCACCACCTCTGCGGTGAAGTCGAGGTAAAATCACTCAACGGGGTCAACGTGCCATGGGACTTCGTCGAGCTCCCTTCGCAGATTATGGAAAACTGGTGCTGGGAACGCGAGAGCCTCGATCGCTTCGCCCGACACTACGAGACCGGAGAGCCCATCCCTGAAGAGCTTTTTGAAAAGATGCTGGCCGCACGGAATTATATGAAGGCCAGCGCCAATGTCCGGCAGCTCGCCTTCGGGAAGATGGATCTCGAACTGCACATCAACTGGCCGCTCTCCAACAAGGAGGACCTCGATCAGTTTATTGACAACGCGCTGGACGGCTACACCGCAGAATACAAGACGCAGCCAAAGTCCAATGTCTTTAACTTTAGCCATCTCTTCAGCAGCCCGACCGGCTATGCCGCCGGCTACTACAGCTACAAATGGGCTGAGGTGCTCGACGCCGATGCCTTCACCCGCTTCCAAAAGGAAGGCATCCTCAACCCCAAAACCGGACACGACTTCCGCGAGAAAATCCTCGCCAAGGGAAACTCCGAAGACCCCGCCAAGCTCTATCAGAACTTCATGGGGCGCGCGCCCGACCCCGACGCCCTGCTTCGCAGGGACGGACTTTTAAGCTGAACATCAGGATCATCGTAAGTATTAACTAATCTTACTGCTAATCAGCAGATCCTCCAAGCCTCATGGCTCTGGATATGGCCTTTCGCCTCGTTCGCCCCATAAGTAACAGGGAATTTTTGTGCCTACCCGAGCAGCTCAATAATACTTGAACTAAATAAATTTTTTCGTAGCTTAATTAACAGAAATCGCCCTGTTTGCACCGAATGCTGACGCAACGCGTCTGAGTTTTATGTAGGTCAAATGGGGCGTTTTCGTTTATTGCGTTTTGTATGTTCTGGAGCGTAGCGATGCTCTGAAGGCACGAATCGCCAGTGCAAGTAGGGTGCCGACCATCGCTGAGCATAGTCTCCATCGATCCCGGTTGAAATTCCGATATTGAAATGCGGCTTCCCGGTGATTCGACGAATCTCACTGAGAATAATCTTATAGAGTTCATGCTTGGCGACTGTTCGCTTACCTCGGCGATACTTCCCCTCCGGCTTCGCCAGATGCTTTCCATTGAGTCGGAACGGTATCGAGCCCAAAACCAAGTCGGCACACTGAAGGAGGATGTGCGACTTCGAGTCCACCTCGGTGACATCCTCTTCCGCAATCCTCAGCCCTGCTTTGCGAATACGTGACTCGTAGTTTAACCCGCAGACAAATCCCCGGAACTAAGACATCTTTTCGCGGGTTTGGTCGGGCAATTGGTCAAGGTAGAACCTTAGCTTCACCCCTTCTGGATGGTGGGGCATGTGGGGCAATCCAAATCCATGTTTGAGAAACTGGTAGTAGAGCAAAAAATACTCGTTCTTATGATGTTCGGGCGTCAATGAGGTCGCCTCATGGATGTTTTGCCGAAACATGACACGCATCCGGATGAGCCTCTCATCCATCAAATTGAAAAACTCCCGAACGACTGGCTCATAGCGCCGAACTTCCGAAGGGCCGACCTTTGTCCATTTGATTTCAGACTCAATCCCTTGTAATTCCTTAGCTGTCATCAATCGTTCGACAGACTCACGATAGCAGGAACCGGCCACAATCACGCCACCGTAGAAATTCGAGAAGAACGCGCCTCGCTTCTCAGATTCGTCGCAAAGAATCGTGTATTCCTTCTCCATCACCCAGTTATCCCACGTTGGCGAGGCTGGTTTCGATCAGAGCGATTTCCTCGTCGGTCAGGTCGAAGAGGCGGCAAACGATCTGGTTGATAGCCTAGTAATGCATCAAACCGTTCGATATCGGGATTGTGCTCAAAAATCCCCGCGAACTTCTTTAGTAGCGCGTATTTTTCTCCGAGTTGGTAAAGAAGCACGTATTCATTCTCACGAGCACGTTGCATCCTTGTTTCCTCCGAAGCAATGGTTTTTGAAATTTCGCTTAATGCTTGGCAGTCAAACCGTTGTCCGCTGATTTGTTATTGATGCCATTCTCACCCAATGATCCGCCGACCGGCACTGACTTTATCGAACAAAGCCTCGCCGAACACAATGCCCCGCAGGATTCTATCCTTCGCCCACCCAGCTTCGACGACTTTGCCGGCCAGCCAAAGACCTTAGAACGACTGCAAGTCATGGTCGGGGCCGCCCGCGACCGGGGTGAACCGCTCAATCATATCCTGCTGAGCGGACCCCCTGGTCTCGGGAAGACCACGCTTTCACTGATCCTTGGAAACGAGATGGGAACCAAGGTCAACATTACCTCGGGACCAGTTATCGACAAGCCCGCCGATCTGGCTGGATTACTCACCAACCTCAATGAGGGCGACATCCTCTTCATCGACGAGATTCACCGCATCCCCAAGACCGTGGAGGAATACCTCTACTCGGCAATGGAAGACTTTCGGATCGATATCATGATTGATCAGGGGCCGAACGCGCGCAGTGTTCGTCTTAATCTTCCTCGCTTTACCTTGCTCGGAGCGACGACTCGAATGGGGCTACTTACTGCGCCACTGCGTAGCCGCTTCACCCTGCAGAGTCGCCTCAGCTATTACGACCATGCCACTCTTCAGGGCATCGTCGAGCGCACCTGCGGCCTGCTAAATGTTGCCTTCGAACCAGAAGGCGCTGCCGAGATCGCCCGACGCGCCCGCGGCACCCCACGTATCGCCAATAACCTCGTCAACTTCTGCCGCGACTACGCACAGCAACGCGGCAAGGGCACCATCACACAAGACTCCGCAGCAGCCGCCCTGGAACTCCTCGAGATCGACCAGCGCGGCCTTGACGAAATGGATAAACAGGTCATACGCGTGATGGCCGAGAACTACCGCGGTGGCCCCGTCGGCCTCGGCACGATCGCCGTCGCCGTCGGCGAGGAAGCCCACACCCTCGAAGAAGTTCATGAACCCTTCCTGATCCAGGAAGGCTATCTTCAGCGGACCGCACAGGGCCGCGTCCTAACCGAAAAGGGCTGGCACGTCATCGGCCTCGACGCTCCCGGCGGCGGGCAAGGAGAATTACTCTAATCTGCGGATTTCAAAATATCACCAATCATGGGCAGAAATTCCATCCATAAAATTAAGCGGCCACCACGCCACTCAAGTGGGCCAACCATCGTTCATATCGAAAATGAGAACGACCTCTTCGATCTCATCGAACGCACAAAGAACCCGCTGCTCCTAGTGCTGGAAGGGGTGCAGGACCCGCACAACCTGGGCGCTTGCCTGCGCACAGCGTCAGGCGCCGGGGTCACCGCGGTACTCGCCCCGGTCAAAGGCGCCTGCGGCATTACCCCGACCGTCCGCGACATTTCCTGTGGCGGTGCCGATGATGTGCCCTTTCTCAAGATCAAAAATATCGGTATGCTCCTGCGCAAATTCAACGATATGGATATTCAAATAGTGGGCACCTCGGATCGTGGAACTGACTCGCTTTACGAAATTGATTTCAATCAACCGACCGCTGTTGTTCTCGGCAGTGAAGGCTGGGGATTGCGCAAGGTCACGGGCGACCTTTGCGACCATCTTGTCAGTATCCCAATGGCAGGCACAGTGGATTGCCTCAATGTCTCCGTCTCGGCCGGCGTCTGCCTCTACGAAGCCGTCAGGCAGAGGCTATAAACCCCGAAATCCAAAATCGCAATCGATTTCGATTTTGGATTTTCGTCAAACCAATGAATCCCTCTGACTTATCCGTCTTCGTTTACGGCACCCTGAAGCCCGAAGGTCACTACTGGCCGGAATTCTGTGAAGGCAAGGTCGTGAGCCAACGACCTGCCAAGATTCACGGCGAACTCTACGACCTGCACCTCGGCTATCCGGGCCTCCGCCTTCAGGGAGAGGGTTGGGTATCCGGATACATTCTGGAGATGTGCGATCAGGCTGCCTTCGACCGACTCGACGACCTCGAAGACTACCAAGCCGGTCGCGCTGAATCAAAGAATGAATACATTCGCTTGAAGGTACCCTGCTTTGATCCGGAGGGGAACCCGATCGGAGACATCTGGACCTATGAGATCACCGAGGCCACCATGGCGCGCGGCAAGGCCACGTTGATCGAAGACGGCGACTGGCCTGTATAAAAAAGCCCCGTCGCCGGAAGCGAACGGGGCTCGTAAAGGCGTGCTACCAATTCGCAAAAGGTCTGACCTTTAAGGTAGGGACGCATGCCCTCATGCGTCCGCTGCGTCCTGCAAGTATCTCGGACGGCTTCCCGCTTCGCAGAAGCTACGCCGGACACGGGAGGGCAGCCGTCCCTACCTTTGTAACCAGTTCAAACTTTTTGGCAGGCGGTATTAGGAGCGCTTACTCGAAGTTATGAGCGCCGAGCTTGCGGTCGACTTTCTCCATCTTGAGTTTGATGAGGGCGGGGACGCCGTTCTCATAAGGCACTTCGACTTCACCCTGAATGAGGGGTAGCGCATACTTGTAGAAGTTGAAGTTCATACTAACTCCATCCTCATTAATCCAGCTCTCAGGAAGCTTCTTCACGCCGTTGGCAATCTCCGAAAGATCGGCGAGGCCGGTTTCGCAACTGTAGCTGTCGCCGTCGCCACGGAGAAGCGTCACCATCTTGTCGTTCTCGCCGTTGACCGCGGCCTGAACAGCCGCCTGGCCAGCCATGTAGGCTTCGTCGTTATCCGTTTGCGACGAGCAGTGGACCGCGGCACGTTGCGCCATACCGAGCTTAACGGAGCGCGCCTTCACCTGAAGGCTCTCTTCGGCAAGCGTGCGAAGATATTCACCGGCACCACCTAGTTGAGAATGCCCAAAGGCATCGGCGCTTGCGCCATCAGTCGAGACATAGTTGCCGTCGGCATCGACGAGACCCTCACCCACGACCACAACACAGTATTTTTCCTTCTGCAGGACGTGCTGCACATCGGAAACGAACTTCTCGGGCGAGAAAGCTACTTCAGGAAGGTAGATGAGATGCGGCGCGGCATTGGGCTCATCGCGGCGTTTGGCAAGCGCAGCCCCGGCGGCAATCCAGCCAGCGCTGCGGCCCATAACCTCGATGATCTGAACGAGGTCGTGCTGCCCCATCGCCTCATTGTCGGCAGCAATTTCCTTCACAGTGGTAGCAATATATTTGATGACCGATCCGTAGCCAGGGGTGTGGTCCGTGGTCACAAGATCGTTGTCAATTGTCTTGGGCACACCAATCACACGAAGCTCATAGCCGCGCTCTTGAGCGAGCTTGCTGATTTTATCGGCAGTATCCTGCGAATCGTTGCCACCTGCGTAAAAGAAGTAGCGAATATTGTGCGCCTCGAATACTTCGAGCACGCGGTCGAAGTCGGCTTGCTTTTTGAGCTTATAGCGGCAAGTGCCAAGTGCTGCACCCGGTGTGTAGCGGAGTCCGCGAATGTTTTGCTGGGACTCGGCAGCGAGGTCGATGAGCTGCTCGTTTAGGATACCCAGGATACCGTTAAGACCACCGTAGATCTCTTCAATACACTCGTGATTGAGCGCTTCTGCAACCACGCCGGAGAGGCTGGCATTGATCACGGACGTTGGGCCGCCGGACTGGGCGACAAGGCAGTTTCCTTCAAGTTGTTCTGACATATTGACTGGGTGTTTAAAGTTAAAGTGTTTTGTGTGTATGTGGGCTGTTTCCGAACGCAATACTTAAAGAATTGCACCAGGTTGATAATCAGCGGCAGCAGGAACGCTTTGGGCCTCTTCGCGCACGATCGCACAGAAGTGATCGACCTGCTGGGCCGCGCAACCCGTCATGGCCTGCGCACGGCGCATCATATCCCCGAGCTGATCCTGTGAAAGGCCGAGACGGGAATCCGCCGCCAAGCGTTCGACCAAATCGTTGCGATGGATCGAGCCGGAGCGCAGATCGCGGACCGTTTGGACGGCGTGTTCCTTAATCGCCTCGTGAGCCTCTTCACGTCCCGCACCGGCCTTGACCGCCTCCATGAGCACTGTCGTGGTGGCGAGGAAGGGGCCGTAGCGCTGATTTTCCTGATCAATCACTGCTGGGTAGACCTCCATTTGATTGAGAATCGTCAGGAATGTGTCGATCAATCCATCGATGGCGAAGAAACTATCCGGAAGAAAAACACGACGCACGACCGAGCAGGACACATCACCCTCGTTCCACTGGTCACCCGCGAGCTCGCTCGCCATCGTCAGGTGCCCCTTGAGAATCGCGGCGAAACCATTTAGGCGCTCGCAACTGCGGCTGTTCATCTTGTGCGGCATTGCCGAAGAGCCCACTTGACCCTTGGCGAAGCCTTCGCTGGCCAGCTCGTGACCCGCCATGATGCGCAGTGTCTTGGAAAAACTGGAAGGCCCGGAAGCAAGGCGGACAAAGACCGAGACCACTTCAAAATCGAGGCCGCGCGGATAAACCTGCCCGACCGTATCGAGAGCAGCCCCCACCCCGAGGTGGTCGAGAATACGCCCTTCCAATGCGGCGACTTTCTCTTCATCACCACCGAACAAAGTCAATAGATCCATCTGTGTGCCGACCGGCCCCTTGAGGCCACGGACCGGATAATTGTCGATGATGCGATCCAACTCGCGGACGGCGCAGAGGAGATCTTCGCCGAACATGGCTAGGCGTTTGCCGAAAGTGGTCGGCTGGGCCGGCACATTGTGGGTGCGAGCGGTAATCACCAAGTCCTTCCACTCCTCAGCACGCTCAGCCAGTTTGAGCAGCGCCGCAACAGCCTTGGTCCGGACGACCTCGAGCCCTTGAATGATCTGTAGTTGCTCGACGTTTTCCGTCAAATCCCGGCTGGTGAGGCCCTTGTGAATATGTTCGTGACCTGCGAGATCGCAAAATTCCTCAATCCGCGCTTTGACGTCGTGGCGGGTGATGGCTTCGCGCTCATTGATCGAGGCGAGATTGATTTCTGCTTTCACACGCTCATAGGCGTCGATGGCATCCTGCGGGATATCAAGACCCAGATCTTTTTGCGCACGCAGCACTGCGATCCAATAATCACGCTCCAAAGCGATCCGCCCCTCTGCACCCCAAACCGCTTTCATCGACTCCGATGCATAACGTGCGGCTAAGACATTTGGTATGTTTTCCATGGCTGTTTGATTTTGGGAAAACGCATCAAAGTACAAATATGGAGCCCCCATGCGACTAAAAAACAGGCTGGGTAGCCAATTTTCACGGCCTTAGAGCACGTAACCCTGGGCCAGCTTGACAAAGAAGACCCCGAGATTACTCGCAGCATGCGCCAGCATGCAGGGGAAGATTGAGCGATTCGGATTCCACGGACCAAAACGCACGGCGTAGAACCAGAGAGAATTCGCAAAGAGTATTCCCGTGGAAAAGAGTGACTTAGCGGTAAAGTCCCATTCAAAGCCATCTGTAACTGTCCAAAGGTGGGCATGGAGGACGGCAAAGATAAGCGAAAAGCCGACGCAACTGCCCATCAACCAGGCGCGGCCCTTGTTTTCGACCACAAGAAAGCCCCGGAAGATTATTTCCTCGACCACCCCTGCCGCGATACCGGCAAAGACGAAGAACCAGACCATCTCGCTTTGCTCATCGACCACATCAAGCGCGATTTCGCCGCCCGTCTCCAGGGCCAGCAATACCAAGGCCCCGAGCGTGCCGATGACAAACGCCCGCAGTGAGGCAGCGACCGCACCGGGAAGGGCGGATGTATTCGGCTGGCCCACCTTTGCCGCGAGATAATCCCCCCAATACATCTTGCCGACGTAGATCGCCACACCGACATAGAGGACGATCACTAGAGGGTTTTCATTCATGATTGATTGCGGATGAATAATGGAGAGGACGGATCCGATGCACAGCATGACTTAATTATCCGCCATCATTCATCACACATCCGTCATCTGGTCAAATGTGTCTTGAATCGTCTTCGTCCTTCTTTGCGTAACCGCTGTCTTGGCGATCGTGATTCACCTTATTCTTCTTGGTATAGGCCTCGTAAACATCCTCCGGAGTCATCCCGAGGACTTGGGCCAGTGAAATAAGGAAATGAAAAAGGTCCACGACCTCGACTTTGGCATTCTGCTCATCAAACTCCTGATACTTGGCCCACCATTTCCATGGCACCGAGTCGATCAATTCGGCGATTTCCTGCTGCATGGCACGGGTGTAGTTAAGCACCCACTGTGCCTTCTCCTCATCGGACATATCGTCGGTATTAACTCCGATACGCTTGTTGAGTGTGTCCTGTAAATCGAAAATTTCTTCAAGTTTATCCATGTGCCGATTCGTAGAACCGACCGAGAGGACAAGCAAGCGGATTCACGCGCACGAAAAAACTTTAAGCAGCTGCCTACCAGGCCAACAAGTTCGAACAATTTCAACTTAACCCTTGCTCAGGAAAATCCTGTTCTCTACCCATATCCTCGCTGACTGACGTGTCGCTGCGGCAGGCGCTCAGAGCCGCCCTTCCAGCACCGCCGATCAGCCAAAATACCAATGCCCCTTCGACCCGCTATGACTGTTCTAGCGCCCGGGGCCTCCAACACACC
The DNA here is from genome assembly GCA_049598495.1 of Opitutales bacterium. Classification (GTDB taxonomy): domain Bacteria; phylum Verrucomicrobiota; class Verrucomicrobiia; order Opitutales; family Coraliomargaritaceae; genus Thalassobacterium. The sequence goes on from JBMYNR010000007.1 coordinate 46,289, forward strand.
AACATACACAGCCCATGCCAGAATTCGAAGAAGAACAAGTCGGCCCAACGCAGAGCGAGAGCTACACACCCAGCACGGATGCCTCCAAAAGGCCCCGCACCCGCCGCCGAAGCGGTGGTTTCAAAACGGAAGTTGCCGGTTTAACGAACACGAACATTGGCGAAGTGAGCGCCACCGAGGCGCTTAAGGAAGAGAAATTGACTGGCAGCGCCTCCGCCGAGGAAGAACCCGAAACCGAGCACAAGAAACGCAGCGATAAAGCCCCGCGCCAAGCTCGAGAGCCCAAGGAGTCACGCCGCGATGCCAACCCACAGCCAAGCCCTGAAACTCTAGCCGCGATTGCCAGTGTAGAAATCAAGATCGCAGAGCGCCGCAACGAGCGGGAAGCCCGTCGCGCCGAGCGGGAAAAGAATAAGCCGGCAAAAAAGGAGCGTGCGTCACAAAACGCCAAGCATGGGAGGAAGCCGGCAGCAAAGAAGAAGGGGCTCCTCGCCTCTATCTTGAGCATTTTCGGCCTCGGTCCCAAGGAAGCTCCCTCGAAGAAAAAGGGGAGACAGAATCGCGGCCGCGGCGGACGCCCCAAAGGGAAGGGGGGCAACCGAGGTGGCCAGAATCGGGGTCGCGGAGGCCAGGGCCGCAAGCGCGGAGGCAAAGGCCCCCGCAGCACCAACCAAAACATCGCCTCCTAAATACACTCGATGGATGTTTTTAAGGTCAGCGGAAACGGGCCACTCAATGGACGAATCGATGTCGGCGGCGCGAAAAACGCAGCTCTCCCGATTCTTGCTGCGGCCTTGCTGACGGAAGAAACCGTCACTCTGCACAATGTCCCTGACCTGAGCGATATGCGCTTTATGGTCGACATCCTACGACATGTCGGCGCGCAGACGATTCAACCCGAACCGGGCACTTGGGAGATCACGGCCAAGGACATCACCCACATCGCACCCTACGAACTGGTGCGTAAGATGCGTGCGTCCGTCTGCCTGCTGGGCCCTCTGGTTGCCCGGATGCGCATGGCGGAAGTCTCCATTCCGGGCGGCTGCGTCATTGGACCCCGTCCTATCGACCTACACATTAAGGGGCTTAAGAAACTCAACTGCGAGGTCAGCGTAGCAAACGGCTACGTCCATGTCGACGCTTCAGCGATCAAGGGTGGCCCGATCTTTCTCGGTGGCCGCAGCGGCAGCACGGTCACCGGCACAGCCAATATTGTCATGGCCGCAACACTGGCCCCAGGAGTCACCCGCCTCGAGTGCGCCGCCTGCGAACCCGAAGTGGTGGACCTCTGCCGCCTACTTGTAAAGATGGGCGCAAAAATTGAAGGTATCGGAAGCCCGGAGTTGACCATTACCGGAGTCGAAAAACTTCACGGCTGCGAGCACCGTGTGATCGCTGACCGGATCGAGGCAGGCACCTTCGTCATAGCCGGCGCGATTACCCGCGGCGACGTCACCGTCCAGGGCATCGCTCCAAATCTTCTTGGAGCCTTTCTCGATAAGCTTGAAGAAGCCGGGCTACCCATGGACCTGGGCGAAAACTATATCCGCGTGCTGCCCTACGAGGGCTCACTCAAACCCGTCGACGTCATTACCCTCCCCCACCCGGGATACCCAACCGATCTGCAGGCACAACTATGCGCGCTGATGACACAGACAGAGGGCCTCTCGATCATCACCGAGCGCATCTACCCAAATCGCTTCATGCACGTGCCCGAGCTTCAACGCATGGGAGCTGATATTTCCATCGAAGGCCCCAGTGCCATTATCAAAGGGGCCAGTAAACTCTCAGGCGCACCCGTGATGGCTTCGGATCTCCGCGCCTCTGCTGCACTGATTCTCGCGGCGTTTGCGGCCGAGGGCGATACTTGGATCCAACGGATCTACCATCTCGACCGAGGCTATGAACGCTTTGAACAGAAGCTCTCCGCGATCGGCGCAAAAATCGAGCGCCTGAAGGATAGTGAAATGCCTAAAGAGCTACTCCAGGAGCCGTTGACTCACTAAAAAATCGTTCGTTTGCATGCATTCGATTCGCCTTTTGCAGCAACCTGTGATTAGCTCATAGAGGAGGTAAGCGATGTTCCCGGCTCCACTTATCAAATTCTGTCATGGCCTTCTCAATGAAGGCGCCGCGCGCCTTGATATGCCGGTCGGTATCGTCAGCCGCGTGTATAACGACCTTTACCAAGTTGTCGCGATCAACTCCGCCTCGGGGCCCCTTGTCGAGGGGGCCTGCTTCCCGATTCAAGCGACCTACTGCCGCGATGTCATCAAGTCAGGCAAGACACTCGCGATCACTGAAATCGACGGCACGCCGGGCATGCGACGCCACCCACTCTATGTGAAAATGCCGCTCGAAGCTTACATCAGTACGCCCGTTTTTCATGATGGTGAACCTTGGGGAACTGTTAACTTTACTTCGATCAAGATCCGTGCCCCATTCAGTCCGGAAGAGATCGGACTGGTCGAAGGCTATGCCGCCAAGATTGCGGAGAAGCTCGGGGAAATGGATCACAGTCCAATCCTCTGATCAAAAAGATCCCGACCGCCAATTTTCCAACTTACCGTTTGCCACAACGTAGTAGAGAGCTTCCTATCTAACTATGGACTATTCCAAATACCACGCACTCGGGAATGACTATCTTGTCCTCGACCCGAAAGATGGAGAACTACCAGAGAAAGACGCCATCGTTCGCGTTTGCCACCGAAACTTCGGCCTAGGATCCGACGGCATCCTTTACGGTCCGCTGCAGACAGACAAGGCCGACTTCGGTCTTCGGATTATGAATCCGGACGGCAGTGAGGCTGAGAAGAGCGGCAACGGCCTGCGCATCTTCGCGCGCTATCTCTACGACATCGGCGCGGTGAAGAACGATGCCTTCACAGTAGATACCCTTGGTGGCATCGTAAGCTGCCAAATATCGGAAGGGGCTGAATCCATCACGGTCGATATGGGCAAGGTCAAATTCGGGATGCCGGGCTCTCATAATGACCCGGAACCGTCCAACCACAATCCGGGCCAATCACTAAGCTTCAACGGCAAGACACAAACGGTCCACATTGCCGACATCGGGAACCCCCATTGCGTGGTGGTTCAAGACGAGATCAGCGAAGCGCAAGCCCACGCCGACGGGCCGGCCATTGAGGCCCACGAACAATTCCCCAACCGAACCAACGTGCAGTTCCTCAAGGTCATTGACCGCAACAACATTCAGATCGAAATCTGGGAACGCGGTGCTGGCTACACGCTCGCCTCAGGCTCCAGTAGCAGCGCCTCCGCCGCCGTCGCACATCGTATTGGCCTCTGTGATGAGGACATCACCGTACACATGCCCGGCGGAACCATCGCCATTCACATTGGTGACGACTATGCCGTTCGTATGACAGGGCCCGCCACACGCGTGGCCAGCATGGAATTCGACGACGAGGCCTACGGTTTCAAGGTGTAATACCATCTGCCATAAAGCCGGATCTGCTTGCAAAGACAGGGACGGACGCCCTAAAGGGCGCACTCCAACCCTCAGGACGCGCGGGGTCTTCATCCAGCTGGATGCTGGATAACCTGCAAGCATCGAGAAATACCTTTTTCGAAACGGTATAAAACCTACTCAGTGGATCAGATCTTTTTTGAAGTGGTATAATACCGCCTGCCAAAAAGTTTGAACTGGTTACAAAGGTAGGGACGGCTGCCCTCCCGTGTCCGGCGTAGCTTCTGCGAAGCGGGAAGCCGTCCGAGATACTTGCAGGACGCAGCGGACGCATGAGGGCATGCGTCCCTACCTTAAAGGTCAGACCTTTTGCGAATTGGTATAAGGGGAATACACAACCCTTAGGGCTCGAGCTTGCTCGACGCCGTAAACCTTCCCGACACCTCGCTTCATCGGCGGCATGCAGCAAACTGAAGCCCTACGAAACAGGCGAACACGCCTACACGCGCACCATTTCCACGAGCTCTTTGAGAGAGTGCGCCACGGGCATCCCCGTGGCCGCCAGACGCTCCGGCGTGTGGTGCCCGTGTGCCAGGAGTATGCAGCCGGCGCCAATCGCTTCGGCGACTTCAAGGTCATGCAGCGTATCACCGATCATGACCACCTCCTCCGGCTTCCAGTGAAGTTGCTCAATCCAATCCTTCCCCCGGGCTACTTTGCCTTCGGCATAAATGTTATCCGCGCCCACTAGCCCAGTGAAGTGGGCCCGAATACCGTAGTGCCCGATGCCGGACTCCAAGGCCTCCTGTTTCGCAGCCGACAGCACCGAATGCGATATGCCGAGCTCAGACATCGCAGAGAGCACGTCGTGCGTATCCGGATGCAGAATACACTCATCCAACCAACGGGCCTCGTAGTCACCAATAAACTCGCGACTCACCCTTTCAAAGCTATCTACGTCTGTATCGAAGCCGAGATATTCATAAAAGTGTATGACAGGAAAACCGAAGTTCTCGCGATAATCCTTATAACTGATTGGGCCGCGGCCACGTCGTGCGAGCAAGCCATTAAGCACCTCCACGCACAACCAGGTATCATCGAGTAACGTTCCGTTCCAATCCCAAATCGCGTGTTTATAGGGCATAATTCAGAAGTCAGTAAGCAGAATACAGTAGCCAGAATACAAGAAAAACAAGCCCGAGCATCTCCCTTCCCCTAACATCCGGCATCTGATGTAGGAAAAAATGAATATGAACCACCCGCTGCGCTGGAGAGCACCGAGTCACAGAGAAGAGAAAAACAAAAACTCAGTGTCTTCGTGTCTCCAACGACCTTCAGGGAGTGAGTGGTAAAAAGAAAGAACTTAGTGTGACACCCGGGAATGCGCTGGACTCGATCCGACCTCTCGGCGATGAAGGAAGCTACATCCAGTCGACGCAGACAACACCCATGTAACCCGCACGAAACTCTAAAAATCAACCGGGCGATTGAGCCCTTAGGCTGCTTGTCTGGTCTCATCGTTATCCGTTCTCCGACATCTGTCCTCCGTTCTCCGTTCTCTGTTCTCCGAAGAACCATCAATCGAGCAACTCGGGTTTACGCTGAAACAGCACGACAGGCACCTGGAGCAGGGCCAGAAAGATGAGGGTTCCTTCAAAACCGGGCACACCCAACTTCTCTCCACGTTCCGCCGCCGCCATGTAGGCAAACATCACAACCGCCACCATGACGAAAACAAAAGCGGCTGAGAGTAGGACCAACAAAATATAGCACGGCTTCCACGCAGCATATGAAACCCGCCCATAGGGCAGACTCAGAACTAGCGCATAGACCACGAAATAAAGGCCCTTGAAAATATCGAAGCTTCCCTGTCCTTGTATCAATGCGGTGATCCCGAGAGCCAAAAGGAGAACCGACAGGACATGCCCCCCAATGCGTGCGTAAGCTAGGCTTCGGGCGCGGGTAGTTTCTAGTTCAGGCGGTTTTATCATGACTTGGTTGAACAGTATGTTTTGACGCTCAATTGCAAAGCTTTACTCCAAGTTCTTTAAAGCTGACGACGCTCGCGACCCGCGAGGAGCGACTGGCAATCCGCCTGACACTCGCTCGCGGCACTTGCTCGCCTTCGCGCTCTTTGCCGCTTGAACCTAAAGAGCGTGAGATTCATTTCATGCTTTTCTCGAACAGTGCACTCAGATCAGCGCCCGTTTCCTGCTCGGCCTCAAGCAGCGCCCGCTTTCGCTGTGCACCCCAGCGATAATTGCCCGATAGGCCCGTTGCTGGGAGCACCCGATGACAGGGCAGCAGAATGGAAACCGGATTAGCGCCTACTGCCGAACCAACCGCACGACTGGCCTTCGGTCGGCCAATCGCCGCGGCAATCGCACCGTAACTCGTTCTCCCGCCGAAGGGAATCTCCAAAAGCTCACGCCAAATCAGGCGCTGAAACTTCGTGCCACCCAGATCGAGATAGCCCCACTGCGTAGGCGCATCCGCTCGCTGAAAAAGCTCGAGCCATTGAAGAAATACCCCACGAAACGCACTGTCCGATTTGCACGCGTGCCGATCTGCAAATACCAAAGAGGTGAGTCCTTTTCTCGTGAAGCAAACCTGCATCCAACCAAAACGAGTCATGAGCCAGGCACCCTTTTCCTGGGGACTGGCTCGGCTACTTAAAGTAGTGAACAAATTATCATTTAGTCTTGCCATGAGGGGCTTGGCTTCCAAAGTCATACAAACGATCCAATTTCTAACCCGACAAACCTTAAGTGTATTCTACTATGGCTGCTAAAACACAAATTCAAAAGTCCGAACGCAATCCTGAAGCCGATCGTAAAAACCTCGATCTAGCAATCTCTGGAATCAATAAACAGTTCGGGCCCGGTGCCCTGATGCGCCTTGGCGAGGCCACTAAAATGGAAATTGATGTGATCTCCACAGGCTCCATCGCCATCGACCTTGCGCTCGGCGCAGGCGGTCTACCCCGCGGCCGTATTTGCGAGATCTACGGTCCGGAAAGCTCGGGCAAAACCACCTTCTGTCTCAGCGCCATTGCCCAGGCACAGAAAGAAGGCGGCAACGCGGTTTTTATCGACGTGGAGCACGCACTCGATCCGCGTTACGCCAAAGTCGTCGGGGTGGATCTGGAGAACCTCATGGTCTCCCAGCCGGAAAGCGGCGAAGATGCGCTCAATATTACCGAGACTCTAATCCGTTCCGGCGCCGTGGATATCATCGTGGTCGACTCGGTGGCTGCGCTGGTTTCCAAAAACGAGCTTGATGGCCAGATGGGCGACACCACGGTTGGCCTGCAGGCTCGTATGATGAGCCAAGCCATGCGCCGACTGACCGCCGCGATCAGTAAAACAAAGTGTGTCGTCCTCTTCACCAATCAGATTCGTGAGAAAATCGGCGTCATGTTCGGTAGTCCGGAAACACAGCCGGGTGGCCGCGCGCTCAAGTTTTTTGCCTCCGTCCGTATGGACATCCGCCGGATCGGTCAGATCAAAGAAAGCAACGGTAAGGTGGTCGGCAACCGCACCCGTATCAAAATTGTTAAGAATAAAGTAGCTCCCCCTTTCACCGAATCCGAGTTCGACATCATGTATAACGAGGGCATCTCGCACTCCGGCTCACTCGTTGATCTAGGTGTAGAGCATAAGATCCTCGAGAAGAAGGGTTCTTGGATTTCCTACAATGGCGAAATGATCGGCCAAGGTCGCGAAGCCGCCAAGCAGCACATCAAAGACACACCCGAACTCGCCGCTGAGCTCACCCAACTCATCAAGGAAAAGGTGCACCCAAAAGTCGGCGAAGCGCTCACCGGCGAAAGTGAGGAAGCGGAAAGCGAGTAGGCCTCCAACTTCTCATGCCGGATTTGTGAGGTTTGGCCTAATGAGCAACACCCCGTCTCGTTGTTATCAGGCATCAGACGAGCGAAAGCCCAAGCTTCAACAAAGCCCCGCGCATTCTAAACGTTGGAGTGCGCCCTTTAGGGCGTCAGGAACCAACCCCACCCGCTTCAATCGAGACAGCGCGTTCCCTGTTAATCGGACAACAGACGGGCTAGCCCGCTTATTGCATGAGATCCAGAATTGGCTTTGGCAAGGCGCGAGCC
>JBMYNR010000008.1:0-49353 GCA_049598495.1 Opitutales bacterium
ACGGCTCGCGCCTTGCCAAAGCCAATTCTGGATCTCATGCAATAAGCGGGCTAGCTAAATGCAATCGGCTCTAAATGAATACACGACACCAAGCTACGGCTGAGCCAAACGGGAGTTTGGCGTTCCCGAGCTAACTTACCAGCGGAAGGTGGCACCGGCGGAGTATTGATCCCCCCGTCCGGGTGTTCCGGGGACGTCTTCAAAGTCGTCGTCCCATGCGTTGTCGATCGCGAAGAAGAGCTCAAGGCCGTCAATCTGCGGGGGGTAGAGGCTGAGGCCGAAATGGGTGAAGAAAGCGGAGTCGTCTGAATTGCGGAGATCATTGTCTTCATTTTCGCGCCATTCATTGTCGATCCGGACTTCCAGCATCTCACAGGGGCGCCAGATCGCGCCGAGGGTGCCCCGGTGGTTGGCAAAATTGAGGGCATAGAAACTGGCATCGATATCCGTTGCGCCGTAGTCCTCTGATTTGTCGAGGAAGGTGTAGGAGGCGATGGCTTCGATTTGCTTCCAGCGTCTTGTTCCGATCATTTCGATGCCGAAGGTGTCGATATCGACAGAGTTGGCCGAGCGAGCGAATGAATCGCCGTTTGTGTAGGTCCAGTCTGCTAGGTTGTTGTCCCATCGGTAAAAGACCGCGCCTTCGAGGCTCCAGTCCGCACGTTTCAGTGCGCCACCGATCTCGATGTTTTGGCTGGTTTCGCGTTCGAGGTCATGGTTGCTGCGGAAAATACCGCGGGTCTCGCTACCGCCGATGGCAGTGTAGCCGGCGACCTGGCTGGCTTCTGCGTAGGAAAGGTAGATGCTTTCGGAGCTGCCGTCGTTGTTTAGGCGAGTCCAGCGTAAGTCGCCGATTGCAGAGAGTTCGGAATCGTCCCGGTTGGTATCGTCGAAGCTAGCTCCGGCACGGAAGGTGAGAGTCTCGTTTGCATTGAGTTCGATGCGGTATTCCGGAAGCACGCTTAGCTTGGTGTAGGTGCGGGATTGAAAGTCGCCCTGCTCGAGTGAGGAGGATTCGATATCGTCTGCGGTGATTTGCCCGGCGTAGTTGATACCGATTTGCGGGTCGATGCGGTGGAAGCCACTAAAGCCCAGTGATGTCGCTTTGGTTTCATGATTGGCTACGAAGAAAAACGGAGAGTCGCTCCTATCTTCGGCGTCCAGCGTATAGAAGTCCGTATGGCGGCGATGCGTTGCGGTGAGCTCGATGTAACTCTCTTCGCCGTAACTCTGGTAGTGGTTGATGACGTAGAGGCGGGTTTTCAGGTTTTCGGTTTCAGGGACCCCGGTCGCATCACCTGTGTCTGAGTAGCGCCCTGCGGTATACATGCCCGGCCAGCCGAAGAATTTGGCCTGATAGCCGGCGAAGAAATCGGTTTGTGAGTTGGGGCCAACCAGCTGCACGCGGCCAGTGACGCGGTCAAAGTCGTGGTCACCGAAACGGATCGTGCCATCGCTTTCAGAGCGGGAGACCTCAGCCTCTGCGCCCCAAGACCAATCGGTGTTATCGCCAAGCTGGCCCGTCTGTCCGCTGTGGATACGTTGGAAGTTAAGGTCATGGTCGCCGCCACCGACGGTGAGACTGCCACCGTCGGCAATCCGGCTCCATCCGTAGTTAATTGTGCCGACGGTGCTGTTGAAACCGTAGAGCGCGTTGTCCACACCGACCAGGATATCCGGTTGAGTGAGCATTTCCGGCGCAATGGGTAGCTCGGCGAAGTAGTGGCCTGTCTGTGGATCGACTAGAGTCGCGCTACCCACACGAAAACCGGTGTTTTCGAAGATGCCGCCACGGATCGTAACGTCACCCTGTGCCTCCGCCATGTTGCGGGATTGTAGATCGACGCGTGTCTCGAATTCAAGATTCGAGACAGGGGATTCGTAGGTCGTGACCGGACGAATGTTGGCGGTCTGTTGCGCATCGATATAGAGAGTCGGCAGGGTTTGAGTGGTCTCCGCAAAAGTGGCGACGGGTATTAAAGCAAGGAGCCATGCAGTGAGTGTGGTGCTTTGGTTTTTTGACATGACGGATGTTGATGACAGCTCAGCTCAAAAAATCAATTGTTAATTAGAAAATAGAATGACTTAATAATACGCTCATATATTTTGAATTGGCAATTATGCTAAAAGTTCTCATCACCTCCCATTGACTTAACGTAATTTTAATAAATTGGCTATGGGACTACTCAATTTAGGATTCGCAATTCTCATCGTGAAGATGGTGATCTGCATTTTGCCGGGCGTGCTCGCTATACTCGTGATTGCCATGTCGGAGGAGAGCAAGCGTGAGCTTAGAAATAAGGTCTGCAGGAAGCTGTTTGGTGTGAGTAATGCGATTCCTTACCCGAATTATGTACGAGGTATTACGATCATCGCAACGATCATGATACTCTTTAGTCTAACCGCTTCCTGGTTTCTGTTGCTGCGCGGTTATTTTGCCTAGTCGTCACAATCGGGGAGTTTAGGGTTCGAGGGTTTCCACTCGAATGAGCTCCGGGTTTTCTTCATGATCCTTGGCGAGCGCATTGCGTTTGTTATCTGCTTGATCAAGGAAGTATTCTTGAGCGCTGAACAGGGAGGCACCCTTTTTTCGAGAGGCCTTGTAATAGGCCCCGTTCGAACGGAGGATCCGCGCGTTGCGGGTGTCTTTTAGGTAAACCTTCAAAATCTCCATTATTTTCTCCCGGTGGTCCAGATCATCGATAGGGAAGACGGCTTCAATTCGGCGATAGAAATTACGGGGCATCCAGTCGGCACTGCCTGCGAAAATGAGTGGCTTGGGACCGCTACTGTTTTCGAAATAAAAGATCCGGCTGTGCTCCAGGTAGCGACCAAGAATCGATCGGACACGGATGTTATCGCTGACCCCCTTGATATTTGGGACCAGATTGCAGATCCCGCGTATGATGAGATCAATCTTCACACCAGCTTGTGAAGCTCGGTAGAGGTTGTCGATGGTCTCCTGATCAACGAGGCTATTGGTCTGAACAATGATATGTGCTTTTTTTCCGGCGGTTGCGTTTCTCGTTTCCGCGCGGATATATTTCTGAATATTTCTGTGCAGGGTGAAGGGCGCTACGAGTAACTTTTTGAAACTCGGTGTGAGAGAGAAACCGGTGAGTGTATTGAAAAGTCCGGCCACTTCTCCCGTAATATCTTCGCGGGTTGTGAAAAGACTGAGGTCTGTGTACAGGCGCGCGGTTTTAGGGTTGTAGTTTCCCGTTCCCAGATGGCAGTAGCGGCGAAGTTTTCCGTCCTCACGGCGCACCACCATACAGGTTTTGCAATGTGTTTTTAGGCCGACAAGCCCGTAGACCACGTGCACGCCGACGTCCTCCAATTGTCGGGCCCACTGGATATTGTTCGCCTCGTCGAAGCGGGCCTTGATTTCGACGAGAACCGTGACCTGCTTGCCGCGTCGGGAGGCCTCCATTAGGGCCTTGATAATGGGCGAGTCTCCGGAGGTCCGGTAGAGTGTTTGTTTGATCGCAAAGACCTGAGGATCGCGGGCTGCCTGATTGAGAAAGTCGATAAAGGGTTGGAAACTATCGTAAGGATGATGCAGGAGCACATCTTTTGTCCTGAAAACCTCGAAGATACGTTCCGGATTTTCGAGCTCCTTTGGGATGAAGGGTGTGTGGTGGGGGAACTTCAGCTCCGGTCGATCAATCAGATCGTAGGCACTCATCAAGCGGGAGAGATTTAGGGGACCCTCAATGGTGTAGACATTTTCAGGTTGAAGGTTGATGGCTTCGAGGAACTCCTGGAGGAGGGCCGGATCGGCGCCTTTGGCAATCTCCAACCGGACGGCGGCACCTTTTTGCATGTTCATGAGTTCCTCCTCGATCTTCATGAGGAGGTTTTCGACTTCTTCTTCGTCGATGTATAAATCGCTGTTCCGGGTAATACGGAAGGGGACGGCTGAAGTGACACGGTAGCCGGGGAAGAGCCGTTTGATAAAGCGTTGCACGATATCGCTGAGAAAGATGTAGACTTCAGGTTTCCCGCGTCGGGCGGTGCCGACTTTAATGATCCTCGGGAGGACACGCGGAATGGGTATGATTGCCATTAGGCTTTCGATGATGCGCGTCTTCGGGTCGTCAATCGATGCCAGGATGTAGAGGGCTTTGTTCGTGAGTTGAGGGAATGGATGGGCCGGATCGATGGCGAGCGGTGTAAGTACTGGAAAGATCTGCTCTTCAAAGTAGGCCTCGACCCATTTCTTCTCGGTTCGTGTGAGCTCATCGTAAGCGCAGAAGTGTACATCCTGTTCCTTTAGTCCGGGCACGATTTGACTGCCCCAGCAATCGTAAGTGTCGGCGATGAGACGTTTGCCTATACTCTGAATTCGGCGCAATTGTTCTTTCGGGCCGAGACCATCGGGGCCTCGTTCGATGTTGCCCGATTTGACCTGCTGGAGCAGTCCCGCTACACGGATTTCGAAGAATTCGTCCAGATTGGAACTAACAAATGCGAGAAATTTCATCCGTTCGAGTAAGGGATACTCGGGCGACTCCGCTTGTTCGAGCACGCGACGATTAAATGCGAGCCAGCTCAGTTCACGGTTAAAGTAAGGGAATCTCGAAAGATTCTTGGATGTATCAGACGGCATCATTTTTTATCGCGTATACTATGAACTGTCTTGATGAAGGCCTCTAGGCAAGCCAGAGCACCCTTAATTTTTCTGTTAATTGAAGATTCTTAGGTCTTGTAAGCAAAGGACAAGCCCTAGAGCCGATTGCATTTCGTTAGAACTTCTGGTGAGAGCCGTTCGGCGAGCTCAGGGCCTTGAATCGATGGATAGGCGGGACTGGGGGGATGTTTGATTCCAGCTGCGTTGGTCGCAGCGATACGGGTCTCGACCCGCACCCGCTGTACCCGTCTGGCTGGCAATAAAAATGACACTCAGCCAGTTATTCTACCTAAATGCAAATTCCTCTAGCTTGCTGAGATTCTTCGGGTGGTGTTTTTTCTTCCCACATCCATTTTCGGGCTTTCGCTACGGCGCGGTCGGTGTTATCCCACACATTATGCAATCCGCTTCATCCTCTCGTCGTAAGTTCCTTCAGGTGTCCGGGCTTGCCAGTGCTGCCTCCTTATTATCCGGCTGCCCAGCGAATCAATCTGCAGAGGCACCGAGTCCCGGTCGGGCTAAGAATTTGATCTTTCTAATGGTTGACGGATTATGTAACGGAACGTTGGGGCTTGCGCATCATTGGAAACTGCGCAACAAGGGCGAACGGCTTCATTGGATGCAGCTTTATGACCGTCCCGATTTCCATCGTTGTTTTCAGGATACTGCTTCTGCCAGCTCTCCGGTGACAGACTCTGCCGCGGCTGCCAGTTCATGGGGCAGTGGTCAGCGAGTCATGAACGGTTCGGTCAACGTCGATGCATCGGGGAAGCAACTAAAGCCGATTTTGAGTTATGCGAAAGAGGCTGGTAAGAAAACTGGACTGGTGACGACCTGTCGCATCACACACGCCACGCCAGCGGGGTTTGCAACAAACGTGCATGATCGATATATGGAAGATGAAATTGCCCGCCAATATATGGAGCGGGAGATTGATGTGCTTCTAGGTGGTGGTTCCAGGCATTTTGTTCAGACGCAAAAGGACGGTTCTCCTGTCGACTATCTCTCGATTTTTCAATCAAGAGGATATGATATTGCTTTGAATCGATCGGAGCTATCTTTGCACACTTCCAACCGTCGGTTACTTGGGCTCTTTTCAAAAAGCCACCTGCCGTATGCGATCGATCGGAAGAATGATCCTGCACTATCGGGGGTGCCGAGCTTGACCGAGATGTTCGAAGCTGCCCTTGCCCGCCTTAGTGGTGCGGAGAATGGTTTCGTCCTCCAGGTTGAGGGTGGACGTGTCGATCATGCCGGGCATGCCAACGATCCGGGCGCTATTCTTCACGAGTTCCTTGAATACGATGCCTGCATCCCGATTGCCTTGGAGTATATTCGGAAGCATCCCGATACGATGCTGATCGTGACAACCGACCACGGGACGGGAGGCTGCCAGCTGGATGGGCAGGGGGATCGCTACAATGACAGCGGTCCTGCACTCGATCGTATCAACCAATTGAACTTTAGTTTTGAATGGCTACAGAAACGCTTTGAGGCAAGGGGGCAATTTGATGCGGCGACCCTGGAGGCGGCGCTTCATATCGAGGCGACCACTGAGCAGGCAGCTCTCGTCCAGAAGGCGCTTGATGAAGAAGCTAAATATCTGAGCGGAGCTTTGGACGCGGCCTTCGGTCGGCAACTCAAGCAGATGACCTCAGTCGGTTGGTCTTCAAGTAAGCACACGTCCGAATGCGTCGATCTCTTCGCCTTCGGTCCGCATGCTATGAATGTGCCTGCGTTTATGAATAACTACGAGATCTTCGGAATCATGATGGAGGCACTCGGGCTCAAGGTCTAATACCTCTTTGATTGAAGCGGTATAAGATGAGTCGCGTCTCGACTGAATGGATGGCACGAATTCTGAAGTGCTAAGACCAATTCGAAAAAGGTTTGATTCACTGGGTAGCTGCCATGTCCTTATGCGTCCGTCACGTCTCGCAAGTATCTTGGACGGCGTCACCGCCGATGCGACGACCATAAGCACTCGGCGGTAGTATCGAGCTTGCGCTGGATGAAGCCCCCACGCATCCTAAACGTTGGTGTGTGCCCTTTAGGGCATTCGCCGAACAGCCCAACCACTCGGACGCTTTTGTGGACCGCTAAGGCACGCTAAAGAAACGCCAAGATCCTGCTTCTGAGATTTGCTCCCTCCATTTTTAGCGAAGATTGAATGTCGTTGAGGGTTGAAAAATGCTCGTGCCAAAGAAGCCAAGTATTTCAGCCGTTCGTCGGGCGGGTGTCGCGATGCGACGCTAGCCGCGTCGAAGTATGAAGGGTTCCGAATAGACGGAGGCGCTTATATCTCGACCTTGCTGACGCAAATTCGCCGTTCCGGATGCAGCGATTGAAAGCTTTTTATGTAGGGTATCAGACGGCCTAAAGGCCGAACTCCAACAAAGCCCCTCGCGCTCTAAGCGTTGGCGTGCGCCCTTTAGGGCGTCCATCCCTGTCTTTGCAACTAGCTCAGACTTTAGGGCAGATGGTATAAGACTATTCAGAACAGCAGTTCCTTTTTCTCGCAGAGCTTACGGGCAGTAGCGAAATGAGGAGGATGGCTAGCAAAAGGAATCCGCTGGCATGGTGCCAGGTGCTGAGGTGAAGATGATCCTGTGTCGCTAACTGACCTGACTTGAATTGGAGGCTTGCGTTGAAGAGCCAGCCCGCAAGCCACGATACTAAGAGTAGGCTCGTGAGATAGATTGTGGTACTTAAGCGTCCGAGCATTTTCCAGATCGTGACGATGGTCGCGGTATTCGTGGCTGGCCCGGTAATCAGGAAAACAAGTGCGGCTCCTGGAGAAAGCCCAGCGGCCATGAGGGCGTAGGCCATCGGTATGGATGCGGTCGCGCAGACGTAGAGGGGAAGGCTGATTGCTGTTGCCAGCAAGAACGCGAGTGGCCCGCTGCTGAGTGTGCCTGTTAGGAAATCGCTGGGTAGGAGCGTCGTGATTAAACCGGCTAGAATGAGCCCGAAGAGGAGGGCTTGGCCAAGCTCGGCCGGTAGAGTGATAAAGCCGTAGCGTATTGCTTCGAGTGGACTTCGTTTGGGCTTTGTTATTGAGCAGCAGGAGGGGCCTTCGGGAATCAGTGATGGTGTTGTTGACGGAGCTGTCATCGAAAAGACAGCTGCGTTGGCTGGCAAAAATACGGGAGCGGCTACGGTTTTGTCCTTAGAGAACAGCTCGATGAGATAGCCGGTGATAATGCCGCAAATAAAGGCAACGGCCACACGAACCGCAGAGAAGGCCCCGCCCAGCAAGGCGTAGGTGGCGACGATACTATCCACACCCGTTTGTGGCGTGGAGCTTAGGAATGAGGCAGTGGCCCCTCGGCTGGCACCACTTTTCCGGAGGGAGGCCGCAACGGGAATGACTGAGCACGAACAGAGCGGCATTGGGACACCGAGAATGCTCGCTTTGACCACCCCTCCCAAGCCGGGTTTGCCGAGCCAGTGCTCGATCGCCTCCTTTCGGAGGATCAAATGAAGAACTCCGGCGATAGCAAAACCGATGATCAAGTAGGGAGCCATCTGAGCTACGAGACTCCAAGTATTCTGAGCGAACTCGACAAAAAAGGGCAGCATGCCGTAAAGGTAGCACGGCCCGGGACCAGTTTCAAACACTCAATCAATCCCCGGAGGGCTTCGAGAGGGAGGCCAGTAGCTCCCGCAGCTCGTCCTTTTTCGCCGATTCCATTTTTGGGCGGGAATCAGCCAGTTTTTCCTCCTGCGCCTTGTAGCAACGGCACATGTCTTGAGATTCCATTACTTGTTTATTAAATTTCCCACAGAAAACACACAATTTTACATGCATTCGCAGGAAAAACCTACGCAGAGGAGACATCCTCTGGTAATCTTCTTTGGATAGTGCGTTGGAAACTTGTTTACAGGTAAACATTTGAAAATGAACTACTTAACATCTTTGCCCGTCCAGCTTGCTTCGAGAAGCGATTTTAACTGGTTTCGAGCTCGGTGCAAGAGCACCCATAGGTAATTCGGCGTTATATCCATGGCCTTACAGACTTCTTCGGTCGTTAAATCCTCCAGAACCCTCAGAAC
The DNA here is from genome assembly GCA_049598495.1 of Opitutales bacterium. Classification (GTDB taxonomy): domain Bacteria; phylum Verrucomicrobiota; class Verrucomicrobiia; order Opitutales; family Coraliomargaritaceae; genus Thalassobacterium. The sequence continues at coordinate 8,690 of JBMYNR010000008.1, forward strand.
AAAGGCCTCACGGGCCGGGTTTTTGACCTGATCGATGCATTTTTGAAAGACCCCCCAGAATTCGCCGTTGTCGTAATACTTGCGGGGATTGAACTGCCAGGGGTCCGGGTTTGTCGTGGCGATACCACTGTATTTGAACCAGAAGCTCTCAAGGAGCGCCTCGTCTTCAGACTCAATGTCGACTTTGTGCTCTTTTACCGACTTGCGGATCTGGTCGACGATCTTGTTACGCATAATACCGCGCAGCCAGAATTTGATGTCACGACTTCCGTCAAAACGGTCGAGGGCTTTGATCCCCGCTAGAAAGGTGTCCTGCACGCAGTCCGAGGCGGTCTCGGGGTCTCTTAGACGGGACATGGCGAAGCCGTAGAGATAGTCACCGTAAAGATCCACCCACTGTTCAGGGGGCGTTATTGGAACCTTGGGTTCTTCTTTTTCAGGCACGTTGCTAAGGCTGTGTGCGCTTGAGGGGAGCGTCAATAAAAGTCATACGCTTGTTTGAACACGGTTCTATTCGGCGAGGAGAAATTCAACAGTTTCCGGGGCTTGATCGAGAAGTCTGAGGGCAAGTTGCTCGGCAACCCGCATATCTGCTCGGTCGGAATCATTGCGATCATCATAGCCGGCCAAGTGCAGCCATCCATGGATTAGGTAGAGGCAGAGCTCGCGCGAAAAGGGTTCCCCGAGTTCGGCAGAACGGCTGCGTGCATGATCGACCGATACAATAATCTCACCGGCCGACTCCATGGCTGCATCGGCAGGGAAGGTGATCACATCGGTCGGGGTCGGGTCTTCCATGTAATCTCCGTGAATTTTCGCAATGCTTGCATCGTCAACGAAGGCGATCGAGAGTTCGCCCTCGCTAATTGGAAATTCGGGTGCACGGCTCAATATCTCCACGAGAGTGGCCGCGGTCGCTTCCGGAGCGATTAGGGCCTCATACTGGTTGTTGATCTGCGGTTCCAGCATCGTTTACGATAGAGTCTTTTTCGCTTCCAGAGGCTTCGGTGATTTCGGCCTTTGTTTTCGGATACTCTACCCGTGCGTGAAGCATATTCAGCACGGTGTAGACAAAGCTTTTTCGGATGAGGGCCAATTCGTGGAAGGTCAGCGGACAGTCATCGAGTTGGCCGTCTTCGATACGGTCCTTGAAGATGCGATCAATGAGTTCCTCAACGTTTGGTTGGGTCACTTTCTTCAGGCTTCGGCTGGCGGCTTCCACACTATCCGCGAAGAATATGATGGCACTTTCTTTGAACTCGGGCTTGGGGCCGTCGTAGCGGTAGGTGCTCTCCTCAACGTCGCTTGCCTCCTTTAACTTCTCCTTTTCTCGCGCCTGATGGTAGAAATATTGGATCAGAGTCGTGCCGTGGTGCTGGCGAATCACATCGATAATGACGCGTGGTAACTTATTCTTCCGGGCCATTTCGACCCCTTCCTTGACGTGTGCCTTAATTACAAGGGCGCTCATGGAAGGATTCTTTTCATCGTGGGGGTTGCTGCGGTCACGCTGGTTCTCGGTGAAATACTCGGGCTTTACCAGCTTCCCGATATCATGGAAGAAGCAGCATACCCGGCAGAGCAGTGGGCTTGCGCCGATTTCGGCGGCGGCGTTTTCTGAGAGGTTGGCGACCATCAGGCTGTGGTGGTATGTGCCCGGTGCTTCCATCTGCATTTTGCGCAGAAGCGGGTGGTTGAAGTCGGTGAGTTCGAGCAGGGTAATTTCGGTTGTGATCTTGAACAGGTTTTCAAAGACCGGAAGAAGGCCAACGGCCAGAATGCCCGTGAGTGAACCGACGACGAGTGCGACCATCGTCTGTTGTCCGACCAGACCCAGTGAGAAGCCATTGAGCAGGCCCACGACGGCACCGGCGATGGCTGCCGTTGCTCCGGCGAGCAGGCCGGCTCGGACAAGCTTGGAACGTTGGCGAATATTGCTGGAAGCGAAGCTGCCTACGACGCCCGAAAGGAAGGCGATGAGGATGAACTCGATCGAGTTATTCTGAATGATCCCGAAGAGCACCGCGATGATAAGTGCGGATAGGACTGCCGGGGAGCCGCCCACAAGCACAGCCACTAGAATGGGCGCGAGTGCATAGGGCGCAGTGTAGGGAAGCATACTAAGAGAGGGTCGACTGTTGATCAGCGTGCTTTCTCCGATCTCCATGATGATTCGGATAATTAAGAGATTGAGCAGAATACTGACAGCTGTAATCGCAATCGCACGGTTCCGTTTTTGGAACTCGCGGAGCCCCTGTTTGATGTAGATGTAGACGGCGATGAGTAGAATCGAGGTGAGGATGAAACGCTCGCTGAAAAGCTCGTTGAAGATCAGGGAATTGCCCCGTCGCTCCTGTTCGATCTTGCGGTAGGCTGCCAGTCGTTCGATATCCTCGGGTGAGACAATAGCCCCAGGTTCTATCAAGGTATCCCCCTCCTGGAAACTGACGACGCTTGGTTCGAGATCTCCAATGGCTCGCTGGATCGCGCGATTCGTTCCAGTCGCACTATAGAGAAGATTGGGCTTCAGTCCCTCTCGGAAAATATCGAAGAGCACACCTGCGGTTTCGAAGTCGCGCGCGCGAGCATTGATCCGCACGCGAAGGGCGACGAGCGCATCCGTTTGTGAGCGGGCATCGGGAAGATTGTAACGCCCCTCCTCATCGACGAGTTGAATGACGGTGACCTGCGGCCCCGTTGTCGTGGCGCGATTTGCCGAATACATACCGTCTTTGTAGAGTGACTCGAGAACGGATAGGGCATCGTTGAAGAGCGCGGAACGTTCCCGTGGCGTGGTTTGGGAAGTCAGTTTGGTGATCTGCTCGGGGTCGATCGAGAGACCGTAGGACTCGATTAGAGAGGTGGCTGTTTTCAGCAGTTCGCTCTGAAGCATTTCGCTGCCTTCGGATTCATATTCGATCTCATTCTTGGCGATGCTGCGGTTGAGATCATTAATGAACTCACGGAAATTCTCAAAAGGCTCAAAGGTTCGCTGGAAAACAGGCGGGACTTGGGCGCGGACAGCGGTCGCTGATTTTTCGGCCCGAACGGAGCTCTCATACTCGAATCCAAATTCAGCTACGATCCGTGTCGGTGCTGCCTGATTGAGGATCACACGGGGCCCTTTCGGTTTCTGGCCGAGGAAGCAGATGATAATCACGAGTGCCGAGAAGAGGGTGAATAACCCCGCCTTGATCAATCGACTCGTTTCAAAAAAGAGAATCGTTGGTGATTCTTTCCCCCGCCCAGCGTGCTTGCGAGGCGCTCCGGCACCGTCTTTCGATTTACGTGTTTTGTTTTGTTTAGGAAATAGAGCCATCGGGCAAATGGTGTTGAAAGGTGAGATTTCGAGCTAGCTTAGTTAGCGTTTCGAGCATAGGCGTTAATAATATCTTGGACGAGTGGGTGGCGAACCACGTCCTGACCACCGAAATTAAAAAGGCAGATTCGTTGAATACCCTTCAAAATACGAGTGGCTTCCTTGAGCCCGGACTGTTTGGCACGGGGTAAGTCGATCTGGGTGATATCGCCCGTCACCACCATTCGACTGCCGTCGCCGAGACGGGTCAGGAACATCATCATTTGCTCATGTGTGGTGTTTTGTGCTTCGTCCAATACGACGAAGGCATTGGCTAGAGTGCGTCCTCGCATGTAGGCCAGTGGGGCGATCTCGACAATGCCACGTTCAACGAGTTGGGCGGTTTGCTCCTTGCCCACCATGTCGTTCATGGCGTCATAAAGTGGCGTCAGGTAAGGGAGGATCTTTTCCTGTAACTCGCCTGGGAGAAAGCCGAGTGCTTCACCCGCTTCGACGGCCGGGCGAGTGAGGATGATACGTTCCACCTTTCCCTCGAGTAATTCCTTGAGTGCCATCGCCATGGCGAGAAAGGTCTTACCAGTTCCGGCGGGACCGATCCCGAATGTGATAGGGTGCCGATCAATCGCCTGGAGGTAGCGTTTTTGGTTCAGTGTTTTGGGCACCACGCTTTGGCGTTTGAGTTTGATGACTAAGGGGTTCCGGTAGATCTCGCGTAACTCATCCGTTTTGTCATCAGCGACGCAGCGCAGAGTGTAGTGGAAATCCGATCCTCGAATACGCAGGCCCTGCTCGCGAGCGGACTCCAGGAGCTCAAAAAGCCCTCGGACGGCGAGGATACCTTCCGAGCTACCCTCGACCGTAAGCCAGTCGTCACGTGTGGTTAAGCGGACACCGAGCGTATGTTCGGCCTCCTCGAGGTTGCGGTCGTCGTCAGCGTAGAGTAGGCTCAGCTGTCGGGCGTTGGGGAAGTGAATCGTCTCGGACGGCATTATGATCGCTTAATTATCCTCCACGCATTCGTGAAGTCGCTGCCACATGGCGTCCATGGAATCCGGGAGGACGCGAGTGTTACCAATCACCGGCATAAAATTAGTGTCTCCGTTCCAGCGGGGAACGACATGGCAGTGCAAATGGCAGGGGATCCCGGCTCCACCGGCGTCTCCGAAATTAAAGCCCGTATTGAAGCCGTTCGGGCGTAGTGCACGAGTCAGGATATTTTGTGCTTCGATAATCATATCCATTAATTCGTGGCGCTCTTCTTTCTTTAGATCTTCGAGCTTGGCCACCTCACGATAGGGTAGGACAAGAAGGTGCCCTGCATTATACGGGTAGCGATTCATCACGATATAATTGTAGACCCCGCGCAGTAGGATATACTCCTTTGCGTCATCACCTGTTTGGGTGATTTGAGTAAAGGGATTGCTGCTCTCGTCGGGGTTCTTTGGCGCGAGAATATAAGGCATACGCCAGTATGCGTGTAGCCGTTCCATCGAAGGCGGGAGTTGAGCAGGCGTTTGCGTCTGTCCGGATTTATCCATAAAAGAACTCAATAAGGTAAAGTATTCAAAAGGCTCAGTCGATGGTTAATTCATTGGGCAATCGGGCTTTTCTGAGTTGCTTTGGGCATGTGCCGAGACAATCCTCTGCAGTGTTTATCCACTTTAGCAGATAGCTTGTTGACCTAACGACCGTGAGCGAATCCCCCGAAAATCAAAATTTCAAAAACCTCCAGACGGAGCAGATTTTGGCCGCCTGTCTGATGGCAGGGTTCGCGTTTTTTACTGCATGGGATCAGGTGCACTGGTGGAGCCACCGCGAAGAATATAGTTTTGGTTATCTTGTGCCTCTTTTCGTCACCTACGTTGTCTATGATCGCTGGCCAGAGATGCGTCGCTTATTATTTATGGGCGCGATTCCGCAAGACTCGCCGGCTGGTTTGGGAGAGAGAACTGGAGTGGTTCGGGTCATTGAAGCGGTTGCATTTGTTGCCTTTGGGGTCTCGCTTCTTCTTTTTGGACTTGGGGCTGTGTTGCGAGCGGCGACGGGCCCGCAGAATCCGGCATCACTGGCAATCGCGGCCGGCCTGGCTGGTTTCGTTTTGAGCGGGGTGTTTATTTTTGCCAAGCAGCGGGTTGATGGTGCGTGCATGCCACTCAAGCAGCGTCTTGCCTTGGTCGCTCTTTTCGTCTTCCCCGCCCTCATCTGGTTCATCTCGGCACCACTGGTCTCTGTTCTTGAGACACAAATTCGTGTCTTCCTCCTGAATAAGGTAACTGTTATTGTCTTTTCCCTTTTGGACTTTCTCGGGTTCGAAATTGAGCGTCAGGGCAACGTCCTGATCCTGCCGGAGGGACAGGTTGGAGTCGAGGAAGCCTGTTCGGGCATTCGTTCGCTGACTGCCTGTCTTTTTGCCGGTTCCTTCCTTGCTGCAGTCTTTATGAGGCGACTTTGGAAAAAGGTGCTGCTTGTCGCGGCGGCTATGGGCTTTGCGGTTTTGACCAATTTGATCCGTAGTATGTTTTTGACTCTATGGGCCTATCGTAATGGTTCAGGGTCCATTGATGAGCATTGGGTGCTCCCTTTTATCGGAGATATCGGCTCTGTGCATGATGTGACCGGGATGGCGATTTTATTGGTGACCTGTATCGGATTGGTCTGCCTCCTGCCGATCATCAATTACCAGCTGCCTGTGTTTGATCACGAGGAAGATGAGCCCTAAGCGAGAGGCTAAAACGAAGGCACCGCAGCGAATCCTCATGGTCTCGCCTGAAGTCGCGCCCTTTAAAAAGGTAGGTGGCCTCGCAGACGTTGTCTCGGCACTGTCCAAGTCGCTAGCAGCCCGCGGGCACGAGGTTCGTATTTTTACGCCACGTTACGGTGATCTGTTCGGATTCACGGACGCGACCCCCATGGATCCGCCGCTCATTGTACGTCTGGGTGGGCACGAAGCCTACGGGCGTATCTGGCAATGTGCGCTCCCGGGAAGCGCGGCGTCCTGTTACTTTATCGAGCATAATCAGTATTTCGGCGGATCAGATGTCTACAGGGCTTACCATGGCAATGAAGATGAAAGCGGCCAGCGCTTCACATTTCTTAGTCGTGCTGCCATCGATTTCTGCGAGCAGACGGATTGGATCCCGGATATCGTACATTGTCACGACTGGGCCTCCGGCTTGATACCCGTCTATATGAACACAACGGAAATGGATCGACCGCTTGGTCGCTCGGCCTCTGTATTTACGATTCATAATCTCGAGCATCATGGATGGTTCCACCGAAGCCTTTTAGATTTTTCAGGGCTTCCCGAATCGGTGTTTCGTAGTGACGGACTCGAGTCAATGGGTGAGCTGAATATGTTGAAAGGTGGCCTCTATCATGCGACCAAGATCACCACGGTCAGCCCGACCTATGCCGCCGAGGTGCAGACTCCGGACGGTGGGCATGGCTTGAATGCTTTACTGCGTTTTCGTGCACCTGATCTAATCGGCGTATTGAACGGCGTGGATACGGATGAGTGGAATCCACAGACGGATCCGTATATTCCAGAGCCTTTTAGCCTGAACAATATGGGCGGCAAGGCCAATGCCAAGGCGGCCCTCCAAGCGAGCTATGGTCTTGAAGTTTGTCCGGATGTTCCGCTCTTTGCGGTGGTTTCTCGCCTGGCGAATCAAAAGGGCCTCGATCTACTCGCGGGAATTGTGAATCGTCTGCTCGCGGACATGAAGATCCAGATTGCTGTCCTCGGTGCGGGTGAGAGCTATCTCGAACACGCTTTTCATGAACTTACGGCACGCCATCCCGGACGTTTTGGTTCTTATATCGGTTTTAACAATGAGCTTGCTCACCTCACGATGGCGGGGGCGGATTGCTTGATTATGCCGAGTCGTTATGAGCCCTGTGGTCTCGGGCAAATGTATGCGATGATTTATGGGACGGTGCCTGTGGTTCGTGCGACGGGCGGTCTTATCGATACGGTTCAACCCTTTGTCGAGGGGACGGGCGAGGGCACTGGCTTTGTGTTTGAATATCCGACACAGGATGCGCTCTATTGCGCGATTGGTTGGGCTTGCGCCACCTACTACGACCGGCCGAAGGAGTTCCGCCAGCTTCAGAAGAATGGCATGCGGGGCGATTACACCTGGGAGAAGTCGGCGGCGCGTTATGAATCCGTCTACGAATGGGCTCGTGAAGCGCGGGACTTGGCGTTCGGATGATTCGCCGAAGACTACTTTAGTTAAACCGAGGCGAGTTCTTTGGCTTGAGCGACCGCTTCTTTTTGAGCGGCTTGCTCCGCGAGCATCGCGCGACGGCGTGCGCGCACATCGTATTTCGCGGACTGTTCATCGGCGTGGTAGGAAGAACGAATAAGTGGGCCTGATTCACAGACGCCAAAGCCGGCCTCAAGGGCATATTCCTTCCAGCGCTGGAATTCGTCCGGAGTGACCCAACGGTCAATGGCCGCATGTTCCTTGGAAGGTTGAAGGTACTGGCCGATGGTCAACACATCGACCCCGACGGCGGCCATATCGTCGAGAACTTCCTTAATCTCACCCTCTCTTTCACCGATCCCCAGCATGATCCCGGACTTAGTGATGAAGCCGCGTGATTTTGCATGTTCGAGCACCCAGAGCGAGCGGTCGTAGCGAGCGGTCTTACGAATGGGCCGTTGGAGACGCTTCACAGTTTCCAAGTTGTGGTTGAAAATGTCCGGGCAGGCATCGAGGACCAGGTCGAGATATTCCTGCTGGCCACGGAAGTCGGCCGTCAGTACTTCGACCGCGCATTCGGGCATGCGGTGATGCACCGCGCGGATGGTGGCGGCCCAGACAGAGGCTCCGCCGTCCTTTAAGTCGTCCCGCGCGACGGAGGTAATGACGGCATGTTTCAAATTCATTCGGGCAATGGATTCGGCGACACGAGCTGGTTCTCCGAGATCAAGTTCGGTAGGACGTCCCGTTTGGATGGCGCAAAAACGACAGGATCGTGTACAGATGTTTCCCAGAATCATCACGGTGGCGGTACCACGCGACCAGCATTCGCCCATGTTTGGGCATTGTGCACTCTTACAAACAGTGTGGAGCTCGTTTGTATCCACGATCTCGCGCACCTCCTTGTATTCGGGGCTGGTGGGAAGTTTGGCTCGGAGCCAATCTGGCTTTCGGTTATCCATCTTTCTGCGTAGTGTTCTCAAAAACTCTTTGAAATTCAACTGCTAAACGTGCTTTTACTTCGGTCGGAGTGACGGAACGATCCAACTCCTGAGCCAGAGAGGTCACGCTACCATCGGTAATTCCGCAGGGTATGATACCTTCGAAGTGTTCCATGTTGGGGTCGATGTTGAGGGCGAAACCGTGGTAGGTGATCCAGCTCCTAACCGCGACCCCGATCGCGCAGATCTTACGTGCATTGTCGATCCAGATGCCAGTTTTGCCTTCGCGTCGATCTGCCGGGAGGCCATAGGCAGCGAGCGTCCGGATGACGACCTCTTCGAGGTCGCGGAGATAGGCGTGCAGATCCTTTTTTTGCTGCAGCGATAGTATAGGATAGCCAACGATCTGACCTGGACCGTGATAGGTGATATCACCCCCGCGGTTGGATTGGATAATTGAAATTCCGTTTTCGGCACACACAGCATCGGACCAGAGTAAATGCTGATCTGCCCCTTTACGTAGTCCCATCGTATAAACGGGGTCGTGTTCGGTGAAGATCAAAGCATCCAGGCAACAATCTTTCTTTCGCAGGTCGACGCGTTCCCTCTGGCGTAGAAAGGCATCCTCATAGTTGGTGCGGCCCCAGTCGATGACGTCGATTCCTGTGGTCATTCGATCAAGTAGTTTGAATAGCACCTGCTGCATAGTGGTGTATGTGTCAGTCGGTTCTGCATTGAGTTGCTCTGCCGACATGACAAAGGCCGATGGCTTGAGTTCATCTCCGCAGGCCCTTGCCAGGTCGGCGAGGCTTTCATGCGTCGTTTCAAGGTGACATTGTAAGGCGAGCACCCTGTCGCCGTAAAGAAAGCCTTGGTGGTCACAGACTTCACTGGCGGCGATTCGGTGGGCACCCTCTGGGATCTCAAAGCGGTCTCCGTGCCAGTGCAAGACCCGTAGACAGTCCGGGAGCGGGAAGTAATCCGGGCACTCAGGTGTACGTTGGATCGGATACCAACCTATCTCCGTTTGAGAACTTCTCGTGACAGGCGCACCCAGCACGTCGGCTATCAGTTGTCCACCAAGGCAAATTCCGATAAGATATTTACCTGCATCCATCGCAGCACGGATAAAGTTTTTTTCACCCTTCAGCCAGGGATACGCCTCATATTCGTAAATATTCATGGGGCCACCCATCACGCATAGAAAATCAAAGCTATCGAGTTTTGGGAGTGCCCGATTTTCATAAACGGGGTGGCAGTGTAGAATGTGTCCGCGCGCCGCTGCCCAGTCGGCGATCGCGGCCGGGCCTTCGAATGGAACGTGTTTTAGGCAGAGGATGCGCATGGCGAATTGCTGGCTAAAGACGGTTGTCTTTCTCGGCTTGGAGTCTAGATTAAATGATCATGAAATACCCGCGTCCTCTTTGGCTCTTGTTGGTGATGGCGCTTATCGGTGGCACATTGGGTTACTTTATCTCGATGGAGTATTCCATCTTCGGGAAGACGGATCAGCTCGAGGAAGCTTCTGATTCATGGACAAGCCAGGAGGTAGATTTCGATTTTCCGGAACCCAGTATAGCCAACACAGACCTTGCGGGCGTCTTCTTCCCGGCAGATGCAGTGAAAGGTGAGCTGGTCGTTCAGTTTACAAATCGATCAGATTATCTAGCTTATCTTCAGGTGCTAGAGGAAATTGACATTCAAGCACTTGGGCGAATCGACGAACTATTGGCTGTTCGTATCCCGGAAGACGCTCTCTTAAAATCGGATCTCAAGCGATATAATGCCCGAACCGAATTTTCCTACCGTGTCGAACATCCGTTGCCGCCCTTGGAGATAGCGCCGGAGGCGCTCGCCAGTCTCAGCGCCTATGGTCGTTCAGCGCGTGAAATTACCGGTGGTCCGATCTCGGGTGATGGTGCTGGCATCATGATAGCGATCTTGGATTCCGGTATCGTCGCGCATCCTCAATTTGATGATATTTACAGCGTTCATATTGATCTTGCAGGAGGGGGCGTGGGTGGTCCCGGTTCTGCCCACGGCACTTCGGTTGCGTCCATTATTGGCGGCACCGAGGGGATCGTGCCGAAGGCGGAGCTTATGGTGGTGCGTGTACTTGACGACGCGGGGCGTGGCAGCAGCTATCATGTGGCGGAGGGTATTGTGCAGGCGGTTGATCTTGGGGTGGAGATCATTAACATGAGCTTAGGTGTCTATCAGGATACGCCACTGCTCCGACAGGCGGTCAAATATGCCGGCGAGCATGGCGTTATCCTAGTGGCCGCTGCGGGTAACGACGGATACGGTCGGTTGCCATATCCGGCTGCTTATTCGGAAGTGCTTTCAGTCACTGCAGTCGATGCGTCGGAGCGACAGGCGCTCTTCCCCAATCAATCGGAGGCCATTGATTTTTCGGCTCCCGGGGTGGGGATACTGACTGCGAAGGAGGACTCGGGCACAACGCTCTTCTCCGGGACCTCGGCGGCCGCGCCATTCGTGACTGGCACACTGGCCTCACTGATGACGGGTGACTCCGCTCTAGAGTCAAAAGAAGCGGTCGAGATTCTCCAAAGAAATTTGAATGAGCGGGGTGCTTCAGGCGTGGATTCAGTTTATGGAGCCGGCGTTATCGATTGGGATCGATTAAGAGAGCGGGCGCTGCCCAACATCACGGACGTGGCTTTGGCTGATATCTATCTCCAACCCGACGCGGTCCCCGGAACCACGATGCCGATAGAGGTGACAGTCCAGAACCGTGGTACGAACTGGTTCAGTGGCAGCAAGCTTGAGGTCTTCATTGGCGAGGCGGATGCGGTTGCATTTACGCTTGGCTCCATCGGACCGGGGCAGATCACTACGCGAAAGGTGTTTACCTTGATTCCGGCTCTAGGTCAGGAAGAGTATTTAAGTATTACTGCACGAGTCCTACCAAAAGACATCGAAAAAGATGTCCGTCTCGAGAACAATATACAATCCATCAGCTACAAGTTGGTTCGATAGCAGTATCGAAGGCCGATCGATTCATCTTTATTGTTTTATACTGGATTTGGTAACGGACTGTCTTTAGCGCTATATGATACCGTGTAACTAATCATATGAACGATTCCGAAGTAGCGCCGCTGATCCCTGATGAGGGCGAGGTTGGTTTTGTTGAGTATCAGGATTTTGTCTCGAAAGAGCGCTTCCGGTTTGTTTCGGGCGGCAGCATACCTGAGCTACGTCTGCGCTACGAGACCTACGGGCATTTGAATGCGGCCAAGGACAATGCAATCCTTATCTGCCACGCACTTAGCGGGGATCATCACTGTGCGGGCGTCTACCGTCTGGATGAGCGAAAACAGGGATGGTGGAACTTCATGGTTGGGCCGGGCAAGCCAATCGACACCACACGTTATTTCGTGATTTGCTCCAACGTATTGGGTGGCTGTCAAGGCTCGACGGGGCCCGGTTCAATCAATCCTGATACGAACCAGCCCTACAACCTGGATTTCCCAAAGCTCACCGTGAAGGACATGGTCAACGCACAAGCCTTGCTAGTTGACTCGCTCGGAATCGATCGTTTGCACGCGGTTATCGGTGGGAGCATGGGTGGTATGCAGACCCTCCAGTGGGCCATTGATTTTCCGGAGCGGGTGGGGCGCTACATTGCGCTGGCCAGCGGCGCTCGGCACACAGCGCAGGCGATTGCTTTCAATGATACAGGTCGCCAGGCGATCATTTCGGATCCTGCATGGAATTCCGGTAATTATAATCCTGAGGAGGGCCCGGATCAGGGCTTGGCGGTTGCGCGGATGATGGCTCACATCACCTATCTCTCCGATGTGGGTATGGAGTCCAAGTTCGGTCGCAAACGTCGCTCTGGCGATCAATCGAAAGAGCATTTCGACGTTGAGTTTGAAGTGGAGAGTTACCTTCGCTATCAAGGTGCGAGTTTTGTGTCTCGGTTTGATGCCAATACCTATCTCTATCTAACGAAGGCACTTGATCGTTTCGATCTCCACTGTCCTGAAACACTGGATGCCACTCTGAGCACTGTGACTGCCTCGGGTCTTGTCGTGGGTTTTACCTCCGATTGGCTCTACCCGCCACAGGGAAATCGCGAGGTCGTCGAGGCGCTCCTGCGGTTGGGCAAAGACGCTACCTACGCCGAGTTGGCGATGGATTTCGGGCACGACTCATTCTTGGTGCAGGCGCCCAAGCTCTATGAATTGATCCATCATTTTCTTTCACGCTAGCTGTATGAGTCCGATTGATAAAAAACGTCAGGCTGACTTTCAAGTGATCGCACAATGGGTACGGTCCGGTGAACGTGTGCTCGACCTTGGCTGTGGCCGAGGCATCCTACTTGAATATCTGAAGCAGAAGAAATCAATTTACGGAGTCGGGGTGGACATCGATTTCGACAAGATACTCAGTTGTGTGAAGCGAGGCGTATCTGCCTACCAAGGGGATATCCGTTCGATTCTAGCGACTTTCCCGGATGGGGCGTTTGATCGAGTGATCTTCTCACGGACAGTCGAGCAGCTGGACGAGCCTGATGCGATTCTCGCAGAAGGTCTTCGGGTTGGTAAGCGAGTCACTGTCGGCTTTGTAAATAAGGGCTTTTGGGTGAACCGTGTGAGTGCCTTCTTGAGGGGTCGGCGCACGATAAACGAAGTCTATCCTAAGCCTTGGTATGAATCGCTGCCGGCAAATCCTTTCTCTGTTCGAGAATTTGAGGAGTTTTGTGATGCAAGAAAGCTTGTCATCGAGAACCGAGTCTATCTCTCGGGCAATTGGCGCACCGAGTGCTTTAAGATGCCGAATCTGTTGGCGGGCTACGCAATCTACGATTTATCATCGAGCACATCCTGCATTTGAGCTGACTCTACTTAAATGCAGGCACAGCACTCCGTTGCGGTGCGTAGCCGATGACGCCTCAACGGATCCGTCTTCGCTCGACTTGTCCGGCGTAGCACGGAGTGCGTAGACGAAAGAGCTACGCCGAGGCATGGTGGGGGGCTACATCTTCATGTTAGAGCAATAGGCATTTAGGTAGAATAACTGGCTGGACGCCTTTCGCGGCTCTCGAAACGGCTCTCACCAGAAGTTCTAACGAAATGCAATCGGCTCTAAATCCAATGTGCTATAGCCGGGGCATGGCAGCTGCGTCTTTGATCGCAGAGATACTGCTCTCTTCGGCGGTAGATTCTAGCGGTGTCCCAGGTGCCATGAACCATGACGATCGTCATGCGGTTCCCAATTAAGGACGTTCCCCTTGTTTGGTCTTATCGCGTATGGGGTCGACATAAATGGAGACGTCCGCCAGATCGTCGCCAAGATGCTCCCTTGCTCGCTTGAGCGCACGGGCGGTCGACATGGTCGGGTTTCCTGGCTCATCTCTGAAAATGTTCCTCTCTTCAATTTCTTCGTAGAGGCCCGAGTTTCGAAGCACACGCACCATATCTGCCTTGACCTCACTGAGTATGAGATAGCGTCCTTTCTCGCTCATGTAGAGGAGTAGTTCCTCAAGCGCCATCACGCCTGTTGCATCCATGTTGTGTGCATTTCGCATCTTAAGAATAACGATCTTAAGATTGGGCTCTTCGCAGATCCGGCGCATTTGGTCGCGAAAGAGGTCGGCGGCTCCAAAGAAGAGTTCGCCCTCGACGTGGACGATGGAAACCTGCGGAATAGAGCGTTGATCGGGCTTGTCCATCTCGGCGAGTTGACCGTCTTCCTTGAAGGTGTATTCCACCATTTCGGGACGCGCCACTTTCTTCAGAAAGAGAACGATAGAGGTAAAGACACCAACATAAATAGCGGTATCCAGAGGTAGAAAGAGACCGCTGAGGAAGGTCGCCGCAAAGACAGCCGCATCCGATTTTGTGGTGACTGTGACGATACGAATCGCGTGTCGGTTAATCAGAGAGATGCCGATCGCGATGACAAGAACCGCTAGGGTGCATTGGGGAATAAATTGAATAAAGGGTCCGAGGACAAAGGCGGAGATGAATATGATGATGCCGCTGACGCAACTGGCCAGTACGGTGTGCCCGCCACTGGTCACGCTGAGACTGGAGCGGGTAAGTGAGCCGGAGGCGGGCATGCCCGAGAAGAATGCACAACCGAGATTGGCCATCCCGATAGAAAACATGGCTTGATTGGCATCGAGGCGTGCTCCCGTTTTTGCCGCAAGTGACTTGCCGATCGAGATACCTTCAAGAATACAGAGCAGGGCGATCGCAAGCGCTGGGCCCATGAGCATCTGTATGCTGTTCAAGGAAAGAGTGGGCGCCTGGAAGGACCAGTCGGCCGCATTGATCCCCGTAAGAAATCTGACCCCGCTCTCCCGTCCGAGGGTGAGCTCAGTAAGTATTGAGGTGATGACTAATGAAATTGCGACATTGGGCAATGCGCGAAACTTGGTGTTTAGGGCGATGTAAAGAACCGCAGTAAAAAGACTGATACCTAGTGTGGCCCAATGCGTCGTATGCATCGATTGAAACATGAATAGCGCCGACTCGTAAAAGGTAGCGCCCTTACCTTCCAGAGTAAGCCCTAGGGATTTTGGGATCTGGTTAGTGATGATAAGAAGCGCCGCCGCCGTGATGTAGCCAGTGATCACCGATCGCGAGATATACTGGACGAGGTTCGCGACCTTCAAATATGCGCCCAGAATAATGAAGAAGCCGACCATGAGGATCAGTAGTGGCACCATGGCCAGCTTTTCGGCGCCGACTATTTGAAGACTGGCAAATGCACTGAGAAGCAAGACCGAGGTCGCGTTGGTCGGACCCATGGTGATGAATTGACTTCTTGCAAAGATCGGCGTCACCAACGCCGCGATGGCGGAACCATAGATGCCGTATTGAATGGGCAAGCCCGCGATTAAGGCGTAGGCCATGCCTTGCGGAAAGGCGAGCAGGGCAACATTGAGCCCAGCGCGCAGATCGCCGGGGAAGTGCTCGGTTCGGTAATTAGCAAGCGTTTCCCGTAGCGGAAAGAATGAAAGACTGTTATAATTTCTAGCCGCTTTCAGACCTGAAAACAGATGTCTTAGAATGGCGGCCATGGTTTCTGTGGCGTAGAATCGCTATGGTAATTTATTTGGAGGGGTAGAGCACTGACATGACTTCGTCATGCAGGGGGGCTTTCGCCGCGATGATGCAACGTTCATCAAAGGCATCGCCTCCTTTCCAGCCACTCACTTTGAAGCCAGCGCCTTCCAAGCAGGGTAAAATTGCAGCACAATCCCAAATTTCCATCATCGGGTCACACATAATATCAATAAAACCCGAGCAGAGCAGGATATACCCGCCTGCGTCACCCCAAGAGCGATAAAGCGCAGTTTTTGGAGGGAGCGCGTCCCAATCCGCATTGTTTTGCCAGAGGGTCTTGCGGATGGGGTCCGTTGTGCAGAGAGTCGCTTGGCTCAGTGGACATGCTTCTCTTCCCGATACCGGTTTACCGTTGAGAGTGGTCGTTCCACAGTCGCCAATGACCATTTGCTTGAGGACTGGTTGGTTGATGGCTCCGATTACCGGTCGGCCCTTGTATAGGAGGGCAATGAGCGTGGCAAAGAGTGGTACGCCGGAGATGAAGGACTTCGTTCCGTCGACCGGATCCAGTACCCATACGAAATCAGCATCCTCGCGCTCTCGACCGTATTCCTCTCCAATAATTCCGTGGTCGGGGTAACGTTCGGCTAGAATGGTACGAATCCGTTTCTCGGCATTGCGGTCGGCCAATGTCACTGGAGTGGCGTCCGACTTGCGCTCGATTTCGACCTCCGGCCCATAGTGGGGTAGGATTTCTTTCGACGCTTCATCGCATAAATAAGCGATAAACTCGATAAATTCTTCTTTCAGTTCGCGTGTGAGTTCAGACATTTTCTATGCGTGATTCGATCAAAATAAAGTGCGAAAGTGGGGCTTCCTGTCGGGTGTGGCAACAGCAGACTGAGGGAAGATGGAAATCTATCACGAAGATATAAACTATGAATTTGTATGTCCTATGCATTTGTCTTTTAAATCGTTAAGCACTTAGCTTCTTTTCTTATGATGAACGCAATTTATCATACACCGCGCCGCGATCTGCCGCTTGGGAAAAAGAGCCACCTTGTAGGTATTCTAAACCTGACCCCCGATTCGTTTTCGGATGGTGGGGAGTTTGTTGATCTGGACCTTGCCGCCATGCATTTCGACCGCATGGTCAAGGAGGGGGCTGAGATTATCGACATAGGAGGTGAATCGACCAGACCTGGTCACGTGCCTGTTTCAGCACAGGAGGAGATAGCGAGAGTCGTTCCATTTATTGAAAAGATACGTCCGCACACCGAGACACTCATATCAATCGATACATCGAAGGCAGAGGTCGCTCGTGCCGCTATTTCCGTAGGTGCGGATATTGTTAACGATGTATGGGGTGCCCAGCGTGATCCTGAAATGGCCCTTGCCATTGGCGAGACGGGTTCTGCCTGTATCCTTATGCACAATCGTGGACGAGATGAGGTCGATTCGGGCGACGTGGTCGGTGCAATTCGGGCATTTCTAACCAAGTCGATCCAGAAAGTGCGGGCGGCCGGTGTCCCGGAAAACTCGATCGCAATCGATCCAGGGCTGGGCTTCGGAAAGAGTTACGATGAGAATTGGGAAATCATGCGCCGCCTACCTGAGCTGGCCGAGTTGGGCTTCCCGATCGTTCTGGGCGCCTCAAGAAAGTCTATGATCGCGAGGCTGCTCGAACTGGAGAATCCGAAAGAGCGACTAAGTGCTACCCTCGCCACAACGGTGTTGGGGGTTGGCGCGGGTGTTGACTTCTTCCGGGTACATGATGTCCGTGAGAATCGTGAGTGCGCGGCGGTTGCAGATCACTGCCTACGATATCGGGACGCCGATAAGACCGCTTCGAAAAAGGTCTGATCCGCTGGGTAGGTACTATGCCCATTCGGGCGCCCGTTCCTGCCTTTGCACCTCGGTCCACGCCTGGCTGGACGCCTTGCGCGCTCTCGAAACGGGTCTCACCAGAAGTTCTAACCCGAATATTGCACCAGTTTGTTGCTGTCGTTCTTTATCTTGTTACGGGATGGCTACTTGCGAGTTTTCTTCAAAAACTCGTCGTGTCACAAAAGTGACAGCAACAAACTTTGAGTCCAGAAGCGTCCCTGGCTGTGTTCCGAGCGCGTAACCCACTTAGTCACGCACTTCAGTGCGCTCCTGCGTGGAACACGGCTCGCGCCTTGCCAAAGCCAATTCTGGATATCATGCAATAAGCGGGCTAACTAAATGCGATCGGCACTAGCGTTCCTTTGCGTGTTTTAATGGTCAGCAAAAGTTTCGGAGTGGTTCTGTTTCAAGGACTCAATCATGCTTATGAGCGGTTAAAAATGCCTCTGGTAGGCTATCTATTATTCCCTGAGCAATGATCAGGGTTTCGAAATTCTACTTTCGCTTTGATTTTCGCTCCTTCTTCTTGGGCCTTTGGGTCAGGACTTTGCCTATGGGTTTGTTCTTTGGTTCTGCACCTCTCTTAGTTTTACGTGTGCGGGGCCTCTTTGAACTGGGAGTGGCGGTGCGGCCCTTAAAGGGTTTGCCCGGTTTTTTACCGATGTCGCGTTCATCCGCGAGGACCACACGGAAGTCGATCTGGCGCTTGAAACGGTCAACACGTTCCACCTGAACTACAATCGTCTGACCAAGGGCGAAGCTGCGTTGCTTCCGACGGCCGACGAGCGCAGTGCCGTCGGAGTTGGGGTGGTAAAAATCATCTTCGAGTGTGGAGATATGGACCATGCCAAAGGCAAGTGAGTCCGTAAGTTCGACGTGGAGTCCGTGGTTTTTCACGTCAGTGATGACCGCTTTGAAGTGTTGCTTTTCCTCTCTCTCAAGTTCGCGGTTATAAAACTCAAGGAGCTTGGTTTTGACTGATTCGCGCTCAGCATCGACCGAGTTTCGTTCAGTGATGCTGATATGGTCACCGAGCGCCTCGAGTTTTCCCTGTGTGTAGCGGATATCGGGTTCTACAAGTGCCGAATTTGCCCCTGTCTTGTGGAGATAGGCATCGATGACTCTGTGAACAATGAGATCGGAATAACGGCGGATTGGCGAGGTGAAGTGGGTGTAGTCAGGCTTGGCCAATCCGTAGTGCCCATCAGCGCTGGCCCGATATTGTGCCTGTTTGAGGCTACGTAGCACATGGACCTTCAAAGTGTAACCCTGCGGGTGCTCTTTCAGCTTCTTGAGCAGCGCTGTCATCTCGCGGGGCTTCTGTAAATTGCCACATTGGACACCGAAGGTAATCATGGTTTCCCGAAGCTCTCGGAGCTTCTCTTCTTCGGGTTCGTCGTGGACACGATAGATACAAGGGTAGTTCTGACGCTTCATAACGCGGGCCACCTGTTCATTGGCAGCGAGCATGAATTCCTCGATCAATTGGTGGCTTTCGTCATTGTATTGCTTCTCGATTCGATCGGCGTAGCCGTCCTCGTCGACATAGATTTTTACCTCAGTCATATCCAGATCGAGGGATCCTTTACGAAACCGACGCTTACGAAGTTGTGAAGCGATCTTCCATAGCCTGTCTATGTGCTTTTTGAGAGTGGTCATTTCCTCGTCGCTCACCTCATCCATGGAACGCCCGGTTGATCCTGTCTGATGCTTTGGAGGTAGAGGCGTAGCTCGAATCGCTACAAAGTCATCCTGTGTCATGAAGGCGTAGGCCTGCTTGTAGGTAAGACGTTTGTTGCTACGAATCACGGTATTCGAAAAATCGACCCCGATGGTGTCTGACTTTTCGTTGAAGGTGATAAAGCAGGTCTTCGTCAAACGATCCTCCGCTTCAACAAGCGAGCAAAGGCCATTCGACAGGGCGTGTGGCAGCATCGGTATAACCGTGCCGACTAGGTAAGTGCTATTGCCACGCTTCTGGGCTTCGATATCGAGAGGGCTGCTGGGCTTCACATACGCGCTTACATCGGCGATGTGGATGCCAACACGCACCTGTCCGTCGGCTAGGAATTCCAAAGAGAGTGCGTCGTCGAAGTCTTTTGCGTCATCGGGGTCGATGGTAAATGTGAAGAGATCGCGGCAATCCTCACGGTTGCCGATATCCTCCGGGCGTACCTTACACGGGATGCTTTCGGTTTGTTTTTCAACAGCCGCGGGAAATTTTGGGTTGAGGTCATATTTGTAGAGGATCGCCTTGAACTCGGCATCCGGTTCGTGCGTCCGCCCCAGCACTTCGAGAATTTCACCTTCTGGATTGAGGTGGCGCTGTTTCCACTCCAGCAATTTAACAACGACCTTGTCTCCCTTTTTTGGAACTGGGCGAATGCCGGAATTCTTTGGGTCGGGTACAAGAATGTCCTGAATAATCCTCGGATCGTCCGGGATCACATAAGTCGCATGGCGTCCCCGCTCGAGCGTGCCCGGAATGGTATTACGCCCGCGTTTGAGAATGCGGATCACACGGACGTAGGTCTTTTCGTCTGGATCGTAGGCTGGGCGGTTGATTCTACCCTTACCTCGGAAGGGCCGGCGGCGGTTTGCGATCTTGCGCGCCAATACGGTATCGCCGTGCAGGGCAACCGCGGTGTCTTCGGCTCTAATGGGATATCCGTCAGCATTGGGATTGGTATCGGGGATCAAGATCGCCGACCCGCTCTGGCGGAAAATAATGCGCCCGCTGACAAGGTCGGCATCCTCTGGAATACAGAGCCTATCTTTTTTGAGCCGTGCGATTTCTCCCTGCTCGAGCATTTGGTCAAGGAGCGTATGGGTCTTCTTGATCTGGTCTTTGTCTAGTTTTAGAACCGTGATGATTTCCATGCGTCGCATGGGGACATAATCCTTGGCTCCAAATAGCTGGAGAAGTTTCTTTCTTAAATCCATAGGGACGTGCTTTGCACCGAGTTGAGTGGGGCGCTTAGCGCCGGTTAAATTGTGAAGTTGGTGATGCTGTCGCCCCGATTTGAATAGCCACGGGGCAAATGGTCGAGTCGTCGGTGGGGGTTTTGGGCGATAGTTTGTTCTAAAATGCGTATCTCCACCCGCTTAACAACTCAACAACTTAACCACTTTACCGACCGCCGACCACCGACCATTATCCTTCCGGGAAGTAGGCAGCCTTACCTTCAAGGCCGAGAGTGATCGTGATATTCAGAAAAGTGATTTCACCCATCGATTGGCAGAGCATAAATCGATAGTCATCATGCATATCGGCGAGTTCTTTCCGTAGTTGTATCATTTTTTCGATGCTGGATATTTGGTCCGAGCACATGCAATCGCGAAGATGTTGGACGCGTGGTAGAGCGAAGTTGAGGCGTCGCTTGATCAGGGTTCGTTCCTCTCGCTGGTATTGTTTTGAGGTCTCAACATTAATCAGTTCCGTGCAGAGCTTAACCACGGGCAGGTTGTTCTTGAAGAACTGCGGCAGGTAGAGGGTGCGGCGCCCTTCATACGTTTGCTGATCGAAGTCAATCGCACGCACTCGGTATTGGTTTTCCTCGAAGTCGGGCGTCACTTCAACGACGTAGTTATATGCGCGCATATCGCCGAGTAACCGAACAAAGCAGCGTTCATTGAACTTGATGAACTCCTTGGCCAGTCGAACGTAGTGAAGATCCGGCCGCGGAAGATACTCGCGGATGAAATCGTCGCCCGGTACGCCAATGATATGTTCCTCGATCAGTGTATCCTTATGGACGAGGAAGTTGATGTGATTTGGGGAGAGTAACTCTTCGAGTTCGAGGCCGTAGATGCGCGACGCATCGGCCTTTTTTACGTAGAAGTAGTCATGGTTATCGTTGTATTGGTTGACGACACGTACCCGCATTGGCTTGGTATTACCGAAAGTGCAGAAATCCACTCGGTCGATATATAGATTAGAAAGGATCGTCTCATCGCCACCTGAGCGGAGGAGGACGTAGATACGCTTTAGTCCGTCATATAGCTCGCGACCAAACTGTTGCTCGTAAATCAGGGTCTGCCAGAGTGTATCCTCTCCGCACTTGTTGATTAAGGGAAAGGAATCTTCGTATTTGAGCATGTCCTCGTAGGTAACTGGCAGATCCAGAGCTCTTTGGTGCTCCGATAAGTAGTTCCGAAAGGACTGATTGATCGGGAAAAATTGCTTACGTTGTTGTGTGGCAGCTGCCTGCATTATTTCAAGGCTGAGGTAGATGCCCTAGCTTGCCAATAATTAATGAGCCCGAGGTATGAAGGAAACCGCTCCACCTGAGAAAAGCTGCATTTTAGAGTTGAACAGATGCGAACTAAGGGTGTCTCTTGAAAGTGGCCGGGTCCTATGCAACGTCGGACCAGCGAAACCCGTCAGGCCCGGAAGGGAGCAGCGGTAGTTGGATCCACGTGTGCCGTAGGGTGCCTGGCCACTTTTGTGTACTTGTTATGCCCAGAGATTGGAACAAAGCCTACGAAGACGGGGATACTCCCTGGGACAAGGGCTATGCCTCGCCCCCACTGGCCGAATTCTTACACAGGCGCCGCATTGAGGGTCGGGCTCTCGTTCCGGGTTGTGGGACGGGGCATGATGTACGCCTGTTGGCGGCTCATGGGGCGGAAGTCGTTGGGATGGACATTGCACCGCGCGCTTTGCATGAGGCGGAGACGTTTCCTCGAAGTGGGCGAGAAAGGTATGTGCTGGGGGATTTTTTGAGAGCGAGCGAGGAGCATCTTTCGGCATACGAGTGGGTGGTTGAGCATACCTGTCTTTGCGCGATTAAGCCTTGTGATCGGGACGCATATGCTGAGGCACTGAATCGAGTGTTGAAGCCTGGTGCTTACTTTCTGGCGGTTTTTTTTCGTGAGGTGAATCGTGATTCAAACGATGGCCCGCCGTTTGCAATCAACCATGAGGAAAGCAATGCGCTGTTCTCCGGTCGATTCGAGTTGTTGGATGCCTATGTCCCGACGGAAACCTATCCCAGTCGCCCGATCGGTTCGGAAGAGGTCACTCTGTGGCGGCTGAAGTAGCTTCCAGACGCAAGGTCTGACCTAGTTTAATGTTCGAGCTTGAGCCTTGCCAACTTTGGGCGGATTACCATCTGGCAGTAGTGGCTTGCTTTGTTTCGTCGGTAGTAGTCCTGGTGGTTTTCTTCCGCAGGGTAAAAGGTGCCTGCAGGTGTAATTTCCGTTACGATGGGGGCCTTGAAATACTCTTGGACGTCTGCCTTTGAGGTGGTCGCCTGCTCGCACTGTGTCTCGTCGTGGTAGAAAATGGCCGAGCGGTATTGGGTGCCGCAGTCGGCACCCTGTCGGTTGAGAGTGGTGGGGTCGTGCGAGCGCCAAAGCCAATTCAGCAGAGTCTCAAATGAGATCCGTTCCGGGTTAAAATGAATCCGGGTGACTTCTGCGTGTCCTGTGGTTCCTGCACAAACCTCACGGTAGCTTGGATGCTTCACGTCACCGCCCATGTATCCGGAGATGACATCTTGAACACCTTCGAGTTGTTCAAAGACCGCTTCAACACACCAAAAGCAGCCTGCTCCAAAGGTGGCGATCGAGAGATTCTTTTTGTCCATTGTTGGTAGTTTACGCTGACCTGACTGATTTTACAAATAGGATGAGAACATACGCGGTATCTGTTGCTGCGTTGCTCCATAGTGGGATCGAGTCGCGTTGAGCGAGCTCAAGCCCTACGTATCTCATTTAGAGCGAAATGACACCCGGCACCTGTGCCACTCTCTGATAAATGGCGATCACTTCATCACAGGAGTGCATGTTCATCTCCATGGTGTAGGCGATAAAACGGCCACTTGACGACTCATTGGCCTGTACTGGATCGTCGGCAAAGAGCTCCAAAACGGTCTCGCATTGATCCCGAGGAACAATGAACTTGAACGGAAAAATGCAGGGCCAGTCGTAATTCGCGTTGAGCGAGGAGCGGAAGGATTCTAATGAGTCGTCGTCTTTCATGAAGGGATGAGTATTATTTGTCTAAACAATCTAAGAGATTTAAAAGTGCCTCCTTGCGAACTCTCTACCTGAGTGGGATTTTAATTATTTTTCAAAACTGATGGCTTTTTTCTCGTCGACGAAGGCGTGGGCCGAATCAAGTTTCCATGGTCTGTATTTGGCGGTATGTGCTACTTTACCGAGGTTGTGTGTCTTGAGGCGAGTTTCCAGATCGGTTGTGAATCCGACATAGTGCTTTTCAGATAAAGAAATACTTATCAGCCGGTAAACGTAGTAAAATTTTGGCATGTTTGTATCCAGGTTTTTTTGAGTGGCCTGGCCGGGCGTAGTTCCACTGAGCTTGTGGAGTCCGGCTTCTCTTCGATACGCCGGGACAGGCTTCGTTTGCCGGAACAAGTTCCGGACGAAGCCTGGTAGCTAGGGCGGGGCTCGAACCCGCACGCCCTTTCGGGCAAGGGATTTTAAGTCCCCAGCGTCTGCCAATTCCGCCACCTAGCCATAAGTGTGTCGGCAAGTCGCTGGAAAAAAGCGGTCACCGTCTAGCTTGGCAAGTATCTTTGCGCTCGATTTTAGCCTTGCGCAGGTGTTTGAAGCATCTACTTTCCCGCGTTCCTCTGCGGCGGTTGGGACCGTCGGTCCGGCATATCACCGGATGAATCCAAACGAATAACCATCAACCAAACTGCCGCCTAGCGTGCAGTGAAATACAGAAATATATGAGTCATCTCATGGAAGAGCTGCTTGCGAGCAGCAACGTAGATAACCTCGAAGAAGGTTCCATTCTTAAAGGAACGATCGTCGAGATCCGCCCCACCGAAGTCGTTGTCGATATTGGTGGAAAATCCGAAGGCATCGTTCACGCATCCGAGTTTGTGGATATGAGTGAGCTTCAAGTCGGCGGAGAAATTGAAGTCTTTCTCGAAAAGCTTGAGGACAAAGAAGGTAACCCAGTTATCTCCTTTGATAAGGCCGAGCAAAAGAAGAACTGGGAAAAGATTGTCGAGAACTGCGAAGAAGGTTCCATCATTCCCGGTCGTGTCCGCTCCAAAGTTAAGGGCGGCTTGATCGTCAGCATCGGTGTCGATTCCTTTATGCCTGCCTCTCAGATTGATGTGCAGCCACCGAAGAATCTCGATCAGTATGTTGGCCAGACATACGACTTTAAGGTCATAAAGATTAACCTAGACCGCAAAAATATCGTGGTTTCCCGCCGTGAGCTCATCGAGGAGCAGCGTATGGAGAAACGCCGTGAGCTTCTCGAGGACGTCAAGCCGGGCGACACACGTCGTGGTCAGGTCAAGAATATCACCGATTACGGTGCATTCGTCGACCTCGACGGCCTTGATGGTCTCCTTCATATCACGGACATGTCCTGGGGTCGTATCCAGCATCCGTCTGAGATGGTGAAGCAGGGTGAAGAGATTGAAGTGATGATTATTGAAATCGATCGTGAGCGCGAGCGTGTCTCCCTCGGTCTCAAGCAACTTGCCGACAATCCTTGGGAGAAAATCGAGGAGCGCTTCCCGATTGGTTCCACAGTCAAGGGTAAAGTGGTCAATCTCGTCCCTTACGGTGCCTTTATTGAGATCCAAGAGGGCGTTGAAGGGCTCGTTCACGTGACCGAACTTTCCTGGACCAAGCGTATCTCCAAGCCGAGCGAAGTGCTTCGTATCGGTGACGAGGTCGAGGCAGTTGTTCTCGGTATCCAGAAGGAGGAACAGAAGATCTCCCTTGGAACCCGTCAGCTTGAGGAGAACCCTTGGGAAATGGCCCGCCACAACTATCCGGTCGGTGCACGCGTTCGTGGTAAGGTTCGCAACCTGACCACCTACGGTGCCTTCGTTGAATTGGAAGAAGGCATCGACGGCATGGTTCACGTTTCTGACATGTCCTGGACCCGCAAGGTCAACCATCCTTCTGAGGTGGTCAAGAAGGGCGACGAAGTCGACGCAACCGTTCTTGATGTGGATGCCGACAGCCAGCGTATCTCGCTCGGCATGAAGCAGCTCACGACGGATCCATGGGACGAAATTGAAACCCACTTCAAGATTGGCGACATGGTCAAGGGCAAGGTGTCCAAAATCACCAGCTACGGTGCCTTTATAGAGCTCGATAACGACATCGACGGCCTTGTGCATATCTCGCAGGTCAGTGAAGAGCGTATTGAGAAGATTAAGGATGTTCTCGAAGAAGGGCAAGAGGTCGAAGCGCGCGTTATCAAGATCGACAAGGACGAGCGCCGCATTGGTCTCTCGATCAAGGCAGCTAACTACAGCGAGGCCGACCTTGCTAAGGAGCGCCAAGCCTTCGATAGCGTCACTTCAGGGGAAGATCTCACCAGCCTCGGTGACCTTCTCGACGAAGCAACCAAGTAACCGAAGTATATCGCATCATTTGACAAAGCCCCGCAGGAGACTGCGGGGCTTTTTATTGTGTGGGCTTAAGAGCGAATCGGGAGATTCGCGATCCCGGGAACGCGAATCTCCCGATTCGCTCATCATCATGCTGGCCGTCTACCGCTTCGCGGCGGCCCGTACCAGTCGGTCATTGATGGCAATACCGATGTCTTCTTGGGCAGCACGCTCGATATGGAGTCGACCAAAGTCCATGCGGTCGAGCTTTTGGATGAGCATGAATAGATTGTGGGCAATTTCCTTTTGGTCGCCACTTTCAGAGAGCCAGAAGGCGTTCGCTTGTTCGACGATGTCAGGCTTTTGGCAATATAGGACAGCGTCCGACGTATTGACATTACTTGGTTGGGTCTGGTGGTCGAACAGTGTGATCGGCGTGTTTGGGCTGTAGTGTTGAGTCAACATGCCCGGCGCGGTTTGTGCGCCGATCGAGGCTTTGCCTTGTGCGAGTTCGAATCCAAGCTCCTCGGCCGAGATCGGGCCAGGACGCAAGATGCGGGGCGCATCTGAATCACGTAAATCGACGATGGTGGATTCGACCCCATGCTCGCAGGGCCCGCCATCGAGTACGGCCAGAATACGGTCGCCTAGAGTGCGATACACATGCTTAGCCAGAGTCGGGCTGACATAGCCGAAGGGGTTGGCACTCGGAGCGGCGATGGGAAACTTCAGCCGTTCCAGCAGGCTGTGAAAGATCGGGTGCCTAGGGACTCGGATGGCGACGCTGGGTAATCCAGCCGTGACGAGATCTGAGATCGTTGCTTTCTTGGGAAGCACCATAGTCAATGCGCCCGGCCAGAAACGCGCCGCCAGTTCTCGTGCAAGATCATTGAATTCGACATGGTTTTCGGCTGCGTCCGTGGAAGCGAAATGTACGATAAGGGGATCGATCAATGGCCGCCCCTTAATCTCGAAGATCTTGCGCACACTTGGCTCGTTGAGCGCGTTGCCCGCAAGCCCATAGACTGTCTCCGTGGGCACGCCGATCACGCCGCCGCTCCGCAGAAAATCCGCGCAGAGATCAAGATTGGCTTCAGTCGTTTCCAATACTTTGCAGGCCTGTGTCATTGTTCTCAGTGTAGAGCGCTGGCGATAGCCAGTGTTTGCTTGGTTCACAATGACTATCGTCATCGTGCTACATGGAAAGCTGAATTATAGATATAAAAAATCCCTCTCCGAGTTGGAGAAGGATCGAAAAATTCCTATTTCGGTGCACTACTTACTGCATGGTCAGCATATTGCGAGCCTGCTTGATACGGTTTGTAACACGGCGCTGATGCTTTGCGGAAAGTCCTGTCACTTTACGAGGAAGAATCTTACCGGTCTCAGTAACGAAACGGGAAAGCTGCTCCACATCGTTGAACGTGTAATCCATCGGGTTGCGGGAGCGATTGGGTGTCTTGTTCTCTGTGCTCATGAAGCGGCCGAAAGTAGGGGGAACGCTGCACTCTGCAAGTACTAATTTTCAGGTTTTTTATGCGAGAGACGTCGGGCTCGAGTTTGCTGGACGCCGCATTGGGATTGTGACTTTGGGGGCTTTCGCGGCCTTCGCGAGCAAAGGCCCTGCGTCTCAGATTGAATCACTTCCAAGAACGCTGGCAGTACGGTTTTTAGTTTGGCGGGTCCGATCCCGCGGATCTTGATGGCTTCGCTCTCGCTGGTCGGTTTGAGGTTGGCGAGCTCGACCAAGACGAAGTTGGGAAACACGGTGTAAGCGGGCTTCCCCGTGGCCGCGGCCAGTTCGCTGCGTTTAGCGGCGAGCTTCTGGTAGAGGTCGTGGTCGAGTATGCCCTCGGGGCTACTTCCTTTTTTAGCTTTGGTCGACTTGCTATGTCCGGCGGCACCAGCGGTTCGCTCGGGCAGCGCCAGCTGTGGCGTCTCAATGCCACGCATAACCTGGGAGCCCTGCGCTGTGAGGCGAAGCAGGGGAAAGCCATCTTCGGTGACGACTTGGACGAGGCCAGCCTGTTCCAGGGAGTCAAAGAGTGCCTCAACGTAGGCGCTTCCTTCACGTTTGAGAATACCATAAGTCGAGAGTGCATCCAGCCTCGCATCCAGAATAGGGGCGGCCTGACTGCCAAGCAGGCATTGGATAATCTTACGCTTGCCGAAGCGGGGTAGCCATTCATCGCGACCTCGTTTGTAGCTCATTCGAGCGACGCCACTGAGTGCCATTTTAACCAGTGTCCATTCATCGGCCTCGATCTCACGGTTCGCTAGCTGCCTGCGCTGTTGGCAACCGTCGCAGCGTCCGCAGGCTTGGCTATTTTTTTCACCGAAGTAATTGAGGATCCATTGTTGGCGGCAACTGGACGTATAGGCGAAATCAATTACGGCCCTGAGCCGAGCTTCGTCACGCTCTGCCTTAATGGCCAGGGCCCTGGGATCGAGGGGCAAGTCGCGACCGCTTTTTCCAAACTGCAGGATACGCGTCCCGCGAAGTCGTTGGCCCGGGATATCGAAGCGTTCGATCCACTTGTATCGGGAGAGTAGGGAGATGGCACTGCTAACGGCCATGGGATTAACCTTGCGCCCGATACGCTCGCAGAGGTCGTCTATAGGTAGGCGCACCTCGTGTTCGGCATCGCTCTCAGCAGAGAGCAGGTCGAAAACTTCGGCAATGAGCTCTTTGCCGGGATTGGCGCCTTCGATGAAGAAATCCTGGACCCGCTTATCTGCGTAAGAGAAGAGCATTTCGCAGATGGAGGGATTGCCATCGCGCCCAGCGCGTCCACCCTCCTGATAGTAGGCTTCGACACTCCCCGGCATCTCATAGTGGCAGACGAAACGAATATCGGAGCGGTCGATGCCCATACCAAATGCATTGGTGGCGACAACCACGTCGGACTCTCGTTGCATAAAGATATCCTGCGCTTCGGCTCGCTCTCTGTCGGAAAGCCCACCATGATAACGAATCACAGAACCTACCAAGGGTTCGATACTTTTAGCGACACGGTCGACTGATTTACGGGTTGCGCAATAGACGATGCCGGTCTTTTGCTGTTTGATCAGTCGTAGCAGGGCGGTTTCTTTGTCGGCGTTTGAGCTGACTTTACGGACTGTAAAGTTTAGATTCTCCCGCGCGAAACCGGCGACAAAATCGGATGAGTCGGTCATCTTGAGCACCTTTTTAATATCCGCCTGTACTTCCGGAGTTGCCGTCGCGGTAAGAGCGATGCAAGGAGGTGATCCGAGGGTTTCGCGCACCTCGCCTAGGCGCATATAATCAGGGCGAAAATCATGGCCCCATTGTGAGAGGCAGTGCGCCTCATCGATGGCCATGAGGCTGATTGCGTCTTTAGGCAAGGCGTGTAGAAAGCCCTGAGAGCGGAAGCGCTCCGGTGCGATATAGACAAGTTTCACCTTACGTTGACGAAT
The DNA here is from genome assembly GCA_049598495.1 of Opitutales bacterium. Lineage (GTDB taxonomy): Bacteria > Verrucomicrobiota > Verrucomicrobiia > Opitutales > Coraliomargaritaceae > Thalassobacterium. Next base: position 37,859 of record JBMYNR010000008.1, read on the forward strand.
GGCGCCGAGCGTCGCTCTCTGCTCTTCCAATGTCTGCGAGCTGTTAAGAAGCTCAGCGGGCAAGTTACGCGCTTTGAGCGCATCGACCTGATCCTTCATTAGGGCAATGAGCGGAGAGACCACAAGAGTCACACCTGGGAGCAACATCGCAGGTAGTTGGAAGCATAGACTTTTGCCCCCGCCAGTAGGCATGACCACAAGGGTATCCTTCTTATCGAAAATAGAATCGATGATCGCGCGTTGCGGATGCCGAAATGACGGCATGTCAAAATACTTTTTTAGAGCGCTTTCCAGTGTCACTCTTTATGATGTGCGGGTGTTCACATATTTGCCAAGCATTATACCGCTTCACAAAACGACTGATCCTTTAGTTCTGCATCTTTAAGCGGTATGACTCTTCTGACGAGTTGGATAATCTGCGCTTGAACAGTACAAATGAAATTCTAGCGTTCGTCATCTTGGCCGTCCCCTTAGTTTAATGGATAGAACTACTGTTTCCTAAACAGTCGATCTGGGTTCGATTCCCAGAGGGGGCACCAGACTTCGAGATGTGATGATTTGGAGCGCTGGGAATCTTACCCTTGGTGGTCCGGTTCGCTTCGCGTCCGGTCTTGTCGCCTTTCGACAAGCTCAAGGCTCGGAACGATGGGTCTGCAACAAAGATTGGGGCAGGGTCTGGCCCTTTTATTAGCGCAGAATTTTTTCGTAGCACGATGACGATAGTCCTTATTAGCCTCATGCAAGTGCCGAAACACTGAAGGGGTGCCTCGTATGCGTCATTGCACGCTGTCTATACGAAAGTTTTGGGACTCAGTGCTTTCCGGCCCGTGCCGAATTACTTCGTAAGATAGAGGATTGAATTCACGTCTTCCTTCGGTGATGAATACCCTCTTATGAGTACAAAGGTTTACACGGATATCTCGGAATTGTCTGATCAGGTGGTGGCCTTTCAGTCGGCGGTCTCGGCCGGAGGCTTGGGTCGTCACGTTGGTATCTGCGGCTTTGATGGTTTTATAGATACTTTTATCCGAATGGTGGAGCCGTCCACTATGGCGGACTGGGGGCCCAGGGTGAGTGCGGCGGCCGGCATTGCGGCTTCCTATGTTTCGGAGCATCAGGGTGACAAGTTCGGGGGAAATGGTCCGCTGCTATCAGCCGCTCTGAGTGATATCTTCTCCAATCAAATCGACCTCAGCTACATCGGAGCGATGGGCGAGGGCGGAATTCTACCCATATTTCAAGAGGCCCTCGGTGAAAAAGTGAGCCAGTTGTATACCTTGGCCGAGCCGGCGCATAGTGACTGCCTGGAGTTCGATGATGGTAAGCTGATGCTCTGTGATATGCGCAGCTGCGCTGAAATCACTTGGGAGCGCTTGATTGAGCGAGTGGGCGCTGATACGCTCGACGCCCATTTGAAGGCGAGCGGCTTCATCGCAGCAGTTAATTGGGGTAAGCTCCCAAATGTTGGCGTGATCTGGCAGAACCTGGCCCAGCGCTTGGGTGAGTTGGGCCGACCGGCCAAAGAGGTGATCTTTTTCATGGATCTTGCGGAGTTCGAGCAGCGCCCGATGGCTGACCGCGAATCACTGATTCCCTTGATTTCCGGTATCACGCGGCCGTGCCACACGATTCTGAGCTTCAACCTAAAGGAGGCTTGGCAGATGGCGGACACACTGGGTGGTGCCTTCGCGGGACGAAAGGATCCTGATTCGGTTGCCGAGTGCACAGCGTATTTGAAAAGTCGGATTGAGGTGGACCGCGTCATCGTGCACCCGAATGACGGTGCGGCCTGCGCCTCAGCAGATGGCTGTGTCTACATTCCTGGTCCCTACTGCCGTAAGCCGCTCATTTCGACAGGCGCAGGCGACAATTTCGGTGCCGGTTGTCTCGCCGCCAGCCTCGAGGGATGGGACGATCTGGGACTGCTTCTAGCTGGCAACTGCGCCAGTGGTTATTTTGTCCGGTCGGGGCGCTCGGCTTCCTTTGCGGATATGTGCCGGATGCTCGATGCGTGGTTGGATGGCAATCTGGGCGAGCGTTTGTAGCGCCCTGAATTTCTAAAACTTCGGCTTTTCATAAGGCGTGGATTCATGTCATAAGTATGGTTTCGTATTTCGACTTCGCATCTAACTCACTACCTCTTACCATGATACGCTCGCTAGGACGCTCGACCCTCGGTGTGGTTTTTGAGCTCGGGGAAATCTCCCTATTTGGTTGCGGGGCGATTCGTGGTTTTTTTCTCCAGAGAGGTCGCTTTGCCAAGCTTCGTTTGGCGATCCACGAGATCGGTGTTCGCTGTTTGCCGATCGTTCTGACCGTGGGCTTGTTTACCGGTTTGGTCATGGGTCTGCAGCTTTACTACACAATGGTTCGATTTGGAGCTGAGTCGGCACTAGGCACTGCGGTTGCGCTCTCCATTATTCGTGAGCTCGGGCCCGTTTTGACGGCCCTCATGGTGGTCGGGCAGACCGGTTCTGCGATGGCCTCTGAGCTTGGCATTCAGCGAAACGACGAGCAAATCGATGCGCTTAAAACGATGGGTGTCGATCCACTTGGTTATTTGGTCGGGCCGCGTCTCGTTGCTGCCCTCGTTTGCTTTCCGATGCTAACCTCAATTTTCGACCTAATCGGAATTTTCGGCGGCTACCTAACCGGATCTGCCCTGCTTAATGTGGACGCGGGCGTGTATTGGAACCGCGTCTACGAAAGCGTGACTTGGGCGGACGTAGAGGGCGGCTTTATTAAATCTCTGATCTTCGGGCTGCTTACGATTTCGATCTGCGCTTATCGCGGTTACAATACTCACCGCAAGGCATCGCATCCGGGTGTCCGGGGCGTCAGCGAGTCGGCGACACGCGCCGTTGTCTGGTCAAGTGTTACCATACTCGCGGCGGATTATCTTATCACTTCTTTTTTACTCTAGCATGGATGCCTTTCTCAAGATACGTGGATTGAAAAAGCACTTCGGGGAGAACCGGGTGTTGGACGGCATTGATCTGGATATCGCGGCTGCCTCGGTCACCACGATCATTGGGAAAAGTGGTATCGGGAAGTCCGTCTTGCTAAAATGTATTGCAAATTTGCTCGAGCCCGATGCGGGGATGATCGAGCTGGATGGTCATGCGATTTCGCAAAGCCGCCGTGGGGTGAACGGTAATGACGGGGTCACCTTCAGTTACATGTTTCAAAACAATGCGCTATTCGATTCGCTTTCTGCATTCGAGAATATTGCTCTGCCACTGCGTGAGGCGACCAAGCTGAGCAAGTCCGAGATCAAGGAGCGCGTGGCCGATATGCTGGAGCAATTGGAGCTCGTGGATTCAGCCGGGCGCTTCCCGGGAGAGCTTTCCGGTGGCATGAAGAAACGAGTCGCACTGGGGCGTGCCTTGATTACCAATCCGCAGGTTGTGCTCTTTGACGAGCCAACAACGGGCCTCGATCCCGAACGGAAATTTACAGTTTTTGAAATGATTGCCGAATATCGGGAACGTTTCGGATTTACGGCGCTACTTGTGAGCCACGATATACCCGAGGTTTTTGAGATTAGCGATCGTGTGGCCTGGCTCGATGAGGGGCGTATTAAGTTCTTCGGTGGACCTGATGATCTTGATCAGGACGCCCAGATTGCGCTTTCCGGATTTTTAAGTAAGGCAAATTATGGCCGAAAGGCACCACCGCCAGAAGGAGCGGATTCTAAGATTTATGAATAATCGAACAATTGAATTTCTTGTCGGCGGCTTCGTTCTCGTCGGATTGGCAGCCGTGCTCTATCTAGCGATTCAAGTCGGGAGTGCCCGCTATTTCGGAGGTGATAGTTATATCCTGGAGGCGCGGTTCACGAGTGCAAGCGGAGTGAATCCAGGTAGTCGGGTCGAGATCGCGGGTGTCCGTGTTGGCACTGTTAGGGATGTTGTGCTCGATGAGAACTTCGCTGCTATCGTAACATTGGAGCTGCCGAAGACGCTGGAGCTGGACGAAGAGACGATTGCTTCCGTGAAGACGGCGGGCCTAATTGGCGACCGCTTCATTGAGCTCTCGCCCGGTGGCTTTGGTGAGGTGCTACAGGATGGTGATTTGATTGTGGATACAGAATCGGCCATGGATATCGAAAGTTTGATTAGCCGCTTCGCCCTAGGAGGTATTGACGATAGGGAAGAATAAGCTACTAAGTCTCATATTTATGCATCGCCTCGTCCACATCACCGCTTGCCTTGCGTGCCTGTTTGCCGGAGCAATCCTGTCGGCTCAGGAGGCGGAGCGCGCCAAGTTGCAGGCGACCATCGACGGTGCCCTCGATGCGCTCTATGCGGATAGCTGCGATCATCTGAGTAACGAACAAAAGCAGGCTAAGGTGCGCGAGACTATCGAGGCGAGTTACGACCTCAATGTCATTATCCGCCGAGCCATCGGCCGCAACTGGCGCCTTATGGACGAGTCGGAACAGACGCAGGTCCTTGAGTTGGTTAAGCAACTCGTGGTCAAAGCCTATGTAAAAGGTATGCATGGTGAGCGCCGACCGCAGGTTGAACTGGGTTCCATTGTCAAGGTCACGGAAAAACGGATCGAGATCGAATCAAGGGTATTGCTCAATGATAAGACCTACTACGTGGTTTACCGCCTCGCGCGTCTCTCAACAGGTTGGGAAATTTATGATATCGTGGCCGAGAACATCAGTGTGGTTTCGAATTACCGGCAGCAAATCGATGATCATTTTCGCAAGGGAACCGGTGCCGAACTGATCATTCGCTTGGAAGAACTTTTGGAAAGTGAGGACATCAATGAAAACACAAAGATTTAGCTTCTGGCTGGCACTGCTGGCCCTCATCGGTTTCGTGAGTAACGCAGCGCTTTCCGCTCAGACAGGGGATGTGGCCGGCGACGAGGCGATCTACTACGAGGCGATCGACGAAGGTATTGAGGTATACGACCCGCTCGAGTCCTTTAACCGAGCCACGTTCGCGTTCAATGATTTCGTGTATATGAACCTACTCGATCCCTTCGTGGATCTCTACACCGCCGTCACTCCGGATCCGATCGAGGAGGGGGCAGAAAACTTTTTCGACAACCTGCGTTACCCGGTGCGTCTCGCAGGGAATCTGCTTCAGGGTAAGTTTCAAGGTGCATGGGTCGAGACGGGCCGATTTGCGATCAACTCCACGCTCGGCATTGTCGGTGTGATGACCCCCGCGGATAACTTCGAGAGCTTTCAGCCGGTCTCATCAGAGGATGTCGGTCAGGCCCTGGGCATCTGGGGCTTTGACGAGGGAGCCTTTATTGTGCTCCCTTTCTTAGGCCCTTCGAACGTCCGTGATCTATGCGGGCTGATAGGCGACCGTGCCGCGAACCCTCTCAAGGAACCATTCAGTCTGATCGACGACTGGGACTGGGAATGGCAGCTCTCGCTGAGCGGCGGCGATTTTATCTCAAAAAGCCCGACGCTTATGAGGCAATACAAGAGCTTTAATGGGGGCGCGATCGACCCGTATAGTTCGATGAAGAATGGTTATACGCAATTCCGGCGCGCGGCAATTGCTGACTAGGAACGCTGCAACTTTGAAAAAAAAGGGCGGTCATTGTGACCGCCCTTTTTTTTCAAATTAGTCTTCCTCGCTCTGTTCCAGAGTGTTCAGATTTTTGGACGTGAGCAGGTCAATCAGCTTTTTCATGGCTGGTGTGAGCACACGGCCCTTGCGGTGGATCAGTGCAAGCGGACGTTTGTAGGTCTTATTCTTGAACTTCAGCACCTTGAGCAGACCCTGCGCTTCTTCTCGGGTAACCGTGGTTTGTGGAAGGATGGCAATACCGGCGTTGATTTCGACGGCACGTTTCACGGTTTCTACGTTGTCAAATTCCATGACGGGCTCGACTTCGAGGTTGGCCTCGCGGAAGAGTGCATCGGTAGCCTTACGTGTTGGGATGTCCGGTTCGAAGCCGATAAATTTCTGGCTGGCGATCTCTTCCAGATCGACGCTCTTCTTTTTGGCGAGCGGGTGATCCGGGCTTACGACGAGGATGAGGATATCGTCGTGAAAGGGGAGGACCTCCAGTTGCTTGTGTTTCTGCGGGTAGGCGACGAGTCCGAGATCGATCGAATTGGTCAGGATATCCTCGTAAACATTATTAGCACGACGGTATTCGACACGGATATTGACCTCGGGAAATTTGCTGAGAAAAGCCTTCACATATGGCGGCAGCTCGTGGAGACCGATACTATATACGGTGGAGATGTGGATGGTGCCGCTGATGACCTTCTTCATCTCCTGTAGCTCGCTGTTGAGCTTGTCGTAGAGATAGAGGATTTCCTTCGCGGACTCGTAGAGTTTTTGACCCTCGCGCGTGAGTCGAAATTGCTTTTGGCTACGGTCTACGATCAGAATGTTGAAGTGCTTCTCCATGGCGCGCAGCTGCTGACTCACTGCAGATTGGGTAATTCCATTGAGTTTTGCCGCCCGCGAGAAGCTCTCACTTTCGACCAAATCGGAGAATATTTTGAAATTTTCTACGTGCATGATAGGTTTGTATAAATTAAGCTTATAAAAACAAAATATTAAATAAAGCAACCCTAATGAGCGTCTCTATGGTATCAGATCTTTTAATTTTCTAATGATTGAATTCACTAATTTTGAAGAAAACCTATCCGCTGTGACCACTCGGATGGCTAAGGCATGCAAGCTTGCCGGGCGCCCGATCGAGTCGGTTTCCCTTCTACCGGTGACGAAGAACCACCCGGTGGACGCGGTCGAATACGCTGGGCGCTGCGGTCTCCCGGCGGTAGGTGAGAATCGGGTGCAGGAGGCCGCCGATAAGCGCGGCTCCTATGCGGGCGAGCTTCGATGGGAGCTGATCGGGCATTTGCAATCGAATAAGGCGCAGCTGGCCGTGACGGTTTTCGACCGTATTCAATCAGTCGATTCTCTTAAGCTCCTGCGCAGGCTGGATCGCTTTGCAGGGGATTCGGGCAAACGGCTCCCAATACTGCTGCAGTGCAATACAGGATTGGACCCCAATAAGCATGGCTTCCGCATGGAGGAGGCCGATTCAGTCCTCGAGGCGGCGCTGTCCGCTAAGCACTTGCAGGTCGACGGTATGATGACAATTGCGCCACTCGATGAGAATCCCGATGTGGCTCAGGCATCGTTTGAGGGTCTCAGGGTTCTTCGTGATCGGCTGGTCGAACGCTTTGGGGTGCCCTTAACCGAGCTTTCGATGGGGATGACGGGCGATCTAGAGGCCGCGATTGCGGCGGGCTCCACCCAAATTCGAGTCGGCACGGCGCTCTACGGGACACGTCAATATTAGGGTTCCTGATCGATGCAGTTGCAGACAGGGGACAGGGGGTAACGTTATTTCGTAGCACGATGACAGTCGTTGTGGGCGTATGCCAAGCGACGAAGCAGTGACTCTGTTCATTCAGCTGCCCAAGGCGAGCTCGCTTCATTCTCCCTTTGGTCTTCGCCATCTACGCCCTGCCGTGCTCCGTCGTCAGCGTTCTTCGGAGAGAATTCTCCGCATAGATAATTGCATCCCTTTTCAATGGGGCTGCTTTTAGAGTTGCGGGTCCTTCGGTGGCCCTTTCTTCTTATCGGCTTTTCTACCCTATACCGCACCGTTTTTGTATCTATGTATCTTAAAGAGATCGTCATTAGTGGCTTTAAGAGTTTTGCAGATCGCACTCGTTTGGATTTGCGTCAGGGGGTGACCGCCGTGGTCGGCCCCAATGGATGTGGTAAGAGTAATATTGTTGATGCGATTCGCTGGGTATTGGGTGAACAGAGTGCCAAGGCACTGCGGGGCGCCTCGATGCAGGATGTCATTTTCGAGGGTACGGATAAGCGTAAACCTCTGCCGACCTGCGAGGTCGCTCTGACCTTTACGGATTGTGAGGCCGACTTGGGCACTCAGTTCAATGAAGTGGAAATCTCTCGGCGGGTCACACGGGATGGCGGCAGCGATTATTACATCAATGGTAAGGTCTCGCGGTTGAAGGACATTCAGCGGCTCTTTGCCAATACAGGCGTTGGACGAGTTTCCTACTCCTTCATGCTCCAGGGGCAGATCGACCAGATTCTCTCGACGAATCCGGCGGAGCGGCGGACTATTTTTGAAGAGGCTGCGGGTATCACGCTCTACAAGGCACAACGCAAAGAGGCGCTCAATAAACTGGCACTCGTGGATGCCAATCTTGCCCGTGTCACCGATGTGATTGAAGAAGTCTCGAGGCAGATCGGATCGCTCAAGCGCCAGGCGAGTAAGGCGCTTCGTTATCAGCTTATCACACACCGTCTCACGCATCTCGATCTCGCATACAGTGCCTACCGCCATGCTGATTTGAGTGAGTCTATTGGGCAGGTAGCTGAGCGGGCGTCCGAGCTTCGTAAGAAGTTGGAGATGCACACCGATTCACTTGATAACGACGAGTCGGTTTTGAGTGAGAAAAAGGCGGAGCGAGCTGGTCTGACCCACAAGATGGAGGAGTTGCAGCAACGGGTTTATAATTTGCGTTCCGAAAAGGAGAATGCGGACAATCAGTCAGAGTTTTCTGGCATTCGAGCGAAGGATTTGGAGGCTCGAATCGAGGCGTATCAGCAAGAGATCGCCGATCTTGAAAAACAGAAGACGGAACTCGCCGACCGCGCGCAGAGTGAAACGGAGAACAAACAGATGCAGCTCGGGGTGGTGGACGACTCCGACCGCATCTTCCGGGATCGAAATAACGAGCTCATTGCCACACAAGAGAAGCTGGGCGAGATGGAGGGCGAGCTACAGAAGCGCCGACAGGATGTTCTTCTTGTTGAGAACCGCATCAATCGTGCCCGTTCACGTTGCACCACACTGGAGGTGGACTTGAAAACCTATCAAGTGAAGCACGGTTCCTTATCAGAGACTGTGCTGGCGCTTAAAGAGGAGGTGACTGTTCTCGAGAACGGGCTTGAAGAGATCAAACGTCTATTGGAGAAACGGCGGGCCGAGCAGGTGTCGAGCGAGCAGGCGGTGGAGTCCGCCCGCGACCAATCGCGCACGATTCTGTCCCAGTTCCGAAGTTTGCAGGAGAGGATTCAGGAGCAGGATCGGGGTATCGCGCGAAAGACGGCTCAGTTGAATTTGCTGGAAGGGCTACAGGCCAAATTTGAAGGCTTCGGCGAGGGCGCAAAAGCAATCCTCGGCGACAAGCTCAGCGAGGTGGTTTCGAAAGACAGCGTCTCTATTATTTCGAAGGAATTAACTGTGGACGCAGCCTACACGAAGGCGCTCGAGACCCTACTTGGTTCTGCGGCAGATGCACTCTATGTCGGTGACTCGGGCAAAGCTCTCTCCGTAATCGGTCGGCTCGATGCCGACTTTCTCGGGCGTGCCTGTCTGCAAATTGACATCACTCCAAATAGTGAAAACTGGCCCAGTGACTTACCCCAAGGACTTGTTTCAGCGCTATCCGTGGTCAGCGTGCGTCATGACGAGTTGAAGGATCCTGTCGAACGCTTGCTAAGTGGTTGTTTCTTTGCAGACCGCCTCGACCAATTTGTTGAATTCTGGAAGGCTAATCCCGGATTCCACTTCCTCTTGGTCGCCACGCGCGAGGGCGAAGTTATTGATTGCCGCGGCTTGATTCATGGTGGACGCAGCACAGGTAAGAAGTCGTCTAGTGTGCTCGAGCGAGAGTCGGAGATCTATCGCCTTCGCAAGGAGATTGAAACCGAGCGGGCTGCTTTGAATGGATTGCGCGAGGAAGCTACAGTCTTGGATGAGAAACGTAGTGCCGCGGAGAGCACGGTTGAAGAGCAGCGGAAGCGTCAAAGTGAGCTAGCCAGTGAGGTGTCCGGTCTAGTAGCGGAAGAGCGAAATCAGGCTCAGAAGATCGAACACAACACCCGCTCCCGCAATCAGGCGGAGGAAGAGATTCAGCGTTTGGATGTAAAACATGGTGACCATGTGAAGGACTTGGAGTCGGCTAAAGAGGAGCTTCAAGCTGCGGAGAAAGCCCTTGAAGAGCAGCGTGATGGCAGTGCCAATCTGGAGGCTGCGATAGAGCGAGCTCGAGAGCAACGCGACGAGAAGCGTGAGGCCTTGGCCGATGTGCGGCTTGAGCTTGCAGAAAAGAAGCAACGCCTGGAATCGGCGGATCGCGCTCTCGGAGAGGTTCAGCGGGAAACGGCCAATCTTCAGCACCGAATCCTGCGTCGTAACCAGGAAATCGATACGACCAATGAGCAGATCGCGCAGCTCAAGCAGAGTGGTGAGCGCGAACAAGCTAAAAGTGTGGAACTGGAAAAGACACTTTCAATTGCCACTGAGGAACTGAATAAAGACCGCATCCAATTAAAAAAGCTTGAGGTCGCGATTACTGAAATTGACGATGGGCTCTCTGGGCGCCGGAACGAAGGTCGCGCCTTCGATCAGGAGTTAACTAAACTTGAGGTGCGTCTTGCGGAGGAGCGCTCGCAGTTGGGCTTCATTCAGAGCACGGCGAGGGATGACTATCAGGTGGATTTAGCTTCTGTCGACTGGAAGGCCGAGCTGTGGGAAGGCAACATCGAGTTTGAGAAACGCGTGAATCTGGATGATCTCGATGACCCAGACCAGCTGGCGGCCCAACCGAAACACGATCGTCGTGAACCGACAGAGGAAGAGCTGGCAGAAATGGATCAGACGGACTGGGCGTCAATCGAGTCGGAAGTGGCTGAGCTCAAGGGGCGCATTGCCAACATGGGTCCGGTTAATCTCGATGCGATCAGTGAGTATGCGGATCTGAAGGAACGCCACGACTTCCTTAAGAACCAGAGCGAAGACCTATGGAATTCGAAGAATAAACTCGTTCAGACGATCGATGAGATCAACGAAACCTCGCAGACTCTATTCCGTGATACCTTCGAGCAGGTGCGCAAAAATTTCGCCTTCACTTACGGTAAGATTTCAGGCGGAGGAGAATCCGATCTACAGCTTGTAGACTCAGAAGATCCGCTAGAGTCCGGTATCGAAATCATTGCGCGGCCTCCGGGCACCCGACTCAAGAGTGTGACTCTCTTGTCCGGTGGCCAACGGACGATGGCTGCGGTGGCACTGCTTTTCGGGATCTATATGGTTAAGCCCAGTCCCTTCTGTGTACTTGATGAAATCGATGCGGCACTCGACGATGCTAATATTGGTCGTTTCTGTGAGACTTTGCATGGATTTACCGACCGCTCACAATTTCTTATCATCACGCACAATAAGCGAACGATCTCCAATGCGGATACGGTCTTTGGTGTGACCATGCCTGAGAAGGGTGTCTCCACGCTGCTTTCCATGCGTTTTAATAAGGACGGCACTCGACAAGAGATATCCTCGGCGGAGAACCAAAATCCTTTCTGATTTTTACCATCGGTTTGGATTGGCTCTGAGTCACCTAGCAGCAAGCGAAGGACCTACAAAATGATTGTTTTTGCAGGGCTCGACCTCTTGGCTTGGGCTAGCCCGCTTATTGCATGAGATCCAGAATTGGCTTTGGCAAGGCGCGAGCC
>JBMYNR010000009.1:0-49177 GCA_049598495.1 Opitutales bacterium
GCGCTCGCCGGAACCGAAGTCCAAGGATCCTGCCGTTAATTCACACGACCATTTCAAGAATGGTGAATGGAACCAGTATCGCATCGTTGCAGAGGGGCCGAGGATTCGGACATGGATCAATGGTGAGCCGGTCGCTGATCTTACGGATGAAGAAACCTACAAGTCTCACCCCGAGGGCTTTGTCGGTCTTCAAGTTCACTCGCACCGTGTTGCCGACGTGGAGATTAAATGGCGGAATATTCGTATCCGCGAATTGACTTCAAAATGAGTGGCTTTGCTAAGAAGGAAGGTTTTGGTCGACGTTCCTTTCTGGAGCGCTCCGCCGCGGCAAATGCGGGCGCATTTGTGCTTCCGCGCTTTTCGATTGGGCAGGCGGCCGTCTGTAAACAGCAAGCTCAACATCGCGATGATCGGTGTTCTGGCGCAGCGTTTTGGCGGTCGTATTGAATGGGGCTCGGTCAAGGGGGCGGCGATCAACCGTCCAGAATTAAATGCCTTTGTTAAGGAACCTGTGCGTGCAGGCTGGTCGTATGGCGAAGACCTTCGGACGTAATGTAATCAGAATTATGCAACCAACCCGATTCCTCTACGTGGCTTCAACGGCACTCTTGGCGTGTTCCGTTCTCGCGGACGGCCCTTTCTTTGGTCAGCCTCCAGGAGAGAATCATCCTTGGGCCGTGCACGACTGGAATCGCCCACAGCCACCGGTTGTTGTTCCCGGTGAGCGCCTTGGCGATCCGCCTTCAGACGCGGTTGTGCTCTTTGACGGCACGGAAGCCTCGCTGGAAAATTGGGTTCACGAGCGCCCGGCCGAGAAGCGCGAGCAAGACTGGTTCGTGGTGGATGGAGCCTTGCAGTGTATGCCTAGGACGGGAAACCTGCTCTCCATTGAGCAGTTCGGTGATTGTCAACTACACATCGAGTGGCTGGCACCGGTTGAAATCTCCGGCCAGGGGCAAGGCCGTGGTAATAGCGGGGTCTTTTTTATGGGCATGGTCGAGGTTCAGGTGCTGGACAACTATCAGAACCCAACCTACGCTGACGGCATGGTCGGTTCGGTCTATGGCGTCAGGCCCCCTGCAGTGAATGCGCTACGTCCGCCTGGTGAATGGCAAAGTTACGACATCATCTTTCGCCGCCCGATTGTGCGTGATGGTGTTGTCCTATCCGGGCTCTTTGACGGTGCTTAAGAATGGTGTCGTAGTTCAGGACAGCACGCCTCTGGAAGGTGGCGGGGGCTGGAAGGTCCGCAAGCCGATGAACCGGGCTTTCCCCGACAAGGGGCCACTGATGTTGCAGGATCATGGCAATCCAGTGCGCTTTCGCAATATATGGTATCGCCCGCTGCCACCGCGGGCCCTGGATGGTGGCACCGATGGTTTCCTGAGTCCGGAGGCGACGCTCGCGAAGCGAGCGGAGACCGCGACCGCACTTCGTCGTGACGCAGGGGAACTACAGGGCTTGTCCCGCGCGCTTCGTCTACTCGAATCCCTTATTTATGAATGCGATGGAGCGACCCAGTCAGAGGCCGAAGAAATCGTAGGAGCCTATCTCAAAACACTCGAGGGTAGGTCCGCCAAGCAAATGGAAGCGGAAGAGAAACCGATCCGTCAGCTCGAGCGGGCTTTTTCCTATCTAGTTGCCTACGATTTTATTCCGGAAGACCACCGGCTTCATACCCGTGTCAGGGATATCGCGATCGAGAACGGTTGGGTAAAACGGAAAAAGTGAGGTGAGTGAGTCAGTCGCAACCGGTTGACAAACTCGGCGTAAAATCACTTTGCAACTCGCATGCAGAGTCGTTGTCATTCTTCCTGTCTTCATGTTTTCCAATTGGGTGATTCGCTGCCATTTCTTGGTTCTGGGCCTGCTTCCTTTGTTGGGCGGGGCGGGTTTGTCGGCTCAAGTTCCTTTGGTGGTCAATGAGATCGCTCAAAGCGGGCAGAATGATTTGATCCGTTTGGATTGGCGGATCGAAGCCGCGGAACGGGCGCTTGAATCTGGTCTGGCCAGTTCGGCGGAGGCCATCTTTCGTGCGGTGTTGGGTTATGAGGCCATTTTAGCCGAGGCACAGGCGGCTGAGGTTCGATTGGGTCTGGCCAAGTCGCTTATCGCGCAAAAGCGCTTTGTGGCTGCCCGTTCGGAATTGGAAGCGATCCCCGAGCTGTATGGTGCGCCCGAGTTGGCTTTGTATTCGGCTATCGCGGTCTACGGAGAAGGCGGGCCACGGGTTGAGGCCGGCACCTTTCGCTCGCTTGTGGCTACAATTGATCCGATCAGCTTGTTGGGCAAGGATGCGCCTTGGTATGCATTTCTGGAGGCCTTGGTCGCTGAGTTGGACGGAGATCCGGTCGCAGCGTCGAAGTCCTTCAAGCAGGCCGCAAACCTTGCTGGTACGCCGATGCTACGTGCCCATTTTGAGAGTCTTGCTGTGAGACATGAGGTCGTGAATGGGGAAGCGGACGATACTCTTGCATCTGAGCTTGGGACTCAATTGAATCGATATGAGGGGCAGGCGGGTGCCTATCCCTTTGTCCGTGAATACGCCGTTGTCCTGCACCGCCTTGGGCGAACAGACGAGGCTATTGCTGCGATCGATCGCGGGCTGGCCAATATCTCCGCTGGCTACGGAGCGGATGAGCGCGAGCAATTACGCTTACTAAAAGGAGTCATCCTGGGAGCCGATTCGGTAAGTGGTCGTGCTGCACTTAAAGAGCTCATCCGAAATGGGAAGAACCGCGAGACGATGGCGATCGCCCTGCAAATTTTGGCTCGCGCTCCGGATCAAGACTCGGACTTGCTGGATTTTCTGAAGGTCATGATCACACGTACGGATCGCCATCCCTTACTTAGTCAGATGTATTATCTTCGTAGTCAGCTTGCGCTTAAATACCCGGAGATGATGGCGGTCGCTGAAGAGGATGCGCGTATCTTGCTGGAGCAATTTCCCGGCCTCAGTGAAATCACTCATGTTTATCGACTGCTGGCCTACGCGGCGCTCAAGCGAGAGCCTCCACAATATCGTGCCGCAGCGGACTTTCTCATTCAGCTACGTGATCAGTCTGAGGATGAGTCCGCGCTCATTGAGCTAAACCATTTGATCGGTGATTGTTATTTTCTGAATGGTGACTTTGCCAATGCGGTGGACTTTTATGTAGCAGCTTGTAATCGCGACCTGAACTCGATTCGTGGCGGAGATCTTTTTTTGCGTCTGGTTTCAGCTCAGGTCCGTTCAGGGGAAATTGAATCGGCATTACAACTGATTGATCAGGCAACGTTCAGTGGCAGTGTTGCTCTTGCGGATCGCTGGCGCGCGGAGTGGAATCTCGCTCAGGCCCTTCAATCCCAGGGTGCCTTCGTTCAGGCACTCCAGCGAGTGCGCTTCTTGCTTAATGAAAGCGCATCGGGCACCGTGCCGGCGGCTTTGGATATCCGCGTTCGCTGGCTCGAGGCCTATCTTTCTCTCGAAGCGAGTGAGTTGGATGGACTTGACGAGCGCGTTACCCGTTTGCTTGCACGCCTAAATTCACTGCCTGATGGTGCATTGAAGTCTGATGAGTCGATGCTTCTGAAGACCGAGATTCTTCTCCTCCGAGGGAGTGTCCTCATTCGCTCGGGCAATGCGAATGAAGGGATGGCCGAACTGGTGCAACTGCGCAAGGATTTTGGAAACAGCGCCGCGGCACAGCGCTCTTTCCTAACTGAAGCGGCCTATCACGGATTGGTTGGTGACTTCGTTTCTGCACAAAATACACTGACTACTCTTGCCGAGACCTATCCAAGAAGCCTGCTCGCTCCGCAAGCCCTCTTGGAGGCAGCACTCTATTGCGAACGCCGCGGAGCCGCTTTTTATTCGCAGGCGGTTGTTTTACATAACGATCTGGCCGAACGCTATCCGGATGATCCGCTTTACTATTACACCCGTCTCAAACAGGGGAATCTTTTGCGGTCCATGAATGACTTCGCTGGGGCGCAAATTGTTTATGAGAATTTGATCAATCGTTTTCCGACGCATGAAATGCGTCATATCGCAGAGCTGTCTCGTGCCGATTGTATGCTGGCCCTGGCCGGCGCAGAACCTGAGGCGATTGGCGATGCGGTTATTGCCCTCGAACGCCTCTTGGATTTGCCGAATATCCCCTTGGATTTTCAAACGGAGGTGGCCTATAAATGGGCTTTTGCTTTACTTAAGAGCGGCTCAGACGCAAAGGCAAAGGAGGTTCTATCCCTGTCGGTTTCTCGCTTCTTGCTGGACGGTCCGAAGGCTCTGGAATTAGGCGCGGCGGGGCGATACTGGGTTTCGAGGTCGATGTTGAAACTGGGTGAAATCCTGGAGAAAGAGGGTTCGCTTGAAGAGGCACGAAGACTCTACCGGAAAATGGTCGCCTATGATCTTCCCGGCCGGAAGATTGCCCTCTCGCGGGCCGATCGGCTCATTGCCATCGATTAATTATGCACGATAAATAGTAGAGGAAGGTTTATGGAGTATTTTGATAATAACTTTATTTTACAGGGCGGCCCCGTCATGTATCCCCTGCTTTTCGTGAGTCTGCTGGGTTTCGTACTATTTATCGAACGGGCGCTCTACCTACATAAGGGACAGATCGGCACGCAGGACTTTCTCAGTGGGATCAAGAATCTCGTTCGTAAGAAACGACTGGTCGAGGCTCTAACGCTCTGCGAAGATACCCCAGGTCCGATGGCTCGTATCGTCAAATCGGCGCTTCTGCACTATGGTGAGTCTCGCGAGTCCATACGCGGGGCGATACAAGCTGCTGCCATCGTTGAGATTCCCTCACTTGAGCGTCGGGTCGGGACGATTGCCGCATTGGCTCGAGTGGCGCCCTTGCTTGGGTTTCTCGGGACGCTGATTGCCGCGCTGCAAGCGCTTTATGGCTTGGAGTCTTTTAATGGAGACAGTGGTGTGCTTAGTCGCCTGCTTGCGCAGGCTTTGATTACCTCGGCGGCAGGCCTCGGTATATCTGTCATGGCCATGCTGGCTTACCATTTTCTCTCTGGTCGGGTCCGAGCGCTGGTTCATGATTTTGAGTGGGTGGGGCACGAGATCCATGAATTCTTGATTACCGACTCAACGACGCAGGCAGGATCTGCCGAGGAGACTGGAGAGTAGATGGAGCGCTCAGCACCAGAGATTGTCAGAGGAGATCCGGATTTTTCGTATTCGGAGCCCTTCGGTCTAATGGCGCATTTGCAGCGCCCGTCCATCAAGCTGGACTTTGTCCCGGTGCTGGATCTTCTGATGATCGCACTACTTTTCGGATTGCTCTTTACTCGATTCGTTATGGTGCCCGGGATCCGGATCGACCTTCCCGATTCGGAGATGCAGATGCAGCCAAGTAAGCTCCCTGTCGCCGTGCTAACCATCGGGAACAATGGCATGCTGTTTTTCGATGGCTCGCGCTATGAAATTGATACCATTGAGGAAGGCTTCCGGCGTATGCTTGGAGAGGTCTCTGAACGTGAGACCGTGTTGCTGGTAAAGACCCAAGGCTCTATGAATCTAGAGTTGTTTTTAAGGCTGTGTCGCATGGCGCAGATCGCAGGTTTCGCCCAAGTGCAGATTGCTGGTGAGCATCTGCCGGAGGTAAACTCATTGGTTCCGAGTGGGGGAGAGGCATTGGGCGATTTCGATTCCGGCTTCCTCTCAGTGATGTGATGATGTCTGAGGATATTCAGGCGACCGAGGTGAATCAGGTAAGTTCGCAGAGACTGCTCTCTCCGGTCTTAAGGATCTCACTTCTTTTAGGTGTTATTCTTCACCTCGCCGGTTTTCTTGTTTTTCGTGTTGTATCCAAGCCTTTACCGTCGAACCAAGAGTCGAGACCGTTTGTGCAGTTTGTCTCTCCGGAAATATTGACTGCCGGTGCCGAGCTTGAGGAGCAGGCGGCACTTTTTGACACGGCGCCTCTCTTTATCGCAGGGGAATGGAACGCTGCGCATAATATAGCTGCTCCGATACGTGACCGCGGGCTCCAGCGTTTTTCCACCTATCAACCCGAGATGGATGTGGCTGGGGCTCTGGTGCCGGCTGGTATCTCTCTCGGGCAAGAGTTCCTTGTGCGGGACCCCGTTGATTTATTGGACCTGCGTTTCTGGGATATCTTTAAGGGCATTGCTTTGAGCGACGGTGTCGTCCCCGAGATGGAGGCGGCGGGTCCCTTCGTCGAGGTTCGCTCTCTGAATGGCCACCACACCTGGGTCGGTCCCATTGAAGCGGATATCGTCAGTCTTTCCGCAAATCAACCGGTGCAGTATTTCCTATCGGTGGAGGGTGGAGGGCGTATTCTCGGCCGACCCACTCTGAGCGTGAGTTCGGGGGATGCCGCATTTGATGCGGTGGCTTACAATTGGATTGTTGAGTCGGGACTCGCGGCTGGCCTCGATCCTGGTCATTTTGAAATACTCCTATATCCCTAACGAATATGACTGAGAAAGAGATATCTAATAATTCGATCATGCTCGACCAGCTCGAGGAGCTGACTCAGTCATGGGAGGAGCGCCCGTCTTGGGATGAATACTTCATGGCAACGGCCTTACTTATGGCCTCGCGTTCCGGTTGCGAACGCTTAAAGGTCGGTTGCGTAATTGTTTCCGGCGGCGAGCAGAATAACAGGATTGTCGCGGCTGGCTATAATGGCTTTCTCCCGGGGGCGCCTCATACTTCTCGAGTCCGGGACGGGCATGAGCAGGCGACGGTTCATGCGGAGCAGAATGCGGTTAGTGATGCGGCACGGCGCGGGGTTTCTCTCCAGGGGGCAACGATCTATATCACTCATTTCCCTTGTATTAATTGCGCGAAGATAGTGGCGGCAGCAGGTATTGCTTGCATCAAGTATCACCGCAACTACCGGAATGACGATCTGGTTAAGGATCTTCTTGGCGGGGCCGGTGTAAAACTCGTTCAGCTATAATGCGTCTGAATCGTAGCAGTGATTTTCGCGGCGCGATGGTGCCTCATGCGGGCACCTTACTACTGGCACATCCGGAGCTGATGGATCCGAATTTTTACCATACGGTTGTCCTGCTTTCCGCTTATTCCCGGGACGAAGGCTCGGTCGGTGTGATTGTGAACCGACCGTTGGGAAAGTCGCTTGGTGAATATGATCCCAAACTCCTCGCCTCCACCCTGTCATCCGTTCCGCTTTATTCGGGCGGGCCGGTCGCTACCGACCAGCTTATTCTGGTGGCATGGAGGTGGTGTGCCGAAGAGAGCGCGTTCAAGCTCTACTTCGGCATTGATGCTGAGCGTGCGGAGCGGATTTTAGAGAATGATCCTGAATTTAAGCTCTACGGCTTCCTGGGGCATGCAGGATGGACTGGTGGCCAGTTGGAGGCCGAACTGAGCGGAAATTCCTGGGTCATGTCCGGCGCCCTCCCTATGCTTGCGAATGCCGAGTCGGGGATCAACTGGCATGAGTTGCTCTGCGACGAGAGGCCTGAGCTCCGATTACTCGCTGACGCACCTGAGGATCCGTCCCTGAACTAGTTAGTTTAAAGCGCATAATCGAACTCGGGGAAAGGTCGTTTTGTTTGTGGCAATGAAGGACAGCGCTCCCGAGTTGCCGAAATGGTGTGTCGACATCACAGTCCACCCCATGCGTCAGTGTTTTTGTAATATGCTCGAGCAAATCAAAGAAATTTTGCCCTTCAAAATATGCACACGATAACCTTGACGAAGAACCTGTTTTTTTGGGGCCAATTATTTCCGCCTTTGCCATTGACAGGGCTAAGCTCGGACCCTTTTTTCTCCCATTCTCTCAATTTCCGCTATGAAAGTCGTATCTTCACTTAAATCTCTCAAGGACCGTCACCCCGACTGCCAAGTTGTGCGTCGTAAGGGCCGTGTCTATGTAATCTGCAAGACCAATCCGCGTTTTAAGGCGCGCCAAGGTTAAACGGCGGCATCCCGCACGCACATATTTAGAAGGCATCCTACCGTGAAAGCTGAAATTCATCCAAAGCTGAACCCTGTCGCATTTGTCGACGTTTCTACCGGGCACAAGTTCCTGACACGCTCCACCATGCGCGGAGGCAAGACCGAGGTGATTGATGGTGTTGAGCACCAGGTCGTTATCTGCGACATCACCGCTGACTCGCATCCTGCATTCACTGGTGAGAAACGCTTCGTCGATACTGCAGGTCGTGTTGAGAAGTTCCAGAACAAGTTCAGCCGCCGTCGCTAAACCCGACGATCTCTTTTTCCAGAACCCTGCTCGAGAGAGCGGGGTTTTTTATTGGATCCGCGTCAAGGTCAGGGGAAAGTTCGATTTCTTTCATAGAAGCAAGCGGCCTTAGTCTCTCGACGAGTTCGGGGGCCTACGACAAGCTATAGAGCCTATTGCTTATCGATCGATTCAAGGCCCGGAGCTCGCCGAACGGGCAGGGATGAGGCCTTTTTCGAGAGGTCGCGGCGTTGTCCAGCCCGTTATGCACCTCGGTGCACGCCTGGTTGGACGCCTTGCGCGGTTCTGGAAACGGTTCTCACCAGTAGTTCTAACTATATGCAAACGGCTCTAGATCTGGAAGTCGGCGCCGCCGGTTGCCTCGTGTAGGCCACATTCGCGCTTGAGGCCGCCGAAGCGGGTGTCCTCTTCGGTCATACCCTCGCCAAGCCTCTTCGTGCTGTGCCAGTCGCCGACCGAGACGTAGCCTTGGTCCCAGAGGGGGTGGTAGGGCAGGTTGTTCTCGGTGAGATATTCGTAGATGTCGCGGTCATTCCAGTCGATGATCGGGTAGATTTTCGTCATCTTGTTTTGTGTCTCGACGACCTTGCGCTCGCTGCGAGAGCTCGACTGGGAGCGGCGCAGGCCGGAGAGCCATGCTTTTGCACCGAGCTCTTTAATTGCCCGGTTCATCGGCTCAACTTTGTTGATGTGGTTATAGCGATTCAGTCCCTCGATCCCCTCTTCCCAGAGCCTTCCATAAAGCGCTTCCTGTTGGGCTGCTGTCTGCTTGGGTATGAAGGTCTTCAGGTTGAGGCTTAGTCGTTCGGTCAGCTCCGACGCAAAGGTGTAGGTGGCAGGAAAAAGATAGCCCGTATCGATAAAAATGACAGGAATCTCCGGAATCTGGGTGGTTACCAGGTGCAGCATGACCGCGCTCTGCACGCCGAAACTTGTGGTCAGAACCAGCTTGTCCCCGTAAGTTTCATAGGCCCAGCGGACCCGCTCCGTGGCGGCTACGATCTCAAGATTTTCAAGATCGCTTTCACCGGAGGCGGTGTTCTTAACGGATGCAGGTAGAGACATGGCGTTATCTTTGGTTTTTGAGTAAGAAAGTCAAGAAATGAGTAAGGGAATCGGCCTTTGTCCTGATTTGCGGATGAACCAGAACAGGGATCAGGCTTGCGCACTCAAAATGGAGTGGATCGGGTCAAATTGGCCCTCTTGAAAATGTGGACAAACTCTCATTACCGGCGGTGGGGCCCAACAGTCTCTCCTTTGGCCGTTTTTTAGTCACAACACCCGGGAAAACACAGGCGACAGCTCAGCAACTTTCAACCACTCGGACGCTTTTTTGGACCGCTCATTCACACTAAAGGGACGCTAAAATCCTGGTTCTGAGATTTGCTCTCTCCATTTTTAGCGAAGATTGAGCGTCGTTGAGCGGTTGAAAAATGCTTGCTTCAAGGAAGCCAGGTCTTTCAGCCGTTCGTCGGGCGGGTGCAGCGATGCGACGCCAGTCGCGTCGACGTATGAAGGGTTTCGAACAGACGGAAGCACTCGTCCGTCGGCCTTGCTGGCTCGAGTTCGCTACGTCGTGCCGGATGTCTCGATTGAAAGTTTTCTAGATATGGAATCAGACGGCCTAAAGGCCGAACTCCAACAAACCCCACGCATCTTAAGAGTTGGAGTCCGCCCTTTAGGCCGTCCGCCCCTGTTTTTGCAACTAGCTCAGACTCTATGCAATCGGCTCTAAGTCCGAGGCGTCCTTTTCAACACGGTATACAAGCATGTTCGGAATCGTTCGGGGGGATTCATTGTCAGAGCATGCCGTTCGTACGTAAAAAGGCCCCACCTGTGCCGTATTAAGGGGAGATCTTAGCCTTTTGCGTCTAAGGTGGGTGCTTCCTCGCTGATATTTGTCTTCCGATTGACGGCTGGACAGCCACTGACGAGGGTCAGCTCCCGAATGCTAAAGAGTAAAGGACAGATACTCCGTTAAGTCTCGAACACCGTAGGGTTGATAAAAGAAAGTAGTCAGACGGTGTCGGGAATCAATCGGAATCGCATGAATGTTACGTAAGGTCTTTTTGGATAATGGTTTATTTTTGAGACTTTAGATTGCCAGTGGCGCGCGGGAACGCGCGCCACTGGATACGACTGATGCATGACGAATGGCGTGCGTCCCTGCACGCCACTACCTCAAGATCAGAGTTACCTGTCTCGACAAGCGTGGACTTTCGATCAGACTCAGGCCTATGAAATGGATGCCGCAGGAGATCATTGCCCGAAAGCGGGATGGTTTGGCGCTTACGCCGGCTGAGATTGAGTGCTTTATCGAGGGGGTTGTTTCGGGAGACTTCCAGGATTATCAGAGCAGTGCACTACTGATGGCCATCTGGCTCAATGGGATGAGCCCTGAAGAAACGGGGCACTTGACCGCTGCAATGATGCGCTCGGGGCGGGTTATCGAGTTGCCGGAAATCACACGTCCGAAAGTAGACAAGCATTCGACAGGTGGGGTCGGCGATAAAGTGTCTTTGATCCTGGCCCCACTCGTGGCCGCCTGCGGTCTTTGCGTGCCCATGATGAGTGGCCGTGGTCTCGGTCATACGGGCGGAACACTGGACAAGTTGGAGTCTATTCCGGGCTTTACGACCCAATTGAGCGATGCGGACTACCGCGCGCAATTGGGTCGTATCCATCACGCCATTATCGGGCAGTCGGCGGATATGGTGCCTGCGGATCGAAAACTTTATGCGCTACGTGACGTGACGGCGACAGTGGAGAGTCTCCCGCTGATTTGCGGCAGTATCTTGAGTAAAAAACTGGCCGAGGGAATCGACTCACTTGTATTGGATGTGAAGTGCGGCCCCGGTGCTTTCATGAAAACAGAGACCGAGGCACGTGCTTTGGCTGGAGCACTCGTTTCGATTAGTTCTGCAATGGGCAAGCCAACCTCTGCCTTGCTAACCCGTATGGATGAGCCGCTTGGATCCATGGTTGGTAACTCGCTTGAGGTGATCGAGGCGATCGAGTGCCTGAAGGGGAGAGGGCCGGAGGATATCATGGAGGTAACCTATGCGCTCTCTGCCGAGATGCTTCTGTTGGGTGGTTTGCAATCAGATCGCGGAGAAGCCCTCGCAGCGCTTCGGTCGGCAATCGAAAATGGGAGTGCGCTTACGGGCTTTTGTCATCTTGTAGAGGCGCAGGGTGGCGACCCCTCAATCGTTGGTGATTATTCGCGGCTACCTCAGGCGGCTCATACAAAGGACTTCTCTTTGGCCAATGAGGAGAAGATGTTCGTTGCGGGATTGGATGCCCGTAGCTTTGGCGATGCCGCTTGTCTTTTGGGTGCTGGGCGGACCAGCACTGATTCGGTGATTGATCCCGGCGTTGGTGTCGAGTTGATGAAGAAGATTGGCGACGTCGTCGAACCGAACGAGCCGATTTTACGTATTCATTATACCGATATGAAAACACTCGAAGCTGCCGAGGCGCGCCTCAAGGCCGGGATTGATTTAGCGGATTCGGCTCCGTCCTCAGCGCCCATGATTATTGACCGAATTTCCAGATGAATGTTGTAAAGTTCATTAGAATGGTAGACGCATGCGTCTCGCACGCCATCGGTCGAAGTAAGCTTTCCCCGCGTATGGCGCCCGGGGCAGTCGTCGCTACCCGGCGATTTCGAATCGTCGAAACAGTCCGTAAAACAGTGTTTTAAATCACAGAATTCAGAACTTATGCAGCTCCCTATACTCCCCCAGGAACTCCTTGAATTTAAACCAGAGATCGGCCTCATTCTCGGCTCTGGCCTAGGTTCTTTTGCGGATGATCGCATTGAGGTTACCGGCCGTCTTTCGTATGGCGAGATCGAGGGCTTTCCTGTTTCTACGGTGCCGGGGCACACCGGCCAGTTTGTCTACGGGATGCTCGAAGGGAAGCGTCTAATCTGTATGCAGGGTCGTTTTCACTATTACGAGGGCTACTCCATGTCGCAGTTGTCTATGCCCATACGGGTGATGCATTCCCTGGGCGTCAATACGGTCTTTGTGACCAATGCTGCGGGTGGTATTAATCAGGACTATATGCCGGGTGATTTTATGATGCTGAGCGATCACATCAATTTACTGGGGACGAATCCCTTAATCGGTTGGGAGGGAGATGAAGGTCTGCGTTTTCCCGATATGACCGAGGTTTACGACGGAGTCCTGCGGAGAAGGATTCGGGCGTGGGCTTCAGCCAACAAGATGGATTTAAAGGAAGGGGTCTACCTAGCGACAACCGGGCCGAGCTTTGAGACCCCCGCGGAAATCCGTGCCTTTGCGGCGCTGGGTGCGGATGCAGTTGGTATGTCGACCGTGCCGGAAGCCATTGTGTCCCGGAAATTAGGCATGCGGGTGCTTGGAATCTCATGCATCACCAATGCAGCAGCCGGCATTTCTGAAACAGAGTTGACCCACGAGGAAGTCTCTGAAACCGCCGATCGAGTGCGTATTCAGTTTGCAGACTTGCTCGCAGCCGGCATCCGGCTAGCCTAATCCATCATGGCCACCGATCTTTCATCGCATCCGCTCGTCCAGCATCATCTAACGATCCTGCGGGATCGCGATACCCGCTCTGCTGAGTTTCGCCGTGCATGTAAAAGGATCACGGAGGTCATTATGTTGGAGTCGGCCAAAAGCCTGAGCCTGGATGAGGTCACCGTGCAGACGCCGCTGGAGCTGACTCAAGGTGCACGTCTGAGTGCAGGCGTTGTTTTTGTTCCGATCCTGCGTGCTGGGCTTGGAATGCTTGATTCTGCCATGTCCATTATTCCCGGGAGTCGTGTGGGCTACATTGGTATGGAGCGCGACGAGGTGTCTGCGGAAGCCACTTGTTATTACTCTAAAATGCCCGATCTTAGTGTGAGTTCGCGGGTGATCGTTCTCGATCCCATGCTGGCAACAGGCGGATCGGCCGTGCAGTGTATTGACGAACTAAAAAAACACGGTGCCAAAGAGGTAACGATGGTCTGTATCATCGCGGCACCCGAAGGGGTTGAGGCCTTGGAACGTGCGCATTCCGATGTTCCGATTATTACAGGAAAAATCGATCGTCTATTGAATGAGCAGAAGTATATTCTGCCCGGTCTGGGCGATTTTGGAGACCGCCTATTCGATACTTAGGCAGACGGGAGATTCAGCTTAGGCCTTATCTTTAGTCGCTTCCTCAACGCTTTCTCTCTCAACGCTTTCTGTCTCGACCTGCTTCGATGCCGGCGTGGCTGTCGGTTCTTCCGGTTGTTCTTCCATCGCAGTGCGAATATCTCCTTCGATATCAGTGGTCGCCTTCTTGAACTCGCGGATCGATTTTCCGAAGGAGCGGAAGAGCTCAGGTAGACGTTTGGCTCCAAAGAGCAGCAGAACGATTAGGAAGATCAGGAGGATCTCAGGGCCGTTGATATTTTGGAGAAATGCGAGCGTGTTCATAGGAATAAAGATGAAGATGAAAATGAAAGGAGTAAACTGTAATTAGCGGGCAATGATCTGGCTTCTGTTTTCCGGTGCCCGTCGCTTGAATCACCCAGCGGGTTCACGGTAGATCTTCTGTAGGCGGGTGGCCTCGGCTGCAGTTACCGGAGTCGCATGGTCGTTGATTTTCGGTTCGCCTTCGAGAATATCAGCGGTGCGAAGACCGACTTCACGGTTTTCACGGGTTTTCAGGATGGCATTTATATTGCCTTCGCGATCGGTCGTCTGAAGGAAGACGCCTGCCTCGAAGTTACGTGCGTTACGTAGGGTGGCGAGGCGCTCGATCTCGTCGACATGGACGATGATGGCCTCGTTGGTGATGTAGACGCTACCTGTTGGAGCACGTCCGATCTGTTCGCTGCCTTCGGTCACGCGGACATTGCCGCTACCGGCGCAACCGCTGAGGAGCCAGAGAAGCAAGGTGCTGAGGGCAATAGATGTTAGAGATTTCATGGGCATGTGTCTTAAGTCTTACTTATGCTTCGCATTTTCGCGTTTGATGCTATCCATACCCGGCTTCTCGAGATTGATATCTCCTTCGAAGAAGCCATGAAGCTGACGGATACGGGTCGGGTGGCGCATCTTGCGAAGTGCCTTTGCTTCGATCTGGCGAATCCGTTCACGGGTGACTTTGAATTGGCGGCCCACTTCCTCGAGTGTTCGAGAGTAGCCGTCGGCGAGGCCGAAACGCAGGGAAAGGACACGGCGCTCACGCTCTGTGAGCGAATCGAGAACATCGGTGATCTTCTCACGCAGCAAACTGTAAGCAGTCATGTCATACGGATTCTCGGCACCCTTGTCCTCAATGAAATCACCGAAATTAGTGTCATCCGAATCACCAACAGGGCTCTGTAAGGAGATCGGCTGTTGTGCCATCTTCATAATCGACTGAACGCGCTCAATCGGAAGATTCATTTCATCGGCGACCTCCTCGGCAGTGGGTTCGTGCCCGAGCTCTTGCAGGAGTTGTTTCTGAACCTGCATGACCTTATTAAGGGTCTCGATCATATGGACCGGTATACGAATTGTCCGTGCCTGATCGGCGATGGAACGGGTAATTGCCTGACGAATCCACCAAGTCGCGTAGGTAGAGAACTTGTAGCCACGACGGTATTCAAATTTCTCAACCGCCTTCATTAGGCCCATGTTACCCTCCTGAATGAGGTCGAGGAAGGAGAGGCCGCGGTTCGTGTATTTCTTAGCAATTGAAATCACAAGACGGAGGTTCGCCTCGACCATCTCGGTCTTGGCCTTGTGTGCCTCGCGCATACCGGTGCGCACTTCACGGATGATCTCCATGAATTCACGAGCATCCATCTTGAACTCGGTCTTGATCTCTTTGAGGCGCTTGTTTGTAGCTTTGACGTCGACCTTCTTCTTGCGGCGTGAGGAAACCATGTTGGCCGCTTCAAGGTCGTCGTAGAGACTACTTACCTCTCGGTATATTGGCGTGAGGTCGTTGAGGAAGTCTTCGAAGCATTTTAGCTTGAGGCAATATTTGCGGAGCACCTTGCGCAGTTCTTCCTCGTACTTTATCATACGAGTTCGGGCGCGTTTCGCGTTGGATTCGTTACTTGCCCCGATATGGCTGTCCCATGCCGAATAAATACGCTCGCCGAGGCGGTGGGCCTCTTCTAGATGCTTTGGCAGGCTGTTGAAATAGGCCTCGCGGCTTTCGATTTTCTTGTCCAGAACGACGCGGTCAAAGCGCTCCTCGCGGTTGAGTAGTTTCTGAACAATATCGTTCTGGAACTCGAGTGTGAGGGCAGTCGAGAAGAGAGCGTCTTGCGCCCTCAATTCAGCCTTTTCGATCCGTTTGGAGATGGCCACCTCTTCCTCGCGTGTAAGTAGGGGCACCTGCCCCATCTGCTTCAGATACATGCGGACGGGGTCGTCCAAAATATCGTTCTGGGAAGTGCGGACTTCTTTCTCTTCAGTTTTTTCCTGGCGGGCCTTGAAGGCCTCAACCTCGCTGTCGTCGAGAATCTCTACTTCAAGGTTTTGTAGAATCGAAATTACATTCTCGATTTCGTCCGGGTTGTTGACGGAATCGGGGAGGGCCTTGTTAATATCCTTGTAAGTAAGGAAACTCTGTTCCTTGGAGAGGCGGATCAAGTTTCTGATACGTTCATTCAGCTTCTCTTGCGCTTTCGCAGATAGCTTTCGTTTCTTGCCTGCCTTCTTTGTCGCCGCGGCCAACTTGGTTTCTTCGGCCTCGGTCGATTCAACCGGTGCTTTTTTGGCCGCCTTCTTTGCTACTTTTTTCGTGGCTTTTTTTACCGTCTTTTTGACAGCTACCTTTTTGGCGGCCTTTTTCTTCACGGCCTTCCCGGCTGCTTTGGGGGCAACCTTCTTTTTTGCGGGCGCCTTCTTTTTCACAGCTTTTGTCTTTGCAGGCAGCTTCTTCTTGGCCGGTGCTTTTTTGGCAATCTTCTTTTTAACGGGCACCTTTTTTGCGGGGGCCTTTTTGGCGACCTTCTTTTTGGCTGCCTTTTTGGCAGGGGCCTTTTTGGCTACGATCTTTTTTTTGGCTGCCTTTTGGGCGGTTTTCTTTTTGGCGGCTGGCATAATGTGTTACTTGGAAGCGTTTTGGTTTAAAGTTGGAGGCTTAGGGGAATCTTAAGGTCGTGCTGCAGCGATTTTTGTTCCCGCAGGAGTTGGATCTGAGTCTCTGGTTCGGCATTTATGCTCCGCTGGCGTAGTGCTTGGATCTTTTGTTCAACGTGGTTACGGCGGAGTTTCTCGAGGCAGAGTTCAATATGTTTGACGGGTTCTTCGACATAAAGATCGCGCGCGTGGATGTCGGCTAAGAGTTTTCGGTCATCGACGCTGTCGATGATGGTCTCGATTTGTTGTGCGTTTTCGATGATGCCCTCGCGGATTTCCGCAAGTAGACGAGAGAGGAGACTCCCTGTTGTTGATTTTGTATTAATCCACTCGTAATCAATAATTTCTGAAAGCCTTTTGTTGTGTTCTGGATGGTGTAGAACGAGCCAAAGTAGCTCCCAAGTTGCTTGTGTCAATAGTGGGTCTCGACTGGCGAGAGTGGGCTCTGGTATTGGGTTTGAGTTACTTTTGAAGGTAGGCCGCGGCGGAGGGACTTTTTTGAAGTCGCGGAGTGCGGCTTGTGCGTCGACACCGATCAGCTTGGAGGCGATGTTGATATAGTCTTCTCGGGCGACTTCGGAAGCCACCTGCTGGAGAAGTTCAAAGACGCTCCTGAGTGCGCTCGTCTTCTCATGAGTCGTGGGTTCGCGATCTTCCGGTAGCGCTTCTGCGACGGCGAGTTCGATACCGCTTCGTGCGTTTTGACGGAGCTCATCGAGGGCAGTGGCTCCCTTCTCCCGGAGGAGATCATCCGGGTCGGCCTTCTCGGGTAGAAGGAGGAATTGAAATTCCAAGCCGGCTTTGAAAGCAAGCGGAAGTGCACGGAGTGCGGCTTTCCGCCCCGCGGCATCGCCGTCGAGCAGGCATTCGACCGCGCTCGGTTCGTAACGTCTTAGGAGATGGAGTTGCTCATCAGTGATAGCGGTGCCCTGTGGCGCGACAGCGGTGTGAAGGCCGACGGACCAGCAACGAATGGCATCCAATTGGCCTTCAACGAGAAGGAAGCTGCCGCCTTCCTTGAGGTGGGTGCGGGCATGGTCCATACCAAAAAGGATCCGACCCTTGTGAAAGATGGGTGTTTCTGGAGAGTTTACGTATTTTGCTTCGCGGGCAGGATCGTCTTCCGGGGTTTGAGGAAGCTGGCGCGCTGTGAAGGCAACCACACGACCTTGGACATCCCGGATCGGGATCATAAGACGACCGCGGAAACGTGATTTGAAACGCTCGTGATCGCGTTCCCCGTCACGGGCGAAGAAGAGTCCGGACCGGTGCATGGCCAAGGTCGAGATATTCTTTTCTTTGCAATAGAGTGCGAACGTATTGATGCCGGCAGGGGCATAGCCGATCTTGATTTCCCGTGCGGTTTCGGATGAGAAGCCGCGCTGGTTCTTCCAATAATCGCGCACGGGTGCCGCTTCCTTGGCTTCAACCAGTTGTTGGTGGAACCAAGTGGTGGCTAGCTCATGAAGTTCGAAAAGCTGCTTACGGAGCGAGACCTCCTCCCGAGAGGGCCCGCCTTCTTCGTACTCAAGTGGAAGGTTGAATTTCTTTGCCAGAAACTCAACCGCCTCGATAAACTCGAGGTTCTCTTGCTTCATTATGAAAGTGAAGCAATCGCCGCCTTCACCGGTGCTGAAGCATTTGTAGAAGCCGCGGTCCGGATGGACGTAAAAGGAGGGGGTCTTCTCCGTAGTAAATGGACTAAGTCCTTTCCATGAGCGCCCGGCTCGTTTGAGTTGAGCATAGGGTGAGACAACATCCACCAAGTTGACTTGGTGTTTAATTGCTTCGATCGAACTTTGTTTTACGCGCGGCAAAGGGAATAAGTGAACGCAAACGAAGTGAACGCAAACGAGTTAGCGAAGGCGTGCGACCGCATCCCGGGCCTCGGGAATTAGGGGATGATTCGGAGCAATATCGATGAATCGCAGATAGAGATTGCGGGCAGTGACATTGTCTTCAGATATTCGCTCGTGCGCCCGCGCCAGTGAGAGTGTAATTTCCGGGCTTGCCGGGAATCGGTCATAGGCGGTTTGCAATTCCGAAAGGAAATCCTCCGGATTTTTGGATCGCTGAGTGACCCGTAGATAGTCGAGCGTGTAGGCGACTTCTCCCGGGCTTAGTCGGACAGCTTCGAGGGCAGCTGTCTCGGCATTATTCAATTGGCCATCCACGAGATAAGCTCGAGAGAGAAGGTTCCAAATTTCCGCAGGGTTGTCGGCAATACTGATGGCGGCCCAGTATTTGCGAATCGCAGATTTGAAATCACGGTCGATCTCGGCGGTTTCGGCATCGGCGAGAAGCTCTTCAACTGTGAGAGGACGATCGCTTGCCTGCTCTTCGATACCTCGAAAGGTTTCCTCGAGTACGGACTCTGGCTCTGCGGTTGTTACTGCATAGTTAGTCGGTTCGGCGATCGATTCTTGATCGAAGTCAACATCGAAGGTGATTTCAGGCTCGGCTGGTTCAATGGCAATGTCGGGGTTGTATACGATGGTCTCGCTATTGTCTGCTTCGGAGGTGCTCGGTGTGTTTTCCGGTTTATCCAGTGTTTCTTCAACAGCGATTTCTTCGGTCGCTTCAATCGCGGGGGTATCGGCCATGGCTTCTGCGGTCTCTATGTCGGCGATGACTTGAGCTTTGCTCTCGGTAGCGATACCGGTGGGCTCCTTGCTGTCGGCCAGTTCGGCCGCGCTTTGATCCGTTTCCGCGGCTCCGGCTTCGGTCGCACTTTTTTCTGTTTCGGCTTCGGCAAGTTTCGCTTTCATCTCATCCTGAGCCTTGCGCCAGTTGGTTAATTCCTCGCGCGCCTGTTTCCATTGGCTGGCATCGACAGCGCCCGGGAACTGTTTATCCAACCGAGCGATGGTTGCTTCCGCGCCTGGCCAATTTTTCTGGCGGAGCTTAATTTCAAGAAGCCCAAAGAGTGAGGTGAGTGCGTTTGGATCATCTTGATCAACGGCCATTTCAAGCCAAGCCTCAGCCTGTGGTAGGTTGCCAACTTTGGCAAAGAGTTGCCCAATGGATGCGGCGGTCTCTGCATCCGGTTTGCTTGTTTCGGGATCGACTCCCATAAGGTAGGCGTCGAGTGCGGGTTGGATCTTGTTCTCGGTGGCTCGGTTCTGCCCTAGGCGAATCCAGAGCTCAGGCGTCAGCGCGTCCGGAGTCTGCTCGGCAAGCTTTTCCAGTAGATGTCCGGCCGGCTGGTTGGCCGCTTGCAGACTGCTGTAGGTTTGGAGGAGAAGCTTCGCATCATCGGGTGCCTGTAGATGCGCTTGCTCGAGAAAAAAGGCTGCCATCTTGTGGTCGCCTTCGTTCGAATAGATACGACCCATCGACTCGAGGATTTCAATATCGTTTGGATATTGAGGGGCCAATTTCTCTAGCAGCTTCAGGGCCTCTGTATTCGAGCCCTTCTCGGTGAGTATTTGGGCTTTTTCAATCGTCTCAGCCTTCTTTTCTTCAGGCTTCTTGCAACCGTTCAGTGTAATGACAGTCGTAAACAGTGTGAGAAAGAATACGTTTTTGAAGTTTGCTTTTGGCATGGTCAGGTTTTGTCTACGGGGTGTGCGTGATCAGGGTAACAAAACGTCAGTCTCTTCACTTTCGTTTCCGCTTTATAGCTGTCAAGTGGATAGGCTCGAAGCGAGGGCTATCGGCTTCGTCATTCTGCTGCTTTGTTCCCTCTTTACTATAGTTCGTGCCGACGGACAGATCGCACCTCGTGCCCCGGTAGGGCTTGTTTGGGAATGCCCCATTGCTGACGGCAGTCTCTATTATACCGAGGTAGAAGCCCTACTGAAACTCTACGAGACGGAGGTAGGGGAGGTGCTCGCGCCCGGCGAGCGCGGTCGGGTAGGTCTGAAAATCAACACCCGCAGCGGGCGTGGGCTGAGTACCCCCTTGCGGTTGATTCGAGCAACTGTGAAAGCACTTGAAGCGCGTGGTTATGATCGGGACGCAATCCTGATTATCGACGATTCCTCGCACACACTTAGGCAGGCTGGTGTCATGCCGCCACTGAGCATTTCGGGTGCACGGTTCGAGGGTAGTCCAGTTGTGGCGCTTGATTCCGGTATACATTTCGATCCTAACTGGTTCTATGATAGCCCCTTGCCACCGGCGCTCCAGCAGGAGTCCCAGTGGGTATCTGATACGAGACGCTCCATACAGTTGGAAGAGGGGGCTGGGGCGCGGAAGAGTTTCCTCCCGAGGCCACTTATATTCGACGTCGATTTCTGGATCAATCTCGCGGTGGGTGTGGATGATCCTGCGCTCGGCGTGGATGGCGCCTTGGCCAACGCGACCCTCTGGAATGTGAGTAATAGTCGTCGCTTTCTCGTAAATCAAGCGACAGCTTCTGCCGCGGTGGCTGAGATTGCGGCCATCCCCGAACTCGAGGAGAGGCTGATTTTGAACTTTGTTTCGCTCGAACGCTATCAGTTCATTGCCGGGCCCTTCTTTAACTCGATCTACACCCGATCTGAGCCGAGGCTCTGGATGAGTAGTGACCCGGTTGCACTCGACCGTCTCCTGTATGATCGGATGAATGCGATGCGTCTCTTGGAAGGTTTTCCCGAGATCGCGCCTCTTCCGCGCCAGCTGCCTTTTGCGGCGAGCCTGGGTTTGGGTGAATTCGAACCGGAGCGGATCCGCATCCAGGGCGTTGAATTGGATCCGGACACCGTTCGAACGGCACCGAGGACGGATCGTGCGCCCTTGTTGATACCCGATCCGCCTCGGGAAGCTCCCACATTCTTGAATTGAGTGCAGAAACACCTTGAATTGAAGGCCAAAGGCGACTTGTTATCAAACTATGGAAATCGCGGACTATTATCCGATACTCATACAAATTACCATTGCGGCCAGTATTGGTGCTGTCGTCCTGCTCGCGTCGAACATCTTCGGGCAGCGCGCCGGCACGACGGAGATCAAGGATTCCCCTTATGAATGTGGCATGCTTGCCGAGGGCTCTGGGCATGCGCGATTTGCAGTCAAGTTCTACGTGACAGCGATGCTCTTTATTCTTTTCGATATCGAAGTTGTATTCCTTATCCCGTGGGTGCTTGTTTTTCGTGAATTTCTGGCGGTGAACCTTCCCATTGTTATCCCCGTCTTTTTCTTTCTCTTTGTCCTCGTCCTCGGGCTATTTTATGAGTTAAAGAAGGGTGCGATTGAATGGGAGCAGTAAACCGGTTGATTGGACGGAACTTGTTGGATGTAAGATGGTTGTTGTCTTTCGCCAACTTTCTACGATATTTAAAACTGGCGGTCCGATCGGTCGCTCATATTCAAACTCTGTCAAATTCCAAAAAACCAGTTAGCTGCTAAATGCGCATCGATCGATACATCGCCCAATCCCGTGTCATTGACCTCGAGAGCACGGATTTTGAGAGCGCTGTATCGGAACTTTTGGAAGTCTGTGACTTTTCGAAGGAGCGGGGTATCTCAAAGAAGAAACTACTCGCCGAACTCATGATGCGCGAGGAGCAGATGACGACCTATCTTGGGAGCGGTGTCTGTCTGCCCCACTGCCGCGTGAAAATGAAGCGGCCTTACATGGTCGCTGTGGGGCGCTGCCCCAACGGTCTCGTCTATGATGGGCAAACGGAATATCACGAGATTCGTTATATTTTCCTTCTTCTCGCATCGGAGAATGCCCGAAGCTATCTCTACAGTCTGGCATCACTCGCTCGTGTATTCCAGGATCAAGGTCATATGGACCGCTTGCGGTCGGCCGAAAAGCTCGGTGATTTCCGGAAGGAGCTGAAGTTGGTTTTCGGAGGTGAAGAGGGTAAGCCACGCCGGCGTCATAACCGCTTTAATAACCTCATCTTAAAGGAGGCGGCGAAGATCGCTAAGGGAGCACAATGCACCTCGGTCTTGGTCTTTTCCGACACCTTTGGTGGCGGGGTTGAATTAGGTAAGACGATCTTCAGGAGTTTTAAGACCGTTCTGATCTCGCACGGAACCTCAGAGGCAATTACCGAGCGCGAGGAGGTGGACTCGGTCATTCCTATCCGCTCGTATAGCAACCATCGTTTTTCTCAGCTGCGCAGTGCTGTCTTGATTGGTTTAACTCGGGGGATTTTCTCTAGTCACGATCGACTTTGCTGTATCGGCGGTCTGCCCCAGAGTAACCAGTTTGATAGTATCACGGTGGTGGATGTTGAGCGCGAGTTTGATACGATGCTTGCGAGCAAGTCGGATATGTTGCCGGCAAGTGTGAGGCCCGAGGTGATTGAACGGGTTTTAGCAATTGCGACTGAATTGGCGGTCGAGGGGCGCGAGGGGCATCCTGTTGGCTGTCTGTTTACACTCGGGAATGCTGAATTGATCGCCGAATATACGAAGCCACTCATTCTGAATCCTTTCTTCGGTTACAAGGACGAGGATCGAAATATTCTGAACCCATTTATGGACGAGACCGTTAAGGAGCTATCATCTATTGACGGTGCCTTTGTTATTCGCGGTGACGGTGTCCTCGTATCTGCCGGATCCTTGCTACATGCTCCGGACTACGATCATGATTTACCAAGTGGGCTTGGTAGTCGCCATGCGGCGGCCGCTTCGATTACCCAAGCGGTTGATTGCCTCTGTATTGTGGTTTCCGGAAGCACGGGGCAGGTGACTCTCTTCCGGCGTGGCAAGATGCTACCACTGATTGAGAAGGCATTGCTTCGGAATAGTTGATTACAGGTGCGACGGTAGTAAGGTAAAAGGTGCTAAAGTTTAACCTTTCCCCTGTTCAACTTTCCCACATTCATACTTTTTTATGAATCGTATCGAAAGAGCCTTCGCTAACGCACGTGAGCAGAACCGCGCCGCCTTTGTCGGGTACCTCTGTGCGGGCGACCCGAATTTTGAGAGCTCGCTTGAAGCCTGTCGTGCCGTGGTCGAGTCCGGTGTCGATATCCTCGAGTTGGGTGTGCCGTTCTCGGACCCTTTGGCGGACGGATTGACCAATCAACTGGCGGCGCAGCGTGCCCTCGAAAGTGGTATGACCAGCGAGCGCGTCCTGGAACTCGTTCGGGCGGTTCGTCAGTTCAGCGAGGTGCCGATCGTATTTTATACCTACTATAACCTCGTGTTTGCGCAGGGGAGTGAGCAATACGCCGAACGTGCCAAAGCTGCGGGAGTGGATGGGATCCTTACCTTGGATCTTCCCCCCGAGGAGGCCGGCGATCATATAGAGGCCTGTGCCAAGCATGGTATTAAGACAATTTGTATCGTGGCGCCGACCACGCCCGATTCTCGACTGGATGTTATCTGTAAAGCGACGACAGGTTTCGTTTACTACGTCTCGCGCGAGGGGGTGACGGGTGAGCAAGCCTCCATGTCGGAGGGAATCCGTGATCGGGTTGAGACGATCAAACAATACACGGACCTCCCAGTGGTCGTTGGTTTTGGGATCTCTAATCCGGAGCATGTCAACACGGTGGCACAAGCGGCCGACGGTGTCGTTGTCGGGAGTGCAATCGTCAATTGCATTGCTGAGAATCCGGAGGATACCGATGCAATCAGTGGAGCCTTGCGTTGTAAAATGGGTTTTCTGCTGGAGGGAGAGGCGCTGTCCAAAGCCTGAGAGGCGGGTGTTTCCCAAAGCTGTATGATTCTCTCAGGCGTTCTTCTGCCCGGTGACCACTTCCATTAGAGCTTCGACGCATTCGATCTTTGCGCTAGGGATCATTCCGTGGCCCAAGTTAAAGATGAATCCGGGTTGGTTACCGGCATCCTTCAAGACGCGTTTTGCCTCCTGCCGGGTAATTTCAGGTGTTGTCGTCAAGGTGGCCGGGTCTAGATTTCCCTGTACCGAAGCGCCGCGACCGATGTTTTGACGCATTTCGCCGAGATGGATGGTCCAGTCCAGACTAATGACATTGGCGCCTGTATGTATGAGTTCCGGCGACCTATGTCCCATGCCCTTTGCGTAGAGTATGACGGGCACCTGTCCCTTGAGTGAGTGGATGATTTGATGGATCCAGCGTAACGACCAAGCTTCGTATTGCGTCGCCGGGCAGATAGAACCCCATGAATCAAAGATCTGGAGTGCGTCCACACCCGCATCCATCTGCATGTGCAGATATTCGATAATGGCTTGCGTCAGTTTCTGCATGAGCAGTTCAAAGAGCTCAGGTTGGTCCCATGCCAGTTTTTTGATAGCGATGAAATCCTTGGCTGAGCCGCCTTCGACCATATAGCAGGCGAGCGTCCAGGGGGAGCCACAGAAGCCCAGTAGCGCGGTGTCCTCGCCAAGTTTTGATCGTGTAAGTAAGAGCGCGTCGGCAACATATTTCAGACGCTCAGCCACTTTATTCGGATCAAGTGCGAGAATCTTATCCTTGCTATCGAGCAAGTAGTCCATGCCGATGCCCCCTTGGTCGCGAAAGTGATAGCCCTGGCCGAGTGCTTCCGGAATTACAAGTATGTCCGAAAAGATGATGGCGGCGTCGAGAGGAAAGCGTTTCAGCGGCTGCAGTGTGACCTCAGTCGCAAGTTCGGGACTGCGAACCATGGTTAGGAAGTCATGCTTCTCCTTGAGGGCGCGATACTCCGGCAGGTAACGGCCGGCTTGACGCATAAGCCAGATGGGCGGCCGGTCAACCGGGCGCTGTTGTGCGGCGGCAAGGAAACGTTGGCGAGGGGTCATCTTGAGAGAAGTTGAGTGATGAATAATGTTAGTTGTTTGGGTGGCTTATCTTTCAACTGGCAACGATTAACTGCCAACCTCATTCGCCCAGTCGGCTGGTTTTAAATAGATATCGTAGAGTTCGGCTTCGGGCGTGCCCGGTTCGGGTTTCCAGTCGTAATCCCAGCGAACAAGTGGGGGGAGTGACATAAGGATCGATTCTGTTCGGCCATTTGACTGCAACCCGAAGAGAGTTCCTCGGTCGTAGATCAAGTTGAATTCGACATAGCGGCCCCGGCGGTAGAGCTGAAACTGTCGTTGCTGATCGGTAAAATTCGTGAGTTTGCGCTGAGCGACGATGGGCAGGTAGGCAGGCACGAAGTGGTCGCCTACTGATTGCGTAAATGCAAATGCCTGATCGAAGCCACCCTCTGAAAAGTCGTCGAAGAAGATCCCGCCTATCCCGCGGGCCTCCTGACGATGGGGTAGAAAAAAATATTCGTCACAGTCCTTCTTGTATTTTGGATAAAGTGTCTTGCCAAATGGCTCGCAGGCGGCACGCGCCGTTTGATGCCAGTGGACCGCATCCTCGCGTTGGCCGTAGTAAGGGGTTAGG
The DNA here is from genome assembly GCA_049598495.1 of Opitutales bacterium. Classification (GTDB taxonomy): domain Bacteria; phylum Verrucomicrobiota; class Verrucomicrobiia; order Opitutales; family Coraliomargaritaceae; genus Thalassobacterium. The sequence goes on from JBMYNR010000009.1 coordinate 25,549, forward strand.
TCGAAGCCTCCGCCGAACCACCAGACGGGGTCGCCTTCTGCCGGTTCAGCATGAAAGAAACGCACGTTCATATGGGTGGTTGGCACATGTGGATTGTATGGATGAATCACCAGTGAAACCCCCATCGCACGGAAGGGAGCGCCGGCTATCTGCGGTCGGTTGGCCGTGGCCGCTGCGGGGAGTTGCCCGCCTGCCACATCGGAGAAATTGATGCCCGCTTTCTCGAAGACGGCACCATTCGTGAGCACACGCGAGCGCCCGCCACCGCCTTCGTTACGGTTCCATTTGTCCTCAGTGAAGACAGCTAAGCCATCTTCGCTCTCAAGGGACTGGCAAATACGATCCTGCAGGTCGAGCAGGTAGGTGCGGACTTTTTCTGGTTGTGGGGCTTGCATTGAAAGCGAATGTTGGCGAAGTAGGATTCATACTACAAGCTCTGGAGAAAGAAATGGCGACTACCGAACAGCTTCCTGATTCCGTGATGATATTCGGCTGTGGCTACGTGGGCCGTGCGCTAGCAGAGTATCTCCTCGGAGCAGGTGTCCGAGTCGGCGCCCTGACTCGCAATGAGACGAAGGCTGAATCGCTCGAATCGCTCGGAGTCGATGAGGTGATTGTCGCTGAGCTCGACGACACTGTTTGGCACGCGCAGGTTAAAAAGAGCTATCAGGCGGTGGTCAATTGCGTGAGCTCCGCAGGTGGGGGAATTGACGGCTACCGTAAATCCTATGTTCAGGGCCAAGCTGCTATTCTCGACTGGGCGCGCTCGCGGAATCTTAGGTGCTACATTTACACCAGTAGCACATCCGTGTATCCACAAGACGGTGGCGTGACAGTCCATGAGTCTACAGATAGCACGGAGGCACCGGCGACTGGCCAAGTGCTGCTTGAGGCTGAGGCGATGCTCAGTGGGGCCGAAGGCGTCTGTCAAAGTTGGTATGTGCTGCGCCTCGCGGGCATCTACGGGCCGGGGCGGCATTTTCTGCTCAATCAACTCCGGGAAGGAGGAGGTGAGATCCCTGGCCGTGGTGATTATGCGATGAATATGATCCATCTTGACGATGTCGTTTCGGCGATTACCGCAGCGCTTTATGGGGCGGCACCTTCGGGTATTTATAACATCACGGATGATGCCCCCGCGAGCAAACAAAGGGTGCTTTCATATTTGGCCGCACAGCTTAACATGTCCGAACCGGTCTTTAATCCGGATAAGATTTCCGAGCGTTTGAAGCGACGCGGCGGTCGCATGCCGCATCGATTTGTCAGTAATGCCAAGGCACGCAACCTACTTGACTGGACGCCGAAGTATCCAAGCTATCGAGAGGGCTATGGGAGCCTCCTAGTCGACTAAAGGATTTACTTGAAGTAGATTACGAAACTGATGCCCCTGATTATGATGCGGGGGGCGAAGTGGTATGGATCCCCCAATGCTGTAGTCGGCGCTCTGCCTTGAGGGCTGCTATTCAAGCGGAGACCTCTTTGTTGAAAGTTTCTCCCAAAGAACGATCCTGTAGCGATCTTGCACGGGCCAGTGTGACATTCCTTCAAACCTATAATTTTTAAGGACTGGTGTGCCATCGCCACGATCGTCCCATCGGGTCACAGCTATCTCAACTTGTTAAGGGTGGGTTCCTTTTTTCGGGCTTAAAGTATCGTCGGGAAATAGGTTGGTTGCGATTTTAAAAAACCAGAACGGACTATTGACAAGTCCGATACGAATCAAAGCATGTGCCTTCTTTACCGTAAGACAATCGTAAGTCTCTTGCGGGATATGGTGGTAGTAGCTCAGTTGGTTAGAGCACTGGTTTGTGGTACCAGGGGTCGCGGGTTCGAGTCCCGTTTACCACCCCATTCTTCGCTGAGGCTACGGATGGATCGTTTTGAGGTTTTGTTATCCCGGGGGCAGGACGAGAACCCGCGAAGAAGCGGGTTTGACGAAAGGTTTTCAGGCACGACTGTGCCGCCCGGAAAACCTGAAGATGGCGAAGCAGTCCCGTTTACCACCCCATTTTCTTCAGTCGCGAAATTAAAACGCGGGAGAGCCACAAAATATGGTTCACAGTTTAATCCCCTCAAGTTGTTTAAAATCTAGTGTAACCGTACAGGCCAACCATAGCACGGCGTGAGATGCGGTGCCAAAGTTCTTTGAAATTTAACGCGAAAAGCAGCATTCTGGGCTATGAACCAATAGACTTAAGCGAGCATGCTCCTTGATTCTGATGCCAAGCAGAGTGTTTTCACTCAACGGCTGGGTATCATCGGTAAGTCTGATGTGATCCCGCTTTTGTTAAGACGTCTTCAAACTTCGCCTACGCTGAGCACATTGTTCGTCAAGCTGCCCAGAGGGCACCCGCTTCCTCTCCCTTCGGGCTACGCCATCTCCGTGCTGTCGCACTTCGTCAAATGACTAGCCCTCCTCGCGCCACTTGTCCCTGTTGACCTCATCCGACGCTCTTGCTTCTTTCAGCCTACGTGCGAACTTGACTATGGTATGAATGCGACTGCTCATGTTATGTGAAAGGTTGACCATTTCTGTCGTTACTTGACGGAGCAAAGTTATTTTCTCTGAATCTTAGAATGCCGACAGTTTTACTGATAGGTCCCTACAAATTTTACTTTTACAGTCATGAGCCAAACGAACCGGCTCATGTGCACGTGGATCGGGATGCTCAATCAGCAAAAATCTGGCTTGAGCCTGTCACATTAGCGCGTAACTTTGGTTTCAGTGCTCACGAACTTCGCGAAATCATTTCACTGGTATCAGAGTATCAACAACAATTAAAAGAATCTTGGAATGGGTATTTTGGCAACACAGGCCGATGAGCGTGTAAAAGACGTTCAGATTGACGCAGATGCACTTCAAGTAGATCTGATGGATGGTCGTAGCATCCGTGTGCCACTGGCATGGTATCCGCGTTTGTTCGAAGCATCTCAGCCCGAGCAGGCGAACTGGGAGCGCTGTGGCGGCGGCTACGGCATCCACTGGCCTGATATCGATGAGCATCTCTCTACAGAGGGCTTGTTACGAGGCGCACCAGCTCCACGAATGACAGCATAAGTTGAGTCACTAAGTCCCGAAGTTTAGCCGAAAAGTTCGAGGAGTGTATCGAACGGGCATCCGTTCTCCGTGAATTGGTTATGATTACGGTGTTGCTAGGCACTCCATCCTTCGCTAAGGTTGCCTACGCATGGTGGGTCTACACCAAAGGTTGGGGACAAGAGCGATTGATAATGGATTGGCGTGACGAATGGTTGGAGGACTTTTACTTCTTTCAAGCGTGCACTTTTTAACCACTCATCATACGCTGATGTTCGGTTGTCGTTTTCAGTCTTTGTCGGATTGGATAAGTGGTTATTCGTGGTGATCAGCGGTATAAAAATCGCTCCGCGTGCGTTTATGTCGGCGCTGCGCGTCTCGGAATAAGTCCCGCCCTGATTACCATACCAGTCCGCGGTCTTAGTGGGCTTTGTTTTGCTTGAGGTGGGGCATCGGCAAATTTTCGCTTTGCGGTTTTGACCTCGAGGCCGAAATCGTTCGCATTGCTGGTATGGAAGCGAACTACACGAAACTGGCTGGCATACTGACCGGCTTTTCTACCACTCTTCAAGAGGGGGAACGCGTCTTGATCGACGCCTTCGATATTCCCGAGGGCATGGTGATTGCACTGGTTCGTGCAGCGCGTGAGCGGGGTGCGGTGCCCTTTGTGAATCTTCAGCGGGCGCGGATCAGTCGTGAGTTGGTCAACGATCTTGATGCCGAGCAGTTTGAAACGCAGGCTACCTGGGAGCTCGCGCGGATGCAAAAGATGCACGCCTATATCGCGGTGCGCGGCTCGGATAATATTTTTGAGATGTCGGATGTGGATCCACTCAAGGTTAGCCAAGTGATGCGGGCTATGAAGACTGTCCTCGACTACCGTGTCAATAAGACCAAGTGGGTGATCCTACGCTGGCCGACTCCGGCCATGGCTCAGCAGGCGATGATGAGCACCGAGAGCTTCGAGGAGTTCTTTTTCCGTGTTTGCACCCAGGACTATAGCCGGATGACGGAGGGCATGGCGGCCCTCGAGAAGCTGATGACCGCGACCGATCGCGTTGAGTTGAAGGGCCCCGATACAGACCTGAGATTCTCGATGAAGGGAATTAGAGCGGTGGCTTGTGGCGGCAGGCATAATATTCCCGATGGCGAGGTCTTCTCCTGTCCGTTACGTGATTCGGTCGAGGGCGAGATCACTTACAACGCACCGACCGTTTATCAAGGCACGTCGTTCGATCGTATCCATCTGAAATTTGAAAAGGGCAGGATCGTGCATGCCGACGGCACGAATTCCGAGCGCTTGAACGACATCCTCGATTCCGATGAGGGTGCCCGCTACATTGGTGAGTTTGCGATCGGCTTCAACCCGCACATTCTCGAGCCGATGCGTGATATCCTCTTTGACGAAAAGATTGCCGGTTCCTTTCACTTCACGCCGGGGCAGGCCTATGAGGAAGCGGACAACGGGAACCGCTCACAGGTCCATTGGGATATGGTGCAAATCCAGCGTCCGGAATACGGCGGGGGCGAGATCTGGTTCGACGGGGAGCTCATCCGCAAGGACGGACTCTTTGTCAAAGAGGAGCTGAAGAAGCTCAATCCGGACTACCTGCTTGGGTGATTGGATTGTAGCACAGGCATCCCTGCCTGTGTTGGCGCATTATCTTGGATTGTAGCACAGGCATCCCTGCCTGTGTTGGCGTGTCATCTTGGATTGTAGCACAGGCAGCATCCCTGACTGTGTTGGCGCGTCATCTCACAGGCAAGGATGCCTGTGCTACGGGGGGAGGCGTAGATTTCCCGAAAATCCCCCTTGCCAGACCCACTTTAGCATCGCTTGCTAGGATGGAGAAATGGAACAAGGCTACCAAGTAATTGCACGTCGCTGGCGCCCCAAACAGTTCAGTGAACTAGTCGGGCAGGATCACATCGTGCGGACGCTGAGCAATGCCATCGAAACGAAGCGGATCGCGCACGCCTATCTCTTTGTCGGTCCCCGTGGTACGGGTAAGACCAGTACGGCTCGTCTCTTTGCCAAGGCGCTCAACGCAGAGGGCGGCCCGAGTGCGACCCCGGATAATGATTCAGAGACCAGTCGCGCCATTATGGACGGGTCCTGTATGGATGTGATCGAGATCGATGGTGCTTCCAATAACAGCGTGGAGCAGGTGCGCAGCCTGCGGGAGGAGTGCCAGTTTGCACCGGCACAGTGCACCTTTAAAATCTATATTATCGACGAGGTGCATATGCTCTCGACGGCAGCTTTTAACGCTTTGCTTAAGACCCTCGAAGAACCGCCCGAGCACGTGAAGTTCTTCTTCGCCACGACGGAGGCACACAAGGTCCTGCCAACCATTGTCTCGCGCTGTCAACGCTTTGAATTTCGCCCGATTTCCGATTCGGTCATTGCAGAGAAGCTGACTCAGATCTGCCAGGCAGAGGAGGTCTCCGTCGAACCGGAAGCACTCGCCTCCATTGCGCGTTTGGCCAATGGCGGCATGCGAGATGCCCAGTCGATTCTCGATCAGATGATTTCCTTCTGTGGCAACGATATCAAGGAGACCGACGTGCTGGATGTGTATGGGCTCGTCTCGGTGGAGCGAATCGGTCGTTTGGCTGCCTCGCTGGCCGCACTTGATTTTTCTGCCATAGTTACGTCCGTGGATGAGTTCTCTTCGGAGGGACGGGATCTTTACCGGATCCTATTGGATTTGGAAGCCTACGTGCGCGAGGCGCTTCTGGATGCCATTCAAAATGGTGGGGCCACCAGCCAGCTCGGGGTCGAGATGACCAACGAGTCGATCATGCGTATGCTGGACGCGCTCCACCGCGGCGAAGCTTCCGTGCAACGGGGGCTTTCGGAGAAAGTAAATTTCGAGGTCGTTCTACTCAAGGCCTCTGAGGAGGCGCGATCGCGTGCGATCGACAACTTGATTAAGCAGGTCGCCGCTGCTGGCGGTGGCGAGGGCGAAAAAAAAAAGCTCTCGTGATTCCTGATGTTCGCGCGTCCGGACCTGCTCAGGTGATAACGATTGAATCTGAGGCCCGTGTCGATCCCGAGTCTTTCGATGTGGTCAAATCAAGTGGCGTCACCGCTGAAGAGTTGGAGGCGGTCGACGCCTCACTGGACGCCATGATGCTGGAAGAGTCTGGAACGGCTCTAAATGTGGTCACGGCACTGCTCTCGATCAAAGAGGCTCGAGAGAAAATCAGCCCGGAGATTCTGGAGGTGCTTAATAATAAGTTCAAAGGTAGTCTCACGCAGACCCGCCACCTCGATGAGCGGGATCAAATATTTTGATACATTGTCTTTGTAATGTGCTTGTCGTGCCTCTACCGATTGGTGGCCGCGTCGAATAAGCCATGTAGAACGCTGAAGAAAGTCAGCGTTAGAGCTCCAGCCGCGTGAGTCATCGTATCTTTCAGACAACTCTGCTTGAGGTGAACTCAAGGCCTACGGTTCGTCCGTTGTTGCTCCCGCCATCTCCTCTTCGATTAGACCGATGTCGTAGCCGACTCGGTTAATATCAAAAAAACTGACATAAATGATGAAACAGAGCAGGAGTATCATGAAGGCGCCCTGCACATTTTCCATCACCTTGCGAGGTAAGGGCCGTCCGATACCTTTGGAGATGGTGGCAAAGAGCATGTGGCCGCCATCCAACACGGGGATCGGAAGCAGGTTGAAAATGGCCAGGTTTACATTGATGAGTGCCAACATCCAAAGCAGATCAATGAAGCTGATTTCGGCCATGCGTGTGAGGCTATGGACGATACCGACGGGACCACTCATGTTGCGGATATGCACGTCGGAGCCCTTATGTAGGAGGGCGTAGAGGGTGCGTTTCATCGTGTCCGCGAAGATCACGATCTGCTGCGCCGGATTCACGTGGACGATCTCGGTTTTATACTCAAAATCATAAGCGAAGCCAAAGCGCGGGCTAGTTTCACCCTCCTTGATTATAGGCTTGATCGGGATAATGACTGCCTCGCCATTGCGATCGACTGTTACCTCGATTGAGCGGTCACCATTTTTTGCGAGATACATGTTAAGGAAGGCGCCGGAGACGATATCCTGACCGTCGAGCTGGATGAGGCGGTCGAGCGGTTGCAGTCCCGCCTCAATCGCTGGCATGTCTTCTTCCAACTGGATAACGATGGGTGCCGAGTTTTCGTTTGTTTCCGGGGCAATTCCGATATAGCGCATCCGGTCGGTCGCGATCTTACGCAGCTCGGGGTAAACCGTGAATTCGAGTGATTCGCCGTCGCGCATCACGCCGACTTCGACCTGCGGGCGTCCCTCGCCACCGTCCTCACGGCCAACGCTGGTCACGAGGTTGTTCTGAAAGTGCCACCAGTCGCGCACCGGATCGCCGTCGATCGATACAATCACATCGCCCTCGCGGATGCCGGCCACGTAGGCGGGGCCGGGTGCGGTTTCACCCTCTGCATTGATCACCTGTTCGGCCACGTTGCCAATAGTGGTGGTTTTGACCACTTCGCGGCCGACACCCCAGAGGACGAGCGAAAGTAGTAAAGCGAAGATCAGGTTAAATACCGCACCCATGACCGCGACGATCATTTTGTCCGCGTAGGAAATCGGTGGTAGGCGTTCGGCTTCATCGCCTTCGCCGCTTTCGAGGCGTCCCATGTCGGCAAGCTGCGGCAGGGAGACATAGCCGCCCAGTGGGAGGAGTGAGAGCCGGAAGTCAGTGCCATTTCGATGCCATCCAAAGAGTCGCGGCCCGAATCCTATGGAAAAACGATCGGCGATGAGTCCGCGTTTTTTGGCCGCGATGAAGTGCCCCAGTTCATGAATAAAGATAGAGAACCCTAAGGCAAAAAGCGCCAAGGTGATGTAGAGAATATTGAAAATCATTGCTTAAAATTTGTGAGCACCCGCCAGTTCACGTGTTTCCGCATCAATCGCAAATAATTGGCTCAGGCTAGGTGATCGGAGTAAGTCGATCTTCCGGAGACTGTGCTCGATCAACTTGGGGATATCAAGGTAGCCGATCTCTCTGGCTAGAAACCGTTGCACCGCCACTTCATTGGCTGCGTTGAAAACCGCAGGCGCTGTAGCACCCTCTCTGAGTGCCTCATAGGCTAGCTCGAGACAGGGATACTTATTGAAATCCAGTGGTTTGAAATCCAATGAAAACCTCTTATGGAAATCGGTGGTCGGAGTCACGCCCGGTGCCCTTTCAGGATACAGGAGGCAGTGCTGAATGGCAAAGGTCATATCGGGGGGGCTGAGTTGGGCGAGGATGGAGCCGTCGATAAACTGAACGAAAGAGTGGACCACACTCTGGGGGTGAATGACCACGTCGAGACGCTCTGGTTCCAGTCCGAATAGCCAGTGCGCCTCGATGAGTTCGAGCCCCTTGTTGGCCATCGTTGCGGAGTCGACTGTGATCTTTGGGCCCATGGACCAGTTCGGGTGCTGGGTGGCCATTTCAGGCGTCACCTTGTCGAGTTCGTGCGGGGGAGCGTCCCGAAATTGGCCGCCCGAGGCCGTCAGAATGATCTTGTCCAATTGGTTTTCAGGGTGGCCTTGGAGGCACTGAAAAATGGCGTTATGCTCGCTATCAGTCGGCAGCAGACGGACCCCTTTACGCTTAGCGGCTTCGATGACGTGTGCACCACCGAGAACCAGTAGCTCCTTATTTGCGAGCGCGATGTCTTTGCCCGCTTCAATGGCCGCGAGAGCAGGTCGCAGCCCATCTGCGCCGACCACGGCGACGAGAACGATATCTGCTTCCTTCAAGGTCGCGAGCTCGATCAGCCCGGCTTCCCCGCAACTCACAGATGTGTTACTAGGGAAATGATCCGCCTGCTTTGCAGCTGTATAGGCGGGTTCCGAACCGATCGCAGCATGTGCTACCTTAAACTCGCGGCAGATATTCGCGAGTGCCTCATGATTCGACTGTGCGGCTACCCCGACGAGTTGCAATTGCTCAGGGTGGGCACGAATCACTTTAAGCGTACTGCCGCCGATGGATCCGGTGGCACCGAGTAGAACGACTTTCTTTGGCGCGTTCATCGAATCAAAACTTAGATTTGATTATGGCAGTGGGATGGTGGGAGCCATGCCCTCCAGTTTGTCGTAATGGAGGGGGGCATTCCATCGCTACCGCCGTTAGTATTGCCGATCCATACTTATGCGGAGTGCGAGTCGTTTCGTCGAATGGTCGCCTCGGCGATGCGCGTCTACTTTCTGCTTCGGTGTCCCGCATCTAGAAGAGCGTGTATTTGAAAAGTAAATATCCGAGCGGTGCAGTGAGGATAAGGCTGTCGGTCAGGTCGAAGATACCGCCGATGCCGGGGATCACTTTGCCAGAGTCTTTCACACCAGCCTGGCGCTTAAAGGCAGATTCCACAAGGTCCGACGCGATCGACGCGATGCCAATCGGGATGGCGATTAATGCGCAGAGCCACCACTCCATACCCGTTGGTGCGAGGTTATGAAACAGGCGGGCAAGGATGACCCCGATCAACATTGAGAAAACGATGCCGCCTACCGCGCCCTCGTAGGTCTTCTTGGGGCTGACGACAGAGAGCGGGGTCTTACCGATCTTCATTCCAACGAGAAGTCCACCGACATCGGTACACTTGGCCACTGCTACGATCCATACCGCGAGGAATAACCCAGTGGCCGCGCTCTCGCCGTTGTGCTCGGCGAGCTTCCCTGTTCTGATCAGGAAGTGAAGTAGGTAAGGAACATAGAGTAGGCCGAAGAGTGTTGGCATGAAACTGCGCAGCCGCCCGGCTTGGAGGTCCAGTCGAATTATAGTCAGTGTTAGAAGGACGAAGCAGAGAACAAAGAGATCATTTCCTGAGTCGATTCCTGTTATGTAGTAGGAGCCGAGCGTGATGCAGGCACCAGCTGCCAGGCCGAAGCGTTTCATCGGCTTCAGCCCCATTTTCTCAAATAGTTGATAAAGTTCAAGCTGTGTGGCAAAGGCGGCGATTGCGATCAGGAAGACGCCCGCGTGCACCCCGAAAAGCAGGAGGGATACGCTGACAAGGGTCCAAAGCGCGAGAAAACTGAAGATACGTTGCTTCATGAGAGAGTGTTCAAGGATGGGGCGTGAATTCTGTGGCCGGCCGGTAGGGTGGGTAGTGCCGGTAGGGTAATTAGGTTTGCAATTGTTCGGTTGTTTTTCCGTAGCGTCGTTCGCGGGAGGCGTAGTCACCGAGGGCAGCCTCAAAGGCGGCTTCATCGAAGTCGGGCCAAAGGACATCGCTCAGGTAGATTTCCGCGTAGGCGGACTGGAGGAGTAAAAAATTGCTTAGGCGTGACTCGCCCGAGGTGCGGATGACCAGATCCGGATCCGGCATTTCACGGGTGTAGAGGTAGTGCCGGAAAGTGTCGTAGTCGAGCTTGTTGAGATCAATGGCACCTGCTGCGGCTTCTTGGGAAAGGGTTTTGACCGCATCGATGACCTCCGTGCGCGAGCCGTAATTCAGCGCCAGACCTAGGGTATATTCGTCGAACTGTTGGGTCGCCTCTTCGGCCTTGTGCAGGAGCGTCTGAATGCGTTCCGGTAGCTCGCGGAACCGCCCAATTACACGAAGGCGGATTTTTCGTTTGATCAGCTCGGGCAGTTGTTTGCCTAGGAAGCTTTCAAGCAGATCCATTAGCGCATTGACCTCGTCTTTCGGGCGATTCCAGTTCTCTACGCTGAAGGCGTAAAGTGTCAGGTTTTTGACGCCGTTTTTCTGAGCTGCTTTGAGCGCGCGCTTGACGGCCTCTGCGCCACGGCGGTGGCCCTCAGCACGGGGTAGGCCATGTTGTTGGGCCCAGCGGCCATTACCGTCCATAATGATGGCGACGTGCTCGGGAGTTTTACTGGTGTTCATTGATTGGATAGTGCCCGTTCGGGCTGGCTGTGTTTGTGCTGAACAGGGCTTTGATACAAAGTGATCGGACCCTCTGGCGCAAGGTTAGAGCGAGGGGGATTTTCCTGTTCGAAGGCTTGAGCGATCCCGTCGCTTGGGCACATTGCAAAAAGACTGTCGCATTCGGATGCGGGAAACGGCGATTGCTACGGTCATTCGGGCGGCCCCTATGAGAGGGGAATCATTCATTGGGAACGCACGCAGATGGTTCACTCCATCCACCCCTTCTGTCCGTGCCATTCACGATGATCCTTTTTATTGGGCGAGGATGCCGAAGAGGAGACAGCCGATAATCATAACCGGGGGGAGCCACCAGAAGCGCATGCTGCTTTGTGGGCGAGTGCTGTTAAGTGCCAGGAGCAATCCAAAGTAAGCAAGGAGCGCGCTATAGGCGGCCCATTTGGGGAAGTTAGGGCACTCGATCATCATGCCGCTGATCTCGAGGGATGCGATGACGGCCGAGTCCATCGTATGGATGGTGAGCCAGGCGCCATGATTGAGGAATCCGGCGACGATATCGAGTCCTGCGAGGGCCAGCGAGAGTGCAATTACCCCAGTGCTGATGGTGATCGCTGCCAAATTAACAAGGATCATATTCAGAAAAACAGCCCCGGGTGAAATATAGCCGAAGAAAGCCGCGCTCAAGGGTGCGCTGGCTAGCCAGGCTGAAAAACTGATTGCAAAGAGGAGTAAGACTTTGTCCTGAATCCACGCGTAGGCATGTTGAGAGCGTGTCCAGTTATTCTTTGGTAGGTAAGCAAAGGGGCTGAGCCTCCGGGATACACGCTCGTAAAAGGGCAGGCCAAAGATTAAAATACTCAGGACAACCGTATAGGAGAGTTGAAAGCCAATACTCCAGAGTTGCTCGGGTTTAAAGAAGAGAACAAAGACCGCTGATCCACAGAGCGCTGCAAAAGAAGACCGTTGTCGCGCGAGGGCGAAGCTCGCCCAGAAAAATGCTGCCATCAGGAAGGCCCGCACCGCAGAGGGCGAGGCTCCTGTAATTTCGACATATAGGTAGAGTAGCGGCAACCCGAGGAAGGGGCTCCACCTCCGTGGCACGCGGACGAGAATCAGGAACTGGGCGATGACTGTTGCGATAACTCCAATATGTAGCCCGCTGATAGCGAAGAAGTGCATCGTCCCTGTCATGCGAAAGCGATCCTTCTGCTCGGCACTGAGTGCGGTCTTTTGCCCCAAGAGCATGGCCACGTAGATATTAGCAAGGGTACCCTCCTTCGGGGCGCCCAGCTTCAAGAAACCCATGAAGCGATGCTTCATTGTCTGGCAGAACTGCTCGAAGGTGGAGGGTGGTTTAAGTACTTGAATATTGTTGCTCCGGTAGAAGCGGTAGTGGACCCCGGTAGTTTTTAAATAGCCTTCGAAACTATCGGGATCAATATCGTGGGGAATGCATTTTAGTATGCCGGTGGCCACGATTTCCGTGCCTCGTTTGATCTCGATCACATCGGGTTGTTTGAATTTATAGTAAATGCGAGCCCCGGGGCTTAGTCGGCTCGTCGGGTTAGCAGTAATGACGCGTGCGATCCCGCTGGTGTTGTTGAACGGACTGTCGGCTTGGAGTACCCGTTCGATTTTACAGTGAAGGGTCGCCTCGCGGATGGGGGCGCTAAGATCGGCTGCCGTCGGAGTCTCCGCCAACCGTATGCTGCCGTAGACCCAGAAGGCGAGAGTCGCCGCGACAATAAAAGCATAGAGCCAGAGGGGATTTTGTCGGATCGAGAACCAAAGTGCGGTTGCGGAAAGAAGCATCGCGGGGAGGCTTAGGGCAACCGGTGCCTCTATTTTTCGAGCGAGCAGTAAGCCACTAATGATTCCGATCAATAGTAGGAGTGCGGGGGCTCGAGTTGGTGTCAGAGAATTCATCATTGCTGGCCAGCCAACGGCACTCGAATATTTGTTCACACTTGCAAGGCTTCAAGCGCAGCCTAGTGTCGATCAAGTAAGAGACTGCTATGATGCCGAAAAGTCCCGGACAGGCCAGTATTTTTGACGAAACCGGCGGGGATGCAGAATCGATGCATCGTCCTCTGGCGGTGCGTATGCGCCCACGCTTTCTCAGCGAGGTGATCGGCCAGGATCATATTGTGGGCGAGGGCTGCCTTCTGCCACGTCTGATCCAAGCCGATAATTTTGGCAGCTTGATCTTCTATGGCCCTCCGGGTTGCGGAAAGACCTCCCTGGCCGAAGTGATTTCGGCGGAGACGAAGAGCAAATTTGTTCGTGTGAATGCTGTGCTCTCCAACGTCGCTGAGTTGCGGGAAATCCTGCGGCTCGCTCGCTATGAGGCTGCCAAGCGTACCATCCTCTTTATCGATGAAATCCATCGGTTCAATAAATCGCAGCAGGATTTACTGCTGCCTGATGTGGAGGCGGGGAATATCCGTTTAATCGGGGCGACGACACACAATCCAGGCTTTTATGTGAATGCTCCATTGCTGAGTCGGAGTCATTTATTTCGCCTGGAACCCGTCGGGCCGGCGCAGGTTGCTGCTGTGCTCGCGCGAGCACTGGAAGATGTAGAGCGGGGTTTGGGCGGCCATCGTTGCACCGCTGAAGCGGCCGTTTTCCGAGCCATCGCTGAGTTTTCAGGGGGAGATCTTCGCCGTGCTCTCAACGCTTTGGAGACGCTTGTCCTCGGTCAGCCGGTGGGGGCCCATATCAACGATGCCGCCGTTGAGGTTTTTGCAAAGGAACGCCAGATTCGCTACGATCGGGATGAGGATGAGCACTACGATCATGCTTCGGCCATGATCAAGAGTATCCGTGGATCGGATCCGGACGCCGCTCTATACTGGGCTTTTAAAATGCTCCAAGGGGGCGAGGATCCCCGCTTTATAGCCCGTCGTCTGACGATTCTGGCTTCCGAGGATATCGGGCTCGCTAATTCTCATGCTTTGACGGTCGCGGTAGCTGCCTTTGAAGCCTGCGAAAAAGTCGGTCTGCCTGAATGTGAATATAATCTCGCCCATGCAATCCTCTACCTCGCGACATCGCCAAAGAGTAATTCTGTCACGTGTGCGATGGCTGCCGTGAAAAAAAGTCTGCGCGAGAAGCCTGTGCAGGCGGTCCCTCTCTGGCTGCGGGACGCACATACAAAAACCAATAAAGCTCTCGGACACGGGGCTGATTACCTCTACAGTCACGACTATCCGCAGGGGGTATCGGGTCAGGAATATATGCTCGATCCGGAGGAATTCTACCAACCGGGAGAGGCGGGTGCAGAAGCGGCGACTGCTCGACGTATGGAAGAGCTGAAAAAACTTAAATCCGAGATTCGGGCGCGGGAAATACCATAGAGGACTGATGATGAATTTTAAACACCTTCTAAAGAGCTGGCTGCTTATAGCACTCGGCGTCCTCATTGCTTCGAATATCTTTTCGGGTATCCATTATACGGATATGCGAGCACTCACTCTGGCAGTCGTGCTACTTAGCCTGAGCAACGTATTTCTAAAGCCTTTGCTCATGCTGTTCGCCTTGCCCTTTATTGTTCTGAGTTTCGGCCTGGGGATTTGGTTGATCAATGCGCTCCTCTTCCTGCTCGTCGGTCAGCTGGTTGAAGGTTTCGTCGTGGATAGTTTCGGATACGCCTTGGCAGGAGCACTTCTGGTCAGTCTCACGGGAGCGGCCGCCAATATCCTTTTGGGGACGAGTCGGGTGCGCGTGCGGTCGGTTTCCGGGCGGGCCTCTGCCTCCGGGCCAAGCCCGCAGGCTCAAAAGCCTATCAAGGACGACGATGTGATCGATATTTGATTTCTTAAGGGTTTGACCTCTTCACCTGGGCAGCTCGTTAAGCGGTTTAAAGAGAACCATCTGACGCTTTTTTGACCGCTAAAACACGCTCAAGGAACGCTAAAACCCTGGTGATGCGTCTAGCTCCCTTAATTTTAGGGTCTTCGTCATGTTGCGGGGAAAGAGCTCGGACTTTCTTGAGCTCCGTAGCCTTCGGCGAAGGGAGTGACTTAGGTAGGGCGCGCTCGCCGTTCCGAGCTGGCGACAAGACCGATCCGAAGGAATCGGACCACGCGCCGCCTCTGGCGGGGGTGAGCATTTGCCCATATGCTAGAGAGATGCCCGTCGAACCCGCAGGGCGAACGGCGGTCTTGGCAAGACCGCCCTACCATGGGAAGTTGTTGTTAAGAAGGCCGGCTTAGGTAGGGCGCGCTCGCCGCCTCCGAGGGGTGGACATTTAGCCATATAATAGCGACAAGATCGGATGCTCCGCAGAGCGGACCATTGAGGATTGCATCCACATGAATCCCATCCGAGTCGGATTAGAGGTCATGAGCGGTGATCAGCGGTATAAAAATATGGCCCGTCGAACCCGTAGGGCGAACGGCGGTCTTGGCAAGACCGCCCTACCATGGGAACGGTTGTCGGACTCCTTTAAATGTGTCATCGTCATTTTGCGTGGAAAGACCGGAGTAAATTGTGGTAGCCGACTCGGCCGGATAAATAAGTAATAAAAAACACGAATAGTAATTCGCGAAATACCTTCGGGTTTGACTATTTGTGGAACTTAGCGCTTTTAGTCCGCTCTATGTCAACTAGCACGAAATACGATCTTGTTGTTATTGGTGGTGGTCCTGCGGGCTACGCCGCTGCCATTCGCGCGGGCCAGCTCGGTAAAAAGGTGGCCTGTGTGGAGCAAGAGCGCCCCGGTGGGACTTGTTTGAACTGGGGTTGTATCCCTTCGAAGGCACTGCTCAAGAGTGCGGAGCTCTACAACAAGCTCCAGCACAGTGAGGAGCTTGGCATTACGGTCAAAGGCTTGGATTACGATTTTTCAAAGATTGTTGGTCGCTCCCGCAATGTGGCCGATACGATGGCCCAAGGCATTGGCTTTCTCTTCAAGAAGAACAAGGTCGATCATGTGATTGGCACTGGCACGATTAATGTGCCCGGGATGGTTGAGATCACGGATGGCAAGGAGAAGGGTCGAATCCTGGCGGCAGAGAGGATTCTGATCGCGACGGGCTGTAAGCCACGCCGTCTGCCGGATCTTGAAGTGGATGGTGAACGTGTCATGACCTCGCGCCAGGCGCTTGAAATGAAGAAACAACCCAAGTCGATTGTGATCGTGGGTGCGGGTGCGATTGGCGCTGAATTTGCCTATTTCCTGAATGCTTTCGGCACGAAGGTAACGCTCGTGGAGATGATGGACCAGGTGCTTCCGGTTGAGGATCACGAAACCGCCGCAGTGGTCGCCCGATCCTTCAAGGGGCAGGGAATTGATTGCCGTGTTTCCACCGCCGTCGAAAATATCAAGGTCAACGCCAAGAGCGTGAAGATGGATCTCGTAAAGGGGGATAAGAAGGAGAGTATCACCGCCGAATCGATCCTTCTTGCGATCGGTGTGGTGGCAAATACTGAAGGTCTCCTTTCACCACGTGTGAAGCTTGATCTGGATCGCGGTTATGTAAAGGTCGACGACAATTACGAGTCCTCCGTCAGGGGTATCTACGCAGCCGGTGATATTATCGGCCCGCCTTGGTTGGCCCACGTCGCAACTTTCGAAGCGATCCAAGCAGTCAATGGTATGTTTGGTCATGGCAAGCCGGAGCGCGTCCGCGAGTTTCCTGGCTGTACCTACTGCCTTCCTCAAGTGGCATCCATCGGTAAGACGGAGAAGAGGCTCAAGGAAGAGGGTATCGATTACAAGGCTGGAAAATTCCCTTTCCAAGCTTCCGGTAAGGCGGTGGCCTCGAACCAGCCTGAAGGTTTTGTCAAACTACTCGTTGATCCGAAGTATGGCGAGATTCTTGGCGCGCACATTGTGGGTTCTGATGCCACGGAGCTGATTGCGGAATATGGTCTCGGCATGAAGCTCGAAGCGACCGCGGAGGAGATTCACAATACCATCCATGCGCACCCGACCCTCAGTGAAGCGATGATGGAAGCAGCTGCGGCCGTCTTCGGTGAGGCGATTCATATCTAGACCGGTGGAAGATTTTTCCAGAGGTCGGGTTGATGCCCGGCCTCTTTTTATGGACCACCGTCATTTTTCGGGGAACGATGAAAGTGCATTGTGGTAGCCGACTCGGCATCGACCGAGGTCGAGCCCTACGAGAACAGTCATTTTTGTAGGGCCTTAGCTTGCTAAGGCCGCTTGCCGCTAAGAAGACGATCGACGCCTCTCCCTCCACTCTGACGAGGATTCCTTCTTTGCGCCTTCATCTTAGTGGATTCACCCACCTGACCCCATTGAAGCGGTCGAAGTCGCGGTCATTGCTGTAGATCGTTGCCGAATGCTCTCTCGCGTGTAGTGCGATCAACGCATCCGTGCTGAGATTGCCGCCCATTTGCGCGTCTTCCAGTAGTTCAAAAAAGACCGGTAAACCGCGATCGGAAACCTGAATCAGACGGACCTGTGGAGCCGCGAACCACTCTTCCACGAGTTCTCGGACTTGTTCGATGCTGAGAGGATTCTGTGAGAGCTGTGGGTGCGTCATGATTCGGGTAAAGGCGAGCACGACGACCCAAGGAATGCCGACCGGTTTCGAACCTGAGAGAGTCGCCTCCCACCAGTCTTTGGCGGATCTGTGTTTCGCGGCGCTGGAATCGTGAGCGTAGATGAGAAGGTTTGCGTCGGGTAGAATCATTCCTCAGCGACTTTGAATGCGTCTTCAGATTCCAGCTGGTCATAAAGCTGGTTCATGCTCATGCCGCGGTAAGCCGGCTTGATGCCGACGGCGTAGGTTTGGATGCGCTTCTTTCGATTGGCGTTTGGCGGATGCCCCTGTGCTAATCCTCTTTGAAGCGTTTCCTCCACGATCTTTGTCATCGGGCGTTTCTCCATGCGGGAGCGTTCTTTAAGCTCCTCCAGAAGCGCATCATTAATGTTTAAAGTGGTCCTCATGAAAAGCATCATGATGCATTTTTAAACGAAGTCAACCTCGGCCAGCACCCACCCGCTCCCGCGCCTCGATGCACTGTGGGCTGCCGGGCTCAAACTTCCGGCAGACCTCGGGTCGTGTGGCGTAGATCCGGCAGAGTTGGTCGTCTTTTAGGAAAGCGCAGCGCTCGTGGAAGGGTAGCGGGAAGAGTTGGTAGGCCTTGTTCCCGGTCGCCAAGTGTGGTTCGAGTTTCCGGGCTTCGGTCTGAATCAAGGGTTCCCGCTCGGCATCGGAGCGACTGGCAAAGATTGGAAAGCAGCGGCAGCAAGCACCGCAGTTTTCGCAGTCATACGCCGTCTCATTCATTCGCAAATTACTACCAAATCTCCGGTCTCCATCTGGCCGAACAGTTCGATCACATCGGCGTTGAGCATCTCGATGCAACCGCCGCTGAAGGGCTGGCCGATCCGGTCTTCGTGGTTGCTACCGTGAATATAGATATAGCGGCCGTAGGAGTCGCAACCGGGCCCTGTGTTTTTCCCCGACTCCAGGCCACGAAGCCTCAGAATACGGCTGGTAATCAGGTTGCGCTCGGCTTCCGCGCCCGAGTATGCCGAATAGTGCTTCGTCGGCACACGGCCCTTAAAAACCATGCCCTTGGGCTGATTGTTGCCGATCATGTCAGCAATGGCGTGGAGCCCGGTTGGCGTTCCGTATGAATTCTCAACACAGGAGGGTGGGTTCTTTGAAGTGGAAATGGGATAGACCTTGGTGAGTTGTCCGTTTTCCAAGAGAGCCATCTCCTGAGTGGCGATCGAAACCACCAGTTGCCGTCTCGTCGGCGTGATTGACAAGCCCTCGCAGCGTTCATTTATTCGCCCGCTTTCCTTTAAGAAATCAAATGGCATATAACGTTGGCATCCTCGGTGCGACCGGCGCAGTCGGTCAAGAACTCATTCGGCTTTTGCACGAGCGGGCTTTTCCCTATGCGGAATTGCGCCTTCTCGCGTCGGCTCGTTCGGCGGGTAAGACCCAGACTTACGAGGATACAACTTGGACGATTCAAGAAGCGACTCCCGATGCCTTCGAGGGCTTGGACGTCTGTATCTTCAGTGCGGGTGCTTCGCAGTCGAAGCTCTTTGCCCATGAGGCCGTTAAGCGTGGCTGTATTGTCATCGATAACAGCTCGGCCTTCCGGATGGATGGGGATGTGCCGCTCGTAGTCCCGGAGATCAACCCGAGTGCGACCTTTGAGCACAAGGGAATCATCGCGAATCCGAACTGCTCGACCATCATCACGTTGATGGGGCTCTATCCTTTGCACAAGGCCTTCGGTTTGAAGAGTATTATCGCGTCCACCTATCAGGCGGTCTCGGGGAGTGGTGCGGGTGGCATCATCGAGCTCGAGAACCAGGTCAAGGCGCTCGTCGAGGGTGGCGAGGTGGAGAAGGAGGTCTATCCCTACCAGATTGCTTTCAACCTGCTGCCGCATGTCGACCGGTTCTTCGACGATGGCTACACCAAGGAGGAGATGAAGATGCTCAACGAAGGCCGTAAGATCATGAGCCTTCCGGATCTCAAGGTTACCTGCACCTGCGTGCGGGTGCCGGTCTATCGCGCCCACTCGATTTCCGTCAGTGCTTCCTTTGAAAAGCCTGTCACTGTTGAAGCGGCTCGCGAGGCCGTGGCTGCGTTTGAAGGCGTCGAGCTGGTCGATGATCCGGCGAACCTGAAGTATCCGATGCCGCTCGATTACTCCGAAGTGGTGAACTGTGGCGTCGGTCGCATCCGTAAAGACTCGGTGTTCGACAACGGTCTCGCCCTCTGGGTCACCGGCGATCAGGTTTGGAAGGGCGCCGCGCTCAACGCGATCCAGATTGCTGAGTTGATGCACGCCGAGGGTAAGCTTAAGAGTTAAACCTCCAAATCGTAATCGATATCGAAATCCAAATCGACCACTGACGAAGATACGAGCTCGAATTCGATGAGGATTTAGATTTCGATTAGGTATCATGGAACTGCATGACCTCAGAACGCTTCTCGACTTCGGCATGGTCGTGTTGCTTTGGCTGGTGCAGCGGGTGATCTACCCGGGTTTTCTGGAATGTACGGAAGATCGTCTCGTTATCTGGCACAAGACCTATGTGAAGCGAGTCGGTCCGATTATCATACCGATGATGTTTCTTCAGTTGCCTCTGGTGGCTTGGCTGACCTGGCAGAATATGATCTGGACGAACATCGCCGCCTTACTTTGCCTGGCCGCGTGCTGGCTACTGACCTTTGCCGTCTCGGTGCCGCTCCATAATAAGATCGATGCCGGCGACACCAGTCGGCAAATAGTCCATGCGCTCGTCTATACGAACTGGCCCCGAACCATCCTGTGGACTGCGGCCTTCGTTCTGGGCCAGTTGTGAAGATGGCTCCTCTGCGAATTTAGATCGACGCGGGTGAAAATTCACTTTTGATTGGAAAATTTCGTGCGGGCCTGTAGCTCAGCGGTTAGAGCAGGGGACTCATAATCCCTTGGTCGTGGGTTCGAACCCCACCGGGCCCACCATTCCGAAGGAATGCTATTTACGAGCGAAGCGAGATTGGGGTGAGAACCCACGAAGTGGGTTTGACGTAGCGAAGCGGAGATGGGACATCGCGAAGCGATGGTCTCGCAGAGATGCCGCAGGCACCAACCCCACCGGGCCCACCACGCGTCGCTCTTCGAGTTGTGCATGGCAGAGCTGAAAGCACAGGGGTATCCGTTTACGATGCTTGAGTTTCCTCTCTTCATCTGCCTGGATACCCGACTACTAGCGGTCATCAGCGGCATGAAAATGCGTCCCTTCTCTTTGCGCGGCCTTTGATGGTCAGGTCTTTACCTCATGCCCCGACGCTTTGATAAAGAGCGGAAATCTCGTGGATCATTCCTTGACAGGGCACAAACGAGAGGTTTTTCTCTCCCGCTTTTCCAAACGTAGAGGACTTTCACTATGAAACCAACATACCGACCTTCAAAACTCCGCCGTGCGCGTAAGTTCGGCTTCCGCGCTCGCAAATCAACCCACTCCGGTCGCAAGGTTCTGGCCGCCCGCCGCGCGAAGGGCCGCCATCGTCTGGCGGCTTAAGTCCGCCCGGGCGTCAGATCGAGGCCATGGGTATCCCGGCTTCAGCACGCCTGCATAAACCTGTCGAATTTCTAAAGGTCCGCAGTCTGGGTCAGCGTATCCACTGCGGGCCTTTTATCTTTCAATGCAGGTGTTCGAGTAAGGGTGCGACTCCCCGTGCAGGCATCATTGCCAGTCGTCGGGTGGGGAACGCCGTCAAGCGCAACTATGGCAAGCGGGTCTTTCGCGAGTTATTCCGCAAGCACATGCCCCTGCTGCCCGAGGGGAGTGAGGTGGTGATCGTGCTTCGGAGTGGCTTTGTTGACTATCCTTTTGAAGAGCTGGAAAAACGTTTTCTGAAGGCTTGTAAGTCGACCCACGTGGCATCGAAGGGCAGCTGATGGTTTCGGGGAATACAGATCACCAGCCGGCTCCGGCAGGCTGTTCGGGGCGGTTGTCCCGCCTCGCTGCCGGTTTGGTACGGGTTTACCAGCTTGTGATCTCGCCGCTAAAACAAATACTTTTCGGCACGAGTTGTGGCTGTCGCTTTCATCCGACCTGTTCCTGCTACACGCGCGAGGCACTCCTCAAGCATGGTTTTTTCTATGGTACATGGCTCGGCATGAAACGGATTTTCCGTTGCCATCCTTGGCAGCCCGGTGGATTTGATCCCGTTCCAGACTTGAAAAACGATGCAAGGCACGACATCTCACCTCCTTTCAAAACACATCTAGATGGATAAAAAGAATACGATTTTAGGCTTGGTCTTCATTGGCGCCGGGATGGGCTTCATGTTCTGGCAGAGCCAGGAAATGCAAAAACAGCGCCTCGAGGAGCTGCAACAGGCCGAGACGCTGACGGCACAGAAAGCGGAATCGACGATGCCGGCCGATGCGGTGATAGCGCCCGTTGAGGGCGAGTGGACATCTCAGTCGTCCAAGCCGAACTCGGCTAAAGTGGCCGATCTTTTTGAAGAGGTCGAGGCCACCTCGGCCTCGCTTCCGAAGGCGCCGGCGACTGAGGAAACGACACTGCTTCTGTCCAATGAGTATATCGAGGCGGAGCTCACCACCCATGGGGGGGCGATCCGCGAAGTCGCCTTTCTTAAGACCAAGCATGGGGAACGCGACGACTATGTTTTCAATGAGAACGGCGACCTCCCGGCACTCAGTTTGAGCCTTAGTTCCGCGGGTGGCGATCTTAGGGAGTTCGCGTTGGATTACCAAGTGGAGCGGCAGACCGAGGACAGTGTGACTTTCGTGCTCGACGCGGGCGACGGCTTCATCATTCGGCGGACCTATCGCATCGCGCCGACGAACTCGGAGGCGGAGCCCTACATGATTGAGCACACGATCGTTTTTGAAAACGGGTCGGCCAACCCGAAGGCGCTCAACGCGATCTATCTCAATCTTGGCACGGCTCGCCCGATTTCCCAAGAGATGATTGGGGTCAATTTCCTTAATGTGGGATATTTTAACGGTGAGGATGCCGAGTTCATTCCAGTGAAGGAACTGACCGGCAGCAGTGGTTTCCTTGGGATCGGGGGCAATGCTCCGCGTGACCAAATCAAGGAGGCCGCACGCATCGAGTGGTCCTCAGTCAAGAACCAGTTCTTTGCCAGTGTGCTTTCCTCGGAGACCGCTGCCGGCGATCTTGTCATTTATCCGGTGGAGGCGCCGAATGACGGCGATGGTATCCCCGGGCGTCCGGGGATCACCGGTAGTGTTGGTTACGATGTCGGTCTGCTTGCTCCGGGTGAGAGCAAGTCCATGGATTTTAATTTTTATGTGGGTCCCAAGGAGTTCAAGCGCTTGCAGGCACTCGGCAATGAGCAGGACCTCGTCATGCAGTTTGGTAAGATCTTTGGCTTTTTCAGTAAGCTGCTGCTCGCCTTCATGTATGCGATCCACTCCTTCGTTCCGAGCTGGGGCTGGTCCATCGTGATTATGACGATCTGCATCAAGCTGCTCTTCTGGCCGCTGACGGCAAAGGCCAGCCGCTCGCAGAAGCGCATGGCCAAGATTCAGGAGCCGATGGCGGAGCTGAAGGAGAAGTACAAGGATAACCCGCAGAAGATGCAGCAGGAGACGCTCAAACTCTTCAAGGAGCATCAGGTCAACCCGGTCGCGGGCTGCCTGCCCATGCTGATTCAGATGCCCATTTTTCTCGGCCTTTTTTATATGTTGCGCACGGCCTCTGAGTTGCGACACGAACCCTTCCTCTGGGTCTCTGATCTCTCGATGCCGGACACCATTGCCGATATTGGCGGGTTCCCGTTGAATCTGCTCCCTATTATTATGGGGGTGACGATGTTCCTGCAGATGAGTATGATGCCCGTGTCGCCAACAGCGGACCCCATGCAGCAGAAAATTTTCAAATTTCTGCCCTTTATTTTCCTCGTTTTCCTTTACAACTTCTCTTCCGGGCTCGTGCTCTATTGGACCGTGCAAAACATCCTCACAATCGTGCAGCAGAAAATCATCAATAACCAGCCTGATGAGCCACTACAGCCGGTTGCTGCGACTGCCGGTGCGAGGCCGAAGGGTAAGGGCGGGGCGCCACGAACCAAGTCGAAGCGGAAATAGCAGGCGGGAAATCTCTGTCTTGGACTAGGTGCGGTTTTACTCGTTCAGATGTCCAGTAACACTCTACGGTGGCATTGCCACACGTTGACTTGCCACTAGTGTGGTGTCAGCGAAATAACCTACATTAGAACTTGTACGCTGATTCCGGAT
>JBMYNR010000010.1:0-47294 GCA_049598495.1 Opitutales bacterium
CGCTGCTCACAAAACGGCTCTCACCAGTGGTTCTAACTAAATGCAACATGCTCTAAACTAGGGATGTAGCCGCCTCACCAAGTCTCGGCGTAGCTCTCAGAGCGAAGACGGATCTGTTGAGGCGTTCCTGCATGCTGACACGGCAACGGAGTGCCGTGGCTACAGCTCATCCAAGTCTCGTTTAATGCAATTGCTCTAGTGCTTAAAGTGGCGCTTGCCGGTAAAGACCATGACCATGTCGCGCTCATCAGCAGCGGCGATCACTTCTTCATCACGGACGGAGCCACCGGGTTGAATGGCAGCCACCGCACCCGCTTCTGCGGCGGCGATGAGGCCGTCGGCAAAGGGGAAGAAAGCATCTGAGGCAACGATGGACCCCTCCAGAGGCAGACCCGCCTCGCCCGCTTTCCAGACGGCGATTTTCGAGCTATCGACACGGGACATTTGTCCCGCGCCCACTCCGAGGGTGCGTTCGCAACCTGCATAAACAATTGCGTTGGATTTCACATGCTTGACCACGTTCCATCCGAAGATCATTGCGCGCATCTCTGCTTCAGTCGGCTGCCGCTTTGAAACAATGGTCCACTCGCTCGGGCGATCCGGCATCGTGTCACGGTCCTGCAAGAGCAGGCCGCCAACAACGGAGCGAACCTCCTGCAGTGAATCAGCCGGAAGACTATCTTTAACCGTCATGAGGCGAAGGTTCTTCTTCTTGGCGAAGATCTCAAGGGCCGCATCGGTAAACGAAGGCGCAATGATCACCTCGCAGAAAATCTTGCTGATAATCTCCGCGAGATCGGCATCCATCGTCTGGTTGACCACGATGATGCCACCAAAGGGTGCCTGTTTGTCTGTTTCGAAGGCTTGTTCCCATGCCTCAACAAGTGTCTCTGCAGAAGCCACGCCACAAGGGTTCGTGTGTTTCAGAATCGCCACCGTCGGCTTTTGGAATTCACCGATCAAATAGGTCGCTGCAGTAATATCGATGATGTTGTTAAAGCTCAGTTCCTTACCCTGGAGCTGCTCGAAGCAATCAAAGAAGCTACCGTAGAGGGCCGCTTTCTGGTGCGGGTTTTCACCATAGCGTAGGCTTTGCACCTGCGGCATCTGAATATCCAGCTGGTTGGGAATACCGGAGATATCAGCAAAGTTTGGTTCCTCAGCGAGCTCCGCTTCGAGATAGGCCGAGATCGCGCCATCATATGCAGATGTGCGCTGAAACACCTTCAATGCGAGTTCCCGGCGAAGCTTCGCCAGCGCGGCTTCATCATCCATTGCCGCCAACACACGATCATAGTCATCCGCATCGACCACAACGGAGACCGATGCATGATTCTTGGCCGCAGAGCGCAGCATGGAAGGCCCCCCGATATCAATATTCTCGATCGCCAGTTCAAAGCTCACATTCGGTTTCGCGACGGTTTCCTCAAACGGATAGAGATTCACGACGACCAAATCGATCATATCGATCCCATGCTCGGCCGCAGCTGCCATATGATCCTGCTTATCGCGGCGGGCAAGCAAGCCACCGTGAATTTTCGGGTGGAGGGTCTTGACCCGCCCCTCCATCATCTCAGGAAAACCAGTATAATCACTCACCTCGGTCACAGTAATACCCTCTTTCTCGAGGAGTTTTGCGGTGCCGCCAGTGGATAGGAGGCGATAACCATGCTGCTCGACCAGAGCCTTGGCAAAGGGCACGAGGCCGGATTTATCGCTTACGGAGAGAAGGGCTGTTTTTTGCATAGTAAAAAGATGAAGACGGGGATTAAACCTGCTACGAAAGCAAGGCCAAGTCTTGATTTGGCGCCCACGTGATTTATCGTCCCCGAGATGAGTTATTCGACCATTTCCGCCCGGCAAATTCCCACCCTTCTCGAATCGGGGGCCCGCGTCATCGATGTGCGCACAGCTGCAGAGTTCCGGAGCGCCCATGTGGCCGGCGCCGAACTGCAACCGCTCGACCAACTGGACCCTACGGCCTTTTCCGGTCGGCCTGTCTATATTCTATGCCAGAGTGGTAAACGGGCGAGCATGGCGGCCCACAAGTTTACCGAGCACGGGCACAGGCACATTTATGTGATCGAGGGCGGGACCGATGCCGCGATCGAGGCGGGCCTCACGATCGTCCGGGGCAAACACACCATCTCCATTGAGCGGCAGGTCCGAATTGCTGCTGGCGCACTTGTCTTGATCGGCACCCTGCTCGGACTCTTCGTTCACGGTGGCTTATTTGCGATTCCCGCTTTTATCGGAGCAGGACTGCTCTTTGCCGGCGCCACGGACAGCTGTGGTATGGGCATGATGCTGTCTAAATGCCCATGGAACCGTTAATTGACGGCCGTTTATCTAGGCCCCTGCCATTCCGACCTGCTCATTTCTTCATTACCGTCAGTATCGCAGTCGCATGAATCCCCAAACCGCGGCCGCAATCGTTGAGGCCTTCGCCGGTCGTCGCGGTGATGCAAACATCCTGCTCACCCACGCCAAGCAATCCGGCGAGTGAGGCACGCAGAGCCGGAACTTTCGGATCGATCTTCGGCCTTAGACACTCCAGTGCCACGGAGAGGTGACTGATCTGCCAGTCGCCCAGGTCTGCAAGTGCCCGCTTCAGATATTCTTTACTGTCGGTAATACCCTCCCGACACATGGCATCCGCAACCGCCCCGATGACTGTCCGTCCGGTAACGCCACTGATCGCATCGGTTACCGCATGGAGGACAACATCGGCATCACTGTTTCCGGAAAGAGCCGGTGCATCATCGAAAACAAGGCCGCCCAGCACAAAAGGACGATCCGACTCACCTTCGACGAAGCGATGGCTATCCAGACCGACCCCAGTTTTTATGTTCACTTCGCGAAAGGAGTTAGGAGGAAGAGGCTAGAAACTAGTGAGCTCACAATATGCGGATGACGGCTTCCGCCGAGAATCTGCTTCTGAATTGAAACGACTAAATTCTATCTCCTCTCAAATTATAGCTCTGGAAAAAAGCGTTTCTTCTCTGCAGCAGCCGTCTCGGGCCCATCAGACGCGTGCACCACATTGCGCATCATGTCGGTGCCCAAATCCCCGCGAATCGTGCCTGCAGGGGCTTCTTTGGAATTGGTCGGTCCGAGAAGTTCGCGTACCTTCGCGATCACGCCTTCACCACGAAGGATCATCGGCATCACCGTGCGACTGCTCATGAAGGCTTCAATCTCGGGAAAGAAGGGCATGTCAGCCACATGTGCATAGTGCTCGCGCAAAATTGGGCCGTCGAGCTGCATGATCTTCGAGGCAACGATCTCGAACCCGGCATTTTCAAAACGAGAGATAACTTCGCCCGCTATGCGCTTGTCCATGCAGTCGGGCTTGAGGATGATAAGTGTTTCTTCCATAAGGTTTTAAACAGAGTGCAAAGGGATGCCCTAGTCCTCAGAGGATGACAAGCCAAAATCAGTCGACCCTGTAGGCGATCAAGCAGCCGATGATTCCAATTACCTAGAAACCAAAGCGTAGGATCAAATGGAGGCAAAAGCAGGATGCGATCCCCGCTGCGAGATCATCGGCCACACAGCCCAACCCACCCGGTAGATTTTGCAGACGGGTGATACCAAATGGTTTGAGGATATCGAAGAGTCGGAAGAAAAGAAAGCCCCCTAGCAGCACAGGCCAACCGCCATGCTGGGCGATAAGGCCGTCGTGCCCGCCCATGCCGATGAAGACCAGCGGCACAGCCACCACTTCATCGAGCACAATCATGCCCGGGTCACGCATCTGCAGGCGCTTTTCCGCCGCATCACAGATCGCAATGGACAGGTAGGCTGCAAGCACTGCGAGAATGATAAAACCAATCGGCGTAGCGTAATGAAAGAAGACCGAATACACCCCGAGACCGGCGACGCTCCCCCAGGTGCCCGGCGCCTTTTTCATCCGCCCGATTGGACCAAAGGTTGCCAAATTGACAACCAACGGTGTGGGCAAGGCGCGTGTCCAGAAAATGTAGCGATCGATGGACTTCACACATCCCCCTCATCTTGACCAATAAAGATCGACCAGTATTTGACCATATACTGGGTCCCTGAAGAGACGGTCAACAAGGTCGCGATACAGAAGAATATCAGGCCACCCAAGTGGAGCATCTCCCCAACTACCGTTGGCAGAAAATTCGGAAAGTCAGCCTGAACGGCCACCCCGAGAAGGAGCAGCACCGCCGAAACAATTTGGGAAACCGTCTTGTGCTTACCCGATTTTTCTGCCGCCAGAACAATCCCCGAGCTCGCTGCCACCAGTCGCAAACCGGTAATCAAGAACTCGCGGCTAAGAATCAGGAGCAGCAGCGGCAGCGTCCACGCAGGAAGGACGCCCTTTGCCAGCAGGGCGATGAACAAACCCACCATAAAGACCTTATCGGTCAGTGCGTCCATGAGTTTCCCGAAACTGGAGACCAAGCCCTGCTTGCGCGCGTAATATCCGTCAGCCCAATCAGTGAGCGCCCCAATCACAAACAGCACGAAGGCCGCGCTACTTGCACCGACAACCGGTAAATACAGGAAGCCGACGATACCAAAGAGGATTGGTATGCGCGAAAGCGTTAGTAAATTCGGTAGATTCACGCTGCGCAGGCTGTCCCAGATACCCTGTGTCGGCTAGCCAAAAATTAGGAAAGTTGGCATGTGTTTTCGGCCTTGGGTCGAAAGGTTCCAATTGACGCCCTATAAAGCAGTTCCTTTTCTGCTTCAATGCGTCACGCCGAGCTCGTTGCCAATATTCAGGCCTTAGTCATAAACACCCCCGATCAATCTGAATTCGTTTACGAGTTTCTGCGCGCCTACGGCACTCCAAATGCCTCCGTAGCGCGGCTGAAATCCGGCCAGATGAATCTCGCCAAGAGCGACGGCGAACTGCTGCTGAAAAAGAAGCTCTATTTCAAAGCGACTGAGGGTGACCTCTTCGCTGCCTTGGATGCCCTGAAATCCACCAAAGGCACGCGATCCAATGATCCACGCCTGCTCATGGTCACGGATTTCGATCAAATTCTGGCTTGGGACCGCAAGCTGGAAGACTCGCTCGATTGCAAGCTGGCCGAACTTGATAGCCACATCGATTTCTTTTACCCGCTTGCGGGCATGGAGAAGCAAAAGTTCTCCAACGAGAGCGTGGCCGATATCAAGGCCGCCGAGAAGATGGCCAAGCTCTTCGACGCGATCAAGGCGCACAATGCCGAGTTCATCGAGCGCAACCCACACGCGATGAACGTCTTCCTCGCGCGCCTGCTCTTCTGCTTCTTTGCGGAAGACACCGGCATCTTCGCGGACAACTCCGTGACGAATGCCATCGCCAACGAGACCGCAGCCGACGCCTCCGACCTGCACGACTTCTTCGTCAAACTCTTCGACCTGCTCGACCGCAAACCACGCGAAGGTCTGCACCAGCCATGGAGCGACTTTCCCTACGTCAATGGCGGCCTCTTCAAGGATCACTACTCGATCCCCGAGTTTTCCATGAAGGCACGGCGCATGATGCTCGAGGCGGGCAGCCTCAGCTGGGCCGAGATCAATCCGGACATCTTCGGCTCCATGTTTCAAGCCGTCATCGATCCGGAAGAGCGTCACAACCTCGGCCAGCACTACACCTCCGTGACCAATATCATGAAGGTCATTGAGCCGCTCTTTCTTAATGACTTTCGCGAAGCACTCGAAAAAGCCTCCGGCCTACAGCGCGGGAAGGAGGCCGCGCTCCACCGCCTGCTCGACCGCATCTCTAGGGTCAAAATCTTCGACCCCGCCTGCGGCTCGGGCAACTTCCTTATCATCGCCTACAAGGAGCTGCGCCGCTTGGAGATGGATATCTTCCGCGAGCTCCAGCGCGAAAGCGGCGAGCTCCCGCTCTCCCGTCTCAATGTGAGTCAGTTCTACGGCATCGAAATCGCCGACTTCGCCGCCGAGACCGCCGTGCTCGCCCTCTGGCTGGCCGAGCACCAGATGAACCTCGAATCAAAGCAAGTCTTCGGTCAGGCCCCCGACAACCTGCCCCTCAAAGAAGGCGCTCACATCGTTTGCGACAACGCCTGCCGCATCGACTGGGAAAGCGTCTGCCCGAAAGAAGACGGCGATGAAATTTATATCTTGGGGAATCCGCCGTATTTGGGTAAAAGCGAACAGAGTAAGGCGCATAAGGCAGACATGGCACATGTCTTCGCAAGCATCAAAGGCTTCAAGAACCTAGACTACATTGCCTGCTGGTTTCTGAAGGCCGCGAAATACATAACATCTACTTCAATCAAAGCCGCTTTCGTCACGACCAACTCGATTTCGCAGGGCGAACAAGTTGCGCTTCTTTGGCCCCATATTTTGACGCGTGATTTAGAAATCGGATTTGCACACCTCTCGTTTAAGTGGACGAATAATGCCAAAGGAAATGCAGGTGTCACATGTGCGATCATTGGTCTTAGGAAAATTTCCAACGTAAATAAGTTTATCTTCAAAGATGGTCTATCGAAACAGGTTGATACAATCAATCCATACTTGTCTCCGGGGACGAATGTGATTGTGCACCGGCGCTCCAAGCCGATTGCCGACTTACCGGAAATGAGTTATGGAAGTAAACCCGTCGATGGTGGGCATTTAATTCTTTCCACGTCAGAAAAGGAATCTTTAGAAAACGAATTTCCGACGGCATCTCGTTTCATAAAGCGTTTCATCGGTTCGAGTGAATATATTCGAGGCAATGTGAGATATTGCGTTTGGATTGATAACAAAGACTTGAGTATAGCCCTAGAGATACCGCCGATAAAGGCACGCATCGATGCCGTCCAAGAAATGCGACTAGCCAGCAAGAAAGCTGCGACTCAAGAAGATGCTAATCGCCCACACCAGTTCGGTGAACCTCGTTTTAAAAACTTGGACTCGATTATCGTCCCTGAGACCAGCTCTGAAAGAAGGGACTATTTGCCTGTGGGTTATATGGATGCAGACACAGTCATTTCAAATTCAGCCTATTGCATCACAAACGCGACCCCTAGCTCCTTCGGCCTCCTAACCTCCCGCATGCACATGACTTGGGTGCGCGCCGTGGCAGGTCGCTTGGAAGAACGGCTACGCTACTCCGCCGGGCTCTGCTACAACACCTTCCCCGTCCCGAATCTGAGCGAAGCCCAAAAGCATAACCTGACCGCGCACGTGATGGAGGTCCTGCAGCAGCGGGAGAATCATCCCGAAAAGACGATGGCCCAGCTCTACGACCCCGACAAGATGCCCGACGGCCTCCGCGCCGCCCACCAAGCCCTCGACCTCGCCGTCGATCAACTCTACCGCAAACAAGCCTTCACCTCCGACGAAGAACGCCTCGAACACCTCTTCCAACGCTACGAAGCGATGATTGAACAAGAAAGGAACAAAAAACTATGAGCCGATGGGAAGAACAATTTAACAGTCACCCACTGCATCAAACTCTTAAGGATGCAGAATCCTTGATAAGCACTGAAAAAGAGGACGTAACTGAAGACGAAATGCCAGAGAAGCGGCGGGCAAATAAACTGCTTAATGCATATACCCAGACCCTAGCACAATTAGACCCAGAACTAGTTCCTTTCAACAATCTGGATTCGATCAACAATCAAATACGTCACGCCAATATCTGGAATCAACTGACAGCCTATAACCAAAACGGAAATGCATCACATTTAAAGAACGCGAATGACCATCTCACTTCGACTCTAGCGCACCTTGCCCAACTATTATCTATCTCGAAATCCACAGAAGCCACAAACCCGCTTCGAGCACTCGAAAAGAGTTTGGATGAATTCGCTGCGGCGATCTCTTCAAAAAAGGACTCCCTCCAAGCGGAAATTTCGGGGCACAAAGGTGAACTAACTAAGCAGCAGAAAGAACTAACAAACCTCGCATCACTACTGCAGCAGAAAAAACAGGAAACTGACCAGATGCTTGCTGAGTGGCAGAAGCAGTTTTCAGAGGCACAGAATACGCGCAATGAGACCTTCTCAAGTGACCAAAAAGGCAGAACCGCGGAGTTTAACCAGTGGCGCAAAGATACCACGAAAGAAATAAAGGACGCATTCGACAATTTGCTTCAGCAAACTTCCGAGAGGATTTCAAAAACTGAGTCTGACTTTGAAGATACTATCAATAATCATCTGGAAGATGCAGATGCAAAGCATAAGCGTATACTCGAACTTTACCAAATAACTGCTGCCGACAGCGTCGGAGCTGGCTATATCAAGAATGCCGACAATGAAAGGGAACAGGCTAATTTCTGGCGCTGGGCAACCATAACTTTTGTTGGGCTGACGGCAATCTGGACTGGAGTTTCTTACTTCTTGGGTCCCCTTTCCGGTGATGAGCCTGGAACCGTTCTCTTGGGTAAAGTCATCAAGGCATTTTCTGTAACCGGTGTCCTTCTTTTCGGAGCTGTGTATTCAGCAAAACAATCTAATGCTCACCGGAACAACGAGCGGCGTAACCGACGCTTCGCGCTAGAAGTCAAAGCAATCGACCCATTTATTGCTTCTCTAGATGATGCAGATCAAAAGACCCTCAAGAAAGAGCTCAGTGAACGCTTATTTGGGCATCAAGATGGAGCCTCGGATAACGATAGTAAAGTTATCGAGGAACATGCGTTTAGCACTGTAGTTAAAGGTCTCATTGATGTTCTAAAAGCCAGCAAATAAACCATGACCACCCACCTCCCGATCACCATACCCGACATCCTGCACGGCAAGACCGTGGAGTGGGAGCGCATACTTTAAACGATGACGCGAGATATGGATTTAATTCGTGACCTCCTGCTATATGCGGAGGAACATGATCGTTGGCCGTTGGATGGCTACGACATCGCTGCCGACACGGAAGAAATCGCACTCGATATTGGCGTGAACCTGATAGTGCTGTATCGCCACACGAAACTCTTGGAAGAAGCTGGCTTTGTCCGGGGCATCGACACGTCGACGCTCCGATCATACGGATGGGAATTTAAGGAAATCACCTGGGCTGGCTATGATTTCCTCGATGCAACACGGAGTCAGGAAGTCTGGGAGAAGGTTAAAAGCAAAGCTTTGAAAGCAGGCGGTTGGACGTTTTCCCTCCTCGTCGAAATGGGCAAAGAGGAACTCAAAAGGCGACTGCTCCCAGACTGATCCTGATTAAGCTTGTCCCACTCGGTTTCCGCTTTCTCTTTGTCCAGCCTTCCATATACATAAATCAATGAACACTGCCCCAAAGCCTAAAGCACCCACCTACATGCGTCAGCGGCTACTGCTTTTCTTTCTCGAAGCGGCAGATAGCACCCTGTCCAAGATGGACTTACAGAAGCTGCTTTTTCTCTATCATCATGATGCAGATGCGGAGCATTATGCCTTTGTGCCCTTCCGTTTTGGTAGCTATTCCTTTTTGGCCTCCGATGATTTAGATTTGATGGAAAAACGCGGCTGGGTGCAGGCAGAGGGCAAGCAGTTGGCGTTGGCGCAGGAAATCGACCGGGAGTCCTGGGCTAGAAGCAGCGATGAACGCCGACAGGTCAAACGCTGGCTCTTTCGAAATCCGGAGCGTGGAGATGCGCTCATTGCAAAGGCTTATCGACGCTTTCCCTACTACGCTCTAAAAAGTGAAATGAAGGAGCGTGTGCTGACGAACGAGGAGTTAGAATCAGTCGATGAGCTATTGTCGGATCTGCAGCGCAAGAAGGAGCTTACTGTTTTTACCCTTGGCTACGAAGGAATACACTTTGAGACCTACTTGAATAAGCTTATCCGAAATCATGTGTCGATTCTCTGTGATGTGAGAAGGAATCCGCTAAGCCGCAAATTCGGATTCTCCTCGAAAATGCTAGCGAGCGTCCTTCCAAAGCTGGGAATCGAATACGTGCATTTGCCGGAATTGGGAATCGCATCTGAGAAACGGCAGGAACTTAATTCGATGGCGGACTATGAGCGTTTATTTGACGGTTTCCGTAAAGAACTGCCGGGGCGCGTCGAAGGGCTAAACCGTCTAAAGTCGATTATTGAGCAAAAGAAGCGAGTGGCTCTCACTTGCTTCGAAGCCGAGCCTCATTGCTGCCATCGGCACTGCATTAGTGATTTACTCGAAGAGCAGATGGGCTACACAGTAACGCATCTATGATAGAGCGAATACTGATCACGGTTAAGACCTATCCTACGCTCTCTGAAAAGTATTCAGAGCTAGTCTGCACGGCAGGCGTGAACGAAAAGGGCCAATGGCGACGCATCTACCCTGTAAAATTTCGCCAGCTGCAAGATGCCAGTCAGTATAAGAAGTTCCAATGGGTCGAAGCTGATATCGAAAAATCGACTAGCGACAAACGTCCTGAAAGCTACAAGTTAGTGCGTCCTGACTGCCTGCAATTACTCGGAGACCCGATCTCGACGAGTGAGAAGTGGGCTGCACGCAAGGATGCTTTCCACAATAAAGTTCCACTGGAGAGGGACATATCCAAGCTAATCGAGAATGCGCACGCAGACGTCTGTTCTCTCGCCCACTACCTGCCCGAAAACTATCTCAAATTTGTCGTCGAAGAAACGAGCCGAGAATGGAGCTCCGAGAAACTGGCTAAACTCGAAGCTCAGAAGCAACAGATGGATTTGTTCAAGGATGAGGCCACACTTGAGGAAGAATTCAAAGTGGTTGAGAAGTTACCGTATAAATTCTCGTATCAATTCAGCGATCCGAGTGGCAGAAAGCCAAAACTCATGATTGAGGATTGGGAGCTTGGTGCACTCTATTTGAATTGCCTCCGAGATGCAAATGGGGACGAAGCGGTTGCAGTTCAAAAAGTCCGCGAGAAGTATTGGGATGAATTTGTGATAAGCGGCAAATACGACCTGAGCTTGATTCTGGGAACCACCTATGAATATCACAACAAACGCGCCCCGAACCCGTATGTTATAATCGGGGTCGTTCCAACACCTCGGGACGACCAACTTTCGCTGCTGTGAGAAGGCACCAAGTATAGGCACCAAGTATGAAGCTTAGCATATTCCCCAAGAACCAAACAAGCGCTTCCGTTTCCGGAGAGCGCTTGCCGACCGGGAATTCCCAGTCCACCCACACTGTTTAACATCTAGTCACTTCCGTCAAGAAACCATCGCCAATGCCAAACCTCATCGAAGTCAACTACAGCCAGACTGGCCAGAGCACGAACACCGATGCACTCGGCATGCGGGAGATGCAGGCGCGGGTCTATGCGCAGCGGGATGCACAATATCTACTGGTCAAGGCACCGCCCGCCTCGGGCAAGTCGCGTGCGTTGATGTTTCTCGCACTGGATAAGATCCACGATCAAGGGCTGTCGAAAGTCATCGTTGCCGTGCCGGAACGCTCCATCGCCTCTTCTTTCGCGCCGACCCATCTCTCGGCCTACGGATTTCCCTACGACTGGGAGCTCGACCCGCGCTACAACCTCTGCACCTCGGCCAGTGCCGAAAGCAAACGGCAACAGTTTACAAACTTTCTGCAGAGCGACTCAAGGGTTCTGCTCTGCACCCACGCCACGTTACGCGGAGCCTTCAACGAGGTCGAAACGGAGTCGCTGAACGATGTGCTGCTGGCCATCGACGAGTTTCACCACGTTTCAGCCGATTCCGACAACCAGCTCGGCGAGGTGCTGCGTGAGGTCATCGCCAAGTCCTCCGCCCATATCGTGGCGATGACAGGATCCTACTTTCGTGGCGACAGCGTGCCCGTGCTTGCCCCGGAAGACGAAGCGCTCTTCCGCAATGTCACCTACAACTACTACGAGCAGCTCAACGGCTACGAGAATTTGAAGTCGCTCGGCATCGGCTATCACTTCTATCAAGGCAAATACCTCTCAGCGATTATGGAAGTGCTGGATACCGACAAGAAGACCATTCTCCACATCCCAAGCCCCAATGCCGGCGAATCGACTAAAGAAGGAAAATACAACGAAGTCGGAGCCATCCTCGATGCGATAGGAAAAGTGATCTACACCGATCCGGAGACGCGGATTATGACGGTGGAACGTAAGTCCGATGGCAAGCAGCTCAAAGTGGCCGACTTGGTCTGGGATGTAGCCGACGACCGCGACCGAGCCATCAACTACCTGCGAGACATTCGCAAGCCAGAGGATATGGATTTGATCATCGCGCTCGGCATGGCACAGGAAGGTTTCGACTGGCCCTACTGCGAGCACGCGCTGACCGTGGGCTATCGTGGCTCACTGACTCAAGTCGTTCAAATCATTGGCCGCTGCACGCGGGACAGCTCAAACAAAACACATGCGCAATTCACCAACCTGATCGCCCAGCCGGATGCAGCCGACGAAGAAGTCACCACCGCAGTGAATAACATGCTCAAGGCGATTACCTGTTCGCTCTTGATGGAGCAGGTGCTGGCTCCAAGTTTCAGATTTAAGGCGCACGTGGAAGATGACGGCACAACACCGAATCCCGGTGAGTTGAAGATAAGGGGACTGAAAGAACCAAGCTCCGAGCGGGTCAAAGGTATCATCGAGGCTGACTTGAACGACCTAAAGGCCACCATTCTTCAGGATAAATCGATTCAGAAAACGATTGCAGGAGGCGTCGATCCGGAGGTCGTCAACCAAGTGCTGATCCCGAAGATCATTCAAAAGAAGTATCCCGACCTCGACGAACGCGCTGCCGAGGAGTTACGTCAACATGTGGTCGTGGGTTCGGTGCTCTCTGAAGCCGTGATGGAAGAAAGCGGCGATCGCCGCATTATTCGTATGGCCAACAAATTTGTGAACATTGATGAGCTGAGTATCGATCTAATCGACTCCATCAATCCCTTCCAGAAGGCCTTTGAAATTCTGTCCAAGCAAGTGACCGCACCTGTGCTCAAAGCGATTATGGATTGCATAGAGACAAACCGACTTCAGATGACTGAGGAAGAAGCGCTACTTCTTTGGCCGAAGATCAAAAGCTACGTAAAGCAGAACGGTTGCGAACCGGCTCTCAACGCTTACGATGGTGAAGTGAAACGGATGGCTGAAGCGCTTCAGTTCCTTAAGCATCAGCGAAGACAGCAAGGTTTGTAAAATGGATAAGGAGACGCTTCAGAAACTGATCGAAGACGACGACCTGGGCTTGCTCGCGATCAGGACAACTCAAACCGCATCACAGAGTCCGGAAGAGCGTTTGATCGAAAAATTTTACAAGATCGCTGACTTCTACCGCTTGCATGAACGCGAACCCCGGAAAGACCCGAACAACATGCAGGAAGCTCAACTAGCCATGTCGCTGGAGGGTATTCGTAATTCGCATGAGAGCATCGCCACACTTCAGGCACTAGATGAGTTCAAACTACTAGAGCCTCCTGTCCCGCCTGAGTCTTTAAAAGATGTCCTTGCAGACGATGATTTAGGTTTACTCAACGAAACCGAAGCAGCCGAGAGCATTTTTACACTCAAACATGTCCCGGAACGGATGGAACTGCCCGACTTTGTGGCACAGCGCGAAAAATGTGAGGACTTTGAAAACTACGAAGGACTATTCAAAAGCTGCCAGAACGATCTTAGAAACGGCAAACGCCAACTACTTCAGTTTGCTAATGAGCAGCAGATCGAAGCCGGACAATTTTTCGTACTGAAGGGCATTATGGCCTACGTTGCAGAAGTGGGCGAAAAAGAAAACAAAGGCGGTAAGGTTAACGCACGCTTGCGCTGTATATTTGAGAATGGAACCGAGTCAGCCATGCTCCTCCGCTCACTCTCAAGAGAGCTTTACAAGGATGGCCGTCGTGTGACCGAGCATGAAGACCGTCTAATGGATACAATGCAGGACGTCAGTATTGAGGATCAACAAACGGGATATATTTATGTTCTGCGCTCCCTTAGCAATCAAAAGGACATCTCCGACAAGCAAGACCTATACAAGATTGGATACAGTTCAGGCTCAGTAGAAGAACGAATAAAGAACGCAGCGGATGACCCAACTTATCTGATGGCTCCCGTTCGGATCTTAACGACATTTGAATGCTTCAACCTAAACCCGCAAAAACTAGAGCTCATACTGCACAAGTTCTTTGCCGAAGCTTGTCTGGAGGTAGATGTCTTCGACAGCACTGGAAAGCGCCACTCACCACGAGAGTGGTTTATTGCCCCACTCCCAGTTGTCGAAGAAGCGATTCGGCTCACGCTAAGTGGCGAAATCATCGATTATTCTTTCGACAAGGACACGAATTTGATTCGTAGGAAGTGAACGGTCCGATTCTCCGGAACAACCTCAACTAGAGCACCCTTCTTAGAAACAGCTCACGATGAATTGTGGTGGCACCGTAGGTCTTGAGCGCGTCGCGGTGCTGTTGGGTGCCATAGCCTTTATGCTGGGCAAAACCGTATTTCGGATACTGTGCGTCGAGCTCTCGCATTCGCCGGTCGCGAACGACCTTCGCGGCGACACTTGCCATAGCAATCGAGAGGGACTTCCCGTCCCCCTTCACCACGCCCTCATGCGCATACGGGAAGGGTTTCAAAGGACGCCCATCGACGAGAATTGATACATCGCAGGGAGCCTTGCCCTGACGCATTCGCCCATCTGTCTTCTGCGGACGGTTGGGGGCAACCGTCCCTACCTCAAATAGAGGGTCTTCGTAAACCGAAGGTAGTTTCCAATCGCTTGTTCGATCAGCAATCGTTTCGAGCGCCCGGCGCATGGCCAACCGCGTCGCACCCAAGATATTCAGCTCTCCTATCTCCTCAACCGAGCCCTCCGATACCGCAAAGTCGATCAAGCCATCGGCCTGCAAGTCCTCGAGAATTGCAAATTGCGCCTCACGGTTTTCTCCCGTGAGTTGTTTCGAGTCATTCACCTGCCCGCAGATCTCCATTGCCGTATCCGAATCAAAGAGCCCGACAGATACAACGCAGGCAGCCGCGACCACTGGGCCAGCCAAACACCCCCGCCCTGCCTCATCCACGCCAATCAGGAACGCGGTCTGCGCCAGCCGATCCCTATCATATGCCTGCAATGCATTCATGCTTCACTCCGCTCGTAGTTTGTGCAGCTGATCAAGATACGATCAAAAGCTTGGCAACCCACGAATCCGTCTAGCCTGTCATCAACAGATGCAAGTCGGGCTTGATCAACACCAAAAGGCCTCCCCGAAAACGAGGAGGCCCAGAAAAATAACCGCCTTCTATACGACTGGAAGTTCTATTAGCTAGTTCAGATCAAAACGATCCGAATTCATGACTTTCGTCCATGCAGCCACGAAGTCCTTCGCAAACTTCTCTCTGTTATCGTCCTGCGCATAGACTTCAGCGTAGGAACGGAGGATCGAATTAGAGCCGAAGACGAGATCGACACGAGTGGCGACCCATTTTGTAGCACCGCTCTTACGATCCTTGATTTCATAGCCGTTTTCACAGACCGGATTCCATGTATAGGACATGTCGGTGAGGTTGACAAAGAAGTCATTGGTCAGTGCGCCAACCTGATCTGTGAAGACACCGAATGGCGTGCCCCCGTAGTTGGCACCGAGCACGCGCAAACCGCCAATTAAAACAGTCATTTCAGGCGCCGTCAGACCAAGAAGCTGGGCGCGATCGAGCATTAACTCTTCAGGCTTCACGGCATACTCCCGGGGAAGATAGTTACGGAATGCATCCGCGACCGGCTCAAGCGGCTCAAATGATTCTGCATCGGTCTGGGCTTCGCTCGCGTCACCACGACCCGGCGCAAAGGGAACCTCAAGCTTGAGACCTGCATCTGCAATGCCCTTCTCCACGCCAACATTACCGGCGAGAACGATCACATCAGCGATACTGGCACCCGAGTCTTTGGCGATCGGCACAAGCTGACTAAGCACCTTATTAAGTCGCTCCGGCTCGTTCGCTTCCCAGGCCTTTTGGGGTGCGAGACGGATACGCGCACCGTTCGCGCCACCGCGAAGGTCCGACCCTCGGAAAGTACGCGCACTGTCCCACGCAGTCGCAACGAGTTCACCCACACTGAGACCGCTCTCAGCAATCTTGGCCTTCACCGCATCGACGTCGTATTCGATCGGACCATAAGGAATCGGGTCCTGCCAGATCAGATCTTCATCCGGCACTTCAGGACCGATGTAGCGAACCTTTGGTCCCATATCACGGTGCGTGAGCTTGAACCAAGCACGCGCGAAAGCCTCATCGAGTGCTGCGGGGTCCTTGTAGAAGCGTTCAGAAATTTCGCGGTAGGCAGGGTCCATCTTCAATGCCATATCGGCATCGGTCATCATCGGATAGTAACGAATCGATGGGTCTTCCACGTCAACGGGCTTATCCTCTTCCTTGATGTCGACCGGCTTCCACTGCTGAGCACCCGCCGGACTCTTGGTCAGTTCCCAATCGTGCTCGAGAAGCATCTTGAAGTAACCATCGTCCCAGCGAGTCGGCTCACTGGTCCAAGCGCCCTCAAGCCCACTGGTTACAGTGTCGCGGCCGACGCCGCGTGTCTTGTGATTGTTCCATCCGAGCCCCTGCTCATACACATCCGCCGCCTCGGGCTCCGGCCCCAGATTGGCCGCATCGCCGTTACCGTGGGCCTTGCCAACCGTATGGCCACCGGCGGTTAAAGCTACGGTTTCTTCATCGTTCATCGCCATACGGCCAAAAGTCTCGCGCATTTGCGCCGCGGTCTTGAGTGGGTCCGGATTACCATTCACACCCTCCGGATTCACGTAGATGAGACCCATTTGAACGGCGGCAAGTGGGTTTTCCATCGTGGAGGGCTTGTCGACGTCGTCGTAGCGTTCATCACTCGGTGCGAGAAACTCGGTTTCTGCACCCCAATAGGTGTCCTTCTCCGGATGCCAAATGTCTTCTCGACCGTAACCGAAGCCGAAGGTCTTTAACCCCATCGACTCATAGGCAACATTACCGGCTAGGATCATTAAATCCGCCCAACTGAGCCGATTACCATACTTTTTCTTAATCGGCCAAAGAAGGCGACGGGCCTTGTCCAAGTTGCCATTGTCAGGCCAGGAATTCAAAGGGGCGAAGCGAAGATTGCCGGTACCGGCACCACCACGACCATCCCCCGTTCTGTATGAGCCGGCCGAATGCCAAGCCATACGAATCATCAGACCACCATAGTGCCCCCAGTCCGCAGGCCACCAATCCTGACTGTCCGTCATGAGCGCACTAAGATCCTTCTTTACCGCATCAAAATCGAGTGCCTTGACCGCCTCACGATAATCGAAGTCCGCATCCATCGGATTGGTCTTCGTGTCGTGTTGATGCAGAATATCGAGCTTAAGACTCTTGGGCCACCAGTGCATTGGCTTTTGATCCGCCGAGGTATTGCTGCCGTGCATCACCGGACACTTTTCACCTACGGATGCCGAATTCCCATGAGGAAACGGACATTTGCTTGCTTCGTTATTGCCTGCAACGGATGAGTCGCCGTCGCCATTGGAGTGAGAATTAT
Organism: Opitutales bacterium; assembly: GCA_049598495.1. Lineage (GTDB taxonomy): Bacteria > Verrucomicrobiota > Verrucomicrobiia > Opitutales > Coraliomargaritaceae > Thalassobacterium. The sequence goes on from JBMYNR010000010.1 coordinate 17,400, forward strand.
CCATCTTTTATAGTTGCTAGAATGACATTTTATCGAGACTCGGAAATCCCGACCACAAATGTTACGAGTTAGGTAAAGAGCTATCACTTGACAACCCGATAAGGAGAAAACCAGTTAAGTTTTTGCCCTTAACACCAAGCCCGTGTGTTTACCTGAGCTTCCCTAAGAGAGTCCAAAGACTAGTATTTATACCAACTGGGCTTCGTCGGCGGTTTCAGGCCTTGAGCCTCGTAGGCCGTCTTAAAGTGCATCTTAGCGAAATCCTTAAGCGCATCCGCCCCCTTCTCTCGGACAATTTTCTTCGCCTGCTCGAGCACCTTAGCACCTGCGCCCTTGACCAGTTGCTCACCGGCTTCATCCGAAAGACGCTTCATCTCGCGAACATAGACCGCCCGGGCAACGATTGAAGCCGCCGCCACGACCGGGTCCGACTCAGCCTTTGTTCTACTGACGAGCTTAAAACCGTCACGGTCTTTTACATATGCATCCACAAGCTTCTGCTTGGTAAATTGGTCGAGCAGTCCCCAGGGCGCGGAACGTTCATCCAATGCCTGAGCCAGTGACTTCCCGTGATACCACGCAAGCAGCTTATTCAGATTACGGTCGAACTTATTGTAGAGATCGTTGTATTTCGGCATGCGAGCGAAAGCCGTCTTGATGACAACGCCCTTCGTCTTCCGAATTTCCTTATCCAACTTAAGGATACTGCTATCAGTCAGCTTCTTACTATCTGCCACCCCTAGTTCGAGCCATTGTCGAACCATATCGCCATCGGCGACCACGCAGGCGGTCACGAGGGGACCAAACAAATCGCCCTTCCCACTCTCGTCGCAACCGGCATGCAGGGTGAACCATTCGGGATTATGTACCTCGTCATAGCCGAGCCGGGGATCACCCGTAATCTCCGACTCCAGAATATCCCGAACGAATTCCTCCGTGTTCTTACCCGACACCACCAACTTGCCACTTTGGTAACCCACCACGTTGACCTTGTCTCCCTTGAAAGCAAAGAGCGAGTAGGCGACGTCATACGGGAACCAAACACCCGAGCTATCCTCTTCCAAACGATCGGCCAGCTTATCCAGCAAGTCATCCTCGAGCTTGATGGTATACATCGTCTTCTTCTTTGGACCTTCGTCCTCATTTTGCTTGGATTTCTTTTTTGGCATATAAGACGTTGAGTGTAGAAAGCATACAATAGAACGAAGCAAATCAAGCCACGATCTCGGCGAGTTAGTTTTCGCTGCATAATGGACATAGCGCTTCGTCTAGGATCCCACGAAGCGACCGAACTCAAAACTTGCCATTTACCTTATCCTCAAGACTCTACCCTCCTATGTCTGATAGATATGTCGTTATCATGGCGGGTGGCCGAGGCGAGCGCTTCTGGCCGGAAAGCCGAAACGCACGCCCCAAGCAGTTATTACCGATAGTCGGGAAAAAAGCCATGCTCGCACAGACCGTGGATCGTCTCAACGGGTTAATCGAACCGAAAGATGTTTTCGTCATCACCAACGCCGAGCAACGCGCCGCCGTGCTCGAAGTCTGCCCTGAGCTCGATCCGGCCAAAGTGATTGGTGAACCCATGGGCCGCGACACCGCTGCTGCGGTAGCCCTCGCAACCGTTTTGGTGAGGCGCGAAAATCCCGAGGCCAGTTTCGCCATGCTTCCGGCCGATGCAGTCATTCACGATGCGGAGGGGCTACGCTCCACGCTGAACAGCGCGTTTGAAGTGGCCGAAGCCAAACCTGTGGTCACCACCATTGGTATCACAGCCAGCTTTCCGGCGACCGGTTACGGCTACATCCAGCAAGGCGATCCGCTCGGCGAGTATGCGGGACGCGCCGTCTACAAGGTGAAGCGTTTTGTCGAGAAACCGAATCTGGAAACGGCACAAGGCTACCTCGATTCCAGAGACTACTTCTGGAATGCGGGCATGTTTATCTGGTCCGTCCCCACCATAGTGGCTGAGTTGAAAAAGAGCACCCCATCGCTCTGGCAGGCGCTTCAAGCAGTCGATCAGGGCCTGGAAGCAGGACAGTCGATCGACTCGCTTCTCGCCGATCACTACCCGAATCTGGAAAAGATTTCAGTCGACTACGCGATCATTGAAAAGGCCGATAACGTGGCCATGATCGAATCCGGCTTCGACTGGGACGACGTTGGTGAATGGCCGGCAGTGGCCCGCCACTACCCCCACAATGAAGCCGGTAACGTCGTCCGCGGACAAGCCGAGCTATTAGAGGCCTCGGACAATATCGTTTACTGCCGCGACGAAAATCACCTAGTCGCCCTCCTTGGCGTAAAGGATTTGATCGTAGTCAAAACCGAAGACGCCACTTTGGTCTGCCATAAAGACAAGGCCCAGGAAATCAAGGAACTGGTGAAACGAATCGGCACCCAAGAGGCACTGAAGCACCTGATGTAGTCTCGGATCGCGCTTCCAAAATCCCGTATCCCGCATCCCAAAAATGAACTACCTTGGCATCGATTGGGGCGAGAAGCGTATTGGTCTGGCCTACGCGGATGAGATCGGAATCGCGATGCCCCTACCCGCCGCCGTGGCCGCCTCTAAAAAAGAGCGAATGCGGCACATCGACAGCATGATCCGAGAGCGCCGTATTGATACCCTCGTGGTAGGCTATCCGCTCAATATGGATGGATCCATCGGCTTCAAGGCGCGAGAAGTCGATGCATTTATCACCGAACTGGAGAAGCGATTTACGCTACCGGTCCACCGTATCGACGAGCGCCTTTCCAGCCATTCGGTCGAGCAAGGACTCAGGGGACAAAAAAGGAAGCCCAGCCGTAAAAGCGGCGAGATCGACTCACGGGCCGCCGCCCTGATTCTGCAGGATTTCATCGAAGAGAGGAACTTGAATTCCTGACTTGACCCGTCACCCAGAGTATAGACATCTTCCCATCCTCCTACAATTGCGGGTATAGTTTAGAGGTAAAACATCTGCCTTCCACGCAGAGGTCGTCGGTTCGATTCCGTCTACCCGCACCATGCTTCGCCTTTCAGGCTACGCATGGCACTGCCATGTTAGCGTGAAAGCTGCGAGCATGAGTGCCCTGCGTAGCTCCCAGAGCGAAGCACGGGCCCAACCACAATTAGCCTTCGCCTTTCAGGCTACGCATGGCACTGCCACGTTAGCGTGAAAGCTGCGAGCATGAGTGCCCTGCGTAGCTCCCAGAGCGAAGCACGGGCCCAACCACAATTAGCCTTCGCCTTTCAGGCTACGCATGGCGCAGGAAAGCTCTATACAAGTTGCCGTAGGAGTTCACGGCAACCGTCCTCGATCATATTCATGACGTGCTCGAATCCCGTATCCCCACCATAATAGGGATCCGGAACCTCCGCTTCACTGTGCTCGGTGCAATAGTCACAGAAGAGCCGGATCTTTTTGTGGTACAGACCTTCCGGGTCGAGCGTCTGCGCATCGGAGAGATTGTCGTTGTCCATAGCCAGAATTAGATCGTATTCCCGCAGATCGGACGCCTTGAGTTGTCTCGATTGGCCGATAACCGGTATGCCGCGAGCGCGCATGACCTCTTGCATCCGCGAGTCCGGCGGTGAGCCGACATGAAAACCGATAGTACCGGCGGACTCGATCTCGAATTGGTCAGCCAAACCTGCCTGATCGACCATATGCTGCATCACGCAATGACCGGCCGGTGAGCGACAGATATTGCCCATACAGAGAAATAGGATACGATACATGATGTTACTGGTTGTGGGTTGTTGGAGGGTGAACATGCCGCGCAACCCAACAACTTTCAACATTCAACCATACTGATTCTCTTGGATAGGGCGCGCGCGCCGAGCGCGCCGTCTTGCAGGTGCAACCGCTTGCCCATATGACGATTTATCAAAATATGACTTTCTTATGGCGAACGGCTGTCTCAGCGAGACAGCCCGACCCAAGAACATTCAACCATAACCTCCCTCATACTGCTCGGTATGTCGCTTGGCTACCTTTTCGAGGTCCTCGATTTGGACGACTTCGCCAAGTGCGCCTCGGATCTTGCGTGATCCTTCCATCCCTTTCGTCAGCGCAATAAACTTCGGACGCATCCAGCGGAGGTCACGGTGTCTTTGCTCACGAAACGGACGCGCCATAATCTTGCGGGTGTAATCGATAATTGTGGCCCAACGCTCGGCGATGCTTGGCGGTTCAGGCACCTCACCGTGAGCCAGATAGTGTTTAATATCTCGAAAGATCCAAGGATAGCCCAAAGCGGCTCGCCCAATCATGAGGCCTGCGCACTTGGTTTGCCGGCGAATACGAATGACGTCGTCCGCACTGGCGATATTGCCATTACCAATCACAGGAATCGTCAACTCCTCGGCCACTTCAGCGATCACTGGCCAGTTCGCATCCCCGCGATAGCCCTGCACTTTGGTTCGACCGTGAACCGCGAGTGCCTGCGCGCCCTCCCCCTCAACAATATGGCCGATCTCTTTAGCTACGATGCTGTCGTCGTCCCACCCGATGCGAATCTTGACCGTGACCGGTGTTTCCGGAACGGCCTTGACCACTGCAGATGTGACTTCACCGAGTCGCTTGGGATGACGCAACATCGAGGAACCGGCATCCATGCAAATGACACGGTCTGCCGGGCAACCGAAGTTAATATCAATAAAGTCCGGTTTCAAGCGATCGGTCAGCATGCGAGCGGCAGAACCCATTGTCGCAGGGTTCGATCCGAATATCTGCACACCCATGGGTCGCTGCGCTTCAGTAAAGTCGACCGTCTCCCAGAGCTTCGGATCCTCTCGAGTCAAGGCATCTGCCTGAACAAACTCCGTCACCATCACGTCTGCGCCCTGCTCTTTACAGAACTCACGAAAAACGATGTCTGTAAATCGGGCCATCGGCGCGAGATACAACGGAAATTGACCGTCTTTAAACCAGGGTAGCATATATAGTAATCGCTAGACCGAGTAATTTTTAAGAAGCACCTTTACCTTCCGGCGTAGGGTAACAGGAATCGAATTGTCCTCGGAGACATCCACCAACTCCTTGATCAGCCGCTTCGAAGGTAGAAGATCGAGAATAAAAGTCTCTTCAAGCGATTCACCCAAGCGCACAATCGCCCGCTCCTTCGATTTTAAGTCTGCCCCCTTTGAGCGGATTAGATTGATTAAGTCATTTTCCTCCGACGTCATGGCACCTAGATAACTTTTGTCCGAGTCTTGTAACGAATAAAATGCCCGCGATCATCCGTATACTGTTTTTCCTTTTGCTGACACATGTATTCTTCGTCGCTCAGGCAGATGAGGCCGTGCCCGAATACGCGAAAAACTTCAGTATCACTGAATACCCCACCTTCAAACTGTTGACGGTTCGCAATGCCTACCGGGATGCTTCAGGGGAATTCAAATACGCGCTCGTGCCTAAGGACGCCTCTCTCCCCGAAGATCTACCAAAGGATGTCGTCCTCATCCGGACACCGGTGGAGCGCGTCGCCTTGATGGAGACGGTTTACATCGGCCACCTCGACGCTATTAATCGACTTGAGAGTATTCACGCGACCGCCACCGCTCGGTATATCAGCCACCCGAAAGTCGTCGCGCGAATCGCCTCGGGAAATGTCCGCAAGCTTCAATCCGGTCAGGAACTCGATATTGAGCAACTCCTGCTATTGCAACCCGATGCGATTTTCACCACCACCCTGGGCAAGGGAGCATTTCAGTTTTCACCCGAAATTGAACGGGCGGGACTGCCTCTTGTTGTCACGGCCGATTACATGGAACGACACCCACTCGCACGCACCGAGTGGATCAAGTTCATTGCCGCGTTTTATCACGCCGATGCGGAAGCCACCAAACTCTTCGATCAAATTCGTTCCGAATACATACGATTGAAAGGAATGACCGAAAGCATCACAGACCCACCGAGGGTATTCTGCGGGGCCCCTTACTCTGGAGTCTGGCATGTCCCCGGGGGCGGTAGCTATATTGCACAGCTTATTCTTGATGCAGGCGGCGACTACGAATGGTCAGAGGACTGTAGCCAGGGCAGTATACCGCTCGATACGGAGCGGGTATTTTTGAAGGCAGCAGACGCCGATTACTGGATTAATCCGAGCCACTACCGAAGCCTAGACGAGTTGCTAAGCGCAGATTCGCGTTTCGCCAAGTTTCAGGCCGTGCAACGCAGGCAAGTCTTTAACAACACAAAACAAGAAGGACCGAGCGGCGGGAACAACATTTGGGAAGCAGGCATCATGCAACCCGAGGTTATATTGGCAGACATGATACAAATCTTTCACCCCGCACGACTACCCGAACGTGAACTGGTCTACCACATGCCACTTAGGTAAGCTTACGTCCTTACAGATTTCACTGTTTGAATTTGCCCAAAAACTGAATTTTCAAGATCAATATTAAGATGCAATACCGTCGCTTCGGCAGAACTGAAATTCAAATGCCCGTATTCTCCTGCGGGGGCATGCGCTACCAACAAGCATGGAAGGATATTCCTCCGGAAGAGGTGCCTGCAAAAAACCAGGAGAACCTAGAAGCGACCATTCGGCGTGCACTGGACCTAGGTATCAATCACATTGAAACGGCACGCGGCTACGGGTCCTCGGAGATGCAACTCGGCTGGCTACTCCCCAAGCTTCCCCGCGAAAAGATGATTGTACAGACCAAGGTTGGCCCAACGAAGGACCCCGATGAATTCGAAGCGACACTGGAAAAATCCCTGGCCTACTTGAATCTCGAATATGTCGATCTCTTCTCGATGCACGGCATCAACAACGAGGAGGTGCTGGATTGGGCGATCCGCGATGGCGGTTGTATGGAGGTAGCACGCCGCTTTCAGAAAGAGGGCCGCATCCGACATATTGGTTTCAGCACGCATGCACGCCCAAGTACGATTGTAAAAGCTATCGAGACCGATCTCTTCGACTATGTAAACCTGCACTGGTATTACATCTATCAGGAGAACGGCCCCGCGTTGGAAGCAGCGACACGGCACGACATGGGCGTTTTCATCATCAGCCCAAACGATAAAGGGGGTATGCTCTATCAGCCGTCCGAGAAACTGGCCGAACTCTGCGCGCCACTCTCCCCGATGGCCTTCAATGATCTTTTCTGTCTAATGCGCCCTGATATCCACACCCTGAGCCTCGGCGCCAGCTGTCCGGAGGATTTCGATGAACATGTGGCCACTTTAAACCGCTTCGACGAACTCGCTGAGGCCATCCCTGGAATTGAAAAGCGTCTACGCGCGGCCGCAGTGGAGGCCGTCGGCGAAGAATGGCTTGATCACATGCTCGATGGCGTTCCGCATTGGGATGCCATCCCCGGGAATGTGAACCTGCGGGTCATTCTACGTCTTTGGACACTGGCCAAGTGTTTCGATCTCGTCGAATATGGTAAGCTTCGCTACAATCTTCTGGGTAACGCGGGCCACTACTTTCCGGGGGAGAACGCAACAAAAGCTGACCTGGAGGCCATTCGCCCCCGCTTGGGAAACAGCCGTTTCCCCGAACTCATTCCCACCCGAATTAAAGAAACGCACGAGCTGCTCAAAGGCGCGGAGCAAAAACGCCTCTCGGAGTCGGATTGAACCCAGCCAAAGCCGGGGCTTTGATTTGAGGCCTTGTTTACTTTTTTCTGGCACCACAAGAAACGCTCCGCTTTGCTTGCCCGCTCTATGTCAGATACCGCAGAAACCTCGACTGATTTCATCCGCCAAATGGTGGCTGCCGACGTGGCAGCAGGCAAGCACGCCGGCCGTGTGCAGACGCGCTTTCCTCCAGAACCAAATGGATATCTCCAAATTGGGCATGCCAAGGCAATCTGCCTGAATTTTGAGATCGCGAAGGAATTCGGGGGGCTTTGCAACCTACGGTTTGATGACACCAACCCTGAAAAAGAAAGTGACGAATTCGTTCAGGCCATCCAAGAAGACATCCGCTGGCTGGGCTACGATTGGGCAAAGATTTGCTTTGCGAGTGACTATTTCGAACAACTCTTCGCCTGGGCCTGTAAGCTGATCGAATCAGGCGATGCCTATGTGGATGAGTTGAGCTTCGATGAAATACGTGAGCATCGAGGCACTCTCACAGAAGCGGGTAAAAATAGCCCTTACCGCGACCGACCTGCGGACGAAAGCTTGGATATATTCAAGCGCATGCGTGCGGGCGAGTTTGAGGACGGTGCCAAGGTACTTCGGGCGAAGATCGACATGGCCCACCCCAACATGAACATGAGGGACCCCGTCATGTATCGTATCAAACGGATGCACCACCACCGCGTGGGCGATGCCTGGCCGATCTACCCCAGCTACGACTTCACCCATGGCCAGAGCGACTCGATTGAAGAAGTGACACACTCTCTTTGCTCACTTGAATTCGAAGATCATCGACCGCTCTATGACTGGTTCATCGAAAAACTGGGCATTTTCCCGTCCAAGCAGACAGAGTTCGCTCGGCTCAACCTAAGCTACACGGTCGTTAGTAAAAGGAAACTTCGCGCACTTGTCGAAGAAGGGCACGTGGAGAGCTGGGATGATCCGCGTATGCCGACTCTTTCAGGAATGCGACGGCGCGGCTACCCGCCCGCTGCGATTCGAAGCTTCTGCGCCACGGTCGGCATCACGAAAACCCCATCGACCAGCGATATTGCCCTTTTGGAACACGCCGTCCGTCAAGAGTTGAACCGCACTGCGAGTCGCCGCATGGCGGTTATGAATCCGCTCGAAATTGAATTGACTAATTGGCCAAGTGACAGGGTGCTCGAAGTTGACGCTATCAACAATCCCGAAGACGAATCGGCGGGCACCCGAAAGGTCCCCTTTACGAAGCGACTTTTTATCGAACAGGAGGATTTTCGGGAAGAGGCCAATAAGAAATTTTTTCGGCTTAAAAAGGGAGGTGAAGTTCGGCTCCGTGGCGCCTACATCATTCGGTGTGACGACTGCGAAAAGGACGCGGCCGGCAATATAACCAAACTTTTCTGTTCTGTGGACTTCGATACCCTCAACAAGAACCCCGAAGATCGAAAAGTGAAAGGCGTGATCCACTGGGTCAGCGTCGATCATGCAATCAAAGCCAAGGTTCGCCTTTACGACCGTCTCTTCAGTGTCGAGAAACCTGACGCCGACAAGGAACATATATTTACCGATTTTATAAATCCTGAATCGTCAACCGAGATGAGCGCGTATGTTGAACCCAGTCTCGCCACCTTACCGATCGGCGCCACTTGTCAGTTTGAAAGGATCGGTTATTTCTGCCTGGACTCAAAGAATAGCCGTCCGGATGCACTCATTTTTAACCGCACCGTCGCTCTCCGTGATTCATGGGTGAAAAAGGGATAGTTTATATGAATACCCTTACTCTGGAACTTTTTGAAAAACAGTTTAACCGTCAGCCAACCCAGCTGGCCTTTGCCCCTGGTCGGATCGAGTTCATCGGCAACCACACCGACTACAATGGCGGCCTTGTCATGGGTGCCGCTGTTACAGAAGGTATTACGGTAGGAGTGAGTCCGCGTAATGACGGGAAGATCTGCATCGTGACCGATGCCGGATCCCCTGCCGTTGAGATTCCAGTAGGTAATTTTGCTCCGCTAAAAGGACCCGATTCATGGACCAATTATCCGATAGGTGTCACAAAAGTCATGCAGGAAGCGGGGATGCAACTGATCAGCGGCTTCAATATGGCCGTAACGAGCACGTTACCAGCTGGTGCAGGCATGAGCAGTAGCGCAGCCTTCGAACTAGCGACCGCTAAAGCACTCGCTGCTCTCTTTGGCTTTGAAACCGACACGAAAGGATTCGCCCGACTTGGCCGCAAAGCTGAGAACGAATTCGTTGGTATGCCCTGTGGTATCCTCGATCAGGGCGTGTCTGCATTTGGCCAGGCCGATCACCTCGTTAAGATTGACTGTGCGACGGAGACTTTCGCGACAGAGCCGATGCCAAAGGGAGCCCGCTTCTGGATTTTCAATTCAAATAAACAGCATGCTCTTGTAGACTCCGCCTACGCGGATCGTCATCGTGAATGCCAAGAGGCCCTGACTCAGCTACAAGCCGACTACCCTGAAGCCAGCACCTTATCTCATATCAGCGTCGACCAACTAGAGGCCTCCAAAGACAAGATGGAACCACTCCTCTATCACCGAGCTGCTCATATCATCGGTGAAAATGCCCGTGTCCTGGCCGTCGAGGCTGCACTCAAAGACAACAACCTCCATGCAGTCGGAGAAGCATTGAATGCTTCGCACGAGAGCTCGCGAGTGAATTTTGAAAACAGTATCCCGCAGCTGGATACCATTGTAAACATCCTCAAGGAGCAGCCGCACGTTTATGGTGCGCGCCTTATAGGCGGTGGCTTTGGCGGAGCTGTCATGGCACTGACCGACGGCGACTTCCAGCATGCAGACGCAGACATTGTTGCCGCTGAATACGAAGCGACACATGGCCTCCATCCATCGATCATCCAAACTCGCGCAGGTGGAGGCGCCCGTCTACTCTAACGACTGAAACCTCGATCCTTCGGAACAACTAGGCGCGAACCTGTATCTTGGCAGCAGCTCCGAATCCCAGAGCGAGCGTTCGCTCTCCCTTAACAAGCTCGATACGAACCGATTCGGCGCTAGCGCTGCGCGAGGTCACACAAAGTGGCACACCAGGGTTGAGGCCCGCCTCCGAAATATAGTTCAAAAAGTCCGTATCCTGATCGCTGATTCGGGCGACCTTCACGACCGTTTTGAGTGGACACTCTATAAGCGTCTGCATCTGAGCGGCATCCAGAACGCCTGCCGCGGTCGGGATAGGATCACCGTGGGGGTCTTCTGTAGGATGGCCGAGATAGCGGTCGATGCGCTCCAGAAGTAGATCGGAGACCACGTGCTCCAACTGCTCTGCCTCGTCGTGAACCTCTGACCAATCAAAGCCTAAGACCTTCACGAGAAATTGCTCGATTAAGCGATGTCGCCGCAAAACGTGCAGAGCAAGCCTTCGCCCTGGCTCTGTTAATTCAACACCAACCCTCGGCGCATAACAAACTAAGCCGGCGTCAGAAAGTGCCTTTACCATCGTGGTTGCCGTTCCCGGAACCACTCCGAGTGCCTCAGCCACTTGCCCCATCGGCACCTGCTCGGTCGAGTTCTCCTCCGAGACGAGGTAAATGTGTTTAATGTAATCTTCGACGGTAGCACTCGGCATGGCGACATAAGGATCAGCACTGTCGTCATGAAGGCCAAGGATATTTTTTAACGTCGCCTAAATTGGATGGACTTCTTTCTTGTTGGCTCATTCAGGATACGGATTCATAAATCAAAATATGAGAGCCTTTCGACACTACGCGCTCGTCGCATTGATACTATACAACCCACTACTTTTTGCCAAGACCGCGGACCTGGCTAGCGCGCGCCTGCTAGATATCGCCGAAAGAGAGGCCAGGATTTACCAGAAAATCGCCAACGATCCCGAATTCTACAGTGCGGACGACCTAGATCGCCGGATCAATGAACTGGTGCAATCATATCGCACCTACCTTGCCGATCAACCCGACGACGCCAACGCATACATTCTCTACGGGAAGCTGCTTCGCCGCGTCGAGCAATATGATCAGGCATTCACGGCCTTCCTCAAGGCAGATGAACTCGACCCCGAACTCGCCGTCGTCAAACAACAGATTGGCACCCACCTAGCGGAGCAAGGGCAGGGCAAATCCGCCCTCACATTCTATCTGCGCGCGGTTGAGCTTGAGCCAGAGACTGCCGTCTACCATTTCGCACTCGGGCAACTCTTATATAATTTCCGGGAAGAGTTCATCGACGACGCACTTTTCTCTTTGGACGCACTCGAGCGCGAAATGCTAAAAGCCTTCCGCAAAGCGGCTGCACTGAAGCCAGAGAACTTTGATTTTCAGATGCGCGCCGGAGAAGCCTATTACGACCTAAGCAGTCCCGACTGGAAGGCCGCGTTGGCTCACTGGAATAAACTCCGCAAGCGAGCCTCCACCAACCTACAAATAGAGATTTTGGACCTCCACCGTGCGCGTGTGCTCGGAAAATTGGGACACAGAGAGAAAGCGATTGCTCTGACCAACCAAGTCCTCAATCCCGCACTTCAAATGTCGAAGCGACAGGTGCTGGATGAGATCACGCAGCTGTAGTCGATATCCGCAGAACCGGAACCCATACCTTTCGAATTGCACCCACTTTCCTAAGTTTTTAAACATTAAACAGTCGTCCTATGAACACTGATAATCACAACTTGCCTGAAAACAAAGCATCCGCTCAAGACGAGAAAATCGTCAAGGAAAGTAGTGAACCTGCTGCCGAACCGCGGGCAAACAAGGCTGGTAGCTACACCATGGGGATACTCTGCCATCTTCTGAGTTTTTGTATTTATCTCTTTCCTTTCGGCAACCTAGTCGGCCCTCTTTTCCTTTGGTTGGTCAAGAAGGATGAAGACAGTTTCGTCTATGAATCAGGGAAGGAAGTTCTCAACTTTCAAATTTCACTCACCCTCTACGCGTTTATCTCCGTATTACTGATTTTTGCATTCGGACTTGGAATCCTACTCCTTGTTATTTTGGGCCTCAGTTCGATTCTATTCACTATCATCGGCGCGATCAAAGCAAGTGAGGGCACGGTCTACCGGTACCCGTTGTCGATTCGCTTTATCAAATAAGAAGCTTCTAGCGCGTGGCCCTCCTAAACGATCAACTTGTTTATTCTCTTTCCGATCTATCCGGCGAGACAGCCAGTCTTGTCTCCGCAGAGGTCAATCATCGCGGATTCAGAGGTCAATTGAAACCCTCGCTACGAAGCCTCGCCCATAAACTACTCCCACTTGCTGCCTGTTTCTCAAAAGCACCGATTTCTGGAATTCATGTGGGGGCGATTGCGGTTGGCCAGTCGGGGCATCTCTATTTAGGTGCCAATCTTGAGTTCGAGGGCATTCCGCTCAATGCCACGCTTCATGCGGAACAATCAGCCATACTGAACGCCCGGAATCACGGAGAAACGGAAATCACGGAAATCCATATCTCTGAGAGCCCATGTGGCCATTGTCGGCAGTTCATGCGGGAGCTTTCCAATGCCTCCGAGCTTAAGATATCCATCAAAGGTAATATTCATTCTCTGGATAATCTCTTACCAAACGCATTTGCGAAAACTCCTGTCCAAGGCTCAGGGATTCTTGATGCCAACCCTACCCGATTGAGCCCCATCAAGCCCGAACCGGACGCCCTAAAGATGCAGGCAATTAAGGCGGCTAGCTTAAGTTTTGCTCCTTACAGTCAATGCCCCGAAGGCTTCGTAATAGAATGCATCGACGGAGGGTCCTTCACTGGAAGTGCCGTCGAGTCCGTTGCCTTCAATCCCAGTGTGCCACCTGTGCTTGTTGCGCTAAATCAACGGAACCTTTCTTCAAGCAGAGACGCCGCGATCACCGCCTGTGCCCAGGCTAAACTTGCGACCACTCTCAACAACTCACTACCGATCGCGAAGGCCGTATTGCGCTCCCTGACAGACACCCATGTGAATGTTGTCTTAATGGAGTGCCTGTGATAATTCTGATTATGTGGTATGAATCGCATCAAACCGAAACACTGGCCACCCCACTACTCGCCTTTCGAGACCTTCCCTTCAGCATTGAAACGTTCAGCCACAAAGTAACTCGGTCTCGATTTAACCTCTTGGAAAATTTGCGCCAGATACTGCCCAAGTATGCCCATGGTCAGTAGATTTAGCCCGCCCAAAAAGAGTAGAACCACCATGAGTGAGGCGTAACCGGGAACATCGCGACCGAAGAGAAGTGTGTAGCCAATCAGATACAGACCATAGGCAAAGGCACCTCCTGCGATGAAAAGACCCAAGTAGCTCCAAATTTTTAAGGGGGCGGAACTGAATCCCACGATACCATCCAGAGCATAATTCCAGAGCTTCCAGTAGTTCCAACTTGAAGAGCCTGCATTTCGTTCGGGTCGGTCAAATTCAACAAACTCGTTTCGATAGCCGACCCAGCAAAAGAGACCCTTGTGAAAGCGAATCTTTTCCGGGCAGGCCGCGAGGGCATCAAGCACACGTCGATCGACTAAACGAAAATCACCCGCGTTGGCCGGAATCTCCGTATCCGCCAACTTGTTAAAGCAACGGTAAAACCACTGACCGGTCGTCCGCTTGATCCAGGAGTCACTGTCTCGGCTGCGTCGGACAGGTGTCACGGAATCGGCCCCGTTTCGCCAGCGCTTGACCATTTCGCCAATCAATTCAGGAGGATCTTGAAAATCTGCATCCAAAACAATTGCAGCACGCCCAAGCACGGCATCCAGACCCGCCCTCAGGGCGGCATCCTTTCCAAAATTTCTGGATAAACGAATGAGCTTAAAGTGAGGCTCACGCAACGCCAGCCGCTTAAGGATCTCCCATGTTGCATCCCGACTACCGTCATCCACAAAGATACACTCATAATCATCCACTGCGGCTTTAACATGTGTTTGCAGGGCTACCGCAAATGATTCGATACCACTGGCCTCATCCCTGAGGGGCACCACAACGGATATCTCCGGTTCAACATGCATACTCCCAGAGGAGGACCAAATCGGAGTCGACTGCAACAGGATTCAACCAGAAGACACACAGTCGGCAAGGGAGAGAAGAATTTCAACTACCCCATCTCACTTTTCCTCCAGAAACAAACGCAGCCCGAAATCGAGGACGTCAGCGGACCGGTTCACCTGCGTGTGAAACGGCTCAAACATGCGCGTGTCCGGAATGCGTTTGCTACCCATGTGCCAACTGATACCGCTTTAGAAAATCATCCAGCACGAAATCATCCAACACGCCCAGTTGTAGGCGGCTTGAAGACAACTACGGACCTGAGTCAGGCCGAGTCGTAGCAAATCCATCCGGATTGGCTTTGTGCCAGCGCCACGCCGTTTCAATGATATCAGCGACATCAGTGTATTTAATTTCCCAGCCGAGCTCGTTTTGGGCCTTACTGGAATCCGCAAAGAGCGCCGGTGGATCACCGGCACGGCGTGCGTCTTCGACCACGGGAACCTTGAGTCCCGTAACATTCTCAACTGCTTCAATAATCTCTCGGACTGAATTCGGAGTTCCTGTGCCCAAATTATAAAAGAGACCGACCCCGGGGTTCTCAAGTTTCTCAAAGGCAGCGATATGTGCTCGGGAAAGGTCATCCACATGCACGTAATCCCTCAGGCAGGTGCCGTCCGGTGTGTCATAGTCCGTCCCGAAGATCTTGATGTTTTCACGGCGCCCAGTCGCAGCATCGATAACGAGTGGGATTAAGTGCGTCTCGGGCGAGTGATCCTCACCAATGCTACCATCCTCGGCCGCGCCGGCCGCGTTAAAGTAGCGGAAGGCTGCGAAACTCAGACCATAGGCCTTGGCAAATGCCTTGAGGCAATTCTCCACATCCAGCTTGGTCTGGCCATACGGATTGATCGGTGCCTGCGGGAGGGTTTCCACAATCGGAAGCGACTCCGGTTCCCCGTATGTCGCACAGGTCGAGGAGAAGACAAACTTAGTGACCCCGCTGTCCAGCATGGTTTCCAGCAAGCGCAGGGTCGCGACAAAGTTATTTTCGTAGTATTTCCGTGGCTCGGTCACCGACTCACCGACATAAGCAAAGGCCGCAAAGTGCATGACCAACTCGATCGATTCGTCTTTTAGAATCTTGGCCACGGCCTCTTGATCCCCGAGATCCGCATTATAGAAGGGTATCTCCGAGCTGACCGCGGATCGGTGCCCGAACACCAGATTATCCAGCACCACGGGACGGTGCCCCGCTTCAGCCAACTGACGTACACAGTGACTGCCGATATAACCGGCACCTCCTACAACTAACACATTCATAATTCGTTCATAGGTTCAATTCCAGCCCATTTCAAACGGAAAAACCCAAATACCGAATAATTTCGGGTCTTCGTTTGTCGTCATACAAAACTCTATCCACGCTTGACAGTCGCGTAGCGAAACATGCTATCCCTTACCGCTTTCCCATGCATCCATCACGCATCGTCATAACAGGCGTCGGCCTAACATCGCCTAACGGCAATAACCTTGAGGAATACCGCCAGAACCTCCTCGATGGTGTCGCACGGATTCAAATGATCGACATGCGCTACATGGGGCAGGTGCCTGCGGGAGTCTGCGATTTCGACCCCAAGAAATACCAGACCCGAAAGGAACTCCGAGTCGGCACCCGAGCCGGCAGTATCGGAATCTATGCCGCTCACGAAGCGATCGCTGACAGCGGCTTGGATTTTGAGAATTTCGACAAGAGTCGCATCGGCGTCTACGTTGGCACTACCGAGCACGGCAATGTCGAAACAGAAAACGAGGTCTACAATATCTCAAAATTCGACTATGATACGAAATTCTGGACCCATCACCACAACCCGAGGACCGTTGCCAATAATCCGGCCGGAGAGATCACCATCAATATGGGGATCACCGGCCCTCACTACACGATCGGTGCGGCCTGCGCCGCGGGTAATGCCGGGCTGATACAGGCACTCCAAATGCTCCGCCTAGGTGAAGTTGATTTCGCACTCGCGGGAGGCGTTAGCGAGAGTATTCAATCCTTCGGTATTTTTGCGGGCTTCAAGAGCCAGGGTGCTCTCGGCACCCATGCGTCTGACCCGAATAAAGTGAGCCGTCCCTTCGACAAATCGCGCGATGGTATCGTGGTCTCCGAAGGCGGTTGCATCTACACACTCGAGCGCCTTGAGGATGCCCAAGCGCGAGGCGCCAGGATCATCGCTGAGATTATCGGCTACCGAATCAACTCGGACGCCTCCGACTATGTGCTTCCAAACCCCGAGAGGCAGGCACAATGCATGCAGCAGGCACTTCAAGTTGCGGGCATCGAAGCCTCCGATGTGGACATTGTGAATACCCACGCAACCTCGACTCCGATGGGTGATATTCAGGAAATGAAGGCCATTGCAGAGGTTTTCGGAGACTCACCAAATACCTACGTAAACAACACGAAGAGCTATATCGGCCACTGTATGGGCGCTGCCGGCGCTCTGGAACTGGCAGGTAACCTCCCCTCCTTCGAAGATAATATCATTCACCCGACAATCAATATTGACGAACTCGATCCAGAGTGCGCGCTGCCTAATCTAGTGATAAACGAGCCACGCAAGGTTGACGCCGTCAAAGTTATCCTCAACAACTCCTTCGGCATGCTAGGAATCAACTCCGCATTAATCCTCCGAAAATTCGAAAATTAGCCGACAGCTCTACCACTCTCAAAATGACTGCAGATCAAGTAAAACAAATCGTTATCGATATCATCAACGAAATCGCGCCCGACGAAGACACTTCGGACCTTAAGGGCGAGATTAGCCTCCGCGAGCAGATGGACCTGGATTCCATGGACTTCCTCGACATCGTCATGGAACTGCGCAAGCAACATGGCATTGAGGTGCCAGAAGAAGACTACCCGCAGCTCGCTTCGCTCGATAGTTGTGCGCACTACCTCACTCCGAAGTTCAACGCCAAGTAAGCGTCCACACGACTTTAAATAAGGCAACGGTGCGAACCGTTGCCTTTTTCATACACGGATCATGCCTGCCATAAGCAACGGAGAACACTATGAAGTCGTCATCATCGGTGCCGGGATGGCAGGACTCGCCGCAGGCATCCGTCTCGCCCTCGCAGGCAGGAATGTGATCATCCTGGAACGCCACAATGCATCGGGGGGTCTCAATTCCTTTTATAGTCAAGCGGGGCGCAAGTTCGATGTCGGCCTGCATGCGATGACCAATTACGTGCCCAAAGGCACGAAAGGCACCCCGCTGACCAAGCTCCTGCGTCAACTCCGAATCCCCTATGACGCCCTCGATCTTTGCCCACAGAACGGCTCTAGGATTGTCTTCCCTAGCAGTGAACTCGCCTTTAGCAATGACTTCGAATTCTTCGAATCGGAGGTCGCCCGCGCTTTTCCGAAGCAGATCGACGGCTTCCGGGCCCTTGCCGAGGAAGTTCGTAAACTCGACGCCTTTAATCTGGGAGCAATCCCCGTCTCGGCACGCAAAGCTGTTCAGAGGCACATATCAAATCCTCTACTCGAGGATATGATCTTCTGCCCCGTCATGTATTATGGAAGCGCCGAGGAACACGATATGGACTACGGCCAGTTCGCCATCATGTTCCGCTCACTCTTCTTCGAGGGATTTGCACGACCTTTCGATGGGGTCCGTGTCATCATCAAGCTACTACAGGACAAATACCGCTCACTGGGCGGGATCCGGAAAATGAAGTGTGGCATTCGGAAGATCCACGCGGAAAGCGGTCGCGCGAACGCTCTCGAATTGGACAACGGAGAAACGATCACGGCCGACAAGATTATCTCCACAGCCGGAATGGTCGAAACCGCAAGGCTTTGCGATGATCAACTAGACGACACCGCAGCGGACAACATCGGCCAACTCAGCTTTACCGAGACCATCACCGTTTTCGACAAGCAACCAGCAGATTTCGGCTGGGAGAATACAATTATCTTCTTCAACACAGCGGAGCGCTTCCGTTACGCCCGTGTGAAAAACGATCTGGTTGATCCCACCAGTGGCGTGATCTGTTTTCCCAACAACTACCAGTATGGCGAAGGGCGACAGCTCAGCGAGGGCTTTCTCCGAGTCACTGCGATGGCCAACCATGATAAATGGTGCGCCCTCGGGGAAGACGATTATCTGGCTCAGAAAGCCCATTGGTATGACGAACTTCAAAGGGTCACACTTGGTCTGCTCCCACCTCCAACGAACGGGCTAAAACCAGAGGAGCACCGACTAGCAACGGATATGTTCACCCCGCGCACCGTGCGTAAATATACGGGTCATCTCAACGGAGCCATCTACGGCGCCCCAAAGAAGGTCAAAGATGGACGCACTCACCTAAAGAACCTCTTCATCGCTGGCACCGACCAAGGTTTTCTCGGCATCGTCGGCGCTATGCTGAGCGGCATCTCCATGGCCAACCTACACGTATTGCAGGGCAGTTCTGATTAAGCTCAGTACGACTGCCATAATTTTTTCGAAGTGGACTCAGCGCAGGGTCGCGCTCGTTTAAATTCGGATTCACATCCGGCATCGCAGGATGGATTGAAGGAACACTGGCTACAAGAACCTGCCCGGACTGATAAAAACAGCGCGCGGATATTCATACCGCTTTATAAACGCTCGCTCAATTAGGAAATAAAACTGCATGGTTTCAGTGGCACGCTATTCAAGATTACAGGCGTTGAACATTTCCGAGAGTTCAATATTTTTCCTTCAACAATTCGCATTTTTCGAGCGGCCTGCTATCAAAGAATAAGTGCCATTGAAAAAAGAATATATCCGGCTACGCGACCTCCGTCAGAATAACCTCAAGGGCTTCGACCTAGACTTGCCCATAGGAGAACTCACCGTCGTCACCGGGCTGAGTGGCTCGGGCAAGTCCTCACTTGTCTTCGAAACTCTTCACGCCGAAGGACAGCGTCGTTATGTCGAGACTTTCTCACCCTACACACGCCAATTTATGGAACTGCTCGACCGGCCCGAAGTGGGGAGTGTCGAGAATATCCGTCCTTCAATCGCCATCCAGCAGTCCAATACTGTAAAATCATCGCGCTCGACAGTCGGCACTATCACCGAGCTTAATGACTACTTTAAAGTCTGGTTCAGCACAGTCGCTACGCTCTACGATCCCGCCACGGGTGCACCGATCACTGAGGGCAATTCCCAGAGTACATGGAAGCGGCTACTCGCCGATCATAGGGGACAGAAGCTCTTAATCTGTTTCCGGATTGATCGCCCCGATAACTTCACCTGGAAGGAAATCCTTAAACCAATTATCGCACAGGGGTATACCCGCGCCATATACAATAAAGAGCTTCACAGAATCGAAGACCTACTCGTCAAGAACACCATTAGTGATGCGTCCGACTCAAGCATTCAGGTGATTCAGGATCGCTGCACAATTGCCAGTAATCAGCGGGCCCGAACGATTGAAGCACTGGAGACAGCCTTCAAATTCGGACAAGGCTGCATTCAAGTTTACGGCACGGATAGCGAACCGATCACTGAGTTCATCCACGGACTAAGATCACCGGAAACAGGCGAGAGCTTCCGACCTGCCAGCCCGGCGATGTTCTCATTCAATTCACCGATTGGCGCCTGCCCAACATGTCGCGGTTTTGGAAGGGTGATTGAAATCGACGAAGATCTTGTCATTCCCGACCACAGTCTATCAATCGACGATGGAGCGATACGCGCATTTCAGGGTGAAGTCTACAGAGAAAGCCTACGGGATCTCCAGCGAGCTGCCCAAAAACATAAGATCCGCACGCACATCCCCTGGTCGAAGCTCAATAAAAAGGAGTTGGCTTTCATCTGGGACGGAGTTCCCGGCTACAAGAGCGGTTATAATCAGTGGTATGGTATCCGCCGCTTTTTTGAATGGCTGAATTCCAAGCTCTACAAAATGCATGTCCGGGTCTTTCTCTCGAAATTCCGGAGCTACACTCTGTGCCCGGACTGCAACGGCGCCCGACTCAAACCGGAATCGCTCTACTGGAAGTGGAACGGCCACACCCTACCCGACCTTTATCGGAAAAGCGTCAGCCAGTTATATGAGCTTCTCACTTCAAACTTTTCAGCTTCCACGCTTCAAAAAAGTGAGGCGAGCAAGAATACCGCTCTCGAGGGAATTATCAACCGACTCTCATTCCTGAAGGATGTTGGACTAAACTACCTTACACTCGACCGTAGCTCCCGCAGCCTATCCGGCGGCGAAACCATGCGGGTCAACCTCACCTCCTGCCTAGGGTCCGCACTGACCGATACACTCTTTGTTCTCGACGAACCATCCGTCGGGCTCCACCCACGTGATATGGATCGGCTAATTGCCATCCTCCGCCAACTGACTGATCTGGGCAATACCGTCGTTGTAGTCGAGCACGACGAAGCTATCATGCGGGCAGCCGACCACCTCATCGAAATCGGCCCCATGCCAGGGGTAAACGGTGGCCTGCTGAGCTTTCAAGGAAACTTCAGTTCGATCTTGAAATCCGATACGCATACGGGGCGTTTTCTTTCCGGCCGAGAACAGATCGATATTCCAACTAAACGTCGCAGTCCGAAGGGACCTTCACTCTCAATCTATGGCGCGAGGAAGCATAACATCAACGGACTCGACATCCATCTCCCCCAGCAGCAACTCGTCTGCCTAAGTGGTGTTTCAGGCTCGGGCAAGAGTACCGTGCTCAATCATGTTATCTACCAAAACTTACTCGCGCAAAAGGGCCTTGTGAGTGAGGATCCCGCGTTCATCAAGGACATTGAGTCGGCCTTACCTCTTTCGGACGTGGTCATGATCGACCAAAGCCCGGTTAGTAAAACACCACGATCGAACCCTGCGCTCTTTACGAAAGCATGGGATGATATTCGGAAACTATTCGCCAAACTGGACGCGTCGCACGCCGCCGGCATGCTGGCGGGCCACTTTTCCTTCAACAGCGGGGAGGGACGCTGTCACAGCTGCTCCGGACTGGGCTACGAACGAATCGAGATGCAGTTTGTCTCCGATCTCTTTGTCCCGTGTGAAACCTGCGGGGGTCAACGTTTCAAATCAGAGGTATTGGAGATCCAGTTCAACGGCCGGTCGATCGCCGGGATCCTCGAACTCGACATTGATGAGGCGGTACTCTTTTTCCGAGACCACCCAAATATTGTGCGTGCTCTTCAACCGCTCATTGAGGTCGGACTCGGTTACATCAAGCTCGGTCAACCCCTGAACACCCTTTCGGGCGGAGAGTCTCAGCGCCTCAAGCTCGTTCGTTATCTGGGCAAAGTAGCAGACGCATCAGGACACGCACTTATTCTGATCGACGAACCGACGACCGGGCTACACCGCGCCGATGTCAAACGTCTCATCAAAGTCCTTCAGAGACTCGTCGACACGGGGCACTCGGTCATTGTTATCGAGCACAATATCGATGTCCTAAAGGTCGCCGACTGGATCGTCGAAATGGGCCCTGATGCCGGAAGCAAAGGAGGCAAGGTCGTCGCCTACGGCACGCCGGAGCAAATTGCGGCGAAGGATTGCCCGACCGCTCCCTATCTAGCGGAAGCTCTTGCAGAAACCTTAGCGGCGACGCCCACCGGGCTCAAAGTCGCCGAAGGGCAATCCACCTACAATTCAGGGCATCAGCACTTCAATAACTCAAAACCTCCTAATCCCACGAATACTTTGAGCATTCGCGGCGCGCGCGTGCATAATCTTAAAGACGTTTCGACAGAAATTCCTCACAAAGCATTGACCGTGGTCACTGGCGTCTCGGGATCCGGCAAATCCTCGCTCGCCTTCGACATCGTTTTTGCCGAAGGGCAGCGCCGCTTCATGGAAAGTATGTCTGCCTATACAAGGCAATTCGTCGAGCAGATGCCCCGCGCTGATGTCGATGAGATAAAGGGTATCGCACCCACTATAGCAATTGAACAGCGAGTTACGCGTGGCACCCGAAAATCGACCGTCGCAACGATCACCGAAGTGGCTCAGTATTTACGTCTACTCTACGCCCGCATTGGCATCCAGCACTCCCCCACAAGCGGCGAAGTCGTTATCTCACAAAGCGAATCGGCTCTAATCAAGCGATTGAAAAGGATTCTATCAGAAAGCAAAGCGAAGCGTCTTTATCTCTGCGCACCAATGATTCGAGGACGAAAGGGACATCACGAGCCACTTGCGAATTGGGCACGCGACCATAGCTATGAGCTGCTATGTATCGACGGCGCCCTGGTCCATCTGGATCAGTTCAAGAAACTCGACCGCTACGTGGAACACGATATTGATCTCATCATCTGTGATCTCCGCTCTCAAACCTACACTCTCCACTCACAACTCAAAACTGCACTCGAATACGGAAAGGGCTCTGCCCTTGTCCTAACTGATCAAGGTGCGGTTTTGTCCTGGCTCTCAACCAAACGCACCGATCCTACCACAGGCGAAGCTTTTCCCGAGCTCGACCCGAAGCACTTCTCGTGGAATAGCCCACGCGGTTGGTGCCCGGATTGCCGGGGATACGGACGGATCTTTGACTGGATTGACAAAGAGGACAAAGAAGAAAATCCCCTCAAGGATCATCTGGATGACATGGAGAATGGCGACACTTGCCCGAGTTGTGACGGAGCCCGTCTTAATGCTGTAAGTCGCTCGGTCAGGCTTCCAACTTCAAAACCTCTTGATTTCCCAACCTCTCAACCGAAGGCCATTTCACTCCCCGAATTACTCCATTTAACCCCCTCAAAGCTACTCGAAACACTGAATAATATTTCGGTCAGCAAACGGGATCAGAGGGTTTTAGACGAGTTGTTGCCCGAAATCGAAGGACGTTTGCGTTTCATGGATCGTGTGGGGCTTGGCTATCTCGAGCTCGACCGTGCGACGGCCACCCTTTCCGGCGGGGAGGCTCAGCGTATACGCTTGGCCGCGCAACTAGGCTCCAATCTATCAGGTGTACTCTACGTGCTCGACGAGCCTTCCATCGGTCTTCACGCACGTGACAATAATAAACTTCTCCAATCACTGAAGCAGCTTAAGGAACGCGGTAACACTCTCGTCGTAGTGGAGCATAATGAAGCTACCATGCGACATGCCGATCGAATTATTGATCTTGGTCCGGCAGCAGGAATCCATGGCGGCGAGATCATTGGCAGCGGTTCCTTAGCCCAGATCAAGCAAAACAAAAAATCTCTGACCGCGCGCTATCTGCGCAAACAAATGCAGCATCCTTTGCGCGGCGATCACCGCAATCTGCCCCCAACTTGGAGTCCCCGAAAAAAGAAAGGTAAGGAACACTGGATCGCTTTACAAAAGGCTTCGCTGCGCAATTTAAAAGGCTTCGATCTCACCATTCCAAAGAACCGGCTGACCGTGGTCTGCGGGGTCTCCGGCGCAGGCAAGTCGACCCTGATCCGAGATTTGCTCAAACCACTCGTTGAAGAAGCAATCACCACAAATAGCACGAAGCTCACGAAAAAGGAACTCTCCACTCTCAACTCACCACTCTCAACTAGCTTCCGCGCCCTTAGCGGAGCTGAGACAGTCCGAAAAGTCGTCGAAGTCGATCAATCACCCATAGGAAAAACACCACGTTCCACACCCGCCACCTATATCGGTGCATTTGATATTATCCGTCGGATCTACGCGCAACTACCTGAGGCGAATATGCGCGGCTACAATGCGAGCACTTTTTCCTTTAACACCAAAGGGGGACGCTGTGAGACCTGCAAAGGGGCCGGCCGGATAAAATTGGAAATGAATTTTATGCCCGACACTCATGTAACCTGCGAGGACTGCAATGGTCGTCGCTACGGAGCCGAGCTTGATGAACTTCGCTGGAACGGAAAAAGTATCGCCGATGTCCTCCGAATGAGCTTCGAGGAAGCCGCAGAATTTTTCAGTTTTCATACACAGCTAAGCAAGCTGATGCAACTCATGGTCGAAACCGGACTCGGCTATATCACCCTCGGCCAATACTCGCCGACCCTATCCGGAGGCGAGGCCCAACGCATGAAGCTCGTGAGCGAACTCGCGAAAGGACAGCCCACATTTAAGGAGCACCAATACAATAGATGTCAGGGCAATCTCTATATCCTAGAGGAACCCACGATCGGACTCCACCTCGCCGATGTCGAGCGACTCATCGAACTCCTCCATCGCCTCGTTGACAACGGACACACAGTCATCGTCATTGAACACCACCTGGAAGTCATACAGGATGCGGATTATGTGGTCGAAATTGGCCCCCAAGGCGGTGACGCCGGCGGAGAAATACTCTATCAGGGAAATCTGGCAGGTTTAAGGACGGCGAAACAAAGCGTCACTGCTGAATTTCTCAGCCTGTAGAGTGTGTCAACTGAAGTAATGTGCCAATGACGATTGCTTTGCTTTGAGCTTTGCTCCCCGCTGCAAAACAAGATACATAACTAAAAGATATGAAATCTCACGAAGTTGACTACAAAATCTACGGTAACGATCTTCAGACAGTAGAAGTTGAACTGGATCCGGGCGAAACTGTTATTGCTGAAGCAGGAGCCATGAACTGGATGGAAGAAGACATTTCTTTTGAAGCCAAAATGGGAGACGGTTCCGACACAGGTGGAGGGTTCGTGGGGAAATTTCTGTCTCTTGGTAAACGTGCGCTAACCGGAGAATCATTGTTTATGACCCATTTTACAAACAGGGGAAACAACGGGAAACGTCGCTTAGCCTTTGCAGCGCCTTACCCAGGGCAAATCATACCGGTGGATTTGTCCGAAATCGGTGGAACTATTTTGTGTCAAAAGGATGCTTTCTTGGCAGCAGCGCTGGGGACCAAAGTATCGATTGCATTCAAGAAAAAGCTTGGCGTAGGTTTCTTTGGCGGTGAAGGCTTCATTCTTCAAAAACTCCAAGGTGACGGCAAAGCATTTATTCACGCAGGCGGAAGCGTCGTAAAAAAAGTGCTTCAGGGTGAGACCCTACGTATTGATACTGGTTGTATCGTAGCCTTCAGCGATGGAATCGATTACAATATCGAAAGAGCCGGTAATCTAAAAAGCATGCTCTTCGCTGGTGAAGGACTTTTTCTAGCCACTCTCAGAGGGCACGGAACTGTTTACATCCAGACGATGCCATTCTCACGCTTGGCAGACCGCATCATCCAAAACGCTCCTTCAAGCGGTGGAAAAAGTAAAGGTGAAGGCTCCGTTCTTGGACGCCTGGGCCGTCTAGTCGACGGAGATTAACGAAGCATTCAATTAAAAAGGCGAAGCCGATGACTCGGCTTCGCCCTGAAATTCCAGTGCCAATAGTAGACACACTCGGTAACTTTGACTACTTACCTTTGTTCAGCCATTCAGTAACGTCAACCGAATCGTCACCATTGCTATCCCACTTCTCAAAATCTGTAGCGAACTGTTTTTCCGGCTCTGGGAACTTTGCATTATAGGCATCGACACCATGACCTTGTTTAATGAACCAGTCTCTAGTGCCGTCGATTCTCGCAGCAACGTATTCTTCCTTAGTTAGTAAACCATTCTTGTCTGCATCATTGCGCTTGAAGGCGCCCGGTGCTTTTGCCGCAAAAACACTGCTTGAAACGAATACTAAACTCAATGTGAACAGAATTATTTGTTCATAATCAATATTTATATAGGGTGTATGTTTATAGGACCAGAGAGAACTGTTCAAAACGCAACAAGAAGCCGCGGTTCAAGAAAATTATTGATAAATACAAGATAGAGATTGGTCATGCGAGCTTCTGTCGGCATGGTGAATACTTAGCGGAAATCCCGAGCGTAATCTCACATAAACTCATACCGCCAACAAAATTCCTCTCAATTTGTTTCTCCCTAAGACAGTTCCGCGTGAAAATTGTTCCCCGCGGTGGTCGCCTTAACATAGCCCTTACGAATTGTGAAGTCACCAAAGCGCTCCCCGTCATTCCGCTCTTTTGCGTAGTCTAGTAGAATGGGCTTCAACTCATCGATGATCTGTTCATGCGTGACGGAACTACGATAGAGTTTGTTTAAGCGCTCCCCATCAAAACCAGCTCCCAAATAAAGATTATACTTACCCGGCACTTTACCGACGAGACCGATCTCACCCAGATACGGTCGGCCACAACCATTCGGACAACCCGTCGACCGGATCACTATTTCGTCATTTTGCAGACCTGCTTCTTCGAGAATCACCTCAAGGTCGGAAACCAGGTTGGGCAGATAGCGCTCAGACTCGGCCAGCGCAAGGCCACAGGTCGGCAAGGCAACACAGGCAATCTGGCTACGGCGCATACCGGAGGCAGTCTTGTAAGCGTCGAGACCATATTCGGCAACGAGTGCATCAATCGTATCCTTATCTTCCGGTGCCACGTTTCCAATGACCACGTTTTGGTTACCCGTCAAACGGAAGTCTCCCCGGTGGATCTTCGCGATTTTACGCATCCCGGTCTTAAGCAGCTTGCCATCCTTATCAACCACACGACCGCCCTCGATAAAGAGCCCGAGATTCCATTTGCCATCGTTGCCCTCCATCCAACCGAAGCGGTCACTGGTGCTTGTAAATTTATATTCACGCGGATCCTCCAGCGCATAGCCGAGTCGCGTCTCTAACTCATTGCGAATCCAATCAGCCCCCAGACGCTCGACCGTATATTTGAAACGTGCATTGGTGCGCTCGACCCGATTGCCATGGTCGCGCTGGATCGTAACGATTTTCTCGGCCACCGCGACTGCCTGGTCGGGCCTACAGAAAGCGATCACATCCGCAAGACGCGGAAAGGTCTTCTCGTTACCATGAGTCATGCCCATGCCCCCGCCCACGGTTACATTGAAGCCAACCAGCTTACCGCTCTCAACAATCGCGATAAAGCCTAGGCAGTTAGCGAAAATATCTACGTCGTTGTAAGGTGGAACCGCGACTGCAATTTTGAACTTTCTAGGGAGGTAAGTCTTGCCGTAGAGAGGCTCTACCTCGTCGCCGCCGCAGTCCTTCGAGCGCTCGGCAGCCTGATCAATCCCAAGTTTGATCGGCTTACCGTCCAGCCACATCTCCGAAAACGCCGGTGTCTGCGGCTTTAAATGAGCGTCGATCTCTTCGGTGACTCGTTGGACCGCTTCGTATATTTCCGAGGCGAAGGGAACGGGGTTGCACATTACGTTGCGGTTCACGTCACCACAGGCAGCCAGCGTTGTCATCGCGGCGTCGTTACAGCGGCTGATCACATCTTTCAAATTACCCTTAAGGATTCCGTGCAACTGGAAGGCTTGTCGGGTTGTCAGCTTGAGTGTGTTGAAAGCACAATAATTGGCCAGCTCATCGACAATCATCCACTGCTCAGGGGTGCAGACACCACCCGGGAGACAGATGCGTGCAAGAAAGGAATACGCTTTGTCCAGCTTATGCTTTCGGCGCTGAGCACGAACATCGCGGTCATCCTGCTGATAGAGCCCGTGGAATTTAGTCAGCTGCTGGTCATCGGCCGCAATTGAGCCTGTCGAGACGTCAGCAAGGCTCTCAAGAATCGTGCCACGAAGATAATCACTGCGTGTCTTGATTCCCTCGTTCTTGTGAAGCTGAGGAGCGGATTGACTGTCAGAAATCATAATGTACCCGTAATAAATGTCATCACTTTGACGATGCAAATGCGAATGCAAGCATTCAGAAAAGATTTGTCATCACACAATTCGTTCTTTTCTTAGGTTTGTCACTCAAAAACCTAAGAAAAGCCTGCAAATCACCCAATTTGGCTAGCATTTCAGGCAATCAGTGCTTTCATACGAAGCTTTCCCAAAGAACTATGAGCCAACCCGACCCTGTCGTCCCGAACAACGCACCACTCGCTCCCGAGCAGGCGGCCTCGTTGAACAGCCTTCTCAAAGGCCTACAAGCTGATCAGCTCCTCTGGATGGAGGGCTTTATTAGTGGCCTACGCGCAAGCTCCGGTGCCCCCGCAGCGGGAGCGACCGCCGCAGTCCCTGCCCCGGAATTGACCGTGCTCTACGGCACTGAGTCGGGTAACTCGGAAGCGCTGGCCGATCAGACCGCCAAGGCCGCCAAGGCCAAGGGATTCAAAGCCCGCGCGATGAATATGGCGGACACGAAAGTTGCCCAATTAAGAGAGATAGAGAATCTCCTCGTGATCGTCAGCACCTGGGGCGAAGGCGATCCACCGGAGACTGCGGTCGATTTCTATGAGACCTTCATGAGCGACAAGGCTCCAAAGCTGAACAATACTCGCTTCTCAGTACTTGGGCTTGGCGACACCAGCTACGAGGATTTCTGCAAAATGGGCAAGGACTTCGACGCCCGTCTGGAGACACTTGGTGCTAAGCGTATCAGCGACCGTGTCGATTGCGATGTCGATTACGACGACGACTTTGAAGCATGGAAAAACAAGGTGCTCGCGGTCTTGGAAGCCGAAGCCAAGCCGGCCGCAACAGCCACCACGGTTGCACCCCCTGCGCCAGCAGCTCCCGTCAAATACTCCCGGAAGAACCCCTTCCCCGCGGAGCTATCCGAGCGCATCCTGCTCAACGGGGAGGGCTCCGCCAAGGAGACGATCCACCTTGAATTTAACCTGGAAGGTTCAGGGCTCAGTTATGAAACGGGCGACGCACTCGCGGTCCTGCCTCATAATGCCCAAGACGTCGTTGAGGATATCATCAAAACCGCTGGGCTCGATGCAGACGCACTCGTCCAGATAAAGGACCAGGAGTTCACCCTCCAGGAGGCACTCACCAGCCAGCTTGATATCACAGCCATCTCCCTCCCCGTTCTCAAGCGATACAATGAAATAGCGAAGGATAAGAAGCTGCAAAAACTTCTCGATCCGAACAATAAATCCGAGCTCCAGGACTACCTCTACGGGCGCGAGATCATCGATGTGCTACAGGATTTTCCGGCCAAGGCAATCTCTGCAAATGCCCTCGTTGGTGTCATGCGTAAATTGCCCCCCCGTCTCTACTCCATCGCATCCAGCCCGAATGCACACCCCGGCGAGGTCCACCTAACGGTGGGTGTCGTTCGTTACGATGCACACGGGCGTAAGCGCAAAGGGGTCTGCTCCACCTACCTCGCCGATCGGATCGAAAAGGGTGGCAAAGCCGATGTCTTCGTCACACCGAACAAACATTTCAAGATTCCTTCTGACCCGAATGCACCCATGATCATGGTTGGGCCGGGCACAGGAATCGCACCCTTTCGAGCCTTCATCGAAGAGCGCAAGGAACTCGGCGCGAAGGGCAAGAACTGGCTCTTCTTTGGCGACCAACACTATCTAACCGACTTCCTCTACCAGACCGAATGGCAGGAATACCTCGCCGACGGCATTCTGAACAAACTCGACTTGGCCTTCTCACGCG
>JBMYNR010000011.1:0-46774 GCA_049598495.1 Opitutales bacterium
TATCCAGAAAGTTCTCAATCGCGACATCTGGGACGACGTAACGAACCTGCGCCAGCAGGGTCGACGGACGAGCACCTCTGCCTGTTCGTTGCCCTTCACACGTCGACGCGACTGGCGTCGCATCGCTACACCCGGCACGACGTAACGAACTTGCGCCAGCAAGGTCGACGCGACTGCAGACAATTCAGATGATCCGGGCATACGGTGTCGTTTGCCGAACGGCACGTGGCCCGATTCCGACCGCTTGCGCCACCCCTCCGCCGAAGGCGGACATGTCGCGGATCGGTCTTGTCGCCAGCTCGGAACGGCGAGCGCGCCTGATCCCAAACTTGGCTTGCTGCCGGACGCCCTGAAGGGCGCACTCCAACGCTTAGGATGCGTAGAGCTTTGTTGGAGTTCGGCCTTTAGGCCGTCTGATTCCATATCCAGAAAGTTCTCGATTGCGACATCTGGGACGATGTAACGAACCTGCGCCAGCAGGGTCGACGGACGAGCGCCTCTGCCGGTTCGTTGCCCTTCACACGTCGACGCGACTGGCGTCGCATCGCTACATACCATGATCATCAAAACTACCCTGACCTAACCCAGGAGCCCCCCCTCTCTCTCCGGTGACAAAATAGAGCGTCTATAACGTTTTTGAATCAGCCAAAACGGAAAAACTCTTTGACAATTGGCCATATTGTTTTTCTTTTTCGAAAATGGAAGAAGCTAGCCCTTTATTCATACAGCCCGATACTCTCATGCACGGCGCGGATTACAACCCAGAGCAATGGAACATGGATGATGCGATCCTGCGGGAAGATTTTAGTCGCATGCATGAGGCCGGCCTAACCAGTGTTTCCGTCGGCATTTTTTCATGGACCCAATATGAACCGCTGGAGGGACAGTATCGCTTCGACTGGATGGACCGGCTGATGGATCGCATCGCAGAGGCCGGTATGGTCGCATTTCTGGCAACGCCGAGCGGTAGCAAACCGATGTGGCTCTCTGAAAAGTATCCCGAAATTCGCAGAGTTGACCCCAGGGGCCAGCGCGAACCGAGTGGCCTGCGCCACAACCACTGTCCCTCTTCAACGCTTTATCAGGAGAAAGTCGCTATTCTAAACGAACGACTTGCGGTGCGCTACAAGAACCACCCGGCACTTGCTCTCTGGCATATCAGTAATGAACTTCAGGGTGAGTGTTTTTGCGAGTCCTGCCTGCGGCGCTTTCATACTTGGCTGGAGCAACGCTACAGGAGTTTATCCGTACTTAATGAAGCCTGGTGGGCAGGATTTTGGAATCACAGTTTCACGGATTGGGCACAGATCGACCCCAGAGACAAAAGCATCGACGGTCTTCAGGTAGATTGGAGACGCTTCGTGAATCAACTCCACGTGGAATTTCTGGAAAGCGAAATCGCTCCTCTCAGGACGCACACGCCGACGATCCCGGTAAGCACTAATTTCATGTGTTTTCACCCGGAGCTTGATTACTGGCGCTGGAGCCAAGTCATCGACATTATCAGCAATGATTCTTATCCAAGCTACGATGGATCTCCGGACATGTGGCGCAGCGCAGCCCGCACAGCACTCACCCACGATCTGATGCGTGGCCTGGCCTCGGGGAAGCCGTGGATACAGATGGAGTGCAGTCCATCTTCCATCAACTGGAAGCCAATCAACAAATTAAAACCCAACGGGGTGCATCTGGCAGAATGCGCACAGGCGATCGCCCACGGCGCGGACGCGGTGCATTACTTTCAATTTCGTAAGGGGCGTGGAGGCTGCGAGAAATTCCATGGAGCCATTATCGACCATGACAGCCGCGAAGACACCCGAGTGTTTCGCGAAGTCGTAGAAGTCGGCAAATGGCTCAAGGGACACGGCCATCTGGTCGGCTCGAAATGTCCACGGGCAGAGGTCGTTATCCTACATGATTGGGAGAGTCAATGGGCTCTAAACAGCAGCGAGGGCGTGCGGCAACCGAGCGAGCGGTGTCGGGACGGGATGGAGGCTCCGGACGCCTACCACGAGCTACTCCAGCAACATCATCGAGGTTGGTGGAAACATAGCATCGCCACAGATATTCTCTGGCCCAATGCGGATGATTTCACCGAGCAGCTCCGTGGCCGCAAAGTTGTGATCGCCGCGACCCTCTATATGCTCGAGAAAACGACCGCACGGATTCTGATGGAATATGTCCGTCGGGGAGGCTGTCTCATCCTTAGCCATCACAGCGGGGTTGTCGACGCGAGTAACCGAGTAATCCGAAACGGACTCCCAGGGCATTCACTCCATGAAGCTGCAGGGGCGAAGGTCGAAGAGATCGACGCCCTGTTCGACGGGGAATCACTATTCTTTGAAACATCCGGATTACTTCAAGACTTAGCCAATGAATATCAAATCACACAGGCTTATGGCCTATTAAAGCTAAACGGTGCCGAGTGTATCGCCTCCCCGTCGTGCGGCCACTGGAAAGGATACCCGATAGCGAGCCACCACCACTGTGATGCCGGAGAAGTTTTTCTACTTGCAGGCAATTTTTGCGATCGTTTTCACCACGACTTTTCGAATTGGTTGGCAGAGCGACATGCCATCGGAACGGCTCTGGATCAAAGTTTACCCACTGGTGTTCACGCAAGCATACGTGAGCATGCAGAACAAACCCACTGTATTTTGATCAATTACACGGATAAAGTTCACCGCATCCAATCAATCCCAAAGATTGAGAAACTCACAGATGTCGAAGGAAATCAGACCGAAGAGCTCGAGCTGCCCCCCTTCGCCGTAAAAGTAATACCTTTGAAAAATTCAACCAAATGCAAACGCCCGCCCAAGGGCGAAGTAGCGAACGAGCGTTCGCAGGTTAACTGTCTGACTCCATAATAAAACACCCCCTTTTTATGCCGAATACCCCAAACAAGCCCCCAAAAACGGCCTCTCCCTGTGCTTCCGAAGTATCTGCCGTATCCGATACTGAAGGACCTGCGCCCTCAGAGCCTTCAAGCACGACAAGAAGGACGGAGGAGGATGCCGCCGCATCAGTAAGCGGCGAAGTCCCGTCTCGTCTCGTTCCGACCAAAGAACGCATCACTTTTGGCCTTGGTGGCATGACCATGTTTCTGGGCAATGTCTCCATAGGCGCAACGGCGCAGGCATTCTTCACGATGCTCCTTGGCGTAAGCCCGGCACTACTAAGTATCGCCTTAGCGGTTCCCCGCCTATGGGATGCATTCACCGATCCTTTGATGGGCCGAATCTCCGACAAATTTCATTCGAAGTTCGGACGGCGGCGCCCTTTCATTTTTATAGGTTCGCTCATGATGGGCCTAACCTTCGGACTAATCTGGATGGTACCCGCCGAATGGCCCGGAACGAGTATCATGCTCTGGTTTATCATCAGTTCGCTGATATTTTACACCTGCTTCACGGTTTTTTCGGTTCCCTTTACCAGTTTGAGCTATGAAATGACGCCCGACTATACGGAGCGAACCGCGATCATGGGCCATGCCACTTTCTGGTCGAAGGTTGCCGAATTTGGTTATCAATGGCTCATCCCACTCGGTCTGGGTCTCGCTGGATGGGGCCTCGTAGACAACGATATTACAGGTATCCGAACCGTCATGTGGTCGCTTGGATTAATTTTCATGTTCGGATTTGGGGTGATGCCTGCAATTTTCACGAAGGAACGCTATTATGCAGTCAATCTGCGTGAACAAGCGAGCCACGAGACTTCCCCATTCTGGCGGAGTCTTGGGCAAACTTTAAAAAATAAAGCATTCGTCGTTATCCTCGGTATCGCCCTGCTCCAGATTATCGGAGGAATGTTCGCCAGCACACTGGATCACTATCTTCTGGTCTACTACATGTTTGATGGCGACATCCTAACAGGTTCGATTTGGAAAGGCTATCTTTCATCGGCCTACGCAGTATGCGGCTTTATCAGTATCCCGGTCATGGTCTTCCTTTCGAAGCGCTTCGGCAAACGAACCTCCTTACGTATCGTGTTTTGGTTAGTCATAATTAATGGAGTGCTGCGGTGGTTTATTTACACCCCGGGGAATCACCCATTCATATTTGCTGATGCAATCATTGGATCGCTCTACTGGATCGCTGTTGGTACCGTTCAGCCGTCCATGATCGCAGACACTTGCGATGCTGATGAACTAAAATATGGCGAACGGCGCGAGGGCATGTTCAGTTCGATTTTTGGCTGGATCACAAAGTGCGCCATCGTACTGGGTATTATGGCTGGAGGGTTTTCCCTATCCCTAGTCGGATTTGATGCTGAACTTGGCGGATCACAAAGTGATTCCGCGTTCCTGGGGATGCGTCTTTTTATGGTTTTAGGCAGTATCATTCCCAACCTAATCGCCCTCGGGCTTCTCAGTTTATACCCAATCACCAAGGAACAGGCGGCACGAACCCGTCTAATACTGGAAACCCGAAGAGGCAAAGTGGTTTAATCGGACTGAGGCCCTCTGGCGCTTAGAAGTTTGAGTTTTTTCGAGGTGCTGGCTACGATGCAGGTTTTCTAGTGAAGTCGTTATCGCTCATCACTGTCTGATGTTCAATTTTCGTCGGATTGGATCAGTGGACGATGAGCGGTTATCAGCGGTATAAAATGCGGCCCATTATGCTAAGCTCCTTTGCCATATGTCCCGGAGCGGCGATGAAGTTTAGGGGTGGCCTCCCTTCGGTCGATTTCGCCTGTGGGATTTTTAAACCGCTAAAGGACGCTGAATTTTCGCTAAAAACCGAAGAAGGCAAGACTCGGACCCGGCATCGACTGGGGTCGAACCTGCGCCGTCAAGTTTGGCGGACAAGCGGTCTCCGTCTGTTCGTAGCTCTGCACACGTCGACGCGAAGGCGTCACATTACTACACCGAGTCTGTTAATTCTGTTAATTGGCTGTAACCGGACAGAGCTGCATATAATGCCGACCGTGAAACAGGTTTCCTGATCTCAGCGTGGATCAGTGGATTTTCACCCTGCGGGTTGGAAGAGATGGAGATCATATAAACCTCTATATCCCACAAGGAAGACAAGGCTTCGTGGATTTCTCGGATTTCCTGATCCGCATTCTCCCGATGAGAATCTTCGATTAATACAATCTCAAATGCCTGTATTTGAACCATTTCAAGGGCCTCGCTCATGCTTCGTGCCCAAACGGCATGCACACCTGAAAAGTTCATCAACTTATTCAGAAACTTAAAGCGACGATAGTCCGGCTCGACAACAAGGATACTCGCGGTCAAATCAAATGATCGAGTGAAACCTGGTGACATTTCAACAGGCACGGTATCCACCCCGCTTTTATGTTGAGAAGACTTCACAGTGTTTCGGAGCAAATCAGGCAAACTCAAGTGGGCGCACAGGCTATTCGAATCGGGCGTGCTAAACTCAAACTCCCCACCAAGTAGTGACACTGAGCGCGCACACAGAAACAGACTTAAAGCCGACGCCCCATAGCTCCCCCAAGCTTGCGATGCCCAGGGATGTTTCAACAGATCTGGATCGCTATTGACAAAAGCTTCCAGCTCAGCGCCCTTCAAACCGACCCCATTGGCGGACAAAGTAATGCAGTAGGTACGCATTCCAGCAGAATCCAGAGCCGGGCATATTTTCAAACGTATATGGCCCTTATCTGATATTTGCGCCGTCACATTCAACAGTGTTTTCAATATATGATGTACTCGGATACGATCCGTGTTAATCACTGCCGTCTCCATTTCCTCTCCTATCTCGTAATCGAAAGCGACTCCAGCTTTCAGGTAGGGGCTCCATTCAAATTGGCTACAAACATCCTCTACCAACTCAGCAAGTGGGACCAAGGCTATATTCATCAAGTATTCACCCGATTCGATCTCCGAAAAGTTTAACAGGTCATTGACCGTCTCCAAGATGAGTGCACTGGATCGTTTTAAAGCATGCAAATCCTCCCTCTGGTGCTCATCCAATGAAGTCTCTGAAAACAAATCAGTAAAACCCATCATGGCATGCAACTGGGTCTTCAATTCAGCTGCAATACCTTTGAGAAAAGCACTTTTATTCTGGTCTGAATAGCGCGCATCATCAAAGGCCTTTTGAGTCGATTCCAACTGGCTGAGGAGCGTTTTCTGTGCACCTAAAATTGTCACATCCGAATGAGTTCCATCCGGGTGAATGAAGGCTCTAAGCGTATTATATCGCTCAAGCATTTTCTTCAATTCGACATCATGCAGCCCCTTAACAACAAGAGGAACCGTTCCTCTCTCCGAAATAACCGCATCCATTTTGTGGCCCATTTTCAACAAATCACGATTTCTCCAATATTGGAGATAAAAATTCCAAATCGAAGCAATTACCAGGAAGACAGAAACCAATGAACCGATGGGCCAAAATATGATGTTTGAGGGCATATTATCGGCATCGAATTGATCCTGCACCTCACGCAGCGATGTATTCCAATTTGCAGCGAGTTCATATAAGTTCGAGATCGCATCCGGCCTGTCGCCGGCCTCAGTTAGAACGACGCCGAAATCATCCAGAAATCGATTATACTCAAAAAGAAGACTCGGCGAAGCATTCATCAAGGGGGACCCTTCAAGCCATGTTCTTCGGGCATCATACCAAAGCAGGAGAGCTTGACGCTCAGAGACATCACCAGAACGGTACTCCGGTGGAAAAACAGGCACCTCCATCTGTTCAATGGCATGTGCTATTCTGAGTTGCTCAAGTTGATCATAATGCGCAAATACAGCAGCCATATGATATGCTGCTGTAATAAAAACGCTTAATACTGCACAAATAAAGGCAGCGGAATGACCGTTCTTAAACTTCACTTTGATCAAGTTAAATAAATATTTCCCTGGACGTTAGAGAGCACGAAAAGTCGGCACCCCTTGGTGATTCCTAAGGCATGACAACATCAGCCACTTCTAGTATCCAATCCTCGCTCTTTTTTAAGGTCGCGACGCGCATCGCCCCTTCCATAGAACAATAGATCATCATCGCTCGTTGATGTGCGTCTACAGGATTCAAACAGCTGCCATCAAAAGAAAGAGCTGTTTCGAGCCACCTCACATTCAAGGCCACGAACCTGGAGATTATGCTTCGGGTGTTGGTATCCAGAACATGTGCCTCACTTGCGAGAACGCCGCAAAGGCAAGCCATACCGCTTGCAGTGTATGCCATATGATAGGCACTGCAATAATGCTGAATCGCCTCTTTCGCCGTACGCTTCCGAAATCCATCGACATCCCCCAAGGCTTCAAAGAAACGATCCGCATACCGCTGCGCAACAATTCCAACCAGCGCCTCCTTTGACCCAATGGATTTCATCATTGTCTCCGAACTCAGCTTCAGACGTTCCGCAATATCGGCCAGCGTGAAGCTGCTGTAGCCACCACGGCGGATATAATCTTCAGCGACATCCAGTATTTTTTGCTTATTCATAGTTCTACCCCACTCGTTTATTTATCTATATCTCTCATATTTTTAAGTTAGCCGAAGGGACGTCGACACCGTCCCGAACAGCTCGCATTCCGGATGAATCCATCTCTCAGAAGTTCCCTGCATAGCTTGGAAAGCAAAAGACAACGGCAGCTCAAAAATGAACAGAGTCCCTGAATCATCGGAGCGCCCCACGTATAGATCACCCCCATGCGCCACTGCAATCGACCGACTCACCGTTAGACCTAGACCTGAACCGAACATCTCCGAATTGAGCCGCGCTCGATCACTCCGATAGAAACGATCGAATATGAAGGGCAAATCTGAGGGATCAATCCCACCACCGGAATCTTCAACTTCGATACGAAGCGTTCGCCCGTTACTCTGCAAACGACATAAAATATCACCCTCACTATATTTCAGTGAATTACTGAGTAGATTCATCAGGACCTGTCGAATCCGTGTTCTATCCCCATCCATTCTGACATCTTGCATCGGAAGAGAAAGTTCAATATCCACCCCTTTCTCCACTGCTCTCGGCTTAATCATCAAAACAGTCTCTCGAACGAGTGCTTGAATCGACAGATTTTCATATTCCAGATAGTCCGCATCCGAATCCAACCTGGCCAACTCGAGTAGATTATCGATGAGACCACACATATGCTGACCCGCAATTTTACATATCGCCAGACTTTCCCTCTCGCCAGTGCCCAGTTCAGGATTCTCGAGAATCCAATCCAACTCATTGAGTAAAACACTCAATGGTGTCTTCAACTCATGAGATGCGTCTGAGGTAAATTGAGCTTGTTGATCCAGCGCCGACTGCAACTGTGAAGCCTCCTTCTTTAGTGCAAACACAGGCTGGTTGAAACCCATTCGTTTAGGCCACATCCCCAATGCTCTGATGCGTAGGGATAAGAAAAAAATGAGTGGCACCCCAGCGATGAAGGCAACATCTCCCATAATAAAGAATGCTGAAAAGACATCCCGGGAATCAATATTCCGGATAAGAAAAGGGATCATCGGTAAGATACTGCTGATACAGAATACGGCAGATATCCCGACAAGGAGGGTTCTTAGGTGACGGTCCAAACCTGCCCGCCGAATAACTAAGATCAGGCAGCTGAAAAGATAGAATGCCGTCGGTATGTAATAAAACAGACTGAAGCAGCTGATCTGAAATAAGCTCGAATCCCGCGTAGAAAAAATATGGAGCCAATATCCGATGCCCAATATCCAAACGATACAAATGACAGCCAAGGGAAGAACCAAGCAGTAGACCATTGAAAAATGGAGCGGCGGAATCCGCAGCAAAAGCCCCATCAATACAATCATCATCAAGCAATGAGCCGCCCACCTCAGTGACGAATCAAGCATGGTAAATCCGTGGTCTAAAGTGCTACCGGTCGCGAAAGACCATAGAATAAAGAGGATGGATAGCTCATAGATAAGGAAGCAGAGAGCGCACTGAACCATCCGTCTCGAAGACACAGACCGAGGCGACTCTTCGAACAAAGCCCGCCATGGTGCGCGACCAAGCCATCGCCAGAAGGTAAGTCCCAGAAACAATGCCATCAATGCACCCATGCAATGAACTAAAATATATGCCGTTTCTGTCATAGCGGTATGGATCGAGGTCAATAACTCCGTATGCTCAGCAAGTCGGAGCCTCCCTCAAATGGTTGGCATCCTTAACAAGAAAACCCCTTCCACGATAAGTTTTGATCACATCCTTCCCTAATTTTCTACGAATGTGGAAGACATGCACATGAAGTGTATTTGATGCACTATCATCATACCCCCCCCTCGATATCGCGTCGAGCAATTGCACTGAAGACACAATTTTATCCGCCTGGGTCGCCAGGTGGAGTAGGATTGAATACTCTGCGCGCGTCATAGGCACCTCGACCTTCTCAGAAGAAAACACCTTACCTGAGTTCGTATTGATGGTAAAACCATCCATCTCCAACAGTGGATCCGGAGTCTGGAGTGATCGACGAATCGAAGACCGTACACGCGCCAGCAACTCATCCATCTCGAAGGGCTTCGTCAGATAATCATCCGCCCCCAAATCCAGGCCCCGAACACGCTCCGCTACCCGATTCTGCGCCGTTAGCAATAGGATCGGTGTGGAAATCTTTTTACGAACGGCCGCAAGTATCTGCAGGCCATCTACCCTAGGCAGTGCGATGTCCAGTAGAATGAGATTGTAAGGCCAATTCTGTATTCGGTATAAAGCCTCTTCTCCATCCCCGATATCATCCACGACATACCTCCCCTTTTGCTTGAGTGCGCGAACGAGTTGCATTCTCAAGACCTCATTATCCTCGACGACTAATACCTTCATTATGTGGATATTATCATATTTTAATTAAATAAACATTAAGAGGGCGCCCTGTTTTGATTTATTCCTGAAATTACATTTTTTTAACATACACTCCATTCAAGCCACACAGTCTGCCCGGTTACGCGAGGGACAGACGTGCCCTCTCAAAGAAGGAAGATCATCTGGATGTAGGAAAAATGTATCCCACCTGCTTGAGCCGAAGAGCACGAAGGCACGCTAACTGCCCCCCTCTGCGTTCTCCCCGATCGATAAAACCGTTGATAATTGATTGACCGACAAGACCACTAGTTCGTTATGTTCGTGTTTATACATTGTCTGCTGCTAACGAATCATCGGTAGGCGATAACCACACTTTCTCACGATGCATATTCAATCTCTCCTTGCCCTTAGTGCCATCTGTGTAAGCTCCAGCTTATACAGTGGAATCACCGCAGGTCCGATGCTTACCCATCTTGAAATGCGTGAAGCGAAAATCTGGTTACAAGCCAAGGAACCCTCACTTGTGCGGATCGCCTACTCCGTCGTCGGTCGCGAGGCGAGCACGGCTTGGAGCACAACTGTCGAAACCGACTCGAACAAAGGGCACACCGCCGTTGTGACTCTGGATCAAATAGAACCCGGACTGCAATATAGCTATCAGGTGGAAACCAACGGCGTGCTGGCTACTGAGAGCGCTAGTTTTACCGCCCCGGAAAACTACCATGACAAAGCCCCGCCCCCTGACTTCTCAATTGCTGTGGGTGGTGCGCACTATGCCATGGAAGAGGGTTTTGAACCACCCTACCAAGTGATTGGCGGCGGCTACGGAATCTTCAACACGATTGCGCAATCAGATGCGAAACTGATGATCTGGGCCGGCAATACGGCGCATCTCCGGGTCAGTGATTGGAATACCCAAAGCGGATTCCTCAAACGCTACTCAAATGCGCGCTCGATGCCTGAGTTAGCCCCTCTCCTTGCATCGATTCCACACTACGCTGTATGGGGTCGCCATGATTTCGGCGCACCGAAGAGTGGACGGCTTAGCGCCACCCGCACAATAGCGGAGACCAGCTTCGAAGCCTACTGGCCTCGCCCAATCGAGGTAGCTCATCTTGAAGGCGTGGCGACTCAGTTTCGCTATGCAGATGCCGACTTTTTCCTACTCGATACCCAGAGCTATCGCTACGATATGCCTGACTCTCAATCGCGCGTTGAAATTCTAGGCAAACCGCAAGTCGCGTGGCTGCGCCAAGCGCTGATGCAAAGCAATGCGACCTTCAAGATCATCGTGGCTGGCGCGCCCATCTTGAATCCGGCCAATTCAAGGGAGAATCTCAGTTTTGCCGAGAGTGAGCACACCGAGTTTCTACAGATGCTACGCACTGAGAGAATTTCCGGGCTCATCTTCCTGAGTGGCGGCAAGCCATATGGAGAGCTTACCAGACTTGTTCATGCGAACAGCTACAATCTCTACGACCTGACTCTCGGGCCTATGACGGCAAGCCCATCGAACGAGCAGGAGGAACTGAACTTTTTCAGAATGCCTGGAAGCAGCACATTCGAGCGCCACTTCGCCTTGATTGACTTCAGAGGCCCCGAGGAGAACCGCCTGTTAAGGATACGTGTCATGAGTGTGGAAGGGCAGGAACTCTGGAGCCGAACGATCCCAGCAAAAGATTTGCAGCCTTCGAAACGCTAAACCAGACTGGTCATCCAACAACATCGACACACAAATTCCAATGTTCCGACTCAATAAGGCATCCATTGTGACACGTCTCTGCGCAATCTTCACCATCTTGTTCCTAAGCACAGCTATCCCCATAATAGCCAGTGATGTTATGATGCGCTTCTGGGCGGAGGAGAACTACCTGCGCCCGATCGGTAGCGATGGCAAACCAATCCCTGAGACATACGCTTTCTACGTTGGGGAATACTATCCAGGTGCTTTTGAGTCCGAAGCAGAAGCAATACCTTTCGATACCGTAGCGCGTATTCTAGCTAAGGAGCTTGAAAATCAAAACTATGTCATGTCTCCAAATGCTACCGAGGCAGATTACATCTTGATCATTCAATGGGGACAGACCACGCCCGAGAGCGAAACGGAAGAACTCGATTTCTCAGTGGGCGATGAAGAGAACGAATGGACGCTCGAAACGGTCCCAAAAGATGTGAAACGCCGAAATGCACAACTCTTAGGTGCCACCAAAGAGTATAACAGTTGGGGCTCGTCGATCTCCCTCAAACAACAACTTGTCGAAGAAGCGCTCATCCAAGACCGCTACTTCATCAATCTCTTTGCCGTCTCAATGGACCATCTAAGAAGCCGAAAGGAAAGCGGCGAGAAAATCCGTATAAGCTGGGAGTGCCAACTGAGTGTCCCGGTCAACGACGACGAGAGCACATCTGCCATGCGCAGAATGGCCGCAGCTGGCAGGACTTACTTCGGGCAGAATATGCGCAGGCTCACATTCGTGGAGGAAGACCTCCAGGAAGGCGTTGTCACAATCGAGGACATTCGCTAGCTAGATTTTGATGAGAAAACGGATACCACGAAGGCAACACTCGAGTCCGACTCCAAGTAAAGGATGTCATCCATCCATTCTTCCAGGGGCATGATTTATGCTCTCTGGGAATACCTCTCTTTCTTGACTGTCCTCGAAGATCCAATGCAGATTCCGCCCTTCAAGCATACTCGGGGCACCCCGTTTTTCACATCAACAAGTAGACATGACACAGTCATCCCAAAAAGATTTCCTCAAGATCGTTGAATCCGGTCTTGCCCAGGTTGAAGAGGAGCACGCCTTCCTAGTCGAAGCCTTCGTGCAGGTGCTGCAAGATGTGGGCGAGGATGCAACTGCCAGTGCACTGACCGCAGAGATTTCCGGAAAGAATGAAGACCAGCCCTTGAGCGACCAAACTGTTCAGGCGATCTCCTTCACATTCCAACTTCTCAATCTTGCCGAGGAACATGTGGCCAACAGTGCACGGCGAACTCGCGAATCGATCCAGGGAACCTCTGCTGAACCCGGCCACTGGGGACACTACCTGAAAGGTCTGAAGGATATAGGCTTTTCGACAAAGGAGGTCCGTGAAAAAATCGCCACGCTGAAGGTCGAGCCGGTCTTCACCAAGCATCCAACCGAAGCAAAGCGGTGGTCGGTCCTACAGCTCCACCGTGAAATTGTACGTATCCTACGTCACCGCGAGACCGCTCGCACCGAACGCGAATCGGCTCGCTGCGCATCCCTTGCCCGTGGCGTCATCGAGCGGCTTTGGTTGACCGGCGAAATCAACTTTCAAAAGCCGAGGGTCGAAGACGAACTCGACAATCTTCTCTACTATCTAAGTGAGGTCTTTCCTTCGACACTCCATCGACTCGACGAAAACCTTCTCAACGCTTGGCAGGAGATCTGGCCCAAAGAGGCTCCACTCAGCGCCAAACAGATGCCCCACCTGGAATTCGGCTCATGGGTAGGCGGCGACCGAGACGGCCATCCCCTTGTGACTGCAGACGTAACTGCATATACGCTCACCAAGATGCGAAAGACCGCACTGCGCATTCTAGGTGATCGTCTAAACAAACTCGCCGGACTTCTCTCACTCACCCAAACACATAGCGATTGCCCCAATGAACTGCGCGTCGCACTCGAAGCATGGGGTGTTATTGAGAACGGGCAAGAGCCTTGGCGTGACTATGCCAAGGCGCTCGCTGAAAGGCTCGACTCGATCAATCGGGCCGAGCTCTACGAAGCCATTGAAAACCTAGCGGTCTGGCTTGAGTCTGCGAAAGCAGTCCGAACAGCCAAGCATCATGTTCGCCCACTTCTGCGTATTCTCGATACGATTGGCCTGCACCTTGCACGTACCGATATCCGGCAAAACAGCACCTTTTACGAAAAGGCGCTCAGCCAGATGATGGCCGCAGCCGGAATTCCAAATGCCGAAAACTTCTCCGAATGGTCCGAGGACGAGAAGCTCCGCTTTCTCAATCAGGAATTGGCCACTCCTCGACCACTGACTCATGCCTCTATGAATCTTCCCAGAGAGGCCAGCGAGGCGCGTGATACACTCGGAGTTGTTGCCGCACACATCGAGCGTTTTGGCGCAGATGGCATTGGCACGCTTATTGTCAGCATGACGCGCAATCTCTGCGACCTACTCACCGTCTATGTCCTCGCAAAGGAAGTCGGTCTGACCCATGAGGACGGGAATGGACTCCGTTGCATACTTCCAGTCGTGCCTCTCCTTGAAACCTACGAAGACCTTGAGGGCGGCCCCGCCATCGTCGATGCATTCCTTTCGCATCCATGCACCCGGCGCAGTCTGGATATAGGTGTATCCGGGGCCGAGCCGAGAATGATGGTCATGCTGGGTTACAGCGACAGCAATAAGGACACCGGAATTCTAGCCAGCCAATGGGTGCTCTTCAACGCGCAGCAAAACCTTGTATCCGTTTGCCTGAGACATGGCGTGAAAGCCACCTTCTTCCACGGTCGTGGCGGAACGATTGGCCGCGGGGCAGGACCGACTCACAGGTTTCTCGAAGCACTACCACAGCAATCACTCGACGGCGGGCTCCGGGTGACGGAGCAAGGTGAAGTCATCGCCCAGAAATACAACACCCCCGCCACCGCAACCGCCAATCTCGAGTGGCTGATCGCCGGAAGCTTGGGAGCGCAGATGTTGGCGAGCAAACACCCGATGAGCAATGAAATCAGTGATGCCATGAACTTGATCGTGGCTCACTCGAGGACGGCCTATCGCGCACTGCTGGATGCACCCGGGTTCATGACCTTTTACCGTCAGGCAACACCGATCGATGCCATCGAACAAAGCCGTATCGGCTCTCGCCCATCTCGCCGTACCGGGCAAGCCTCACTCGAAGATTTACGTGCAATCCCTTGGGTCTTCAGCTGGAATCAGTCACGATTTTATGTGCCCGGGTGGTATGGAGTCGGGAGCGCACTCGACGCGCTCGAAGCCACCGGCGCCGAGCCCTACAATTCATTCCAACAGAGTATTCAATCCACAGCTTTTCTTCGATACGTATTTTACAATATTGAAAGCAGTCTTTCCAGTTCCGACGAAGACTGGATGCGCACCTACGCCCAACTGGTAAAGGAGGATGACATCCGAGAGCGTCTACTCACGCAGATACTCGATGAACGCGCACGCACCGTGAGGCATCTCAATAAGCTCTTTAAGCGCCCGCTACCGGAACGTCGGCCACGATTCTATCAAACGATAAAGAAGCGGGAATCCTTACTGAAGCAGCTCCACCGGCGCCAGATCGCACTTCTAGAAAAACAGCGAGCCTTTAAAGAAATCGA
Source organism: Opitutales bacterium (assembly GCA_049598495.1). GTDB lineage: Bacteria > Verrucomicrobiota > Verrucomicrobiia > Opitutales > Coraliomargaritaceae > Thalassobacterium. The sequence continues at coordinate 15,075 of JBMYNR010000011.1, forward strand.
CTCTGAGACGACCGAACAGCTTCTCCGGGTGGTCAACGCCATTGCCAGCGGCCTACGGACAACAGGATAAACAAATTCGAGGAGCGAGAACCCGGATGCCTGATCAGACGGCTCCTGCTCCCCGATCATCAAATCAGACATCCTGATTTCCGATGTTGCCACCAGAGCTTTCCGCATCAAAGCATCGCACCTGAATGGGGTTCCGAACAGACGGAAGTGCTTGGCCGTCGACCTTGCTGGCACAAGCTCGCTACGTTGTGCCGGATGTAGCGATTGAAAGCTTTGTAGAATCGAATCAGACGGCCCAAAGAGCGAACTCCAACAAGGCCCCACGCATCCTAAGCGCTGGAGTGCCCCCTTTAGAGCCGATTCGAGAGCCAGCCTAGCGATCTGGATTGAGACATGCCTCACAATCCAGACCACCTGATCTAACCTTCATCAATCAACTTCTTAAGAAGTTCATCGAGCATGGCCGGGTTTGCTTTACCCCTGGTCGCCTTCATGACGGGGCCCTTTAGTGCGTTAATCGCCTTAGCGTTGCCGTCTTTATACTGATTCACGGCCTTCTCGTTATTGGCAATGGCATCACGGCAGAGTGCTTCAATTTCATCGGAATCGTTACTCTGCTTAAGTCCCTTCTTCTCGACAATCACGTCCGGCATCTCACCAGTGGCGAACATCTCGGCAAAAACCTCTTTCGCAATCTGCTTGGAGATAATACCCTCATCAATGATCCTAGCGAGCATGCCAACATGTGCTGGTGTGAGTTGACACTCCCCAACACGAAGATCCTGTTCGCCATGCCCAGAGGCATCGGCCAGGTCTCGAAGTAAGTCGTTGGCCACATAATTCGCGATGAGCTTGGGCGAGTTGTGCGTCTCAAGAGCCGCTTCAAAGAACTCACTAAGCTCACGATTTGGGCAAATCACGCTTGTCACCGTATACGGCAAATTGAACTCGGCTTGGAAACGCCGTTGTTTATCAAAGGGTCGCTCAGGTAGTGCGCTCTTAAGCTCATGGACCCGATCGCGATCCATTTGCACGGGCATAAGGTCGGGATCCGGGAAATAGCGATAGTCGTGGGCTTCCTCCTTACTGCGGAGGGAAAAGCTCATCCCTTGATCTACATCCCAGCGGCGAGTCTCCTGAACAACCACCCCACCCTGATCAAGGATATCAGCCTGACGCTCGATCTCGTATTCAATGGCTGCCCTAACATTGGAGATAGAATTTAAATTTTTCATCTCCGTGCGGGTTCCGAGTCGATCACTCCCCCTTGGTTTAAGTGAAACATTAGCGTCGCAGCGCAATTGCCCCTTCTCCATGTCGCAGTCCGAAACACCCGCGTAGACAATAAGGTTTCGCAGGGCATTCAAAAAAGCGACTGCCTCTGCAGAGCTGTTCATATCGGGCTCCGTAACGATTTCGGCCAATGGCACACCGGCACGATTAAAATCAATGAGAGTATCAAACGCTTCGTGGGTCAGCTTTCCCGGATCTTCCTCCAGGTGAATGCGGTTCAGTTCAACCCATCGATGCTCGCCCGCTGCGTTGCGAGCCGCATCAGCAAGCTCGATCTCGACCTTCCCCCCAAAACAGAGTGGCTGTTCGTTTTGTGTCAGTTGATAGTTCTTCGGAGAGTCCGGATAAAAGTAGTTCTTCCGGTCCCATTTGCATTCATCCGCGATCTCACACCCAAGCATGAGTCCGAGCTGCACGCACTTCTCAATCGCCTCGTAATTGAGGACCGGCAGCGTCCCCGGCAAACCAATTACTACGGGGTCAATTAAAGTGTTTGGCTCGGCTCCGTATTCGTAGGGTGCCGAGGTAAACATCTTTGTGCGTGTCTTAATCTGCACGTGAATCTCAAGTCCAATAACGACGTCGTATTCCATCTTTGAAAGTGTTTTAGATGTCTCACGCGAAGAACGCAGAGACGCAAAGTTATTCAGGTAGGTTGTTTACTATGCGAGCGATACCCTCCTTCATAAGAGGCGCTCCAAAATTAAGGAGAAAGCCAAGTTTCTTATCTGTGAGTTTCAGATGCGAAAGTAGCTGCTTGTTATGTGAACGATGAAGTTGTTCGATAGATTTGAGTTCGACGATGACTTTGTCCTGAACGACCAGATCTGCACGAAAACCCTCATCAAAATACTCACCTTCAAAGTGAATCGGAACCGGCACTTGTCGTAGAACTTTTAGGCCGCGCTTTTCAAGCTGATGGGCTAAGATCACTTCATAGACATGCTCAAGAAGACCCGGGCCGAGTGCCTGATGGATTTTCACAGCTGCATCTATAATCTCAGCACCTATTTCGTTCTCATCCATCTTTGCGTCTTTGCGTTCTCTGCGTGAGGCGATAAATCAAAGCGTCGGTGTCGCATTATGGTAGTCGTGAGCTTGCTCAAAAGCGCGAGCAACGGCGAACATGTCGGCTTCGCCGAAGGCCTTTCCGATAATCTGTAGGCCAATCGGGAGCCCATTCTCTGTGAATCCACTCGGAATCGAGATGGCTGGCAGTCCAGCGAGATTCACCGAGATGGTGAAAATATCACTGAGATACATCGCCAAAGGATCATCCGAACGTTCGCCTCGATTAAAGGCAGGAGTCGGCGAGGTTGGCGAGAGAATCGCATCGCATTGCTCGAAAGCTTTTTCAAAATCTCCGAGAATCAAGCGGCGCACCTTCTGGGCACGAAGATAATAAGCATCATAGTATCCCGAGCTGAGCACATAGGTTCCAAGAATAATACGGCGCTTCACCTCATCCCCGAAACCTTCACCCCTACTTTTACTAAATAAGCTCAGTGCATCCTTGGCCTCTTCACTTCGGTGACTGTAGCGTACTCCATCAAAACGGGCGAGATTCGAAGAGGCCTCCGCAGTCGCGACAATATAATACACGGGCACCGCAAGTTCCGAGTTGGGCAGGGAAATGTCGATTATCTCACAGCCCTGCTTCTTATACCAGTCAATGGCTTGCTCGATATTGGCCTTCACTTCAGGGTCTATGCCCTCTCCGAAAAACTCTCTTGGCACGCCCAATTTCCACGGACCCTTCTTCTCTTTAAGAAGCTCCGCGTAGTTGGTTTCGCCCTGAGGGGAAATAGAAGTCGAATCCAAATCATCCTTACCAAGCATCGCCTCCATCAGAATCGCAGCATCCTCAACTGTACGTGCAAATGGCCCAACTTGATCAAGAGACGAGGCAAAGGCCACGAGACCATAACGGGAGATGAGACCATAGGTCGGCTTCATACCAACCACACCGCAGAGCGCAGCTGGTTGACGAATCGAGCCGCCCGTATCGGTGCCCAGTGTGGCAATAGCCTCACCCGCAGCTACGGCGGCCGCGCTGCCGCCGGAAGAACCACCGGGAATCTTTTCCAAATCCCAGGGGTTGGATGTGATTTGGAAAGCTGAGTTCTCGGTTGATGAGCCCATTGCAAACTCATCCATATTCAAACGTCCGTAAATGATAGCGCCTGCCTCACGAAGCTTGGCGATACAGGTGGCATCAAAGGGCGATACATAGTTTTCCAGCATCTTGGATGCACAGCTCAGCGGCTGGTCCTTCACAGCGAGTATGTCCTTGATGCCGACCGGGATACCGTCCAAGCGTCCTCGGCTCTCGCCAGCAGCGCGGCGTGCATCCGAAGCCTTGGCCTGTGCCAATGCATCTTCAGCATCCAAGTGAAGGAAGGCCTTCACCTTGCCATCAACAGCCGCGGTTCGATCGATCACCGCTTGAGTCAGTTCAACCGAGGTCAACTCACCTGCTTCAAGCGCAGCGGACAACTCGGTGATGGTTTTGAAATAGAGTTTGGACATTTTTCTAAAACTGCGCCTGTTAACCGCTGAGTTCGCGGAGAGCGCGGAGTGTAAGAATGAAAAATCTACGTTTGAGTGGGCTCTATGGAGTCTCGGCGCTCTCTGCGGTTAATAAACATGGGCTATTCTACAACCTTCGGCACAAGGACTTGGTTCTCCCTGTGTTCCGGAGCCATCTTCGTGAGCACCTCCGGGCCCAAGGTTGCACCGATCTCGTCGCCCTCGCGCCAGACATTGTAGACTTTGTTGGCGTGAGCCATCGGCTCGACCCCGTCGACGTCCACAGCTTTGAGTTTTTCAAAATAGCCTAAGATATCGTCGAGTTGAGCGCCCAGTTTTGCCTTCCCACCTTCGCTCATATCGAGGCGTGCGAGATTCGCCACGTAGTCGATGTCCATCTGTGTATTTGACATAAGAATTTAGAAGTTAGGAGTTGGAATGATAAAATTACTTAGAGTGAACTTCGGGAAATCTCTGCACCGAATCAATTATTTCCTGATTTGGTAATCGGTTTTCTCGGTGATCAACGTCTGAATGCCCTCGAAGGCTGCATTGACCTCTTTGTCCTTCAGTGTGCGATCGGCAGCGCGAAAGCTCATCGTTACGGCAAGGCTCTTCTTACCTGCGGGCAGACCTTCCCCTAGGTAGACGTCAAAAATACGAACGCTTTCACAATCGAACCCCTTGGTAGCCTTCTTGGCAAATTTGGCGATCTCACGCTCCACATTACCCGCCTGAACAGAGGCGTCTACAATCAAGGCCAGGTCTTTCGCTGATGCCGGCTGATTACTAATGCCGAGATGGCGCCCGAGTTTGGCCTTACGCTCGAAGAACTTTGGTGTCATCAGGATGGAGCCCGCGATGACAGGCGTCGTCAAGTCCCAGCGATCCTTCAAAGTAGCTACATTCAAAAGACCACAAGTCGCTTCAAACCCCATCTTTGCGAAATCGCCTGCGTAAGCGGCGTGCCCCCCCTGCCAGAGCTTGCAGTTGTCGATCGGATGGAAACTGAGTTTATTTGCTGCAGTGCCCGCGATCTCGAGCAGTTCACCGGCAATCGACTTGGCGGTATAGAAATCGGCGAGCTCACGCTGCCGCCATTCACGGCTGATCTGATCCGCGACAATTACGAAGCCAACCGATATTAGCTCCATCATTTGCCCCTTCACCTGGCGGTAAACATGACCGCGCTCAAAGAATCGCGTGGCACCGGTTCCTCGGGCCGCATTTAGCTGGAGCACATCGAGGAGTCCGGGTATCAAGGATGGGCGCAAGTGGCTTTGGTCGCTTTGCAAAGGATTATCAAGCGCGAGCACCTGGTAGTTCTCTTCGCCGAAGAAGAATTTCGTCTCGTCCGGATCACGGAGCGAGTAAAGGAAGGCCTCGTTGAAATTCTGCCCGGTAAGATAATCGGCAACCGCCTCATTCACAGTGTAAATGCGGTGATCGTCCTCAGATATCCCACGTGCAACGACCTCCGACTCGGGAATCTTGTCAGTGCCGTAGACGCGCACAAATTCCTCGATCAGATCGACCTCCCTCAACAGGTCCCCTCGGAATGACGGAATGGACACTTCCCAGCGAGTGCCACCAACTGCCTTGTCGTGGATCGAAACATCCAAGCCAAGCGATTCGAGTGTGCTCTGAATCTCATCATCACTGACATCGAAACCGATGAAAGCGCGCACCCGATCCGGATTTAAGATGATCTCAGTCATCGTAGGCGGCTCCGCCCCCACCGAGATCATGTCGCCATCGACCCGACCTCCGGCAACCTCAAGAATAAGATCCGCCGCTCGCAACAACGCGTAGGTCACTCCCAGGGGGTCCACACCACGTTCGAAGCGATAGGAACTGTCCGAAGACAAGCCGAGTTTACGCGAAGTCGCACGCACTGAAGAAGGTGCAAAATAAGCGGCTTCAAGCACAACATCCGTCGTCGAATCGTCGACCTCGGCATCCGACGAACCCATGACACCCGCAACAACGAGCGGCCGTCCGGAATCTGCAATCACCGCCATGTTTGCATCCAGTGTGCGTTCAACTTCGTCCAGCGTCGTGATCTTCTCCAAATCTTCCGCCATGCGAACGACCAACTTGCGACCCTTGATCTTAGCCGCGTCAAATGCATGAAGAGGCTGACAGGTTTCGTGCAGCACATAGTTAGTCACATCGACCACATTATTGATGGATCGCTGCCCGGTTGCTTCGATCGCATCTTTAAGCCACTTCGGGCTTGGACCAACCTTCACACCCTTGATACAAATTGCGGTGTAATGCGGGCATACTTCGGAAGCACTCACTTCGACACCGGAAATGAGCGCTTCACCTTCGGATCCGTTCTCTGTGCTCGCCTTGACCTCGGGGTATTTCACCGCAAGTCCGAACTTCGCGGCCAACTCGCGGGCCACGCCGATGTGGCTCAGCACATCCACCCGATTGGGAGTGATTTCCAGATCAAATACGGTGTCCCCGTCAGCGAACAACTCGTTTACCGGCGTGCCCAAATCCGTTCCGGGATCAACAATCATGATGCCGTCGTGGTCCTGACCGATCTGTAGTTCCTTGGCGGAACACATCATACCCGCCGAGGGTTGTCCTCGAAGCTTGGAAGCCTTGATCTTAAAGTTACCCGGCAGCACCGCTCCGGGGAGCGCCACCATGACCTTGTCGCCTTCCTTAAAATTCTTAGCACCACAGACGATATCGTGGACTTCCCCCTCGTTGCCTGTGCTCACCTTGCAACAGCGCAACCGATCGGCATCTGGGTGTTGACCATATTCAATTACCTGACCGACGACAACATTTTCAAGCTGGGGCGGACCAAGCTTCTCGTGCTCTTCAATATCGAAACCAAGCAGCGGGAGAACCTCGGCCAAGACTTCCGGCGAGTGCTCAACCGGATCGAGGTCAATGTAGTTTTTGAGCCAATTATAGGAAATTTTCATGAAAGATAGATATAACCACTCCAGCGCTTTATAAACCGCAGAGAACGCGGAGAGCGGGGAGAAGAAAGGAGTTATGATTCTGTATGATTATTGACAACTCGACGGATGCCGTCTTTGAGAAGTGGAACGTTGAAATTGATTAGATAACCGAGCGTGCAGCCCGAAAGTTTTAAGTAGGTTAAGAGTTGTGCCATGTGGACGTTGTTCAGTTCATCAACCACCTTGAGTTCGAGGATGATTTCATTCTCTACAATTACATCAATTCTATAGGCTTCATCGATCTCGAGCCCCTTGTAACGAATCGGTTACTTCTTCTGGTCGAACCGCCTTGATACCTTGCAGGTTCAATTCGAGAGCCAAGCAAGCCTCGTAGGTGCTTTCCAGAAGACCAGGACCGAGTTCTCGATGCACCTCAATTGCGGCTCCGATAATCTTATCACTTAGTTCATTCATTTCTCTGCGCTCTCAGCGTGCTTTGCGGTTAAGAAAAGGTATCCTACGCAAACTGCTTCAGGAAGCGAACGTCGTTCTGGTAATAATAGCGGATATCATCAACGCCCTGAAGAATCATCGCGATACGTTCGATCCCCATTCCAAAGGCGTAGCCTGTATAAACATCAGGATCGATCCCAACTGCTTTGAACACCTCGGGATCCACCATGCCGCAACCCATGATCTCGAGCCACTTATTGCTCAGTTTACCGAGATCGGGGGAAAAGAAATCCATTTCGAAGCTGGGCTCCGTGAACGGGAAGAAACTTGGACGCAGACGCGTCTTAGCCTTGGGCCCAAAGATGGTTTTTACGAAGTGATCGAGCGTGGCCTTCAGATCGAGGAGTGTGACATTCTTATCGACGTAAAGCCCCTCAATCTGGTGAAAGTTCGCGCTGTGCGTAGCATCGGGTGTATCACGCCGAAAGCAACGTCCGGGCGCGATGATACGAATCGGCGGCGCTTCCTTCAGCATCGTGCGAATCTGTACCGTGGAGGTATGCGTACGGAGAAGATATTTCTCGTCACCCTCTTTACCAACGTTGGCAACCGTCAACTCATCGGGCAAATAATAGGAATCCTGCATATCGCGTGCCGGATGATCTGAGGGTATATTGAGGGCATCAAAGCAATAGTGTTCAGTTTCCACCTCGGTCGCCTCGGCAACAGAGAACCCAATCCGGTGAAACAAGCGGACCATCTCCTCACGAACTTGTGCAACCGGGTGAATCGTGCCGCGCTGACTGTCGGGACTCGGGAGCGAAGGATCAATTGCCGGTCCGAGCTTCGATGCCAATTCAGCAGCCTCTAGACGCTCAATCACCACGGCAAAGCTCAGCTCAACGGCTTTCTTCGCCTCATTAATCAATTTACCCATGGCTGGCTTATCCTCTCTTGGGACTTCCCCCATCCTCTTCATCGCCTCCGTCAGCCTACCATTCGGACCGGAAATGGTCGCCTTAAAGGCCTCAAACTCCGCACGCGTTTCAATAGCCGGTGCTTTCTCACCGACACTCGCGACAATTGCGTTTAACTCTTCTTGCATAGGAATATAAAAAAATTTCGAATCGGAAAAGGGTTTCAGTCTCAGAGCATTTGTCGAGACGGTTTTCGGAGAAATCCACACGGGGCGGCCATTTCTCTCAACCAGCAGCAACCTGATATCTGGCAACTGCGGAATAATTTCCAAGCATCACGATGAGTTGTCGACAATGAGCGCCATATGTTCAGTCATACGATCCGAATAAGTTGATCTGACTTAAATACTCGAACCTTGGCGACCGACGATCATAACGAAAACAAGACCCCCAAGCTGCCGATCATTTACCGGGATGCCGAACTCGTCGCGATCGACAAGCCCTCCGGATTGCTCGTCCATCGCAGTGCGCTGGATGCCTCGGAAAACCGGATTGCCCTGCAGATCCTGCGCGATCAAATCGGACAGAATGTCTATCCCTGCCATCGCTTGGACAAGCCTACCGGGGGCGTCCTACTCTTCGCTCTCAATGCTAAAGCTCTAAAGAAAGTTCAACAGCAATTCACTGTCGGCAGCATCCGCAAGGTATATCACGCACTTGTCCGAGGTTGGGTCGAGACAAGCGGGTGCATCGACTATGCCCTGCGGCACGAAGAGCATCCGAAAAAGGTTCAATCGGCAGTCACGGATTACAGATGTCTCGGGCGTTCGGTGGTTACCGAGCCGCTTGGCCGCTACACGGAGGCGCGCTTTTCACTCGTTGAGTTGAAGCCCGAGACCGGAAGAAAGCACCAACTCCGCCGACACATGGCTCATCTCCGCCACCCGATTCTGGGTGATACCCGCCACGGTGATGGTGCTCAAAACCGTTTTCTAAGATCCTACTGCAAGTGCCATTCTCTTATGCTTCGAGCGACAACACTTGAGCTCGAGCATCCGAGCACCCGAATAAAGCTGTGCCTTAAGGCGGAAGCCGACCCGGTTTTTCAGCGGGTCGCCAAGCGATTACAACTCGTTTAAAAACGATCTCATTTTCTCGACCGCACGCGCACGGTGACTGAGTCGACTCTTCACCGATTCCCCCACTTGGCCAAAGGTTTCTTCATAGCCGTCTGGAATAAAGGCGGGATCATATCCAAAGCCCTCGTTCCCCTTCGGTTGATTCGCCATGCGCCCTTCGCACGCACCGTCAAAGAAACGCTCTTTCCCTGCTGGATCGATCAGACAGAGCACGCAGCGAAAGCGGGCGCCTCTCGCACCCCTGCCGAAATCTCTCATCTCACGTAAGAGCTTGGAGAGATTCTCCCTATCAGCTGCTCCTTCTCCTGCATAGCGAGCGGAGTAGATTCCGGGCGCGCCGCCGAGGGCATCCACCTCGAGCCCCGAGTCGTCAGAAACCACCCATGCATACTCGGGAGCTAATTTACGCAGGGCCCTCGCTTTAATTGCGGCATTCGCATCAAAGGTATCACCGTCTTCCAGCACATGAGGCATACCGCCGCATACTTTCGCCGACCGCACCTCGAAGCCGCAGCCCTTGAGTAGTTGATCGAACTCAGCCACCTTGTGGGCGTTACCCGTTGCGATAATTAGCTGTCTCATGTCGAAATAAAGCCGCGAGTCAGCCGATCCTCTCCATAGTCTTCCACCCGAATATCACGCAGCGAGAAGACCTCGCTCATTGATTCTGACTTACGTATTGAACCAAGGCCCGGTGCCGCCGCGTCCGACAGCAGCTTAGGTGCTTGATACACGAAAAGATAGTCTGCTAGTCGGTTCTCGATAACACTGGTTGCGAGGGTCGGCCCGACCTCAACATAAACCCCGAAAATACCCTCTTCGACACAGCGATCTCGTAGGGCCTGCCAATCAAGATGGCCGTTCGACTCGGGAAGCACCCAGATGCTTATCCCGAGCGACTCTATGTGCTCGCGATGCTCTTCGGCCGCCCAATCCGCACAGAGCACGATGGTTCTTTCAGAATACGCATCATTGAAGAGATGGAGCGATTCGACTTCGGCAAGCGTTCGTAGACTCCGATCAAAAATGAAGCGAATCGGGCACCAAACCCCGTTCTCGCGACGGGCCGTGAGGCTCGGATTATCACTGAGGGCAGTCTTCGCGCTAACTGCGATAGCCGGGAAGTAACGCCGCCACCGCATGACATCGAGACGTGCCTGTTCGCCCGTGACCCATTGCGAATGCCCAGAGGAGGCCGCAAACTTTCCATCCAGTGTGATCGCCATCTTCGCCGCGATGAACGGTTCCCCTCTCAATATCCAATGATTAAACACTAAATTTAAATCTGCGCATTCCTTTTCGAGGACACCGTCGACAACCTGAACACCCGCCCCAGAGAGGACATCGAACCCCCGGCCCCTATGCGCGGGATTCGGATCGCGTGCTCCAACGACCACCGTTGCGACACCGGCATTGATAATCGCACTCGTGCATGCGCCCGTGCGCCCGTGGGTGCTGCAGGGCTCCAGCGTGACGTAGAGCTCAGCTCCCGGCTTAGGCTTACGACCAAGCTTTTTCAACGCATCGACCTCCGCGTGATCCTCGCCCGCTGCCCGGTGCCAACCCTCGGCCACCACAGTGTCACCCTCCACTATGATCGCACCCACGATGGGGTTCGGGTGGGTATGCCCCCACCCAAGCTGCGCAAGCTCAATGGCATGACGCATGTAGCGTTCATATCTTTGCCCGGCCTGACTCATACTTTGACGAAGGGATTATTCGCTTTCTCATGCGCCACTGTAGTCGTCGGGCCATGACCAGGGTAGATGGTCGTCGTATCAGGCAGGCTGTAGACCTCGTTGCGAATCGAAGCTTGAAGCACCTCAAAATCCCCACCCGGCAAATCGTAGCGACCGACACTACCGGCAAAGATTACGTCTCCAACAACTGCAACGGCCTCGCTCTCCAGATAAACGAGTATGTTTCCGGGACAGTGGCCGGGGACGTGACGAATCTCCAGAGTCGTATCAAGCAGGTTGAGAATATCACCCCCCGCAATCCAATGGGTAATCGGCACCTCGAATAGCTCCAGGCCGGGAATTGCGTAGCTGGCCATCTTTGAAGGCGAAGCAAACATCTCGGAGTCGCTCGCATGTCCATAAGTCGGAATACCTGCTGCGGCAAACTTGTGGCCGTCGATTATATGGTCCCAATGCCCATGGGTCAAAATCAAGGCCACAATCTTACAGCCATGATGCTCGGCCAACTGCGTCGCCCAATCATAGCTCTGCGCAGGCGCATCAATCACCACACATTCCTCCAATTCAGGCTCGATCAACATCACCGCATTCGTGCCGATCGGCGGAAGTTCTTGAAACTCAATTATCATATGCTGCAGAACATGCATGTCAGTAGGCGCCTTTCAATCTGGAATCTACCTTATGTGACAGGAGTGGTCGAATCGGGGACCAATCGCCCGCAGGAGACCGTAGATTGACATTCTCCCCATACTCGCCGACTCTGTAGGTGAAATGCCGAGGTTTCCGCAGTTTTGTATTCAATACTTGCCCATCATCTTCCTGGGTATGTTGGGGCAATATACGGGGGCACAATCCCTACCGAGTGAAAATTCGCTTCAAACGGACAAGCAACTGGTGAGCGAAGCCTATCAACTCTTCGAATCGGGGGAACTCGATGCCGCTCTCACTCAATTCGAGGCCGCATTGGATAATAACGCGGAGAATCTCTCAGCCCGCATGGGCCAAGCCATGGTATTTTCCGATCTTCAGCACCACGAGAATGCATTCTTATCGTTTGATTGTATTGTCCGCCAACACCCAAAGCACGCCTTTGCCTGGAACGGACGCGGATTGGCAGCTTTCAATATGGAGGACTTTGATGAAGCACTCCATTCCTTTCTCCAGGCCACGACAGAACGACCCGTCAATGGATTTTTCTACGAATCGTTGGCATGGACCCAGATGTGCCGTGGTGAGTATTCGGACGCAGTGAACTCCGCCAAAATGGCGACGCTGATGTATAACAGGCAACGAGAGAGTTCCGTCTACCCAATCTTGATTGCGTATTTCGCCTATCTCGAGACGGGCGACCGACAGAATGCGCAAACGACGTTTCGCTATGCCATACAAAACAAACCTTTAAAGGCTTGGCCTTCGCCGGTGATCGATTATCTCGCAGGTAGTATCAGCGAGTCCGACCTGATCAGCTCGGTGACCAATACCGCTGAGGAGACCGAAGCACACACCTATATCGGCTTGCACCACCGATCGAAGGACGAAGTCGAGAAGGCGATGCTCCATTTGGTTTGGGTTGCCCGCAACGGAGATCCCCGAGTATTTGAGTATACTCTGTCGAGAGCGCTCCAAATTCAAGACGGCATCGCGCTGTTTAGACCCTCGTTGTGACCTTCCGGATGAAGCTGATCGGAACACTGCTCATAGCGACACATCTGCTCACCGCAAAACCTCTCGATCAGATAGAGCCTTGGCGTAGCGCGGACGGGCGTCACATAGAAGCCCGTGTTCTCGAAATTGACCCGCATAAAGCCACAGTCCGGATGGAGCGCTCGGACGGCCTCACCTTCACGATCCCCTGGGATCGCCTGATCAAGGAAGACATCGAGCGACTACAGAAAAAAGCGAATGGAGCCGCACCGGCTGCGCCAGAAGCCGGTGCGACAGACGATTCAGGTCAAGATGTCATCGTTTTGCCGGACAAATGGGAGCTGAAAGATGTCCCAATGATCATCCAGAAGGGTAATTTCTGTGTGCCGGCTTCTGCAACAATGATTGCCGGCTTCCACGGAATCGAGACTGATCAGGATGAAGTCGCTCACCTGTCCTCAGAAATGTCAGCTACGAATCAGGGAACTTACCCCAGTGATATGCTCCTAGCCATGCACAAGCTCGGCTTTAAGGGAGAATTGCTCAGATGGAAATCGAAGGATGTGTTCTTTAATTCAACGCTCCCGGCCATCCGAAGGGCACTCGTCAAGAAAGGACCGATCTACATATCCTATCGACCTGGAGTTTTCGGCCAGATGGGTCACGGTTGCGTGATCATCGGTTACAATGATCGACGGGAAGAGATGCACTTCTACAATCCCTGGGGAGAGGCGTTCAAAAAGGACTATGCCCGGGTCGCTATCGAAGCCTACGGAGTCGTCTTGATTGACCCACCGATGGCCGCTCCAGTCGCCACCGAGCAGTTTGTCCGGGAAATGAAAGCCGTGCTGCCGAAATTCACCGGCAACTTCCTCCAACTCTCCGCGCATCTCAAACAAGCCCATCAAAAACATGAGCTCGTCTGGTGTAGCCGGCGCGACAAACGCGACGACAGCCGATTCGCTCGAAACACCGCTCGCGAGGACGGACGGAAAATTCTGGAACTGGCATTTGAACGGAATCCCGCCGTGATGATCCCCCATAGCAATGACGGTAAAATCCAGAAATACTATTTCGTGACTCGCCCTCCCCAAGGCGGTGCCCGCTTCCTCGTGCGCGTAATTGACGAGATGGGCTGGAGCGAGCCTGAACTCTACACTCTGGGCAGCTTGACACGCAATTGGGCCAGTTCATTTCCGCTCGAAAACAGCCCAGGGGAATTTTGGGAATTGCCCATGATCGAGTTGCATCCCACGACAAGCCTGTAAGCCTACTTCACTATGAAATTTCTGGACAAACTCGAGAAGCGCTTCGGCTTTCTGGCCGTGGCTAATGTCGCCCTCACATTGATCGTTGCCCAACTCTTCATCTATGCAGCCATCTTAATCGGACGAGTCGATATGGCCTCGATCGTCCTCATTCCAAAAGCTGTTTTCGACGGTGAATGGTGGCGCCTGGCCTCCTTTCTCATCGCCCCGCCCTATGTCGCAGGTACCATGTTTCAGGCACTCTTCCTCGCCTTCTTTTGGTATATTTTCTGGATGATGAGTCAGAACCTCGAGGCAGCCTGGGGCGTTTTTCGATTCAATGTATACCTACTCGCCACCATCGTATTCGCTGTGGCCGGAGCATTTGTCGGACAAATCATTTCACCCACCGGCACCATCACGGCCTCAACCACCTTCCTGTATTATTCGCTCTTCTTCGCCTTCGCAACCATCAACCCAAATATCCAGTTCCTCATCTTCTTTGTGATCCCGATGAAGGTAAAATGGCTTGCGTGGATTATCCTCGGCTTCGCTTTTCTAGCCTTTATCAGTATGCCGAGCATCGGGCACAGAATTGCTTTTGCAGCTCCATTTCTTGGCTATCTGCTCTTCTTCAAGGATGCTTTCAAGCAGTCCGCAGAGAGCCGAAAACGGCGTGCCCAGTTCGAGAGACAACGCCGCCAATATGCCGATGAAGCCCTGCACACCTGTTCGGTCTGCGGGGCCAGCGATAAGACGCATCCGGAACGCGAGTTTCGCTATAAGGTCGTGCCCCGGGATACCGTCTGCATTTGCGAAGTCTGCCGCGAAAAGAAATAGAGCGGAGACTCTCGCCTCCGCCCCACGACTCCTAACTAATCTTGATCTTGCGCGGCTTGACTTCTTCTGCCTTCGGTAGCGTGAGATCCAGCACTCCGTTTTCAACACACGCCTTGATCTTTGACTCGTTGACGGGAACGTTTAGCCGTAAACCGAGGCGGAAGTCACCATCGGCGATTTCACGCCGAAGCGGGTGCCAACCTTCGGGTATAGCATGGTCCCGCCGTCCTGTCACAGTGAGGGTGTCTTTCTCAATCGAGATATCGACCTGTTCACGTTCGACTCCGGGAAGGGAGACACGTATGCTGAACGCGTCGTCACTTTCCCTCACATCATAGCTTGGGCGTTGCCAGCGCTTAGAGCTTGCAGACACTTTGCTTGTGTCAGTGGTTTCTAGTTCTGTCTTCATTTCAATGACTCCTGGGTTATGTGTTATCGGACGTTGATTTGTCTTGGCTTGTGGCTTTCCGCCTTCGGCATCGTGACCATGAGGATGCCATCTTTCATTTCAGCCGAGACCTTTTCGAGAGCCACACCGTCTGGCACGGAGATCGAACGCTCGAATTGCGTTCGAGAGACTTTCGATTCTTCTTCTGCTTCCTCTTCGCCGGTAATCGTCAGAACGGAGTTTTCAAGCTCCAGATCTACCTGATCCTTACGGATTCCAGGTAGCTCAAAACGAACATAGAAGTTGTGCTCGTCTTCATAGAGATCCACGGCGGGTTGATGATAGCCGACAGTGTCGCCAAGAAAGTCGCCAAGTAGTGACTCAAAGCGCCCAACTGTAGGAGCGCCCAAGTCAAAGAGACGATTGAAGGCGGCCGATGCCTGCGTTTGCGGATATGCATATCGTATGAGTTTCATGGTGATGTTTCCTTTCTTTTACTTTGTGTGCACCTTTAATAATGCATTCGACATGCCAAGCACCCGAAAGAGCATAAGTCACCCTGCATCTGCAACTTGCAAACCTAACGACCTTTTCTTAAAGCGCCACATTGGCACAATCCTAGGCACAACTAAACCTACCTGTAAAATAGTGGCACTATGACAGACCGAGAAGTGCTTAACTCAATACACCAAGCATATAATCCCGCGAAGCCTTCACTTCATCCACGCTCAATGCCGGACTTAGCTCGAGAACAAGGGTATGCTCCGGACGGACAAACTCGGAAACCATTTTAAAATCGATTGTGCCTGTTCCCGGCACTTGGTGATCCCGCCCCGCTTCCGAAACATCATGCAGGTGGAATCCACCAAGTCGTGGGGCCATTTTTTCCAGATGCTTCCGGTGGTCGAGTAAGCCAAGCTGATGCTTAATCTGGGCGTGGCCGGTATCATGCCAGTAGACAGCAAATTCAGGCTCAGCCAAATCCCGAAGAAAGTCATCGTATTCATTGTCGAGCGGCATTTCCTCCATGCTCTCGCGATTCTCGAGGCATAATTGAATCCCACGGGACTTAGCCTCTGGAAGGAGCCGCTTGTAATTGGCCTTGATACGGGGCATCGCACGCTCCGCGTGCTTGCGGATTGGCTTCATCGCCCGATCCCGCCTCTTATTGAATGCACGACTTTCAGTGAGCAAATGGGCTGAAATTTCCGATTGATCGATCCACTTCTCCAAGCGGCGCTCGGCTGACCAAAAGAAAAAGTAAATACTCCCCGAATGCATGACGACGCGCTTAGCCCCCAATCTAGAAGCAAAATCAAGCGTCTGTAGCGAGTAGCGAAACCACAAGTCACATTCGCGGGAGTCGACAGAAGAGGGCTCATAAAGGTTAGGAGCGGCATGTTGCACGCTCCCGGGTAAGGGGCAGAAATTGTGCGTAGAAGAGATTTGCACGATCCCTTCTTCAACTGCTTTAAGGATCCCCGGCACCAGCGAGATACGAATCCCGTGACTCAACTCGATACGCCTGAATCCGAGCCCGACCATTTCCTCGACCATTTCGTAGCCATCCGTGTGCCGACCAGAACACCAGCAACTGGACAAAGATAGACGATCGAGTATATTCGACATAATTCTCTACAAAAAATCCCGGCGCGTAACACGCGAACCGGGATAGAGTAAGGCGCAAGTATGAGTCACCCGCAACCTCGAATGAAAAAACTACATATTCGAGTAACGCACACGGAGCATATTATTAAAATCAAGCTCCTTCTTTTTGCGGCGCTTCGCCTGTGCAGGCTTCACGAAATAACGCTTCGCACGAACATCGCGAATGACACCCTCACGGTCGAGGCGCTTCTTAAGACGGCGGAGCGCACGTTCCATGGGCTCACCCTTGCGGACTTTAACTTCTAGTGACATATAAATAAATATTCGGTGTATTAAAAAGGCGGTGACCATGCCCGCTGAGGCTTGGCCGTCAACCCTTTTTTAACCAAGCGTTAACGACACAACATTCTCGATATGACGGGTATGCGGGAACAAGTCGAAGGGCTGAATTCGTGTCATTCGATAGCCGCCCTCGATAAATTCCTTTAGATCTCTCGCCTGCGTCGCCGGGTCGCAGGACACGTAGACCAGGCGCTTCGGTCTGTATTCGAGCAACTGACGGCGGAAGCTCTCGTCGCAACCCTTCCGGGGCGGGTCGATCACTAGGGCGGTCTCCTCGGGAGGAAATTTTAGGCCTTTAAAAATTGCCTCGGCCTTTCCGATGACGAAACGTGCGTTGCTGATACCACTAATCTTACAATTAGCCTGCGCCCACCGCACAGCAGGTTCACTAATTTCAACGCCTGCCACCTGCTCAAAGGCCTTCGCCGTGGATAGCGCGAATAAACCGACCCCACAATAGGCGTCCACCAAATATCGCGCGCCTTCCGCCGCAGCTTCAGTCGCCACATACTCGACCATGTCAGGAAGAATGTAGGGATTGTTCTGGAAGAATTCTCCCGCTTTGAATTGAAAGGTGACCTCCCCTACTCGCTCCGAAACAATTTCCTGCGGGTCCGTCACCACTCCTTCAAGGACGTCACGCATCAGGAGCGTGCCTCCTCGCTGCCGGCGTTTTTTGCCCCCGGCTCGTTTCGCCTCATCACGGGCCTCCGGTAGCGCTGCGTTGATATTCTCCGTAGCAATGGGACAAGCCTCCACGTCAATGATCTGGTTGCGGCGTCCATATTGAAGGAAACCGATCGGCTGAGAGCCATCACGCTCCGGGCGGTTATAATGCGGTGTGATCTTCGAACGGTAGTGGTAAACCTGAGGCGAGCCATGAGAGAGTTCGACCGGGTGCTCAATACCACCAAGCTTGGTCATGAGTTCCTCCACATGGCCGGTCTTTTCTCGAAGCTGTCGTGCATAGCTAATGTGCTGGTATTGACAACCACCACACTTCGTAAAGAGCGGACACTTTGGCTCAACCCTGTCCGGAGAGGCCTCCAGAATCTCAAGCAGGTCCGCGTCCGAGTAATTTTGGAAGTTCCGGAAAATCCGCGCGCGCACGCGCTCCCCTGGAATCACGAACGGAACCATCACCACCCATCCGTCAACACGCCCAACCCCGACACCGAGATTGGTTAGGCTCTCAATCGTCAACTCGAGCTCTTGATGATAATCAAAAGGTTCGGCGACAAAATTTTTTGGCACTTGCATCCACATGCCCTCCCGTATGCTTAGGCTCCCTGCAATCCAAAAATTTCCAGCAATCGTATTCATGGAGGAAAAGTATATACAAAGTCGCCAAAACGAGCAGGTCAAAAATCTGGTCAAACTGCGCGAGCGCAAGCACCGAGACCGGCAGGGGCGCTTCCTCGTCGAGGGTCTACGGGAAATCAGCCATGCCATTGCCGCCGGCTTCGAAATGACTCATTTGTATATCTGCCCGGAGTTCTTCCCCAGCGATGCGCATACCGAATTCATGAAAGAGGTCGGCAAGTCGGTAACACTTCCGTTCATTCGAATGAGTGAGGATGCCTTTACTAAAGCTTCGCATCGGGAAGGCCCGGATGGGCTCATAGCGATCGGAATCCAGCAAAGCAATTCCCTTGAAGATCTCGCCCCCGGAGAGGCGCCCCTCCTTCTGCTCATTGAGGGGATCGAAAAGCCCGGGAATCTGGGTGCGATTCTTCGCAGCGCCGATGGCGCGGGCGTCGACGCCGTTATCTTGGTTGACTGCGTCCTCGATCTCTACAACCCGAATGCGATACGTTCCTCACAGGGTCTGGTGTTCGCCCTTCCCGTCGTTGCAGCGGATAGACTCACTCTTTCAGAATGGTTGGGAAAGCACGGAATCCAGTGTTGCGCAACAACTCCGGACACAGATCAGTTCCACTGGGACATCAATTATCGGGCCGGAACCGCCCTGCTTATGGGTAGCGAGCGTGACGGCTTGAGCGAATTCTGGCTGGACCGCGCCGAGCAGAAAGTTCGGATACCAATGAAAGGTCAGGCGGATTCCCTCAATGTCGCAGCAGCGGCGGCCGTATGCCTCTACGAGGCCCGTCGCCAGAGGGACCAGCGCTCCTCCTACAAGCACATTACATTTAGTTAGAACCTCTGGGGAGAGCCGTTTCGAGAGCCGCGCAAGGCTGCTTGGGTATGCCCGTGACCGTTGTTGATATCAAGATAGACCATCCGGTGGTCACTCGCGGTCATCACGCCCGATACATCAGCGATACGCCCGCTGCCCGCGACAATAGAAGACAACATCACGGGTGAAGCGATAAAGCCGTCGATCAACTCGTAGCGCGACTCCTTCTCATAATAATAGGTCCAGACCTCTCCCCGACTGTCTGTTGCCCGAACCAGTGAGCCGATCTCCAGATCCCCTCGTCGATAGAAACGTCGAAGCGGTGCACTCTTGGGATGATCATTGAAGTCACCCGCTATAATATAGTGAGCCTGCCCTGCCTCGTGAGTGCGCTCGATAATACGATTTCGACAGGCCTCCGCCTCTCCCGTGCGACGCATCCGTGATAAAGCATCTTCTTTATTGTCCGTATAGCGGCTCTTGAGATGCACCGCAAAGAGCTTGAAGGTGAAACCACCGCCCAGTTCAAAACTCGCTTCCAGCATCCCGCGCTTCACACGCTCGCGACCTTCGAAATACTTGAAATCAAGATCGCGATGCTTGACCACCTCCATCGGCTTGAGCTTCGACAGAATGGCGAGATGACGGTCGGGATCCGTTCCACTCATATGTATCGCCTGAGTATAGTGCTGGCCCTCGCGAGCCAAATCCACCCGCAGTTCTTCAAGAAAATCGACCGTCCCCATCTCCTGGAGGACCAAAATGTCCGGCTGGACCGAACGAATCACTTGCCTGATCATCGACTTCTCATTCTCGGGCTTAGGGTAAGCTGGGCACCAACGAGGGCCCACGCTCCGATCCATTACGAGATAGTTTTCGAGATTATAGGTCGCCACCCTTACCCGCTCATCATCCGCCCATACACAGGAGGAAATCGCCGATAAGAGAAGGCAGAAAAACAGGATACGCTTAAACCGGCGCAAAACCATTCGGTTTAGATGGTAGGTCGCTCCTCCCGCAAAGAGGCTTCCCGCTCTACCAGAGTAGGATGAGAATAATGGAAACTGCTATAAATCGGGTGCGGCGTCAGATTACTAAGGTTCTCCTTATGCAATTTACGCAGTGCTCTTGAAAGCGGGGCAGAATCGCCCATTGCATCCCTCGCAAAGGCGTCGGCTTCATATTCATGCTTTCGAGACAAGCGCGACGTAAGCGGTGAAAGCCAGAAAGTAATCAAAGTAGTGAGTAGCATGAAGAGTAGCAAAACCGGCACGATCTTTCCGTGTGCACTCGCGTCAAAATAGAAGGCGTCAGTAAACCAGTCAGCATTCGCCAACCAGCCAAGCACCGCGAACATACCGAATGAAGTAAGCCCGGAGAGTGCGATCATTTTGGGGACATGTCCTAGTTGATAGTGGCCAATCTCGTGCGCCAATACGGCCTCCAACTCCTCCTCTTCCATCTGCTCGATGAGAGTATCAAAAAGGACAATACGGCGAAACTTCCCAAAGCCGGCAAAAAACGCATTTGAGTGCCCAGAACGCTTGCTGCCATCCATCACGAGTATGGTCTGCGCCTTAAAACCCGTGCGGTCGGCCAAAGCAAATAGGCGGCGCTTAAGCCCCCCTTCCTCCATCGGCTCCAACTTATTAAATAGTGGCATGATGAACATGGGATAGACCACCACCATGACCAGTTGGAAGAGGAAGAAAACCGTAAAGCCCCAAACCCACCAAAGCGGCCCTACTGCATCAACGAGAAAAATCAGAAGCGCGAGCAAAGGATAGCCGATGATGAAGCCAATCACGGCCCCCTTGAGTTTGTCCACCACCCACAACTGCTTCGTGCTCTTATTGAAGCCGAAGCGCTCCTCTAGGTTAAAGGTCGACCACCAATCAAACGGGAGGGACGGCAGGCTAAGAATGAGACTCGTTATAAAGAGCACCAAGGCTTGTCCCCATACACTCATCCCGAACCAAGAGGAAAACAGCTCGTAGAACCACGGCAGGATGCCCAGTAACAGGACAGCCGCCAGAACCACCGCGTTATAGAGATCGGACACGATGCCGAAATGCGTCTTTGCCGCCGTATAATCGACGGACTTACGGTAGGTCGGTAGATCCATGAAATCCCGGAAACTATCCGGAACCTCAGCAGAACGCGCCTTCGCGTAGCGCAGGTTAAGCAGATCCAATGCAATGCTGGCGCCCAACTTAAGAATGAGAAGCAGAACAAAAGTGATTAAAAGAGTATTCATGAACAATTCTATGCGTTCAGATGCGGCAAAAGACTAGACAATGACTAGAGGGCCAGTTCCGGGGCATCCTTCCAGAGGCGGTCAAGTCGGTAAAACTCACGCTGTTCTTCAGTCTGCAGGTGCACCATAAAATCAAAGGCATCCACAACCAGCCAGCCACTACCGAGAGCCCGGTCTTCTCCGATCAATTGCACATCGGCCTCTTTCAGCGCAGCATCGAGCGAAACCTTCAACGCCTTGAGGTGAGGGTCGGAAGTGCCCGTCGCCAAAATCAAATAATCGGTAATCGAGGATTTTCCGCGAACATCAAGAACCCTGACGGATTCACCTTTTTTATCGTCGATGGCTGCCAGTGCACAACGCATCTGCTCGAAGGTTCGATTCTCCGTTTTCTTTCCTTTAGTCGTCATGAATATGGGTATTTGTTATTGGGTATAGAGCTGATGGGCGGAAATGAAAGCCTCAACTGATTCCGGCAGCGAGCCAGCTACAGAATCGCCATTCGCGAGCCGATCGCGAATGGCGGTGGAGCTATGATCCATCAGAGGGGCGTCGATAAGCCGGAATTTGAGCCCCGAAATATCCGGGGCATGCACTGTATGTGCGGGCCGGGCCGACACAGCGAATGTAACTAGCGTTACCATCTCCTCGATCGAACGCCAACAATCTAATTGTTCAAACTGATCAGCACCGATAATCCAGAAAAGCTCGGCCTCGGGTTCTCTGGCCCTGTAGTGGCGCACCGTATCAATGGTAAAACTTACACCACCGCGCTCCAGTTCCCATGCATCCACCGAGAATTGTGGCGCCCCCTCGATCGCCAGGGCCAGCATCTTTAGACGACTAGAGTCGCTGACAAAAGAAAGGTGCCCCTTGAGTGGCGACTGGGCCGCGGGGATAAATACAAGACGATCCAATTCCAACTGATCAAAAGCCGCCTGCGCAATGGCTAGATGCGCGCAGTGTACCGGATCGAAGGCTCCGCCGTAGAGACCGATTCGTTTTTCATTCCGCATTTGTTTCGCTTGAAGCATGGGTGTTTCGTCCTAGGGTGCCTGCATTCCGAACGTGGCACCCCGCTTGAATATAGCCAACAAAGAATTTAACGGCCCCGATCAATAACAAGAATCCTCCTATGTTCAATTACCTCAGAATTTTTACCATCGGCTTTTGTATGGGTGTCGCTGACCTCATCCCGGGTGTCTCCGGAGGCACGATCGCCTTTATAAGCGGTATTTACGAGAGCCTCATCAACGGCATCAAGCGTTTCGATTTAAAAAGCCTTCACCTTGCCTTAAGCTTCAGGATCAAAGAGCTCCGTGAACGCATCCCATTCCTTTTCTTTATCCCCTTGGGCCTTGGGCTTCTGACTGCGGTATTCAGCCTGTCTCACATCCTCGAATCGCTCTTTGAGACACATCCGGAAAAGCTCTGGGCATATTTCTTCGGCCTGATTCTTGGCTCCATTCTTCTGCTTTTTCAGGAGACCCGGCCATGGAACCTTCGTGACACTGTATTCTTCACACTCTCAGCAGTGCTTACCTTCTTCCTCGTTGGTCTGCCGGCGACACAAACACCAGCCTCTCCTCTCTATCTCTTTCTAGCAGGTTCCATTGCCATCTGCGCTATGCTACTACCGGGAATCTCGGGGTCGTATATTCTCGTGATCCTGGGTAAGTATCAAGAAGTCCTTGAGATCATAAACGCACGCGACGTCATCTCCCTCGCCTACTTCATGGCAGGTATGTGCGTTGGAGTGCTCTCACTTGTTCGAATCATCAGCTGGCTGCTCCGGCGTTTCCGTCACCTAACCATCATCGCACTCACAGGAATCATGGCCGGGGCACTGCGAACCGTCTGGCCCTGGAAGGAACCCGTGACGACACGAATCGACAGCTCAGGTGCGGTCATACCCCTAATCCAAAAAGGATGTTTGCCGGATAACGGAGGCCAGCTTGCCATCGCCCTACTACTTCTCATAGTCGGTGCGATGACTGTCATCTTTTTGAGCCGCATGAAGCCGGCCAATGGAAGGAGGCCCTAGGCCAGATCCCCGAGCGCCTTCAGGCGGAATGCCTCCAGAACCTGCACCACCTCGCCCGAGTCGCCGATCTGCATGACCTGATCGACCAATGCGACGGCATCCGATTTCTTTATATGACGGATGAAGTATTTCACCTCAGGCAGAAGACTTGATGCCAAACTCAGCGAATCCGCTCCCATACCAAGAAGGAGCCCAGCATAAATGGGATCCCCGGCGATCTCCCCGCAAATACTGACCGGCGTATCGCCGGCCTTGGCCCCGTCAATAATCGCCTTCAAAGTGCGCAGGACAGCAGGATGCGCGGGATCATAAAGATGCGCAACCTCGTCATTTAAACGATCCACCGCGAAGAGATATTGGATCAGGTCATTCGTTCCGATACTGAGAAAATCGACTTTGGCTGCGAGCAAATCAATGATTATCGCGGCGCTCGGGACCTCGACCATTGCACCAACCTCGATCTTCTCGTCGAAGGATACACCCTCATCGCGTAAATCTTGCTTCACTGATTCGAGTATCCCGTTCGCTTGATCCAATTCACCGATTCCGCTAATCATCGGATACATGATCTTCACATTGCCGTGATCACTTGCTCGTAGGATCGCACGTAACTGAGTCTTGAAGATGGCTTCATTCCCAAGGCAAAAGCGGATGGCTCGAAAACCCATAAAGGAGTTATCCTCTTTCACGCTCTCGTCGCCGATTGTTTTATCACCGCCAACATCCAGAGTTCGGATAATCACCGGCTTGGGGCCCGCAGCTTCAACCACTGCGCGATACTCATCGTATTGAACAGACTCCGGAGGATAACCGTGGTGCCGTAGAAAGATCCCCTCCGTGCGAAATAGTCCAACGCCTTCCGCATGCATCGCGTTGGCATGCTCCATTTCCTGCGAACCATCGACATTCGCCATCAGGTGAATAGAAGAACCATCCAGTGTATATGCAGGTTCCGAGATAAACGCTTGAAAGGTATCGTCGCGCTTCTTTCGCTCGATCGCCAGCTTTCCGTATTTGTAAAGTCGCTCCTCCGAGGGATTAATCACGACAATCCCTTCGTAACCATCCACGAAAATCTGGTCGCCATTGTTGATTTTCTTCGTCGCATCATGCGTCCCCACAACCGCAGGAATCCGCAGTGATCGCGCCATAATCACCGAATGACTGGTCTTACCACCACTGTTGGTAACGAATCCAAGTAGTTTGTTACGATCTAGGTCCGCCGCGTCAGACGGGGAGATATCCTCGGAAATTATGATGCTCTCCGTCGCAAGATGGCCGAGATTCACCTTCTGCATGCCGATCAGGTTGTGCAGCATTCGGCGCGAAACATCGCCGATATCCGCCACCCGCTCACGAAGATACTCATCCTCCATCGAGCGAAAGAATGAGATATAGCGCTGCGCCACATTGTTGTAGCAATACTCAATATTCTTTTTGGAGTTTCTGACTTCAGCAGTCACCTCGTCGAGCAACGCATGATCCTCCAACACTAACAGGTGTGCATCAAAGATGCCCGCCTCACCCTCTCCCAGACTATTGGCAATCTGGTCGCGCACCTCGGTGATCTCAGCTCGCGTCTCGAGTATCGCTTGATCAAACCTCCCTAATTCAGCATCGATCTTGTCCTCAGGGATATCGTAACAGGGGATATCCAATTGCTTTTGCAGGTAGACAATTGCTGCCCCATGCGCAACGCCGGGAGAGGCAGCGATGCCTTTTAGGATAATCTCTTCTTTATTGTTTTCCTGCGACAAAACAAGGCGGTATCAACTTAGATTGGGCGTAAGAATGCCCCTACACTCAGAGAATCCATTCAGATAACTGAACTTTCAATAAAAAATATGCTCTTCCCGAGCGCCTCCATGCATAGCTGCCTCATAGCTCTCAGCTCTTCCTCTCCGTCGACCAGCGCGAAGCAGCAACTCCCGGTCCCACTCAACAGACAGCGATGACCATTGGCCCGAAGCATCTCAAGGAGGCACGGAATGGCCAGATATTTTCGCCCGACTGCCTCCTCAAAACTATTGAAGAGCAAATCCGCAAGCCCGCCGGTTTGTCGAAAAGCACTCAGACGCGCCGAAGCGAGGTCGGCCGAAGAATAAAATTTGGGTGCCCGCCGAAGGAGTTCGCCATAGGCCCATGCGGTGTTGATGGAGAAATCAGGCTTAAAAAGAGCCACCTTCTGGCCACGAATACGGGCTAGAAGTGATTCTTCTAACGGCTCCAGGATCTCACCACGGCCAGTCATGACCGTCGCCAGAGAATCGATAAAAAGCGGACAATCCGAACCCAAGCGTGCTGCGACTTCGACCAGCGAAGACAGCGGCAAGGGCCGCCCCAGCAACTCATTCATCGCCTTCAGGGCGACTGCGGCATTACTGCTGCCACCACCCAAGCCGGCACCCATGGGAATACGTTTCTCGAGATCAAAATGAAAATAGACAGACTCACCGATTGTTTCTCGAAAGACATGTGCCGCACGGATGATCAGATTCTCCTCGGCGCTGGGCACCTGCACATCATCACAATGCAGACAGTCCACACCATTCCCAGCCAGGCCGACTGTCAGACGGTCGCCAAAGTCCAAGGGCGCCACCAATGATGTCAGTTCATGAAAGCCATCCTCCCGTTTACCGTGCACGGATAACATGAGGTTGATTTTCGCAGGGGAATGTAGGGACAGAGATTCCATCTTAAATACATGATTGAAGCGAAAAGTCCTTCCCTGCGCCATGAAATTTTCTTTTTTTGCACTTTGCCAAAGAGGATTCAGCCTTTCTAGTCTGCTGTATGTCTCAGCAACCATGCCAACTCATCCTCGCTCTCGACTTTGAAACACGTGAGGAAGCACTCGCCATGCTCGATCGTCTCGGCGATTCCCTCAAATGGGTAAAGATCGGTCTTCAATTATTCACCGCTTATGGCCCCGACTTTGTTCGAGAGGTATCCGCACGCGGCTATCGTGTGTTTCTCGACCTGAAATTACACGACATCCCAAACACAGTCGCTAAGGCCGTCCAGAGCATCGCATCGCTCTCTGTCGATTTATTGACACTACATGCGAGCGGGGGCAGCGAGATGATGGAATGGGCTGAAAAGGCACGCGCCGACTACGCACCGGATTTGAAACTACTCGCTGTGACTGTATTGACGTCGATGGATGAAGTACAGCTGCGTTCGCTCAATGTGAATGCGACACCGGAGGAACAGGTCATCCATCTCGCCGACCTCACCATACGGTCCGGAATTCAGGGCCTCGTTTGCTCTTCGCTCGAGCTTGAGCCACTACGCGCCCGTCTCGGGAAGGACCCGATCATTGTCACCCCTGGCATTCGTCCGGCCGGCAGTGCGGCAGACGAACAGAAGCGTATCATGACCCCGACTGCGGCCGCAGCGGCCGGTTCCAGTTTTATTGTCGTCGGCCGCCCGATTCTCCGAGCCGATGACCCCGCAGCCGCCGCCAAGGCGATCCAAGCAGGATTGATTCAATAATCCGGCGGGCATTGATCCGTCGAAGCCGCCGCCAGAATACATGAAAAGTGCTGCCATATTTCTAGCCGCCGGATGCGGTAGCCGCATGCGGGGCCGCGTCGACGACAAATCGCTGGCCCTGCTAAACGGCAAACCGGCGATCGTTTACAGTCTCGAGGCATTTTCGGGTTCGGAGATCGTGGATCACTATATCGTCGTCTATCGCGATAATGTCCAAAGATCCCGGATCGAAGCGATCATTCAGGAATACGGGCTCGAAGAGCTGAGTTTTCAATGCATCCAAGGCGGTTCTGAGCGACAACTCTCCGTTGCCAATGCGCTCGAAGCCATTCCCGAGGACTGCGAATACGTCTTTATTCACGACTGCGCACGCCCTTGTATTCATAGTGGCGCCCTTGCGGAATTACATACCGCCGTTCAGGTGGATCAGGCTGCCTGCCTGGCCCACCCCGTCTCGGATACCATCAAACGTGCCGCCACTCAGGGCGACCTCCGACGACAGAAACTTGAGGATCTTGACCGGAGCCGACTCTGGGCGATGGAGACACCGCAGGCATTTGCATTGAAGTCGATTCGTGAAGCCTATCAAAAGGTCATTCGGGACGGACTCAGCGTCACCGATGATGCAGCCGCCGCCGAGACGATTGGACTTCGGACGACCCTAGTGCCCAACAATCGGCCCAACCCGAAGCTCACCACGCCCTCAGATCTGGATTACATCGAGCATCTCCTGAGCTCAAATACCTGATGTCTCTGCTCTCCTATCGCAATCTGACTGTTTCCTTTGGTGGCCCAAAACTCCTCGATAATGCCGGCCTCACAATCGCCAAGCAGGAACGAGTCTGTCTGCTGGGTCGAAACGGCGAAGGAAAGTCGACTCTTCTCCGGATTATCAACGGCGAAGTCAAACCCGACGGCGGGGAGGTAGAAGCCGCGCCGGGCCTTCGGGTGAGAAAGCTCGATCAGGAAATACCCGACGACATCCACGGCAGCGTTTTTGAAGTGGTCGCAGCGGGCCTTGGCAAAGCGGCCGAGACGATCGCACAGTATCACCACCTTCTCCACGAACTGGCGGAACATCCGGAAGATGCAACAATCGCCGAGCGGCTCGACACCCTCCAACACACACTGGATCAGACCGATGGCTGGGCGCTTGAACATAGGGTCGAAAATATACTCCAACGTGTTGAACTCGATGGCGAGGCCGAGTTCGACGCCCAATCGGGCGGAAACAAACGCCGCGCCCTCCTCGCCCGAGCCCTTGTCGCCGAGCCCCACATCCTCCTGCTCGACGAACCGACCAACCATCTCGATATCCCGGGCATTCAATGGCTCGAGGAGTTTCTACGAAAGTCCGACATTGCCCTACTCTTCGTTTCGCATGACAGGGCTTTCATCAAGCGGGTGGCCAACCGAATCATCGATTTGGACCGAGGCCAACTAAGTTCCTGGTCCTGCGACTACGAGACCTACCTTATGCGAAAGGCGGACCTACTCTCGGGCGAAGCAAAGCAGAATACCGTCTTCGATAAAAAGCTCGCCGAGGAAGAGGTTTGGATACGCAAAGGGATCCAAGCACGCCGCACCCGTAACGAGGGACGGGTGCGCGCCCTCAAGAAGATGCGCGAAGAACGGGCAGCCCGACGGGACTCACAAAAGAGAGCCAAGCTGGATCTCAATGACGCGCAACTCTCCGGCCGAAAAGTCATCACAGTCGAAAACCTCAGCTACCAATGGAACGACCAACCTCTTATTCGAGACTTCAGCACGAAGATCTGGCGCGGAGATAAAATTGGCATCGTTGGCCTCAACGGCTCGGGGAAGACGACCCTACTCAAACTCCTTTTGAAGCAACTTACTCCAGAGAGCGGTGACGTGAGCCATGGCACCAAACTGGAGCTTGCCTATTTTGACCAACATCGCGCTCAGCTAGATGAAAAGCTCACCGCGATGGAGAACGTCCATCCCTACGGAGATACTATTACGATCAACGGAAAACCGAGGCATATCCTGAGCTACCTACAGGACTTTCTCTTTACTCCGCACACCTCCCGATCCCCCATCACCAAGCTCTCGGGCGGGGAACGCGCCAGGCTTCTTCTTGCCCGCCTCTTCCTCCAACCCGCCAACGTGCTCGTTCTGGATGAGCCGACCAACGATCTCGATATCGAAACCGTCGAACTCCTTGAGGAGCGATTACTCGAATATCAGGGCACCCTACTACTCGTCAGCCATGATCGGAGTTTCCTCGAAAACGTTGTCACCAGCACAATCGCACTCGAAGGCGACGGCGTGGTGAATGAATACGTCGGCAGCTGCGACGAATGGCTGAAGCAACAATCGCTCAAAACAAATTTTAAAACCCCCAGGAAAAAGGCGCCAACTCAACCACTCATCGAGAATACAACTCAACAGAAAGCGCCGCCACGGCGAAGCTTGTCCAACAAGGAGCGCGAAGCCCTCAAGTCATTGCCAGGGCATATCAAGGCGCTCGAGGGGCAACTCGAAACCCTTACCGAGAAGATGTCGACTCCGGAGTATTATCAGGACTCTGAGAACGACCCCGTCAAAGATTCTCAAACCATCGAATCCCTCGAAACCGAGAT
Source organism: Opitutales bacterium (assembly GCA_049598495.1). GTDB lineage: Bacteria > Verrucomicrobiota > Verrucomicrobiia > Opitutales > Coraliomargaritaceae > Thalassobacterium. The sequence continues at coordinate 44,650 of JBMYNR010000011.1, forward strand.
TCTAGAATCCTACGAACGTCTCGAAGAACTCGAAGCTCTCTGAACGTCCAACTTCGTTCCGAGCGAGCGACAAGACCGGGCGCGGAGCGAACCGGATCACGCTCAACATTGAATATCGAATGAGCCATACTCACCAATCAACATGGGACGTTCAACGCTCGATGTTCCTCCTACACGTATCGCGCTCTTCTCGTAGAACGCTGACGACAGTCAGTGTTACTCCGCTTGCCTTGATCGTGAGCCTTTCGAACGGTCAAATGCCCCACAACGACTGTCGTCGTCGTGCTACGAAATACCCTTACGACGTGTCGGTAACTGCAGCCGAGTCATTACAGAACACGAACCTGAAGCACCTTACCTATGACACTAAAGTTGCGTAAAAGGTAAACATGGCGATAACGTTTTCGTCGATACAAATTAATGGACACTTTCCACTCTCGAAACTCCAATCCTCATTACGACAATCGCATCGCGATTGTCGGAGGCGGCGCTGCCGGTTATTTTGCTGGCATCACTGCAGCGGAAGCCAACCCCTCGGCACGGGTCACCATTTACGAACAGGGCAGGCGCACCCTACAGAAGGTGAAAATCTCCGGTGGCGGTCGCTGCAACGTCACCCACAGCTGCTTTGACCCAGCCAAGCTGGCGACCCACTACCCCCGAGGATCCAGAGAGTTGCGGGCCGCCTTTCATCGCTGGCAACCACAGGATACCGTTGATTGGTTTGCACGGCGCGGGGTCGAAATCAAGGCTGAGCCCGATGGACGAATGTTCCCCACGACCGATGACTCGCAGACTATCATTGATTGCTTCCAGACGGCCGCCAGAAAGGCGGGCGTCCAGCTTCGGAAGGAGTGCGCACTCAAGTCACTTTCCTCCCACCACTCTCCACTCCCTACTTTCAGCCTTCATTTCGCCAACGGCGAAACCCTTCAGGCTGAAAGGGTTCTCATCGCAGCGGGTTCGCTTAAGGCCTCGCCCTTAAGCCGAAGCCTTGAAGCGCTCGGCCACACCGTCACCCCTCTGGCTCCCTCGCTTTTCGCCTTCAACCTCACGGACAAACGCACGCACGGCCTCGCCGGACTCTCCGTCCAGGATGCCGCCGTATCCCTCATAGGGGCGTCGCTCGCGGCGCCCGGCAGACCCCAGGGAAAATCCACCCAACGCGGCCCTATTCTAATCACCCACCGCGGCCTCAGCGGCCCGGCCATACTCCGCCTCTCCGCATGGGAAGCCCGCGCTCTACAGGAACGAAAATACCATTTCGATATTCGGATCAACTGGCTCGGTGATGTATCCGAAAATCACTTACGCGATCAGTTCAACCGGCTTCGCAAGGGTAAGACGCAAGTTAAGACAAAGGTCTTGGAGCAAATACCCCGCCGCCTTTGGGAGCGACTGCTTGAATATGTCGGCATTGCCGACGAAACCAAGTGGGCGCAACTCCCCAAAGAAAAGGAGGCCGCACTTGTTCGTGAGCTTATCGACGGGCACTACTCGGTTCAGGGGAAGACAACCAACAAGGATGAGTTCGTGACCTGCGGCGGCGTCAGTTTGAAGGAGATTGATTTCAAGACCATGGAGAGCCGCCTCGTGCCCGGCCTTCACTTCGCGGGGGAATGCCTAGATATCGACGGCATCACCGGCGGTTTCAATTTTCAGGCCGCTTGGACGGGCGGCCGTCTTGCAGGCCTCGCGATGGCAGGGGTTGATTAGGCTGGCCGCCATTGCTCTTGCCAGGTCGGCATCGCTCACTAACTTTGCGTGAGAATTACCAACAAGAAGACCAACCCCAAGAGATAGAATGCTATCGACGAGCGCGGGGCTCACGCGGAAACAACTGACGCAAGGCAGCAAAGTAACCACGCCGTAACCAAAGAAGTTGCCCCCATGAAAATACTCGCCGACTTCAAGAAATTCACCCTACGGGGTAACCTGATCGACCTTGCCATCGGCTTTACGGTCGGGGCGGCCTTCACCACCGTGGCGAAATCATTGGTCAATGACATCATCATGCCGCCGATCGGTTGGCTGATCGGACGGCAGGACTTTTCCGATCTCTTCTTCATTATCCCCGGGACTGCCCCCGCGGATCTGACGATTAAGACGCTGGAACAGGCCCGGG
>JBMYNR010000012.1:0-43825 GCA_049598495.1 Opitutales bacterium
GCACTTCCCTGAGCCGGTCGGCGTTCCATGATCTTGCGTCGGATTTCTTCCTGAATACGCCGCTGCCGCTCGATCACGTCGGCCTCCTCATCCTCGCCGCGCCGGCCTCGTGCCTGTGTCGGCTCCGACGTATCTTCCTCCTTTCCGGAAAATACATTTCCAAAAAAGTAGAATGCCGCAAAGATCAGCGGGATAAGAATTTCCAGAAGATTATCCATAGGGATTAGACTTAAGAGAGTAGAATTAAGAAAGAAGAGAGACGAAATGAAACTCGCACGATGAATCCCGATCGCCCCTTTCTTCTCTCTACTTTCTTATTTCTTCTTTGAATCTACGCTTTCTCGTCTCCTTTAGAGATCGAGTCACGCATATCGGTATCGGCCTTGATGTTATTCAGGCGGTAGTAATCCATCACACCAAGGTTACCGGAGCGAAAGGCTTCGGCGAGTGCGAGCGGGACCTGTGCCTCGGCCTCAACAACCTTGGCGCTCATTTCTTCAACACGGGCCTTCATTTCCTGCTCGAGAGCAACGGCCGCGGCGCGGCGCATTTCAGCCTTGGCTTGAGCCACATTCTTGTCGGCCTCCGCTTGAGACTCTTGGAGTTGGGCACCAATATTTTGGCCAACGTCCACATCGGCGATATCGATGGAGAGAATCTCGAAGGCTGTGCCGACATCGAGACCGCGCTCAAGAACAACTTTTGAAATACTATCTGGGGACTCGAGCACACTCTTGTAGGAGTCCGCCGAACCGATGGTGGTCACAATGCCCTCACCCACACGGGCGATGATGGTCTCCTCTAGAGCGCTGCCGACGTAATTATCGAGATTGGAGCGCACCGTCACGCGGGCGCGTGCCTTGACTTGAATCCCATCCTTGGCCACGCCGTCGATCGTTGCACGCCCGCCTCCTGAGGCGGGACACTCAATAACTTTCGGGTTAATGGAGGTGCGTACCGCTTCAAGCACGGACTTGCCGGTGCCCTTGGTCGCGAGATCGATCGCGCATGCGCGCTGCCAATCCAGCGCGATGTTCGCTTTGTCAGCCGCGATCAGTGCCTGGACCGTTTGGATGACATTGCCTTCCGCAAGGTAGTGAGCTTCCAGATCATTCGCGCTCAGTTCGATGCCCGCCTTTACCGCGGTGATACGGGCATCAACAATAACCGACGCCGGCACACCCCGCAGACGCATCGCGACCAGTGTGGGGAAGCCAACAGGGGCCCCGGCAAGTAAGGCTCTCAACCAGATACTGAAGAAAGAAATAATAATAAAGAACCCGATCAGAAGGATGAGTCCTAAGATGGCGGCCGCGCCGATTTGCCAACCGGCGAGTGCTAGTGGCCAGTCGGCCAATGCGATGGGGAGGATTGTGGATGTCATAGTTTTTCGATGATGAGTTTAAAATTGTCACGCCCGGCGATACGGACGGGTTGATCGACTTCAATATAGCCGTCACGCGAATAAGCTACGTAGCTTTGCCCATCGATGGCAACCTTCCCGCTAGGATTTAAACGGGTCATCGTAATTGCTTCTCTGCCGACAATGGCATCCTCCGCCGGCGCCTCATTCGAATGGCCGGAGACAGAGGAGCGGAGAAAAAAAGCCGCGCCGATGGAAGTTCGAGCCAGCACTTTAAATTCAATGAAAACGAGGAGTGCCACGGCGAGAAGCGAGCCGACAAAAGTAAGACCCGCCGCGAGGGCACCGTACTGCACGCCGGCGATCCATGTGCCCAAAACCACGCAACCCGCCGCCACCAGACCGAGAATACCTCCGGGCAGGATGACTTCAAAAAATACCAAGACAAGGGCCGCAGCGACCAATCCGATAATTGTACTCATGCTTCGTCCTCCTCAACGACGAGACTGAAATCCGTGGACTGCTTCACGCGGACAGGGGTTCCCTTTTTAATGGTTCCCTGCGCACTGCGGGCTTCGTAGCGCTTGCCGTCGATCTCCACCCGTCCACTAGGAAAGAGATCCGTGACCGCAACGCCCCGCGCTCCCGACCTAGGGAGACACGACCGGCGAGCCCTGCGGATCACCTTGCCAGTGCCACCAGAGGCACTAGCGAGGACAAGTTTCCGCTCCATCCAAGAGCCCGGAAATAAGCGCGAAAGTAGTATCGCACCGAAGACCGCGATCGAGAGGCCAAAAACCAGATTAACCAATGGCTCCGCGAACAGCTCGGTCGAAAGCTTGATGGGCTCACCCGGCCAGATGTCGACCATCGCCCAAAGAAGCGAACCGAAGATCAGCAGCAGGCCGCTGATGGCAAAGACCAAGGTCCCGGGAAAGAAAAATACCTCGACAAGAACAAGGATGATCCCAAGGCCAAAGAAAACGATGATCTCGTTGCCCGCCAGCCCGGCGATGTATTGGCTGATAAAGAAGACGCCGAGCAGGACGATGCCGCCGATCCCGAAGATGCCAAAGCCGGGTGTCTTGAACTCGAAAAACAACATGAGCATGCCGATACCGAGCAAGGCAGGGGCAAAGGTGTTCATCCACTTGGCGATGTTCTCCGAGTAGGTAATGCTGAAATCCTTCACCTCGTAATTGCCCGGGCCAAAGCGGGCATCCAGTAAATCATCGACCGAGTCGTGAATTCCCTTGCCGAGCAGTGGCTGGGCCGGCTCGCCATATTCCTTCATCGCTTCTTTCGCCGTGAGAGTCAGCAACTCCCCCGCTGGCTTAATCACTTCGTCCCCAATCTTCAGTTCAAAGTCCGCGTCCAACATGGCTCGGATGACATCGGAGCGAAAAGGATAGTCTTCCGTCATTACCCGGATGTTGGCGCGCAGATAACTTTCGATTTTCATCCGCATGGCCTCCGGGACATCCTGCCCCGTGCCTTGAATGACGGCAGAAGACCCCATTTTTCCCTGAGGCGCGAAGTAGATCTCCTGGGTCGCTGCAGCAATAAAGGAGCCCGCGGAAATCGCATCGACATTAACGTAGGTCGCCGTGATGCCGTCGAACTTAGCCAACATCTCCATCATCTCGATGGTAATATCAACCCGACCACCGGGCGTATCCATGTCGAGTAAGACCATCTCGACATCGTTCTCAATGGCTTCCTTCAGGCCGCGCCGGAGAATATACAGGTTTGGCTTGCTGATCGCATCGGTGATCGGAATCACGTAAACGTCGACCACGCCATCGCCGGATTTAATGACAGCAGGCAATGCCTCGGAGGCAGGTCTAGGCACCTCCCCTGAAGTGGTGAAGCTAAGACCGATGAAAAGCAAAAAAGCCGTTAGACGACGAAGGAACATGTAGTTAAAATAAGTATAATGGCTTCCTCGTGAAAGCAAGCACCCTTGAACAAATCGACCGATCTTAATCGCGGGTATAAGCGATACGTGTTGAGCGCGAAGTCTCGAACGAGCCAACCACGCAGGCACGGCAACGGAGTGCCGTGGCTACACCCAACCAACGATGTAGCCGCCTCACTCTGTTGAGGCGCGTGTCGTGCTGGCCAACAACCACGCAGGCACGGCAACGGAGCGCCGCGGTTGCACCTGCGCGTCAGATTCGACTTCCCTCAAAGAGAGAATGCGACTTACTGGGACGCTATGGAAATCATCGACTATCATGGTGTGCCGCTCCACCGTTGGAACTGCGGCCCGTCCACCTATCTTGCCCGGCCGGAGCTCGGCGCTCGGCTCATGAACTGGAACCTCAAGATGGCTGACGGATCAGTAAGAGATATCATCCACTGGCCAGAAGATGCCGATTTTGATCGTTTTGCCAAAGTACGAGGCGGAAATCCAATTCTATTTCCATTTTCGGCACGGACCTATAACGCGGGCAAGATCGGGGAGTGGAAGGACCAGAAAGGCATCGTCCGCCCCATGCCGCAGCACGGCTTTACTCGCAATGGACGTTTCAATATGACCAAAGCTGACGAAACCGGTTTTACAGCGGAGTTGGTGCCTGATGCCGTCGACGACGAAGCCTACCCCTTCAACTATCGCTTCACCGTGCGCTATGTCTTCGAAGAAGTATCGCTGCGTGTCTACCTGAGGCTCGATAATCTCGGCGACGAGCCTATCCTGTGGTCGGCCGGGCATCACTTTTATTTTACCCTGCCCTGGCATGCGGGACTCAAGCGCTCTGATTATCGTTTCAAAATACCCGCAAAGAAGTGTTTCACCCATGCGCCCGACGGCAGCTTGCTGCCGGTTGAAAAAGGCTGGGAAAAGGACGGCTCTTTCGGAAACCCGGAAAATACAGATCGTATCTATACCCGGCTGAAGGGAGACACCGCGGTCTTTGGCCCCAATGGAGGGGAGGAGGATATCGGTATCCGAATCCTAAGCGATACGAGCACCTATTCCACATGGAATGCGTTCGTCGTCTGGACAGAGTCTGCGGGCAGCCCCTTCTATTGTGTCGAGCCCTGGATGGGGCCCCCGAACAGTCCCGAACACGGCAAGGGCCTCCACGCGGTAAGCGGCGGAGAAAAGGCAACTTTCGGAGTAGAAGTGGCGCTATTGTAGCGGACGCAGTCCGCTACAATAGCGATGGCGAATAAATGAGGAATGAAGACGGATTCACATCAGCTATCGCTGACGTGCTACACTTTTTGGCATCCGTCATCATTCATTCGAGATCATTCATCATTCCTCCGCCATCATTTATCCCTAAAATTAACTCTGGAAATGCGCCAAATGGCTGTCACAATACTGTTCTTCGTATATGAAGATCATCATTGTAGGAGCCGGCGAGGTCGGCCATAATCTGTGCCACACCTTGGCAGCAGCCGGGCACGATGTGACGCTGATAGAACAGTCCGAGCAGCGCTGCGAAACACTCGATGAAGAGCAGAACGCCCGCATCATACACGGCAACGGGAGCTCAGCGGGGCAGCTTGTTGACGTGGATGTGGCCGAGTGCGATGCCTTTCTCGCGATGACGAGTGATGACCGCACCAATATTATCTCCTGTTCACTGGCCAAGGGGCTGGGCGCAAAGAACACCATTGCTCGGATTCACGACGAAACCTATAGCGACAACTCGTTCATCAACTACCAGCTACATTTCGGGATCGATCTTTTGGTGAATCCTGAAGCGATCTGCGCGGTCGAATTGGCCAAAGAAATACGCAGCGCCGGACGGGTCGCTGTAGAGAACTTTGCCCGCGGGCAAATTGAGGTACACCGACAGCGGGTGGCTCCCGGCTCAAAGCTGGTCGGCCGGAAACTGAAAGACATCAAGCTGGATAACCGCGTCCGCATCGGCTATATTCAAAGGGGTAGCGAGACCGAATTAGCCCATGCAGAATCGGCCCTCAAAGAAGGCGATACCGTTACCCTCTTCGGCCACCCCGATGCGCTCTTTACGCTGCGCGAGCGCTTCGACCCAAAGCATAAGATCGACTTTGCAAGAGTGGTGCTCTTCGGGGGCAGCGAGACCGCCATTAATCTCATCAAGCTACTGACGAATCCGCGCTTCAAAATTCGGGTCATCGAGAAGGATCCGGATCGCTGCCGAGACCTCGCTGAGCGCTTCCCACAGGTCACGGTCATTCATGGGGATGCCACTTCACTTCGCCTTCTTGAAGAGGAGCAAATCGGGAGCGCCAACTACTTCGTCGCTTGTACAAAGGACGACGAGGAAAATATCCTCACTTGCATCCAAGCCTCTAAGCTTGGGGCAGAACACGTGCAGCTCGTGATCAACAAGGGCGACTACAATGACCTGTTCGACATGCTCAGGACGAGGCTCGACATTGAGGTCGTTGTCTCTCCACGCAGCGCAACGGCTGATTACATGCTGCGCAACCTATCCACCGAGCCAATTGCCACTCTGGCCAAGATATCCGGCGGCGGACACGTCCTGGAAGTGCGCATCGGGCACTCGAGCCCGGTCGTCGGGCGCCAGATCCGGGACATCCGCCTACCCCACGGCTGCCTCTTCGTCGCACTCCTGCATAAGTTCAAAGCCAAAGTGCCCGCCGCGGACGACACCATTCTCGCGGGCGACCGCGTCGTTGTTATCGTCGACAAGGATCAGGAGAAGGCGCTGAAAGAAGTGCTCGTTTAGATGGAATAAGGGAAGCAGGAAACAAGGAAGATGGAACTGGAGAAACTAACCGAAAAAGTAATCGGTTGCGCCATCAGAGTCCACAGATCACTCGGTCCCGGCTTTCTGGAGAGCATCTACGAGAATGCCCTCAAGGTTGAATTAAAGCTCAGCAATCTGGATTTCGAACATCAAAAGGAATTACCCGTCGTATACAATGGCCACGAGGTCGGCAGCCATCGCTACGACATATTGGTTTCCGGCCAACTTATCGTGGAGCTCAAGGCAATTTCCGCATTACAAGACATCCACTTCGTACAAGTCCGTAGTTATCTAACCGCACTCAACCTTAAACACGGCCTGCTCCTAAAATTTTCGACCATGCCACTGACTATCAAGCGAGTGATTCGCTAATGTCTTTCATGCTTTCCTGCTTTCCTAATTCATACCCGCCGATTCTAAAATGAATACCGCGATCATATACAGACTACTTAGCATGGTCTTGCTCGCACTCTCAGGAGCCTTTCTCCTTTGCATTGCGGTCGGCCTGATCATGGGCGAGACACTCAGCAGCCCCTCATTGAAGGCCTTTGAGATCACTATTGGGGTTGCGATCGGTTTGTCAGTGATCTTTCACCTGCTCGGCCGCAGGGGGAAGGCGAAGCTCTTCCGCCGGGAAGCGCTCTGCGCAATTGGCCTTTCCTGGATCTTAGCGACGCTGATCGGCGCGATTCCCTATATCCTAACGGTGCGTTGCGACTTATCCGATGGTCTCTTTGAAAGTGCCTCCGGACTGACCACGACGGGGGCGACCGCCTTCAATAACTTCGCCGAGTTTCCTGCCAGCCTACTTTTCTGGCGATCGCTCAGCCAATGGGTCGGCGGCCTTGGGGTCGTCGTTTTTTTCGTCGCCATCCTTAGTTCATTGGGTGCGGGCGCAAAGATTCTCTTCAGTAATGAATCCTCCGGCACCTCAGCGGATTTTGACCAAGGGCGCATTCAAAAAGGTGCCCGGGATCTGATGCTCTTTTATCTGGGTATTTCCGGTGCCTGTGTCCTTGCTTACCGGATTGGAGGGATGGACTGGTTTCAAGCCATCAACCATGCCATGACGACCGTAGCCACCGGTGGTTTCAGCACCGAGGCCGATAGCATCGGGGCCTTCCAAAGCGCAACCATCGAATGGATCGCGATCATCTTCATGGCGCTGAGCGCGACAACCTTTGTTTACATGATTCGACTCATTCGCGGTCGCTTCCACACAGCGACACAAAACCGTGAAATCTTTTGGTTCTATACCATGCTCGTCGCCAGCACCGGTTTGTTAACTCTCTACCTGGTGGAACTCACGGGTAAATTGCCAAACGCCGACAGTATCCGCACTGCGGCCTTCCAAGCCACCTCAATCATGACGACAACGGGATATTCGTCCGTCGATTTCGACGCCTGGTTGGCACCTGCCAAAATGCTGCTCATCATCCTTATGTTCATCGGAGGTTGCTCGGGTTCCACGGCCGGTGGCGTCAAGGTCGTTCGAATCGTCATCGCCCTTCGCGCGGCAGCTCGAAGTGTCGCCCAGGCGTTTCGCCCCAATGTGACGATTCCGATGCGCATGGGCGGCCAGCATCTCAGTGAGAACGCCATTCATAATGTCATCCTTTTTCTTGTATTGATGGCAGCACTACAGATATTCTCGATGCTCTTCGTTTCTGCACTGGAACCGAGCATAAGTTTTCTCGGGGTTTTCTCATGCGTGCAAGCGACCCTCTTTAATATCGGACCCGGCTTTGAGGCTGTTGGGCCAACCGAGAATTTCCACTTTCTACGGCCAACGACAAAGGTGTTCCTTAGCCTACTGATGATCCTCGGCCGCCTCGAACTCTATGCCGTGATGGTGCTCTTCATCCCTACCGTGTGGCGACGCTTCTCTTGAGCGGCCGGAGACTGCTCAAGAGAAGCGGAGGACGGATAGCTGAGGACAAATGGCCGAAACAGAAGTCACAGAGCCATCATTCATCCGTCATTTTCATCCGCCATCACTCATCATTCATCATCCCCACGGCGTAGCCATGCAATCGTCGCGCCCCAAGCGCCCTCCCCCTGGCCTGCTAACTCGAAGTGTTCCACACACGGATTCTTGCGTAAGATTGCGTGCACCCTGTCTCGCAAGGTGCCGATACCCTTCCCGTGGATGATCCTTACCCGAAAGAAGCCCTTATCCTGAGCTAGCTCGATGTAGTCAGGCACGAGTTCACCGACCTCCGAAGGGCGAAAGGTATGCAGATCGAGCTCATCGGTGATCTCGAATTCGATTGGTTCTTCGGAACTCTCAGGCATACGCGCTGCTCCATTTCCAATCGGCAGGCTTTCTACAGAAGCCCGCCTTTACAGGGTTCATGTGAATATAATCGACGACATCATCGAAATGTTTTTCGTTGCGTATGTAACGATCCCAATACTCTGGATGCCATAATGGAGATTTGGCTGTTGTCCCGGGATCGCGAATCTCCGTATTCGCTCTAAGCCATTTCTGGATCTCCGTCGCGGTAAACTTTTTCCAAGAAGCTACAATCTTCGCCATCGACCAATCTGATAATGGTTGAAAGAGAACATGAAAGTGATTTGGCATGACACACCACGCTAGGAGTCGGTAACGTAGGCCATCAAAGTGCAGAAAGGCATTTTCCACGATTTCAGCGCAAGCAGTCTCACGCAGATGGCAGGCCCCGTGCCCAGCATCGATCCATTCATTGAGCCGTATTCGTCGCTCAACAGCCCGCTCCTCGTCGGGCATCGCTTCAATCCTCTCATCAATGCGTTTAATCACCGACTTTGGTAAGCTATCCGCTAAATGCACAGTGACATGCTGGATATGCGTTCCACTATCGAAATGCGGGATGTAGCCTCGCGAATTCCAGCCTCTGGAGCAGCTCGGGAGAGCTGCGGTCCCGGGATCGCGAATCTCCGTATTCGCTCTTACAGCTGACTCCGACGCAGAGCAGCTCGGGAGAGCTGCGGTCCCGGGATCGCGAATCTCCGTATTCGCTCTTACAGCGGGATCAAGCTTCATCAACCTCCTCCTTCGGCAAGGTCGGTTGCTTTTCGATCGCGCCGGGCTCAACCACAGGCTCGGGCGCGGCGCTCTCCAGGGCTTCGAATTTCCGAGCCGTCACCAGCAGGCGGCTTTCAACCGAGCTGATCGCCCTGTTGTAATGCCCCACGCTCTGATCGAGACTTTTTCCCAGTTTGGAAAAATGCCCGGTCACCACGCCGATCCGCTCGTAGAGCTCCTTGCCCAAGGCACTGATCTCCTTTGCTTCCCGAGCGATCGCCTCCTGCTGCCAACCATAGGCAATGGCCTTAAGCAAAGCGATCAAAGTGGTGGGCGTGGCAAGGATGACCTTGTTGTCCACGCCGAGCTCAATCAACTGCGGATCTTGCTCAAGCGCGGCGCTAAAGATGGTTTCATTCGGAATAAAGAGGACGACGAACTCCGGCGCGTTATCGAACTGGGTCCAGTAGGACTTGGCGGAAAGCCCCTTGATGTGATCCCGGATATGCCGGGCATGGGCCTTCATCCGTGTCGTCTGCACCTCCGGGTCCTCAGCCTCGAGGGCATCCAGATAGGCGGCCAAGGGGACCTTGGAGTCGACGACTACCTGCCGTCCGTTGGGCAGATTGATCATCATATCCGGACGCTGCCTCCCCTCATCGGTATCGACCGAGGCCTGCTCGAGGAAATCCACGCGGTTGATCATGCCGGCCATTTCAACCGTGCGGCGGAGCTGCATCTCGCCCCACTGGCCGCGGACCTGCGGCGCCCGCAAGGCCTGCACAAGACTGCCCGTAGTTTTGCTCAACTGCGCCTGTGATTGGGCCAGTTGCTGAAGTTGCTTCTCGAGGCCCGCACTCGAAGCGACCCGCTCTTTCTCCACTTGTTCGAGCTTTGCATTGAAATGCTTCAATGCCTCACCAACGGGTTCGACCGTCTTGTTGATCGCCTGTTGGCGTTTCTCCAGATCTCCTCTAGCGCCCTCCTGATACTTTTCGAGGGTCGACTTGGCAAGGTTGATGAAGGACTCGTTATTCTTGGAGAGTGCCTCCGATGAGAGCGCCTGAAAGCTCTCTTTTAACTGCGCGCGTGCCTGCTCTAAAAGGACGAGCTTCTCCTCGGCCGCTTTCAACTCAGCATCCCGCTGCGCTTGTAAGGCAGCCAATTCCTGACGACTCGCACCCAAGGCCCGCCCAATGAAAAAATAAACCACGGACGCACCTAAGATTGTCCCCGTTAACAAGCCTAATACAGTGTCCATCCACCCATTGAGCCATGTTTGCGCCTCCAATCAACGGTTATCGATCACCATCGGCATGAAATTATTAATGAAATAAGCTTGCATTAAGACACCCGCCATTAAAATAAGTCGCTTTCATTATGAAGACCTATCACCGACTCACTCTGCTCGCACTGATCTGCGGCACGCTCCCGCTAACCGCTGAGGAGATCTATAAATTGGATGACTATACCGTTTCCGCCGGCCCGCTGGCCCGCGCAATCGACGATTTCGCCAGCCCGTTCTCGTCACTGGATGACGAGGCAATCCGGCAGAGTAATGCCGGCACCCTTGGCGAACTACTGAACGGCCAACCGGGCGTGACCGCCTCCAGCTTTGGCGGCGGTGCCAGTCGCCCGATCATCCGCGGTTTTGATGGCCCCCGGGTCAGTATCCTTGACTCCGGACTCGGCGCCGCGGATGTCTCCGAGACCAGCCCGGACCACGCGGTCACGGTGGAGCCGCTCCTCACTGAGCGCGTAGAGGTGCTTCGCGGCCCCGCGACCCTTCTTTACGGCAGTTCCGCAATTGGCGGTGTCGTCAATGTGGTCGGCCGCGAACTTCCCAGAGAGCAGCCCACCCGCACGCTCTCGGGCGCTTTTGAAGCCCGGCATGACACCGTCTCCGACGGAGAAACACTGCTCGGTTACACAACTTTCAACGAGGGTCCTTTGGTGGTAACCGTCCAGGGTTTGAAACGTCGGGCTGACGATTACGAGATTCCTTCGCACCCCGAAGCAGTTCCCGATGAACCACAGGAGGGCGATACCCTCGCCTCCAGCTTCGTAGAGACCGATTACTACTCGGCAGGTGCGAGCTGGTTCTTTAACGAGCGCAACTACATCGGCCTAGCCGTGTCCGGCTACGATTCCTTCTATGGCATACCGGGTCACGAGCATCATCACGAGGAGCACGGTGAAGGAGATGAAGGCGGCGAAGAGGATGAAGAAGAACACGGCGACGAAGAAGTCGCCGCAATCGATTTGGAGCGTAGCCGCTTCGATGCTGAACTGGCTGTATTTGAACCGACGCAGTGGATCGAAGCCATTCGCGTCCGCCTTGGCTACACCGATTACGAGCACGTAGAGGGTATGGCTGATCACGCAACCACTTTTGAGCGCGAAAGCTGGGAGCTGCGCGCCGAAGCCGCACACGATGACTGGGCCATCTTCACGGAAGGCATTTTTGGTGTTCAGTTGGTCGATGCCGATTTTCAGGCAATCGGCGAGGAGATCGAGGCAGAGGATGGAGGTTTGGCCTTCGGCCCCCCATCTACTACCCGCAGCCAAGCCTTCTTCTTCTCGGAGCACATTCACAGCGATGAAAGCGACCTACACTTCGACTTCGGAGGCAGGATCGAGCGCCAGACCGTCGACGCGGATGGCAGCAGCAACTACAGTGATACCGCATTCAGTCTGGGCTTCAGCACCATCTGGAAAATCGACGAGGACAACTCGCTTGCGCTCTCGCTTCAACGGACGGAACGGCATCCGAACGCCACCGAACTCTACTCTGCAGGCCCTCACATCGCGACCAGCCAGTTTCAAGTTGGCGACGAGGACCTCGAAAAAGAAACCGCCTACGGCGTGGACCTCACCTATCGTTATCGTAGCGATGACTGGGAAGCCAGCGCCGCCGTTTTCTACACCTACTTCGAGGACTATATCTTCGATGAAAACCAAGGCTTCCAGATTGATGACGAAGGAAGAACCAGCAACGGGGGGCCTGGTGGCGCTCCTGAAGCCGATTTCGAGGCGGGCCATGCGCTCGATGTCTACAATTACGTTGCCGCCGACGCCCTCTTCTACGGCTTCGAAGCGGAGATCGACTACATCGCCTACCGCTCCGGCGACACCACTGTCCGCCTTGGCGTCCTCGCCGATTATGTCGTCGCCGAGAACCGCGATGACAAGGAGGACCTTCCGCGGATCCCACCGTTCCGCCTGGGTGGCAAGGCCGAGCTTGAATACGGCAATTGGAATGCAGGCGTCTTACTTCGCCGCAGCTTCGACCAGAAAGATACGGCGCCCGGCGAAACGGACACAGACGGATTTACCGAACTGGAGGCAGATCTCAGCTACAGCTACGACTTGGGCAACGGTATGCTGCTAACCGCATTCGCGCGTGCGAATAATCTGCTCAACGAGGAGATTCGCCACCACAGTTCGTTCATCAAGAACGAGGCGCCCCGCCCGGGACGGAACTTCACCATCGGTGCGCGAGTCGAGTTCTAATCGGCACCCGATGTAAGATCTCATTTCCGAGGCCGCATTCCCCAAAAGGAGTGCGGCCTTTCATTGTACGCTCAGCCAGCGGGTAATGAGTTGCAGAAAAGCAAAATTCTACTTTCTTGTTCTTCTATGCCTGATCTCTCAAGCCAGCTTCTAGACATTATCCTTGATCGTCTCAAGGCCAGTGGCGGGCGCATGACCAAGAAGCGCGAGCGCATACTGGGCGCACTATTTACCATGGATCGTCCAGCCAGCGCCGAAGAGATCCGCGAGCGAGCAGAGCTACCCGAATCGGATTTGGTGACGGTCTACCGCAATCTGGAAACCTTTGAGAAACTCGGCGTTCTTCAGCGCGTGCCTCTAGAAAGCGGCACGCATCTCTTCGAGCTCACCGCGCCGGACGAGCACTACCATCATCTCATCTGCCGGGAGTGCCACAAAGCCGAACGGCTCGATGTCTGCGTCAGCCACGACGTCGTCAATAAAGCGAAGAAACACGGCTATTCAGAAATCGCGCACGTGATGGAAGTCTACGGCCTCTGCGAAGAGTGCGCCGCGGACTAATCAGCGTGCTGAGTTCGAAGTTTTTGTCATAAAAGTCATCCTGCGCAGGATGGTATTTCAATTCTTCTGGTTCATGTAGCACAGCGGCGACAGCCGTTGTGAGATGCGGTTCGAAATGCGTGCTCTCACTGACTGTCGTCAGCGAGCTACAGAATTTATCGTTCGCATTATGTCGCGGACTTAGAACTCAGGACACTAGTCGTGGTCGTGCTTGCAATTTTCCTTCCGGCAAAGGCGGAAGTTGCGGACATGGGCACCGGCAAGCAGCAGGCCGCCAATGGTGTTGATCCATCCGCCCGCATGCATCGGAAGGGGCTCTGAGAATACATCGCGCTCACAGGATACGCAATGCGCTGCGTGCAGCTGGGCGTCTACACGCGCTGCGTTGTGCATGCGTTCGTGGACAAGCGCAGAGAAGAGGATCGAGATCCCGAGCGCACTCAAAACGGCAACCATACGGTCCTTGTGTCGACGACACCCCATGAAAATAGCGAAGCCTGTCGTCGGCAACACAAGTAATAACATCCAAAGGTGGAAGTCCTCATGTGCAAAGAAGCTCGTAGCGATGATTGGCAGGGCGATCATGAGCACCGGAGTGAGCAAACAATGCACGGCACACACGGTAGCCATCCCGATCGCAAAGTGATCGAGCCATCCGTGAATACGGCAGGTTCTCGTAGAGCTAGATTGCATAATTCGAACAAACACTTGGCAACGAATCGGGCCACATGCAAGTCTCTTTCAATAAAAAACCCGATCAAGAATGAGCCCCTTTGCAGGGGCCGTAACCCGTGCTTCGCTCTGCGAGCTACGCAGGGCAGGCCACCCGCATTTATCTATAGAACACACGGTCGAGGAATAGCCCCTTTGCAGGGGCCGTAACCACCCGATGTGTGCGCTGGCGCGACTCCAGAATGTCGCGGATGTCATCGACCGTCAGCCGTCCTCGGCCGACGGAATAGAGCGCCCCCGCAAAGCTCCGCACCATTCGATAAAGGAAGCCACTCCCCTCCACGTCGAGGCGAATGTATTTGCCCCGTTGTTTCAGCTCGAGCCGGGTGACTGTCTTCACCGGGTTGGGATCACTGCCCTTGCCGTGGCTGGCGCTGAAGGCGGTAAAATCGTGCTTACCTGTTAATACGTCGGCGGCCGCCCGCATGGTATCTAAATCGATCGGCAGGTCGCGGCAAGCCCACACATAGCGATCATCCAGGGGATCCGCACGACCCAGATAATAGCGGTATAAGTAGCGCTTCCCAATCACCGAAAAACGGGCGTGAAAATCATCGCGAACCGGTTGCACCGAGCACATCCGTATCGAGGTCGGCAGGATGGAATGGAGCGCGCGAAGTAACTTCTCCGGTGGATGTGGCCAGTCAGCATCGAAGTGGAAGCACTGGCCCCGCGCATGGACACCGGCATCCGTGCGTCCGCTCCCTTGGATCTCGAGCGGTGTATCGAATATCTGAGTGAGGGCGGCTTCGAGATGGTTTTGCACGGCACCGCCTCCGGGCTGGCGCTGCCAGCCATTGAAATTCGTGCCGTCGTAGGCACATGTGCATTTCCAACGCATGGGAAGGACTCTTGCCAAAGCCACCGCGAATGCAAGGCCGGGCAGTGTCTGAAAATTACCGCCTAGCTGGCTTGAAGCCAAATGTTGTCTTCGCAAGGCGACGGAGGCGGAGCGACATGAATGTCGTGACGCCTTCCGTGAACGCCGCGAGACGACATCTGGATCAAATCGTTTCACGACAAAACCAAAATCCGACCGATCAGCGTTGTTCGCGCTTGGATGGGTTTCAACCCATCACAACACGAGCCGCCTTGTTCGCTCGGATTTTGAGAATTGCCAGCTTTGCGGGAATTTACAGACACTGCCTAACAACGATGGACTCTCTGGAACTCTGGCAATACGGCACAATTGCACTCGGCGCGCTGCTTGTTGGTTTCGGGAAAGGAGGCCTCCCGGGAGTGGGCAATCTCACGGTCGTGCTGATGGCACTGGTTTTGCCCCCAAAGGCCTCGGTCGGCGTGCTTTTACCCATTCTAATCTCAGCCGATGTGATTGCGGTGCTGGTCTATCGACGGCACGCCGAGTGGCGCTATATCTTCAGATTGGCCCCGTGGATGGTCGCAGGGATTTTGATCGGTTCCTTCGTTTTCGGCGCAGTCAACGACGCACAGGTGCGCTTTCTGATCGGCCTGATCCTACTGAGCATGACTGCGATCCATCTCTATCGCAAGTGGCTCCGCCGACGAAGCGATAGCGAAGATGCCCTCCCTCACCATCCTATATTCATCGCTTCGACTGGCATCATCGGAGGCTTCGCTACTATGATGGCCAACGCCGCCGGTCCAGTTGCGGCGCTTTACTTCATCGCCTCCGGGCTACCTAAATACGCCTATATTGGCACAGCCGCTTGGTTCTTCCTATTGGTCAATCTGTTTAAGGTCCCCTTCATGATGCAGCTACAGATTATTGATACCCACTCGCTGCTGTTCAGCACCCGCTTCATGCTATTTTCGATACTCGGCGCGGCCATCGCCCCATTTATTGTCAAACACATCAACCAAAAGGTATTTGAAATCCTGATCTGGTTCTTTGTGATCGTCGGCGGATTAAAACTTGTTATCCCTTAATCCCGATGCCACACAAATCGACACGCAAACTCTGGGCCGAGCATCTAAGCCGACCTGGGCGCTCTGCTTCGGAGGAGACCGTATCAAACACACACCTAGGCAAGCCCTTCCGTGGCTGCGTACTGGGGATCGACCCGAGCTTGCGGGGGAGTGGCTTTGCCGTACTCGACTATGGAGAGGGCCACACGGCTCGTATTCTCGAGTCGGCGACCTTGAAATTAAAACCCTCACTCTCAATGGCGGAATGCCTCGGCGCGATCGGAAATCAAGTCGACGATTTCCTCAACCAACATTCAGCCGTCCACGTCGCCATAGAACAGACAATCTACGTTCAAAATTTCCAGACGGCTCAAATTCTCGGAGCCGCTCGCGGCGCGGCGATTGCTGCCGCGGCGATGCGCGGATTACCCGTCTTCGAATACGCACCACTACGGGTCAAGCAAGCGGTGGTCGGCCGGGGCCGCGCCAGCAAGGAACAAGTTGCGCGGACCATACGGAACATCACGGGGATGAATTTCGAGCTTCGATTTGATGAGTCCGACGCAGCTGCGGTCGCTTTGTGCCACGCCTTTACATGGCGAGGGGAATCCATCAGCCGGAAGACATGACCGCGAAACGAGTTTGTATTACTGGGGTCAGCTCAGGACTGGGACATGGGCTGGCTCAAAAATATCTGGAAGCAGGTGCCCGTGTCTATGGCTGTAGTCGGCGCAGACCCGAGGACTTAATCCAGCTTGGACTGCGATTCGCATCCGTCGACCTGAGCGATGAAAACACCGGCCCCGCGGGTTTTTCCGCGCTGATTGAGCCAGAGAAACAGTTTGACCTCGTCTTACTCAACGCGGGAAAACTCGGGCAAATACGCGACATACGAGATACTCCGTTGGACGACCTACGGGAGACGATGGAGACCAATGTCTGGTCGAACAAGTGGCTACTTGATATACTCTACCGCGGGGACCGGACGATTGACCAGGTCGTCGCGATCTCTTCGGGCGCCTCCCAATCCGGCAGTCGTGGCTGGAACGGCTACAGCGTTTCGAAGGCGGCCCTCAACATGTTGATCAAGCTCTACGCCGGCGAATGCCCCGAGACACATTTTACCTCGCTGGCTCCCGGCCTTGTCGATACCGCCATGCAGGACTACCTCACAAATCTTCCGCCAGACCCACGCTACGCCCCTCTCGAAATACTCAAAGCAGCCAAAGGCACCGAAGCCATGCCCGACGGAAAGACCTGTGCCGAAAAACTGATGGAGGTTTTTCCGCGCCTTCTCGAACTGGAAAGCGGATCCTATGCGGACATCCGTAAACTTTCAAACTCAGGGCACTAGGCCGTGTCTAAAGCATTTCATTTGGTTCCCCGCCAAAGTAAGGGTAGGGATCGACCTCAATCGGTGCCGGGTTGGCACCACTATACACGCTGATCGTTCCCCGGAAAATGACGATACCCCCTTCATTTGAACTGCATTTGGGATAATCCACAGATGCTTTTTCGTGTCGACCTACAAGCAGGGCATGTCTTCATCAACAGGCGATAGCCCTTCCGAGAATGCCCCAGCAAACACGCAGAGACGAAACGATCACCGGAGTCCTCGAGAGAATCATCTATTTCAACGAGGAAAACGCATACTGTGTCGCGGAAGTGCACACGCCCGAAAGCAAGCACCCCGTGACTGTACTTGGCCCTCTCCCGGGAGTACAGTGCGGAGAAACACTGAAACTGCACGGCGAGTGGACCCGCCACCCGACGCACGGCAATCAATTTAAGATTGCCGAGTTCAAGTCGCAGTTACCCGCATCGGTTCACGGGATACGAAAGTATCTCGGCAGCGGCTTGATACATGGCATCGGCAAGTCCTACGCAAAAAAGATCGTCGACCACTTCGGTGCCGACACACTCCGCATCATCAGCGAAGAATCCGGACGGCTGCACGAGATTCCGGGCATCGGGAAACAGCGGGCGAAGTCCATCAAAGCCGCATGGGACGAGCAAAAAGCCGTGCGCGACGTCATGATGTTTCTCCAGACCTATGGCGTGACGCCCTCTCAGTGCGTGCGCTTGGTCAAAAAATACGGGAGCGGCGCCAAGAGGATTCTTCAAGACGAGCCCTACCGACTGGCAGAGGATATCGAGCGTATCGGGTTCAAGACCGCCGATAAAATCGCCCTGAACCTCGGGTTTCCGACCAACTCGAAAGAACGGATTGACGCCGGCATTCTTCATACCATGCGTCAACTGGAAGACGATGGCCATACACTCGGCACCGAGTCGATGATCCTGGAAAGTGCGACCCGCTTGCTCTCGCTCGATCCAGCTCAAATTCAACAGCGCATCCTTGCACTCAAAAAGAACGAAAAGTTGTATGGTATACAGGCCTACAATCTTAAGCAGGAGTCGATCGGGCCCGCCTACCAATTACCCGCCAGCGCAGGCGCGGAAACGCGTATCGCCGCGGCCATCGCTCGCATCGCCAAAACCCAGTCGATTCTCCCGTCCATCAAGGTCGATGCGGCCATTGAATGGGCACAGGCCCGTGCCGGATTCGACTTTGCCGACCAGCAAAGAAGTGCGCTCAGCAACACACTGCGCGCGAAGGTCTCCATTATCACGGGCGGCCCCGGCACAGGGAAGACCACCATCCTTCGCGCGGTGGTCGATATTGTCCGGGCAAAACGTGCCCGTATATTACTCGCCTCTCCCACTGGTCGAGCAGCTCAGCGCCTTTCTGAAGCATCCGGTGCGCCCGCCAGCACGATTCATCGCCTGCTCAAATACGATGCAGCCAGCCACCGCTTCACCTACAATGAGGAGAACCCCCTGCCCTGTGATTTCTTAATTCTCGACGAGACCAGTATGCTCGACACCCGACTCGCCGCGAACCTCTTCCAGGCGATACCCTCGGGTGCTCATCTCCTGCTCGTCGGCGACGCAGATCAACTCCCCTCTGTCGGAGCCGGGAACGTTCTCGGGGACCTTATGGCTGCACCACCCGCAACCGTGACTCGCCTGGATACCATCTTCCGACAAGGAAAGGAAAGTGGGATTGTGACAACCGCGCACGGAATCCTCCACGGAGAGACCCACCCGGGTCGTACCTTTCGAAGCCTGAAGGACTTGGAAGCCGAGCTCGACTTCACCTTTATCGAAGCCGAAGAACCGGAACAATGTGTCCAGGCGATCAAGTATCTTGCCCGCGAATATCTGCCAAAGACACATCAAATCGATCCCATCAAGGATCTACAGATTATGTCTCCGATGCACCGCGGCAGCGGAGGAATCACACTATTGAATACCGAACTGCAAGAGGCACTTAACCCAAAAAGCAAAGCAGAATCACGCCTGCGCTCCGACCCGGACTACACCCCCGCCGCGCAGACTCATTTCCGCGAGAAAACACGCAAGCCACTACCCGTGGAAATTGAATACGGAAATAATCACTATCGAATCGGCGACAAGGTCATCCAGACCCGCAACAATTACGATAAGAACGTTTTCAACGGGGACACAGGCATTATCAGGGGTATCGCCGCAGATCGTTCGACCATCCGCATTGAATTCGACGAATTGGTCGAATACTCAAAAGGCGAGCTCTCCGAGATTCAGCATGCCTACGCCATCTCAATCCATAAAAGTCAGGGCAGCGAATATCCCGTCGTTGTGGTACCTCTGCTCAAACAACACTTTCTACTCTTGCAGCGCAATCTCGTCTACACCGGCATCACCCGCGCCCGGCAAAAAGTTTACATCGTCGGCTCGCTCGATGCCTATGCCATGGCGATCAAAAACAATGAGCAACAGGTGCGCATGACCCATCTGAGCACTCGCTTACGGAAAGCCGTGGAAACTCAGGAGACGGAGGCCAACTCCTGAATCGCGCGCAAATCCAGCTTCCCCGTCGCCAGGATGGGGATACTCTCCACTCGGACAATCTCCTTGGGTATCCAGAGATTGCTCAGGCCCGCAGCCGAAAGTTTTGAGCGTACGTCATCTACCTCCAGGTCGATCGCACTGAGCAGAACGAGCGCCTCACCCT
The DNA here is from genome assembly GCA_049598495.1 of Opitutales bacterium. GTDB lineage: Bacteria > Verrucomicrobiota > Verrucomicrobiia > Opitutales > Coraliomargaritaceae > Thalassobacterium. The sequence goes on from JBMYNR010000012.1 coordinate 19,836, forward strand.
TGGCTTCGTCCGGGCGCCCGGACACCGCCAGTAATGGCACCTCCTCATCAAGCAGGTCATAGGCATTATTCAGGGCCTCCTCAATGGTTCCATGTGGCACCATCTCCCCCCCGATCTTCGAGAAGCGGGAGAGCCGCCCCTCAATATAGAGAAATCCGTCTGCATCAAACCGGGCAAGATCCCCCGTGATAAACCAGTCGCCATCCTTTACCTCCGCTGTGCGCACAGCATCATCGAGATAACCATTGAAAATATTCGGCCCTTTCAACGCGAGGAGACCAACCGAATGAATATCTAGATCTTCACTTGTATCCGGGTCGAGGATACGGGCAGCATGCCCGGGCATAAGCCGCCCCACGGAGCCGCGACGATTGCCGTTCTTCACGCCGCCCGGGTATTCTACACCCGCGGGGGTCTCGGGCAAGTTCACACTGACTACAGGTGAGGTTTCCGTAAGGCCGTAGCCCTCAAGGTAGGTGCTTCCGAAACGTGCCTCCCATGCGTCCGCAAAGCCCTCAGGCGTCTTTTCCGCCCCGGCGATTACATAACGAAGCGACTCCAATGACTCCGGATCAACCCGCTTCAGGTAGGGTTTGAAGAAAGTCGGGGTGCCGACGAGGATCGAAGCTGATTCCTCTTTGATCACGCCCGCGATCTTCTTAATCTCCAATGGAGACGGCACGGTGATCACCCCGCATCCTCGAAGCAGCGGATACCAGAGAGTGACGGTGAAGCCAAAACTATGGAACATCGGGAGATTCACCAGTAGCTTCTCCTCTTCGGGCAATAGACCGGAAGCATCGATTTGCCCGCAATTCCCAAGAATGTTCCGATGCGTCAGAGCAACGCCCTTGGGGTCGCCCGAACTACCACTCGTGAAAAGCAAGCCCGCTTCCACATCGCCACCCTCCTTAGGGATTTTTAGTAGGCTCGCGAGTATTTTGGCCGGGCACACAAAAATAGCAGCCAGAAGCAAGAGCGTCTTCACCTTCGGCAGGGCCTTCATTTCCTCAACGAGGTCGACGACACCACTCTCCGGCCAAGGGAAACCGCTTATCATCTGCCGGACTCGCTCGGTCGAAAGCAGGCAGTCGATATCGGCTTTCCTAAGGCAAGCCTCAGCGCTTGCCGGGCCCAAAGTAAAATTAAGATTTACCGGCACCTTGCCCGCGAGCACGACAGCCAGGTTCGCAATGTAGCCGCCCAACCCCGGTGGAAAGAGAATACCAACTCTGGTCTTTGACGTCCATTCACGGATTCTTCGGGAGAGCATATACGAGGCCGCAAGTAAAAAGCCCTTCTTCATGCCGCGACGTTGCAAAGTGCAGTCGACAATCAACTCGCGCCCCGGCTTTTTCGCCAGCGAGCGGAAACACTCATATGCGAGATGGCTCTCCAGTTCCGGCCGCTTTTGAAATGCCGCTTCGCCAACGTCAATTTGCTTAGAGGCAGTCATACTTGGGATTCAAAAAGACTAACAAGAATGCCTGTTCCGCTCAATCTTCCGCAGCGGCTTCTTCCTCCTTGCGCACTTGAAGAACGGCTTCAAGTAGAGCCTGTTTGAGTGCTTCAAAGCCCTCATCCGAAACGCAGGAAATCGGATAAACCGGATGCTTCACCTTCTTGAGAAAGTGCTTCAAATTTTCAGGTGCGTCGGGCTCATCCATCTTATTCGCGCAGATCAACTCGGGCTTACGCACGAGGCAGGGCATGTAGAGTTTGAGTTCATTCATCAGCACCTTATAGTCGCCGATTGGCTCCCGCCCGTCCGTGCCCTGCATGTCGATCATGATGAGCAGCACCTTGCAGCGCTCCACGTGCTTCAAGAAACGATGCCCGAGCCCTCGATTCTCGCTCGCACCCTCGATCAGACCAGGAATATCAGCCACGGTAATACGCTCAAACTGATCAGGATACTCGAGAACTCCCACCGTGGGAAACATGGTGGTAAAGGGATAGGCGCCTGTCTTCGGGTGCGCGTTGGTCACCATATTGAGAAGGGTCGATTTCCCCGCGTTAGGAAACCCGATCAGGCCAACATCCGCGATGGTCTTGATCACAAGGCGAAATTCGCCCTCCTCGCCCAGCTTGCCCAGAGTAAACTGGCGAGGTGCCTGGTTCGTCGATGATTTGAAAACCGTGTTGCCCTTGCCGCCTTCACCTCCTTCGAGAAGCAGAAACTTCTGGCCATGCTCCAGTACCTCGGCCACGGGCTCGTCCGTCTCCCGGTCCACGACAACAGTACCAATCGGCAGCTTGAGGATGATGTGCGCCCCGTTGGCACCGTGTTGGTCACTGCCACGACCGGGCTCACCGTTCTTTGCCTGCCACCCCGGCTTGAAGTAAAAGCCAGTAAGATCTGCAACATTGGTGTCCCCCACGATATAGACATTCCCGCCACGGCCGCCATCACCGCCATCCGGACCGCCCTTCGGCTCATACTTCGCGCGGCGAAAGCTAAAACAGCCATCACCGCCCTTGCCGGCCTTGAATTTGACTTTTACTTCGTCGTAAAACATGCCCCGTTTTCAAGCGAGGCGGCATGCTTTGCAAATCTAATACGACTTCGAATGCATTCCGGTATCCGTGCCCAACGCTTTCTCGACCGCGTCTCGGACAAGGCCATTGGTTAAACTCTGGGGCAGGACGCTTATCTCACCATGGGGAGTGTAGAGCACGTAGAGAGGCACCCCTAACCGATCGAAGCTTTCCAGTGCGGACGTAATCTTCGGGTCATAGCGGGTCCAGTCAGCCGACAGTGCGACCACGTTATATTCTTCGAAAAGTTGCTTGGTCGCTTCCGTGCGCAGGGCCACGCGCTTATTGACCTGACAGATCAGGCACCAAGTCGCGGTAAAATCAACGAAAACAGGGCGCCCCTGCGCGAGGATCGATTCTACCCGCTCCGCCGACCAGGGTTGCCACTGCTCGGAAGCGTCCTCCACCGGGGCAACATCCGTATTGGCATGGGCAGCTTTCGTTTCGGAAATGGCCCATGCGATCGAGGATAGCACCAGCACCGAGGCGGCTAACCTAGCAGTCATTTGCACACGTTTCGAGCGCACGGCAGCGCCCCACCGGCCAAAGATCCAAGCCGCCACCGCCAAGGCAAGCATCAGCATAAGCAACACAATAATCGCATCGACCCCTCCCTGGCGCCCGGCGACGAGGGCAAGAAAAACTACCGCAGCCATCAACAGGAAACCCATACCCTGTTTAAACGATTCCATCCAGAGACCTGGCTTCGGAAGGAACGCGATCAGCTTTGGGAAAACAGACAGAAGAAGAAACGGAGAGGCCAAACCAAGACCCATCGTTCCGAAAATAAGTAGGCCCGTGCCCGCATTGGTCTGGACGGCCACCCCGCTGACGCCCGCAACGAGGGGCCCAATGCAGGGCGCACCCACCACGGCCGCAAGAATCCCCATCCCGAAGGAACCAAAAAGATCTTTCCTTTGAGCAAGCTGGGTATCGGCGCCGACCAGACGGCCGCCCAACTCGAAAACGCCCATCAGATTGAGGCCGAAGAGGAAGAAAACCGCCGTCAGCACAACAATGAAACCCGGGCTCTGGAGCTGAAAGCCCCACCCGATCCGCTCGCCAAAAGAACGCAGGACGAGCAATACGCCGGCGAGCAGAAGGAAGCTCAACACAACGCCCACAGTGTAAGCCAATCCATGCTTCAATGCATCCACTCGAGTCTGCCCGACATGCTTCAGAAGGGAGAACACCTTGAGTGAAAGAACCGGTAGAACACAGGGCATGATGTTCAGAATCAGCCCCCCGAGAAATGCCAGCGCAAGAAAGCCGGGAAGCCCAAGCGCAAGCAGACGCTGCTCGAATCCGACAGGATCCGGGGCGGCCATTACAGTTACCGTTCTCGGCTCAACTGCCGACCGGACCTGCGGCGGCGCATCGCCTATCTGAACTTCGACCGACCAGGCATCCGCTCCCGACCTCAGCAATCCAGAGACCGAGCCGAGGGGATCCGCTAGAAAAACCGGATCCGCCGACAGATGCAGCTCCACACGATCGACTGCCGGGTAGCTCAAGATCTGCTCAGCGCTCGGATCCACGACCCCCTCCGATTCGGCATAAAAATAAAGGTCCGCCGGAATATTCACACCCTCCACAAGCAGCATGAGGGTTTCGCCATCGACTCGACCCGTTACCGACCAGTCCGCGGATGGCTCTGGCTGGCCGGCACGGGCAGCTTCAAACAACGCGGCATTTACGCCGGGCTTGGCAAGGTCGGCCACAGGCAAGGTCAATTCCAGCCCAGCGTTTCCAGGCAAACAGAGATCCTTGCAGATCAGGAAGAAGAGATCGACCGCGAGGGTGATCTCGGTCCCTGATTTTAGACTCTCTGGAGCTGTCATCGGGATAATGAGCGTGGCCTCATTTTCGTAGCCGTAGTTGATCAATCCAGCCATCTCGATGCGCTCCGGCACCGGCCATTGAATGTTGCCTGCCTCAAACCCCTCGGGAAGCTTCCAATCCAACTGTGGCGCCACACCACTCGCCCCCGGATTCGCCCAGTAAATATGCCAGTGCTCAACCAGTTCGAAGTGCACCGCTACATCGAATGTGCTACCTGCTACGATCGCATCGTTCTCGGCCAGCAATTCAACCGTCGCGTAATCTGTCTTCACGGAAGCGGCATGACCCAATGTCGACAGAATGAGGGCAGGTAATAAGCAAAAATACGTTACGATATTAAACATTTCTGAATGTAGGGATAGCATCACGCCGCGCTTTATTCCAGAAGAACCGAGCTTTTGCCTTCTGTAAGGAAAACTGCCCCCAAAAGATCGTTACAGTATGCGCATTTTACTCCCATTGATCGCAATCACAACAACCCCACTCATGAGCTTTGCCTACGAACAAGCCTTCCCAAAAACCGACATCGACAGGTATGAGATCAAGACGCTCCCGAAAGCGCGTCTCGTAGCCAGCCAAACAGACAAAGCTTACTTTGAGGCAAACGGTGACCTATTCCGGCCTCTTTTCCGCTATATTCAACAAAACGATATCCCCATGACGACACCCGTGGAGGCAGAAATGGATCCGGGAGTCATGTATTTCTACATCGGCACAGACGCCGATGATGCCGTTCTCAAGGAAACCGAGCAAGTGACGGTCCACGAGCTGCCCGAACGAGTCGTCGCCAGCTTCGGCGTGCGCGGTGGCTACAGCGAGCAAAACTTCCATGAAGCATCCGCCAAACTGGAAGCATGGCTGCGACAAAACAACGACTACGAGGCAGCAGGCCCCCCGCGTGGTATTTTCTGGAACGGCCCCTACGTCCCGGGCTTCCTGAAACGTTTCGAAGTGCATATACCTGCAAAAAGCACCGAGAACTAGATATGCCACTCGACTACTCCATCGTCATCCCCGCTTATAATGAGGCCGCCGAGCTGCCCAGGACTCTGGCCTACGTGCGCAGAGCGATGGCTGCGATTGATTTGCATGGCGAGTGTGTCGTCGTAGATAATAACTCAAGCGATGGAACCGAGGCGGTCGCCCGGGATCACGGAGCGGATCGGGTGGTCTTTGAACCGATCAACCAAATCGCCCGCGCGAGGAATGCAGGCGCCGCCGAGAGCACCGCTCGCCATCTTGTTTTTATTGATGCCGACACGCGCATCGCTCCCGCGCTTTTAAAGGAGGCAATTCGCCGCCTCGAGAGCGGGAGCTGCGTGGGCGGTGGATCTGTGGTCGAATTTGAAGGCGAGGTCAGCTGGATCGGTCGTTTCGGGATCGCACTTTGGGAGCAAATATCTAAGCTCACCCAAATTGCCGCGGGAAGCTTCCTCTACTGCCAGAGAGAAGCCTTCAATGACGTTGGCGGCTACGATGAATCTCTTTACGCGAGTGAAGAAGTGCGTTTCTCCCGCCTCATAAAAAACTGGGGCAAGAACCGGGGTCTCCGATTTGATATCCTAGATCACGCTCCCGCGCAAACTTCGGCCCGCAAACTGCAGTGGTATTCAGGCCCGCAGATCCTTGGCTGGGTCAGCCTCATGATTCTTATGCCGTTGGCCGTTCGTTCGCGCAAATTCTGTGGTTTCTGGTATAAACGTCCTAAGTCCGTCTAGCCTCGAGCCCATCTCAATCCTTGCCCTTTGGGGAACAGGTTGTCACGCTGGGGGTCTTTTTTATTCGAAGCGCACACGCTCACGCTGATCAGATCCACTTCCACTCAAATGCTTTACGACCGCCCTTACATGCGCCGGACCTCTCAGGGATCTGTCGATAGCAAAGCCTCGATGGTCACCACCCTGCTCGTCATCACGATCGGGGTCTTCGTGCTCCAACAAGTCCTCAATGTATTCTTTCCGGCACCCGGCGGGATGGAGAACCGCGTGATGGCTGATTGGTTCGCGTTAAGCGGTAACAACTTTCAGGAACTGAAGCTCTGGACCATTCTGAGCTACGGCCTCCTTCACAGCACTTCGGGCTTTCTACACATCCTTGGAAACATGGTGGGGCTTTATTTCATTGGTCGCATGATAGAACCCCTGCTCGGCCGCGAACGCTTTCTCCTTCTTTATGTGGCCGGCTCACTTCTCGGAGGCATCACTTATCTGGCCTTTCATTTCAATGACCCGCCGATCGCCCTCTATAACGGAGTCCCGATTTATCAGGTAATGGTCGGCGCATCCGCCTCGGTGATGGCGATTCTGGCCCTCTTCTGCATACTGTATCCCGAGCGTCCGATCACGCTTCTGCTCTTCTTTGTATTGCCCGTCACGATGAAGCCGAAATGGATACTACGCATCACTTTGGCAGTTTCCCTTGGCGGCCTTCTGCTCCACGAGATTCCCAATGATCCGTCCGGGCTTGGGAGTGTCGCCCACTCTGCGCACTTGGGCGGGCTGCTGACGGGCTTTCTCTATTATCGCTTCGTTCACAACCGCGCAGGGAATCTTTTCGGATCAACCGCCGCCAAGCCCTCGGTCGAGCTGCCGGATTGGTTCAAGCGCAAGCAGAAGGCGCAACGCTCCATAAGCTACAAAGTCAACCGCTCGAGTCGTGACGATTTGCAAAAAGAGGTCGACCGCATTCTCGATAAAATCAATGCCACGGGGTTCGGCTCGCTCACAGAGGCCGAGAAGAAAACCCTCGACCAAGCCAAAGATATTCTAAGCCGCTAGCCTAAGCGCATGCCTGACGACCGTTCCAAACTACGTATGAATAAACGAATTTTCCGAATTGTATTGGTCTTTTCGGGAGCGCTTGCCTTCGCTCTCTCGACCCATGCTAAGCTGGAGCCAAGCGATGAAATGGCGTCTCAGACCCGTTGGGTGGTCAATACGATCAACGCACGCCACTACCTTCGCGGCAGCATGGATCGCCTCGACGGCAAAGAGATGGTAGAAGCGTATATCGAGTCCTTCGATTATGGCCGGATGTATTTCACCCGCCCCGAGGTGGATGATTATATCTTCCGTTTCGCAGAGGCCATGGAAGCCTTCCTTGAAAAAGGAAATCTCTATGCTGCCTTTGAAATCTACGAGGGCTTCAAACGAAACGCGATTGAGCGGGCCAAATGGGCCTACCAACGCCTGGAGCAGGACTTCGATTTTACCGCGGAGGAAACCTTCCGGCCTGACCGCCGGGAGGCCGAGTGGCCGGCCAGCGCTGATGAGGCCGATGTATTATGGCTGCAGCGCCTGAAATACGAGTTGCTCAATGAAATCCTCTCGCTCGCATCCGAGGACGATGAGGACGGAGAGGCATCGCTTACGCCTGAAAATCCAGACCTCATCGCCCCGAATGAAGACGAAGAAGAGGAGTTTGATCCCAGCAAACTCCGACACCTGCTCGAAGATGAGGCCTTCTACACCGAGACACTTGACGCCGCACGTGAGAAAATCCGCCGTCGCTATGAGCGGAATTTGAACCACACGGTCACCCGCGAAGAAGCCGAAGTCCAGGAGTCCTTTATTAATTCAATGACCCAACTCTTCGACCCGCACTCGACCTTCCTCTCCTCCGACACACTGGAAAGCTTCAATTCTTCCGTGCAAAACTCATTCGTGGGAATTGGAGCCCTTTTGGAAGACGATGATGGAATTTGCACCATCAAGGAGGTCCTTCCCGGGGGGCCCGCCGAGCGCTCCCGCCTGCTCGAGGCAGAGGATCAGATCCTCGGGGTGGCACAAGGTAACGCCGATTTTGAAGACGTGGTCGATATGCAGCTTCGCCACATCGTGCGCAAGATTAAGGGAGAAAAGGGCACGACGGTGCGCCTCTTGATTCGCCCGGGCGATGCAGCCGATCCTTCTGCCCGGAAGATCGTGCCCATCATTCGCGACGAGGTGAAACTGATCGCAAACCTCGCCACCGGAAAACTCATTCAAATCCCCCAAACGGATGGCAGTTCCATTCCTGTTGGTGTCATTGAACTCCCCTCTTTTTACGGTAATATCGGAGCCGGCAACACCCTGACAACGACCAGTGAGGATGTAACTGAACTGGTCAATAAGCTTCGTGATGCCGGGGCCGAGGGGATCATCCTCGACCTCCGAATGAATGGTGGCGGCCTCCTCAGTGAGGCCGTAAGCGTCGCCGGCCTCTTCATTCCGGTCGGCCCTGTCGTTCAAGTTCGCGACAGCTCCGGCCGAAAGGACATTCTCTCGGACCATAACCCCAATATGCTGTGGGATGGGCCACTTATCGTCCTCACCTCACGCTTCAGCGCATCGGCATCGGAGATTGTTGCTGGCGCGCTCCAGGATCATGAGCGTGCGCTCATCGTCGGCAACCGCTCAACCCACGGAAAGGGCACCGTGCAGGAGGTCTATCATATGAACAACCGCCTGCCGTTTTCATACTTCAAAACAACCGGGCCCCAGGCTCGCCCCGTCGCCTCTAAGATCACAATCAAACAGTTCTACCTGCCCGACGGCAGCTCCACACAGCTGAAGGGTGTGCCGTCCGATATTGCCCTCCCGTCGGTCAACGAATTCCTCCCAATCGGTGAAGACGACCTTCCCCACGCCTTGCCCTGGGATGAGATCGAACCGATCGACTGGATCAATGACTGGGCGAAGCTGGATGTTGCCAGCCCCGAAGACCCGGCTTTGATCGAGCAATTGGCTCAAGCCAGCATGGCGCGGCAGACCGAACTCGAGGAGTTCCGCTTCCTGAAAGAACAGATCGAATGGCGACGCGAACGCTATGAAGAAAAGGAGATTTCAATCAACCTCGCACATCGTATTCAGCGCAAGATTGATGAAAAGGGCTACATCGATGAACTCGATGCCACTTACGAGGCTCTTAGTGAAAATGACTACGACGCGCAGGAGTTTCTACTCAAGGTCGCTGAAGAGCAGGACGCCCTTTCAAAAGAGAACCTCGCACAGCCAATGATTGAGACAGCGACAACTCTTCCAGGCGAACAAGAATCTTCAGAGGCGGTGGTTAACAATCCGGTCACTGCCACCGATCAGACAGTCGAAACGGAGATAGAGGAGGAAGAAGAACAAGAAGAAGAGGAAGCCAATTACGATATCCATCTTCGCGAGAGTGCTCGGATCATGGCCGACTGGGTCAAGCTGCTCCGCAAGCCAGGGACCATGACTGCACTGAGCCGCAGATTAACGTCTTCGCGGTAATGCCACTTAGAGCACATCGCAAAAAGACCGTCGCATTGGAATTTTTGCAATGGGCCTTAGGCACTGGCGTGCTTGGCGACCATCTCGTAGAAATCCATAAAAAGAGGGTCGGCATCATTCGGACCGGGCGCTGCCTCGGGGTGATACTGCACCGAGAAGACCGGTTTATCCTTGAGCCGGAGCCCCTCAACCGTTCCGTCATTTAGATTGATCTCGGTCACAATCGCACCGGCCTTTTCGAGCTCTTCACGAGTCGAGGCGAAACCATGATTTTGAGAGGTGATCGATACTTTGCCGGTTTCTAAGTTCTTGACCGGTTGGTTGCCTCCACGGTGACCAAACTTCAGCTTAAACGTCTCTGCGCCCAAAGCGTGCGTGATGATTTGGTGCCCAAGGCAAATCCCGAAGGTGGGATACTCTTCGATAAGCTCTTTGACCGTAGCATGCGCATAATCAACCGCCCCCGGATCGCCCGGACCATTCGAAAGGAAAACTCCGTCCGGCTTGAAGGCGCGAATCTCGTCGGCTGATGTATCCGCCGGAAAGATATGCACATCAAAGCCGTGATGCTGAAGTTTGCGGTAAATTGAATATTTAGCCCCAAAGTCCAGAGCCGCCACCTTGTAGCGCGTCTTGTCCGACTGTTCACCCTTTAAGTCAGTACCAACCACAGTGAACGGTGTGGATTGCTTCATCCCGGGATCCCATTGATACGGCTCGCCGGCAGTCACTTCCTTCACAAAATCCACCCCGATCAAGCCACCGAAGTCACGGGCCTTCTGAATGGCCGCCTCATCCGAGATCTCTTCGGTGCTGATGCAGGCCTTCAGCGCACCGCTCACTCGAAGCTTCTTCGTGATCGCCCGGGTATCCACACCCTCGATGCCAGGAATCCCGGCATCTGCCAGGTAGCTCTGAATCGACTGGTTACTCCGCCAGTTACTGGCCACCGGGCTGACCTCACGAACAACAAATCCCCGTACCTTCGGGCCGTCAGATTCGACGTCTTCAGGACTGATCCCATAATTGCCAATCTGAACGGCCGTCATCGTCACAATCTGCGAAAAATAGGAAGGATCCGTCAGTATCTCCTGATATCCAGTCATGCTCGTGTTAAAGCAAGCCTCCCCAACATTCGTGGCCACTGCGCCAAATCCACGGCCCCGAAATACGGTTCCGTCTTCAAATGCGATGAGTCCTGTACGAGTCGATTCTGCCATCTTAACGGTGGAGCCAAACGAGAATCCCGCGCCATGCAAATCAAAAGCACTCCCTAGGACCGCAAGAGCACCTCGTCCAATTCTTCGCGGACGGCAGCCGCCGCTTCGAGGTCGACCCAGTAGATCATATCGCGGCACTTTTTCCGGTTCGTGATGATTCCGGCTTGGCGCAGAATTCTGAGATGATGCGAGGTTGCCGGTTGTGAAAGGCCGATCCGCTCGGCTATTGTGGACACATTGCAGGCATTATGGCAGGTCGGCTCTGCCGGAAGGATGCGCAAAATTTCCAGCCGCACGGGATCACCCAGCGCCCACAGTTGTTTGGCGAGTGTATCTAGGTCCAAATTAGTTCCCATCGCAGACATTGACATATTTAAGTATATGAATACGACTAAACGTCAACTTCAGATCGTGGGTCCTTCCCGCGCCTCGCTACTTCGAACTACCAACTTCTCTTTTTGAATGTATCCGAATGATTCACTCGACAACTGGTCACACGGCCAAGGCCTTTGGGCCGATGTGCCTAGCGAAGACTGGAATAGCTGGGCGTGGCAGCTGAGAAACCGGATTACGAGTCTCGAGCAGTTGGAGACTTACATGGAACTGACTCCCGATGAACGTGCGGGCTGTCTCTTTGCCAATAAGAAGCTCGCGCTGGCAATCACTCCTTATTTTTTCAATCTGATCAACCGCGAGGACCCAAACTGCCCAATCCGTCGGCAGGTAATCCCCAGGAGTGGCGAGATGCACACCGCACCAGAGGAGATGCTGGATCCCGTGGGCGAAGACAATTCCAAGCCGGTCGAAGGCATTGTCCACCGATACCCAGACCGTGTCCTTTTCCTTGTCACGGATCGCTGCGCCGCCTACTGCCGCTACTGCACCCGCAGCCGACTCGTCTCCAACGCGCAGGACTACAACTTTCATCCTGAATTCGAAAGCGGGCTCGAATATATCCGCTCCCATCCGGAAATCCGCGATGTTCTGCTCAGCGGGGGCGACCCGCTACTACTCTCCGACAAAAAACTGGACTACTTGCTCGGTGAGCTGCGCAAGATTCCACACGTGGAGTTCATCCGCATCGGTTCGCGGATTCCGGTTTTTCTCCCACAGAGAATCACCTTCGGACTGTGCGGAATTTTCAAGAAACACGGCCCGATCTGGTTGAGCATTCACGTAAACCATCCAAATGAGTGCACCCACACCCTGCGCGATGCGTGTGAGCGCCTCACCTATGCAGGCGTGCCGATTGGCAACCAATCCGTCCTGCTTAAAGATGTGAACGACCATGCCGATGTCATGAAGTCACTGATCCACCGCTTGCTCATGATGCGAGTACGCCCCTACTATCTCTATCAGTGTGATTTAATCACAGGGAGCGCCCATCTTCGGGCCGACCCCCGAAAGGGCATCGAGATCATCCGCAATCTGCGCGGGCACACCAGTGGGTATTCGATTCCACAATTCGTCATCGATGCGCCCGGAGGTGGCGGCAAAATCCCGATCAACCCTGAATATATCAAGGAAATCACAGAGGAAGCCATCATCATGCAAAATTTCAGTGGCGAGGAATATCGCTACCCTTTGAAGCCCGGAGCTAAGTTCGAGGCGGATCCGAACACACCGCGCTTAGAGCCCCTGCTGGTCGAGTGAGCGTCAGGAAGTCATACACTTCCTACTTTAATCGTAGAGGTGCCCGATCAAAAATAAACAACCAGTGCGTTGCGCCACTGGGTGTCGTCCTTCGACCTGCCATTGCCGATATCGTTATCAAAGTTCTTGTTATAGGAGAACTCAAAGCCCAGTAGATCGGTAAAGCGAACGCGTATTGCTGTGGTCAATACATAGTTGTATTGATTGGAATCTTCAGCATTCCAATAAAAGTTGAACTTTTGGACAATCGAGGTCCGGCGAAGCGGTCGCCATGTCGCTTCCTGAAAAATGTTCACAATCGGATTCAACCCTTCTCGGCTATCGTCAAATGCCGCTTCATAGTCCTCGATGCCGCCACCGCCGCCAACCAGTAATTCAAACTTATCTGAAAGCTTGTAGCGATAACCGAGTCCGATCGTTTCCTGTAGCTCGTGATCGATCCCCTTTACCTGGTCGACACGCCCGCCCATGGCATTTTGGAAAAACCAGTCCTTTCTGAATGTCCGCCGATAGATAAATTCGCCGTCATATTTATCGGTCGACTTGAAAGTCGTCCCATTCGACCGCTCCGTCTCCCTAGTGATATAGGAGCCGGCAAATCGATAAAAATGGGGGCTCTTCTCCGGCTTAACCTCCAATTTCCCCCGCGCGTAGGTCTCGGCCCACTTGCGATCGCCCCCGCTAAGATTGATCCCGATGCGAAGGTTTCCAGACCAGGAATCCGGCGCTCTAAACTCACGAAGGGCATCCATAATCTCTTTCTCCTCCATCGCTTCAGGCACCTCGGATGAAACGGGCGGAGGAATCGCAGCGGCCTCGGATGTCGGCACTGGCGCCGGGGCAAAAGGCCCCGGCGCAGCCTCGGCCTGCTCCTGGATGGAAATTACCCTAAGCCGAGGCACCTCCAACTGGCCGAGCAGACTTGATTTGACAACAAGTGTTTTTGTATTGGACCGAGGGAGAATCTCCCCAATCAGCTGCTCCCCGCTATCAAGAGTCACGAGCGAGGGAACCCCGTGCGTCGGACCAAGGGCAAGAACAAGAAAAAGGGCCGCGTAGACGGGGTGCTTCATACTGCAGTCTCCGTATAGCGTTGCTCTCGAATCACGGTGATCTCGACCGAACCGGGGTAGTTTAGTTCCTCTTCGATCCGATGTCGAATCCTGCGCGCCAATTGCCGCGCTTCTTCGTCGCCAATTACTTCGGGCTCAACGATGACCCGCACCTCGCGCCCAGCCTGAACGGCATAGGCCTCACTGACCCCATGCTCCGCAGCAGCAATTTCCTCAATACTCCGTACCCGCTGAATAAACCCGTCGATCGAGGAAGCGCGGGCTCCAGGGCGCACAGCAGAAAGCGCATCGGCAACCATGACCAAGCCCGCGTAGGCACTCTCAGCCGGAACCTCTTGGTGGTGCGCAGCTGCGGCATTCACAACCCGCGGGTCTTCACCATGCTGCTTGATGATATCCGCGCCCGCCGCCGCGTGACTGCCATCATAGTCTTCGTCCACCGCCTTGCCAATATCGTGAAAGAGCCCGGCCCGCTTCGCGATGGCCGGATCCAGACCCATCTCGGAAGCAATTAAGGCGCATAAATTCGCAACTTCGACAGAATGAGCGAGTGTATTTTGATTATTTGAAAGTCGGTAATGGAGTCTTCCCAGCAAGGCGACCACTTCAGGGTGCACCTCATGGAGGCGCAGCTTACGGAGCGCGCCCTCCCCCAGCTCGATCACATTGGCGCGCATCTCTTCCTCGGCCTTCACCACTTCGTCCTCGATGCTCGACGGATGAATTCGTCCATCGCGCAGGAGCGCTTCAAGTGCGATTCTGGCGATCTCTCGACGGACGGGATCGAAGCAGGAAATCAGCACGGAGTCCGGCGTCTCGTCGATCATCAATGTGGTGCCTGTCGCGTGCTCAAAAGTCCGAATATTTCGTCCTTCCCGGCCGATAATCCGCCCCTTCATCTCTTCGCTGGGTAGATTCACTACGGTCGCCGTCGCGTCATTCATGGGCTGACTGGTAATACGCTGCATCGCGGCTAACAGAATCCGTTTTGCTTCATCAGACACTTCCGACTCAGCGCGGCCCAATTTACGGCGACGCAGGTCGCGGATCTCAAGTTCACACTCCTTCTCCGTATTGCGAAGCAAGAGTTGCCGGGCCTCATCACGCTCCATCTGCGTGATTTGGTGGAGCTTCAAACGATACAACCGCCGAACCTTTTCCGCCTCATGCTCGGCATCCCCCAGTAGTCGCTGCTCGCGACTCAACTCCTTTTGCTTCGAGTCGATCTCTGCTTGAATCTCTTTCTGGCGTTCGCCCTCGCGTTCAAGCTCACGCGCACGGACCTGAAGTTCGTCCTCACGAATGGAAACCGAACGATTGAGCTCCAATTCCTTATTTTTGAAGGCCAACTCCATCTCCGCCCGCGACTCTTTGCTCGACAATTGCGCCTCCCTTAGGGCGACGTCGAGTTGGCTACGGCTCAATTCTTCTACCCGGGAAGCACGTCGTTTCATCCCAAGAAGGATCGCAGTCGCACCGGCAACCGCACCTCCGAAAACCCCGATAATAAGATCTAGATTCATGTCATTCGACTTCCTTGACAGGCCGCCGAGAGGGGGAAATCGGCTATCTGCTTCACTGTGAGCGACCTGCGGGGCGACAGGTCATACTTTTAGTTTTCGGCGGATTGTGCCGAGCGTAGTTCATAAATCAAGGGAAAGTTACTGGATAGATGCCCGCCTTTTTCTGGAAACATAGACCCTCTTTCTCAAAACTGCTAGGTAGAGATGCGCTTTTTCCTTCCCCCGCAGGCATTCTGCATTATCCATTCTCTAATCCAGATGACACTCTACCAAGCCACTCTTTTCACCGGTCTTTTTCTGATCGCATTCGGTGCCCATTTTCTCGTGCACGGCATACGCACTGCCGAGAGGGTACAAGCGTTCCCGCGTTCGCTACTGGCGGCTTATGTGCTCATGGGGACCGCCACCGCTTGGTTTCTCTATCATGTCACACAACTCGGACCCGCTGACTTCGGCCAATACAAGCACCTGCTCTTTGCCCTCTTTCTCACCGTCGCAGTCGGTGCCTTTTTTGTCGTGCCTGACTTTCTCGCCGTGCGTGGCCTCGCGGCCTTGATTCTATTACTGGCCGGCGTGCTTCTGGATGCGGGCTTTATGCAGGCGCCCAAATCGATCCCGTTAAACATTTTTGTTTATTTCGCGATTGTCATCGCGATCGTCCTTGGCGCGACCCCCTATAAACTCCGTGATTTCTTTGAGTGGCTCTACCGCAAGGATATACGCCCGCGCGTCTTGGGTGGCGTATTTGCTACCTATGGCGTGCTGCTGCTCGCCGTTGCGTTTTCTTACAATGGCTAGCTTCGCGACGTACCGGCTTCTGCAGACGACAGTTATCCCCAGGGACGAAGCACCAGTCATCTCAATGTCTTTGGGATTTAACCGCTTGCCCCTCGACCTTGCCGCCGCAAGCTTCCTGCAGAGATGAAGCATCCGGTTCATAAGACGAGCGGCCACCTCATCATCGTTTCAGGCCCTGCCGGATCCGGCAAGACCACCGTCTGTGAGCGAATGCTTCAGGAGCTCGATGGCCTAGAACGCGTCGTCACCTCAACGACCCGCCCGCCACGAGGCGCCGAAATCGACCAGGTGGACTATTACTTTTTCGATCGCAAGACATTCGAGGCAAAGATTGAGGCGGGAGACTTTTATGAATATGCCCATGTCCACGGCCACCTCTATGGAACCTTGAAGAGCGAGGTGCAGGAAAAACTGGCTGCCGGCACAGATCTACTTCTGAACATCGATGTGCAGGGGGCCGCGCAGATGCGGGAGACCGCGAAATGCGACCCACTCCTTGAGGGGAGAGTCGCTACTGTATTCATCATGCCGGCGACACTGGGCGAACTTGAGGGACGACTCAGAGGGCGGGGCACCGACAGCGGCGAGGAAATTGCCCGGCGTATGCAGGTCGCCGTCACAGAGATTGAACAGCAGGTGCACTACGATCACACCATTCTAAGCGGCTCTCGCGACGAGGACTACCAAGCACTCCTCGGAATCTATAGAAGTCTAAACGCCTGAACTGGGGCGTGCCTGGGATTCTTAAAGTGGTATTTACTTGTGCAGAGGGGGCTTCGCCATCTCCAGCGCAAGGAGATGACCGCGCAAATCAACAAAGAGCGCGCCTTCCTTGGCTTCTGTTTTAACGATCGCACTGCCGATCGGGCTGTTTAAAATCGGGGAAAGTGTGCCGGAGAGAACCTCGCCAACTGTATTTCCGGCTTCATCGACGACAGCTGTTCCCTCCCGGGCGATCCGGCGTCCCTGCAGTTTGAAATGCAACACCCGGCGAGGGACTCCCTTCTGCTTCTGCTCTGCGAGAGCGTTCATCCCGATAAAGTCCTCTTTATTCAATTTCACCGTCCAATCGAGGCTCGCTTCGAGCGGCGTGATTCGATCGCTCAATTCGTGCCCATAGAGGGGGAATCCTGCCTCCAGCCGCAAGCTATCCCGCGCCCCAAGCCCGCAAAGCTTGACCCCAAGCGGCTCTCCCTTGGCCAAAATCTGCTTGGCCAAGGCTGCCGCCGACTCGGGCGTGCAATAGATCTCAAAACCATCCTCACCCGTGTAACCCGTGCGGCAAACCCGAATTTTTTCGCCGCTAAAGGTGATCTGCTCATGCCAAAATCGCTTGATAGCACAGGCACTGCTCAGGCCAATCTCGGCCAACACGGATTCCGCCTTCGGCCCCTGGAGGGCGAGCAGAGCATACTCGTCAGAGCGATCCTCGACATCCACCTCGAGACCCCAGCGTTCCGCCTGCTTCAGGAACCAACCGAAGTCTTTTTCAATGTTGCTCGCATTCACACAGACAAGAAATTCATCCTCCCTTATTCTATAGACAATTAAGTCGTCGACCACCGTTCCGTCACTCTTGCACATTGGCGAATAGATGGCTTTGCCAATCGGCGCCTCGGCAATCGCATTGACCAGCAGTCGATCTAAAAAAACGGCGGCATCGCTGCCCGAGACATAGAATTCCCCCATGTGGCTGACATCGAAAAGACCTGCAGCTTCGCGGACAGCCTTATGTTCCTCAAGAATACTGGTATATTGGACCGGCATGTTCCAGCCGCCGAATGCGACAAAACGCGCGCCTTGTGCGGCATGAAAATCATGAAGAGGGAGCTGAAGGACGCCTGCCATAGAAGTGACTGAAAACGATGAAGGAAAGTGCTCTCTTTCTCGCAAAGATACTTGCGAAGGTTCCAGAGAAGATTTCTCTGACTATCACCGTATTTACGGGCGGCACAAGTCCGGATCGTCCGTTTTTCGAAACCTATCTTCAGCCATATGCCAAGCTCACCAGCCGACCAGCGCGAAAAAGCCCGCCACTATATTCCAGCAAGCGAACACGACATTCAGGAAATGCTCGAAACGGTTGGCAAGGAACGCTTCGATGATCTCTTCGACCACATTCAAGCGGACGTGCGCTTTGCCAAAGCGCCGGCACTGCCCGAGGAGCTCGAATACGACGCATTGAAGGATCGCCTCAAAGAGATCGCCTCAAAGAACCGAATCGGCCCGAGTTTCCTTGGCGACGGCGTCCCCGATCTCGCGCCATCACCCGTCGTCGGTCCGATCTGCGATATCCGCAACCTAACCACGGCTTACACTCCCTACCAACCGGAACTCAGCCAGGGAACCCTGCTCGCCCACTGGATCTACCAATGCTCGATGGCCAAGCTGACTGGCTTCGAAGCCGTCAATGCCTCGCTCTACGACCGCTCGACCGCTATTTACGAAGGCATCTGCGCCGCCATCCGAATGAGCCGCGGCAAAAGCGCCGCCATCGTGCCGGAGACACTCTATCCAGGTGACCTAGAGGTTCTTGCCACGCTTTCCGAAGGCACGGAGATTGAGATTATAAGGGTGCCTGCCGATGCTTCGACCGGCCTCATCGACCAGGCGACCCTCGAAAAGACCGTTTCGGAATCCATCGACCGCCTCGCGGCAGTCGTTTTCCCTCAGGTGAATACCTTCGGGCTGCTCGAAGAGGTCGACCAGCTGACCAGATTTGCCGCCAAGCAGCGATTGAAGTCGATCGCAGTTATCGACCCATTGCTTTTGGCGCCCGGCGGCCTAAAGGCTCCGGCCGATTTCGGCGAGCAGGGCGTCGATATCATCGTTGGCGAGGCTCACCACATGGCCTTGGCGCCGAACTTCGGCGGGCCGGGCCTCGGGCTCTTCGGCGTGCGCTTCAGCTCAAAAAATCGAAATGGTGTCCGCGCCGCACCGGGTCGTTTCATCGGCAAGGCACGGGACTGCTCGGGCCGCGAGTGTCGTGTTGGCGTACTTTCAACCCGCGAGCAACACATCCGCAAGGATAAGGCCACGTCAAACATTTGCTCCAATCAAGCCTTTGTCGCGACACTCGTCGGAGCCTCCCTACTTGAACGCGGCGATACGGGCCTGGGCACGATCCTGAGCGAACTCCGCAGCAAACTAAACGCGGCGGCGAAGATGCTTACTCGTTTCGAAGGTGTGCAAATCGCCTTCCCGCACTCGTCCAGCTACCACGAACTCACTCTCGAGCTGAGCCAGCCGGTTACAGCACTTTTCGATGCCGCGCGGGATGCGGGCCTTCTCGTGGGGGCCGATGTTTCCACTCGGATTTCCGGAGGGCGCAACCTGCTTAAGGTCTCCTTTTCTAATCGAGAGCAACCGATCGAAGCGCTCGCGACCGTTTTCGAATCCGTTTTCGGAAGCCCTACAGGCCACTCCCAACCGACGGCAGAGCCGCCAAAATATTTGCTACGCAAAGATAGCCCCGGGCTACCGAGCTATGAGGCCGATGTTGTCATCGACTATTACAAACAACTCGGCCACCTCAACGTCAGCCCGGATGGCGGTTGCTATCCACTGGGCTCCTGCACCATGAAATACAACCCCATGGTTAATGACTGGGCGGCATCACTCCCAGGCTTCACGGATCTACACCCACAGGCGCCTGTCGAAGACGCACAAGGATGCCTGATGGTTCTCCATGAGATACAGGAGTGGTTCAAGGGCATTACGGGCCTGCCCGGCGTGACCACGCAGCCACTCGCAGGTGCTCAAGGTGAGCTCGTAGGACTGAAGCTCTTTCAAGCCTACCACCGTGCGAAAGGAGAAACACGCGATATCATTTTGATTCCGAGCTCTGCACACGGCACAAATTTCGCCACCGCCACGATGGCGGGGTTCGGAGGCAAGCAGGGTAAGATCGTTTATCTCGACGCCGACACCGAGGGCCGTGTGCTCAATGAAGACTTGGACCGCCGGATTGAAGAGTATGGGGAGCGGATCGCAGGGGTGATGATTACCAACCCGAACACCTCGGGTATTTTTGAAACCTCCTTCAAAGAAATCGCGGAAAAAATCCATGCGCTCGATGGCCTGGTCTATATGGACGGAGCCAATATGAACGCGATCGCCGGCTGGATCGATCTCGGCGCACTCGGCGTCGATGCGGTCCACAACAACCTACATAAGACATGGACCATTCCGCATGGCGGTGGCGGCCCCGGCGATGCCATGGTCGCGGTGAGCGAAAAGCTCATCCCTTACCTCCCCGGCTATCAGATCGAATTTGATGGCACGACCTACACGCCCGTAAAAGCGGAAAAATCCATTGGCTCCTTTCACCGCCACTGGGGTAACTTCGCCCACAAAGTTCGCTGTTACACTTATCTACTCCGGCTCGGAAGGGAAGGTGTCCGCCGCATGTCGGCGATGGCAGTACTCAGCGCGCGCTATCTCCACGAGCAATTGCGCGATGACTACGCCACTCTACCGGCTGGCTCAGATGCCGAGCCTCGCATGCACGAGTTTATCCTCACACTGAAACAGGAGGACTTCACATCACTGGAAAGCGTTGGTCTCCGCAAGACCGACGCCGCACCACGTATCGGCAAGCTCTTCCTTGATTTTGGCTTCCACGCCCCCACCGTCGCCTGGCCGGAGCCGCTAGGCCTCATGATCGAGCCCACCGAGAGCTACACGAAGGCAGAGCTCGACCGCTTCGCCGAAGCCGTCAAAGCCATTCTTCGCCTAATCAAAGAGCACCCGCAAGCGCTCAACTCCGCGCCGCACTTCACCCCCATCGACCGCGTCGAAGAAGTCGAAGCCAACCGCGACGTTTGCCTCTCCGAGTCCTTAGAAACACTACCCTCGCTGAATGTGGCACGGATCCATTCCAGCGAACTCGCCAAAATGCCCGTCGAGGAAATCTATGCCAAAATTGTCGAGGCCATCCAGAGAGCCGCATAAAGACTCGCACTCCCACGCTCCTCTGTAATTCTCGGAGGCATGGGAATCGAAGTCTATTTCATCATCGCGCTCACCGCATTGGTCGGTGCCAGCTTCTGGCTGATCCTGAGAAGATCGGCCGACAAAATCGCAGCGCAATACGCGCTCCTGGCCGATCGATTCACCCTCCGGATAGAACAGCCCAAGGCACAGATGGCTGGATTCATGCGCCCCGAGCCCTCTGTTTACGGCAGTTACCGCGGCCGAGAGATGTCCATCTCCGCCCCAGGCAAAGGGCTCCAAAACACCCGACAGGTCGAGACTGTCCTAAAGGTTGAGGTTCGGAACTACTCACTCAGAGCCCAGCTCACTACGGCTGGCCCGCTCGGTGGCCTTCGCCAGCGCGATAGCGGCGGGCAGAGCAAATGGAAGAGCGGCGATCCGGGCTTTGATGCCGCCGTTGATATTCGAACCAATCAGGGAGAAGCCTTAACCGCTCTACTCGACGAGCCCTCTAAAGCATGGCTTGCCAGCACCCTCAAAAAGTCAAAAGCCACCCTCTATATCGGTGGCGGTAATCTAGCTTACGCCAGGCTGGGATTGATCGCAAACGAGGCCATTCGAGAGGACTTTGAGGCCGCCACCGAATTTCTATGCGATTTGGCCGAAACACTTGAGGCATGAGGCGCTGACACGACGAAGTCGTTTTCCCGCACCGGGGAACATCCCTGGTAGCAAAACGCTAATCAGTAATCGCCTCTGACTCCGGCGCATCACTACTTGGAGCGATGGTGGGATTCTTCTCCGGGCGCGGCAGTGTTTTCACCGAGAACTTGAGTGCCTCATCGCCACGCATCACTTCAACCGGCGTGAACTGATTTGCCCGGGTGAAGAAGATCGCGCCGGGGACGTCGAAGACATCCTCAATCGAGCGGCCGGCGATCGAAACCAAGCGGTCACCCTCCAGCAGCCCTGCTTCCGCTGCGGGAGCATCTTCAACGACTTTTGAGAGATAAACGCCATGACTATCATCTTCAAGAAGCCGGGAGCTAACTTCAAAACCCATCCAGCCATGGATCATATGTCCGGAAAACAATAGATCATCCCGCACACGTATCAGCGCATCGACCGGCAATGAGAACGAGCCATCCAGTTCAGCAATGGAAGCCACAGACATTCCGATGAAGCGCCCGTTCAAATCAAGAATCGGGCAGCCCCCTTGCCCACCATCTACGGGGATCGAGGTGCGAATGTAGTTGGCCGGAAACACTTTATTGCCCAGTTTCTTTTCTACTCCGGTAAAGAGACCCATCACTGGAGTCGGACCGAAATCCAACGGGCATGTAATCGCCACTGCGATCGCCCCGATCTCAGGGATCGGCTCCGTCGGATCGAGCTGGATAATCGCAAATTCCTCTGGCGGTTCCAACACGCGTAGAACTGAGACATTTGTCAGACGGTCGTGGCCGATCGCTTCGGTCGCGTAAGGCTTCCCATCGTGCTCAATCCAGACACGCGTCGCGCCCGCCGCCCGACTGGCGCTGACCAAAACGTGCCCTTCCTTACTTATGAAAAAGCCGGTCCCTACGCGAAGCATGACCTGCGTTTTTCCGTCAACTTCAGCGCCCGCATAAGCTGCCTTAACACGAACAATCGCTCCCTTGTTTTGCTCGTAAATATCGAGCAACCTCTGCTCTAGGGCCATCGCATCGGCCGCATTGCCCATCGCAATGCATGCCGAAAAAACAGAAAGGGCCAGCAACCAAACTGTAACGCGGAGCATCAGCTTTACGGCCCTTAATAGACGAAACCAGTGACGACACCAGCCACCGCAAACGTAGCCGCATCAGAGGTGTACGCTTCTATATCATAGCTCGCGACCTCGAAACCATCGAGTGAGTAGTCTGGTGTATATGTCATATTATCTGAAACAGGCGAAATTGACTCCAGCTGATAATCCGGAGTCACCGCAGCATCCAGGTCAGACATAGCCACTTCAACCGACTGTATGAATGAGCCAGGAGTGCCAGGAGAGCCAGGAGATGCCACAACGGCAAGCTGTGGCTCCGCCGGATTGGTGGCATCCACAAAGGCAGGGCGAACCACCATCATTGCCACAACCGCAGCTGCAGCCACAACCGCAGTCGTTTGCGAAATCCGACCGGAAAGCGCACGAAGGAGTTGAATGTACCAAGGATCCTTACGGACCAGGGTGCGCAACATGCGCTGATGAAGCTCGCGGTCAAAATCGCTCCAAAAAGCTTTATCGGGCTTCTCCGCACGTTTCATACGTAGAAGTTCTTCTAATTTAACTTCTTTTTGATGGGCCTTGTTCAAATGTGCCATAGCTTGCTTGTAGAGGGTGCGTTATTTACCAATGTAGTCCTGCAGATAGGATTGAAGTTGTTGTTTTGCGTAGTGTAGCCGGGAACGAACCGTGCCTACGGAAGTCTTCGTAATTTCCGCAATCTGAGCATGCTCGAGCCCTTCAATTTCATGTAAAATAACGACCGTGCGATGCTTAGGAGACAACTTTTGGAGCGCGTCGTTCAATTTTTCCTGTAATTCGCTCATCAAAACACCCTTTTCTGAGCGGGTTTTGGCCGTCAGTCTCTCAAAAATCTCCGTGTTCGACACCTCTTCGTCGATCTTCTCGTAGCTAATGAAGCGCCGGCGGTTGCGCTTCTTGAGAAAGGTCATGGTCGTATTGATGGCAATGCGGTAGATCCAAGTAAAGAAGGACGAGTTCCCCTTAAAACGCCCGATCGCCTGAAACGCCTTGATGAAGGTCTCTTGAGTCAGGTCCGAGGCGTCTTCACGGTTACTCGTCATGTTGTAGATAACCGAAAAAATATGTTCTCGGTATTTCTGTACAAGCTGGTCGAATGCGCCCACATGGCCCGCCTGAACCCGCTGGACAATGGCCCAATCGAGGTCTCGCTCAGAGCTCGTCTTCTCTTGAACGGAAATGATTGATTTTGTAACTGCTCCCGTATCGGCCATGAATTACCGACTAACTAAAGGGATTTAGGTCGAAATTGCAAAAGCTAATATCACCTACCAAAAGGTTCGTTTCGGTCGGGCGGTTTCGCCCTGCCCCGTCAAACCTTATTGGGCGTGTCGGACTTAGGAAGTCCTCCCCGCAGTTGAGTGTTTGCTAGTTGTTGA
>JBMYNR010000013.1:0-42592 GCA_049598495.1 Opitutales bacterium
CAGAACGCGGCCCGCGCCTTGCCAGCCACGCTTCTGAACTCGTGAGATGTCCGGGTTAGCGATGCTAAGCTGCTGGACACAGCGCAAGCAGCCATTGAGTATTTATTGGAAGAAAACAAGGTGCTGAAGGAGCAGTTTGAATCTACAGGCAAGAAGCTGAGCTTGAACAATCAGCAGCGGCGTGGTCTGGCCAAACGTGGTAAAGCACTCGGATGGGCTAAGCTACAGGAGTATGCGACTCTGGTTCGTCCCGAAACGATACTCGCATGGCATCGCAAATTGGTCGCTCTGAAGTATACTGCAAAACGCAAAATCAACACATCCAAGCAGGAGCGCATGGAGGCCATCCGCGAGTTATGCGTGAAGTTCTCCGAAGAAAATCCCGGCTGGGGCTATGGCCGCATTCAGGGAGCCTTGTCGAATCTCGGTTATGAAGTAAGCATGACCACGGTCGGCAATATACTTAGGGCCAAAGGTATCACTCCATCACCTGAGCGTAACAAGCGTTCGAACTGGCGCACTTTTGTTCGTTCTCACCTCGACGTAATGACAGTGGCTGACTTCTTTACTGTCGAAGTTTGGACACTGAGTGGACTGGTTCGTTATCAAGTGCTCTTTGCCATGCATCTGGCCAAGAGGGAAGTTCGTATCCTACACATCGGCTGCCAGGTGAACGGCAAGGTGATGGAACAGGTCGCCCGCAACCTGACCGACGGCATCGACGGATTTCTTAAGGATCAACGCTTCTTTGTCTGTGACCACGACGTGCTCTTCACGAAAGCATTCCGTCGAATCCTGTCGGATGCGGGTGTGGAAATTATTCGAACCCGTGTTGGGTGTCCGGAGCAAAACGGCTATGCCGAGAGTTTCGTATCCGCGATTAGACGCGAGTGTCTGGACCAGATGATTTTCTTCGGAGAGAAGTCGCTTCGCCGAGCAATCGAGCAATACATGGAGCACTTTCACAGCGAACGAAATCATCAGGGACTCGATAATTTGATACCTTTCCCGAATAGTCCTCGAAGCCGCTCGGAAAGCGGACTGATCGTAAAAAGTGAACGGCTCGGAGGGCTGTTAAACTATTATCATCGAGAAAACGGAGAGGAGGAACGACTGGCCGGATAGCAAAATCACAGAAAGCGTGATCGAAATGATCGAAATAATGCAAGGAAATCGACCCGAATTGGAGCCGTCTGAGGCGGGGCGGAAGCGTTATCTCGATCAAGATGATCAAAATAGAATCGACGTAATAGCCGAGAATCCCTTTAAATCAGGGCTTTAGAAGGTGTTAACCACTTTTGGATTATTTCGATCAGTTCGATTTTCAACATGTGATTGCCCAGCCACGATTACGCTGCTGACTTCACCGGAACCGCGTTGCTGGGCGCTATTTCGCTTTCCTTTGATGAGTCGCTTGATTTCGATTCACAGTCGTTGCGTTTTACCAATAAAATGGCAGCAAACGAGCTCTTAAAGAGCCAGTATTCATATCGTGAGGAGTTTCTCCCGGGATAGGCTCACCATTTCAATGTTCTCTGTGTATCCACATCCAGGCAAACAGGCATGCTTCGATCCATTCTCCATTGTCTCTTGATTCTTGTGCTGAGTGGATTCATCAATCGTCACTCTATGTCTGCAAGTGAATCACGGTCTTATGAAATTGGTCTCTCCATGTATTCCCTGCGTGAGCTTTTCCGATCCGGTGAATTACATGCTCACGATTATCCCGAGTTTGCTAAGTCGACCTTCGGAATTACAAAGATTGATGTGTGGGATGGCGGTTACCCCACAGATTGGCAAGAAGACGCGGAGTTTCTTCCTGAATTGAAGCGCCGGGCAGATGCCGTAGGATCAGAGATTTTCCTAGTCATGGCAGGCACCGTCAATGCGGAGCCGAATGATGATGCCATTCTTCGGGCCAATGGTGAAGGGAACAGATATTTACCAGGGCACCACCGATATGATGCCCCATACGGTTGTGGTTTCCGCGAAGACACATGACATCCATCCCGACGGCTCGGCTGCTGAGTTTGACTACCCACGCTTGACGAAGATTATCCGTGATTCCGGCTTCAGTGGGATCGTTTCAATCGAATACGAAGGTGCCAATCTCGGCCCGGTCGAAGGCGTCCGTGCGACCCAGCGTCTTATCGAGTAGGTATCTTCAGGGCCGTGAAAACTCGAAGCCAAGCGGGTAACCGAGTGGTGGAG
Source organism: Opitutales bacterium (assembly GCA_049598495.1). Lineage (GTDB taxonomy): Bacteria > Verrucomicrobiota > Verrucomicrobiia > Opitutales > Coraliomargaritaceae > Thalassobacterium. Next base: position 2,212 of record JBMYNR010000013.1, read on the forward strand.
CATAGGAGAGTCGAACTCCTGACCTCTTGCATGCCATGCAAGCGCTCTACCAACTGAGCTAATGCCCCTTACCGAGGAAGACAGCAAAAATGCCTCGGGTGATTCCCGCGTCAATAGTTTTTAGCGACTTTGTAGTTCTGCGAGGTATTCTCTCAGTTCTACCTCCGTCAGCTCCATATGCTCCTGGCAGAAACAGAGCATGTCAGCCTGTGGGTTTGCAGTGAAGGTGACTGTTTTTTCGGGAAAGTTGAAATCGTAGCGAAAACAATGAAGTGCCTGGCGCTGCATCGGCAGGACCTTTGCCATGCGATCGGTCCAACCATTTTCGATGAATTCGATGTAAAGGGTCTCGTCGGGGCCGTAAATTTTGTCGCCGACAATACGATGCCCGATGTAATCGGCATGCACTCGTATCTGGTGCTTGCGACCGGTTACAGGCACCACTCGGCAAAGGGTGTAGTTGTTGCATGACACAACGGGGATAAAGGTCGTCACTGCGGTTTGTGCGGTGCGGTCATCGCTGACCTCGGATTTGACGACCACGGGACCCCCTGTGCGTCGAGCGATCGAGCGATCTACCGTCAGTGGCTCATCCATTACGCCCTCTACGAGGGCAATGTAGATCTTGCTAACGATTCGATCTTGGATCGCCATTTGAAACTTGCGGGCTACTGCAGGTCGCTTTGCAAAAACGATGAGGCCGCTGGTTTCACGATCGAGTCGAGCTACCAAATGTAGCTTTTCGGCACCCGTGTATTCCCGAACCACGCCGACGAGACTGGACATGGGTCCGTTCTTGGACGGGTGGCAGACGAGCCAGCCGGGCTTGTTGACGATGAGCAAATCGTCGTCCTCCTGAACAATCCAAGAGTGAAAATCCTGCATCTCTACAAGCGGCGCCTCTTCACCAAAGACCTCATTCATTCTTATGCTGTTCCAATCTCAATTTACGGAGAATCATGCCTCCAATTCGGGTGATACATAGTAGAGGGGCTTTACCTCCAAATAAGGCAATGCACTTATTCTTCCATCCCGTCACCACGAGTGTACGCTTGCGAGCGATGGCATTCAGGGTCAAATCGGCGACCTCGTCAGAGGTCATATCAAGGCCCTTGTTCGCACCTTTATTCATGGGTGGCGTCTTAAATCCGGCCGCTTTGAAGAAGTTGGAGCGGGTGGGGCCGGGGCAGACCGCAAGTGTTCGGACACCGGTATTTCTTAGGTCCTCATTTAGCGCGAGGGACCAATTTCGGACAAATGCCTTCGTCGCTCCGTAGGTAGCGAGAAAAGGAGTCGGCTGAAAAGAGGCTGTTGAGGCAATATTCACGATGACACCTCCGCGCTGGAGAATAGCCGGAAGGAGACGAGCAGTCAGATCGACCACGGCACGCACATTCAAATCAATCATATTCAACTGTTTAGCGGGTTCGAGGTCCTGGAAGCAGCCATAGTCCCCAAAGCCGCTGTTATTCACTAGGAGGACCTCTCCTTGGGAGGACTCCTCGATCTTTTTCGCAAGTGACTCTGCAACAGCGGTTAACGCATTTGGATCCGATAGATCTGCCCCAAAATGAACACCGTTCGCGCCCAAATAAATTGCGGGCATAGACCGAGAAATGTTGCATAACACAATATTGGGTCTTATATTCAAAATTGATTTGATAATTGAGCGGCCAATTCCAGACGATCCTCCTGTAATAATGATTACAGAGAAGCGGCTGAAGTATTCCGAATGCTTCATGGGCTTCATGGATATCTCAGGAGTTGGCTTTTTTGTGCTCAATCGAATCGAGGCAGCGGTTTCAAAGGGACCGTTAAATCGAACCAATAAAAGAAAAGGAATACAAATATGAAGCAACATGACGTCATTATCTCTGGAATTAACATGGAACTGACAACTGCGATCAAAAATATGGTTCATGAAAAGGCGGAGAAACTCTTCGAGCACGACGATCAGATTATTCGCATGCGAGTAGAGCTCGAATATGACCCCCATCAGAAAACTCACCAGAGGGAATTTATTGCGAAAGGCCAACTTGAGGTGAGGGGCAACGACCATTTCGCCTCAGCGGACACAGATGACTTGTATAAATCCATTGATGACTTGGTTCATAAGTTGGATCGTATGCTCCGCCGGCGGTCGCGCATGAAGAAGGTTAAGCGTAAGGATACGCATCTAGTTGATATTCCTGCCGATATCCCGAAGGCTGTCTAGTTATACCACTTTATAAAATTATATTAGCGGTATTACGAATCATACTAGCCAATTCAGAGTCCACTGGCTCCGTCGGTGGACTTTTTTGCGTTTGCAGCGCGATGCATTTTCAATTTTCTTTCAAATATGGATCCAAATTTCTATCAGGTTCTTCACATTATCGGCATTTGCATGGTCTTTCTTGGCTACGGAGCCCTATTGGCTCGCAGCATGGTGGCGCCCGATGATTTTTCAGTTCGCAAGCTGGGTTCGATTACCAGTGGTATCGGCTTGTTGCTGATACTGATCGCTGGCTTTGGCTTGATCTCAAAGCTCGGACATGGCTTCACCGATCCGTGGCTGATTATAAAAATGATTATCTGGCTCGCACTGGGCGGTTTAATCGCCCTGATCAACCGTAAGCCACAGCTTGCCGTATTGCTTTGGTGGCTCTTAATTGCCCTCGGTGCAACGGCTGCAATCATGGTCTATGCTGTGCGTTTTTAGCAAATTAACAGATTCCTGTAATTTTTTGAAAGTTCTGCTTGATCTAGAGCGGTAGCTTTGTCTTTATCCCGCACTTCTCAAATGCACCTGTAGCTCAATTGGATAGAGCGCCTGACTACGAATCAGGAGGTTTGGGGTTCAAGTCCCTACAGGTGTGCCACTTTAAAGCGTTTCGTTCAACGGGGCGCTTTTTTGTTTGCTTAGGTTCAGCTGTATTCGATCGGGACTTTTCACCTTTGGTGTTCCGGTTCGCTGTCGCGCCCGGTCTTGTCGCCCGCTTCGCGGGCTCGGAACAAGTCCCTACAGGTGTGCCACTTTAAAGCCCTAAGCAAATCGTTCGGGGCTTTTACCACTGTTCGATATGATTGCGGGGCAGTGGGGCATTGCCCTCCATTCTATCAATCAACTAGCAATTATCTTTCGAAACGGCATAAATACCCTAGGCCTCTATGCATAAACCATTCGTGAGCACTGGTCACAGAAAGTCGGTTCACCCCGGTTTATAGCTTCTCGGGCCACTTCATTGGAAACACGCAGGTGGCAACCTCCACATTTGTGGGCCTCGATGCGTACAACATAAGGTGCACGTTTCGCCAGCTTCTTAACTCGGTCGTAATGCTCGAGCCAGTTCTCGTCGACTTCTGCCCGTGCGGCCTCAACCGCAGCCTTTGCTTCGTCGATCGAAGCGTTTAAGTTCTGTTCCAACTCGTCGAGTTGGACGATTTGTCTCCGTTGATCCGCAATCCGAGCATCGATCGTCGCCTTTTCTGAATGGAAGGCTTCCCGCTCACTGTCAATCTCGAGCATTAGTTCGATTTCGCGCTCCTCCAATCGGGAAATTTCGCTTTCCCCTTTTTCAATTTGGTGGGTAAGGGCGCGATATTCGTCGTTCTTTTTAACCTCTAACTGCTGAGTCCGGAATTTTGCGATACCTGCTTCTTTGGACTTCACTTCGGTGTCCAGTTCGTGTCGCTCTACTTCCTTCTCTTTGAGTGCTTGGCTCGCCGCTTCAATATTGGCCTCTTCTGCAGTGATTTTTGCCTCAATTGCCTGGAGGTCTTTTGGTATTCGCGCGAGTTCCTGCTCGATTTTCTGAAGCGTGGTATCGCGATCTTGGACAATAAGAAGCTTTTCGATTTGCGGGTCGGCCATACTGAGGTATCTCTAGCATACGACTCAAAACAGGCTCTTCCTCAGAGCAACCCTAAAGCGCCCATGAGTGATACTTCTCTTCAGGACCAAATTGACGATGCCACCTTGGACTTCACCTTAGGTGACAGCGCCACTGCCATTGACAAGCTGACCAAATTAACGGAGGCCCATCCCGATACCTTTGCTGCCTGGCATGCGCTGACGGAGGTTTATTTCTCTGAGGGCGATTATGATGCGGCTCTGGCGGCAGGTCAAAAAGCGCATGCACTTTCGTCGGATGATATTCACATCAACACCAGCCTTTCCCGTATCTGGGTGGAACGTGGCGACAAGGAGAAGGCTGAGCACTTCGGTGCACAGGCCCGAATGCTGGGATGGAAGGATGAGCTGAAGTCGCCACCGGAAGCCGACGATATTTAGTCTGTATATGAGTCGTATGCTCTTGGGTGAGCGGCATTGACAGGCTGCAATACTCGAGCCTAAATCTGCGGTTACATGGAAGACGTTACGTATACGCTTGAATTTGAAAAACCGCTCCGCGAACTGGAGAAGCAACTGATGACCTTAAATCAGGTATCGCAGGAATCGAAGGTTGATGTTTCGACCGAGGTCGCGGCGATTGAGGCCAAGATTGAGGAGACCAAGAAGGAAATCTACTCCAACCTGACGGCTTGGCAGCGTGTGCAACTGTCACGGCACCCCAAGCGTCCTTATTCTCTCGATTACATTGATCTTATATTCGAAGACTTTGAAGAGCTGCATGGAGATCGCCGCTTTCGCGAGGATGCTGCTATAGTTGGAGGGCCCGCATTTTTGAACGGGCAGGCGGTGATGGTTCTGGGCCAGCAAAAGGGCCGCAACACACGCGAGAACCTGAAGCGTAACTTCGGCTGCCCGCACCCCGAGGGCTATCGCAAGGCCATGCGTTTGATGGAGATGGCCGAGAAGTTCGACATGCCTATCATCACATTTATTGACACACCTGGAGCTTATCCGGGCATCGGTGCCGAGGAGCGGCACGTCGCTGAAGCCATCGCCGTGAATATTCGAGATATGAGTGCGCTAAAGGTTCCGATTATGACCATTGTGATCGGCGAGGGCGGTAGTGGCGGTGCTCTTGGTATGGCCGTAGCTGATGAGGTCATGATCCTTGAGAACGGTTATTACTCCGTCATTTCCCCGGAGGGCTGTGCTGCGATCCTCTGGAAAGATCGCGCGGAGGCACCCAAGGCAGCCGAGGCACTCAAATTCAGCCCCGAATATCTGGAAAAGTTTGGTGTTGTCGATCGGGTGATTCCTGAACCGATGGGGGGTGCCCATCGTGATTATCAAGGTGCCGCAGAGAATTTGAAAAAGGCGATCCTCGATACACTCGGAACATTGAAGAAGAAAAGCACCAAGAAGCTCTTGGAGGATCGCTACACCAAATACCGGAATCTTGGAGAATTTGCGGAGAAGGCGAAAGGATAGTCAGATTGCCTCTGCTGCCCGACTACTTACGAGCCCAGTTTCTCCGCCGTCTCCTGTTCGAGACGTTCGATATATTCACTCACGTTGCATGTGAGCATACGTGTGCTTCCAGGGGAGACCTCGAGTACCTTGTTGACGACGCCGTCGAGGAAAGCACGGTCGTGGCTGACCAAGATCACAGTGCCCTCATAGAGATTGATCGCCTCCTGAAGCACCTCCTTAGACTTGATATCCAAGTGATTCGTAGGTTCATCCAGGATCATGCAGTTGGCGGGGTGCATGAGCATCTTCGCTAGGGCTACTCGGTTCTTCTCGCCACCTGAAAGAACAGAGGTTTTTTTTAGGGCCTCATCTCCCGAAAAGAGCAGGGCTCCCAAAGCACCGCGCGGATTGGCGTCGTCATTGCCGACGGAGGCTTTTTCAACTTCTTCAAGGACGGTATTATTGGGGTCGAGTTCCTCTGCCTGAGATTGGGCAAAATAGCCGATCACCGTGTTGATACCTTTCTCGACTTCGCCGCTCTGATACGGCTCGGTGCCAGCCATGATTCTCGCCAGAGTGGACTTGCCGGCACCATTGACGCCAACGACTGCGATCCGGTCGCCCTGGTCAATTCGGAGGTCCAGTCCATCGAATATCACATTGTCGTCGTAGGCCTTGTGCAGATCCTTGATAGTAATGACTTTCGCGCTGGCGGGAGGCGCCTTGGGGAAGCGAAAGAACATCTTCTTCTCGTCCCGAGGGATTTTGATGATCTCCATTTTTTCGAGTTGCTTGATGCGGCTCTGAACCATGCTGGCCTTTTTAACATTTGAGCGGAATTTATTGATCCACTCTTTTGTTTCCGAAATTTCTTTTTGTTGGTTCTTGTAGGCTTTGCGCAATTGTTCGAGGCGAGCGTCGCTTTCCTTCACGTAGTAGCTATAATTGCCCTTGAAGCTGGTAAGATTACCCAGTTTGAGTTCGATCGTCCGGTTGGTGACTTCGTCGAGGAACGCGCGGTCGTGTGAAATTACGATGAGCGCCCCCTGATAGTGCTTAAGATACTGCTCGACCCAGTGCTGCGAGACAATATCCAGGTGGTTAGTGGGCTCGTCCAGAATGATGAGTGACGGATTTTGGAGAAGGAGCTTGGCGAGTGCGATACGCATTTGCCAACCGCCGGAAAATTCACCTGTGTCACGCTCGAAGTCACTTTCGTTAAAACCCATGCCGAGCAGGATGCGCTCTATCCGCGACTTCATCTTAGCGGGTTCATAGTTCTCGAGTAGTTGTTCCCACTCTCCGATTGTGTCGATGAGTTCGTAGTATTCCTCCGAATCTGTGTCCATCTCAAGCAACTGTTCGTCCGCCTTTTCGATCTTCGATTGCAGATCAAGGATGTCACCAAAAGCACTTTCCGCTTCGGCAAAAAGGGATTGTCCCGATACGGAAATCCCGTCCTGTGGTAGGTAGCCGACGCTTGCGTAATCCGGCTTATCAATTGAACCGCCGTCGCACTCAAGTTCCCCCATCAACATTCGCAGTAGGGTCGTCTTGCCGGAACCATTGGAACCCACCAGCGCGATACGGTCTTGTGAGTTAATTACACAGTTTATCTCGTTAAAAAGGACCTTCTTGCCGAAGTTGTGAGTGACTTGGTTGATGGTAATCATAGCCGAGTGAAGTAATACCGCGCTATGCACGGAGTAAAAGTTAGATATGAGAATGAAAGCGCGGCGGGTGAAATGACCCTCTCTCCGAAGTTTCACTTTGGACTTCGCGCTACGGATAAGCGCGGCAATGAAACAAGGAGGCCCGGTAAATGCAAAGAAAAAGCCCGCGGCATTATAGCCACGGGCTTCGGATACTGAGCGACTGGACTAAAACCCCCGAGTTCTAGATGTCCTTTTTAGCACGCATTTTCATGCCGCCTGTCCTCATTTCCTCCTTGGTTAATTCGCCATCGCCATCACTGTCGATCCCTTCGAATCGTTGTGCGAGTCGTTCGCCGGCTTCCTCCTTCGAAATGGAACCATTTCCGTTGATATCCATTTCTTCCAGTCTATTCGCACGTTCGCGTTGCATATTTTGTTGGCGTTCGCGCATCTTTCGGGCGATTGATGTGTGCTCTTCTCGGGAGATACTACCGTCGCTATTCTGGTCGATGCGATCGAAGTGTTTTGCCAATGGGCCCTTAGCTTCCTCCTGAGAGATACTCCCATTTTGATCAGCGTCGAGTTTTGCAAACAATTGCTCAGGGTTCGGGCGATTTCCTTTTTCATGTAGTCTGTCGCCATCCGTTTGAGCCTGCAAACTGAGAGTAAGAAGTATTGCCGGTAGGGCGAGGAGTGTCCGTGTTTTAGATTTCATATTTTTGGGGTTGTCGTTCACTTAATAGCGTTTGTGCTGCGTGAATTAGGTATCGCCATAGCTCCCACAAAAGTTGCAGGAAGTTTTATGCCCGCTAAGCGATTTTATCCCCTTACTGGAGCCGATTGCATTGAGTTGGAATTCTGGTGAGAGCCGTTTTGAGAGCCGCGCAAGGCGTCCAACCAAGCGTGCACCGAGGTGCCTAACGGCCTGGAGAACGCCGCAACCTCTCGAAAAGGCCTCATCCCTGCCCGTTCGGCGAGCTCAGGGCCTTGAATCGATTGAATCGACCGATAGGCGGGACTGGGGAGATTTTTGCTTCCAGTTATGCTACCTAAATGCAATCGGCTCTTAATATGGGGCCAAAACACTCCCGGATGTTAACGGGCGATGTCGTCCTGACCGATTACCCTGAGTTGATGGCGACTCAGGGTATCCGCAGCCAACTCATTATCCTCAAGGCTGATCGCCAGTGCGTAGCGTCCGTTTGGGCGAATCAAAAAGGGGTAGATGTAGTGGATATTTATTTCTGCCTGAACGAGCGCACGGGTCACTGTCTTTATCTCGGATTCGCTGACCAGTTCAACGGCCACAAGCTCACTATGGACGAAGGAGAACTGATGCTCGATTAGCAACTTATGTGCTTCTTCGGGGTAATCGACGATAATACGGACAATGGAGCTGTCAGTCGTATCGAGTATAGAGAGTGCAACCACATGCACCTCGTGAACGGAAAGGAGACCTATGATCTCGTTGAGACGCCCCACCTTATTATCCGCGTGAATTGAAAACTGAATGACTGGCTCAAAAGCGCCCGGATTACGCATCACTTCTGCTGGCATGTCGAAGAGGATAGGAGCGACGTGCTTGATTGCACGAATTATTTTGCTGCTCCCCAGGCAGAGAACTCGTCGATTTATGCTTTCAAAATCATTGGGGAAACTGTTCATTAAAGCCTTTGGCGATGGCCCCCAATGCAAATGATCGAGACTTTTGAATTTATAAACGAAGATTTACCTTGGTTTTACGCGTCGATCGCCGCGATATTTGGAGCCATTACGGGCAGTTTTCTAAATGTTTGCATCTACCGGATACCCGTAGGGCGTTCCGTCATTTTACCCGGATCCACCTGTCGCTGTGGAAAACCGATACCATTGCACCATAATATCCCGATCCTCTCCTGGGTGATCCTTCGTGGTCGCGCCGCGTGTTGTGGCGCATCTTTCAGTGTCCGCTACCCGGTTATCGAGCTTCTCACCGCGCTACTCTTTCTTTGGAGCTGGCTGATTTATCCGCCCGTGGTGGCAATGATCGGCATGCTTTTTATCGCTTTCCTGATTTGTGCCACCTTCATAGATGTCGATCACATGATCATTCCTGATCGCTTTTCAATAGGCGGGATGGTCTTCGGTGTCGTCCTGTCAGGCGCTTTTCCTGCCCTACACGGGGTTGAGGGCTTGCCAATAATTTCCAACATTCAGTCGGCCGTGATTTCGATCATTGGCACCTTGGTCGGCGCAGGTCTCGTTTATTGGATTGCGGTCCTCGGGGAGATCGTCTTTCGGAAGCCGGCCATGGGGGAGGGCGATGTTAAGTTCGTTGGGTTTATTGGGGCCTTTTGTGGCTGGCAGGGTGCTGTATTCGCAATGTTCGGCGGGGCTCTGATCGGGTCTGCTCTGCTCTTGCCCTGTCTTTTGATTGGACGTCTATTTCGTGCATCTAAAGAGGATGCGGAATCGGATGCGAGAGAGGAGAATGATGAAGAAGATAACCTTCAATTTGGAGCACATGTTCCATTTGGACCCATGCTCGCGGTGGCGGGGCTTATCTACTTCCTGGGCTTTGGCGGTCACGTAGATGCCTATTTCGCAGAGTTTGCAGAGCAGTTTTTCAATCCCTAAGCGAAGGATTACTAGATTGTGGGCTGCGCTGTAGCCACTGGAATCACTCCAGCGAATCCTCGATCGCGTTCTGTTGACGCGCGATGTCGTGCAGGGTTACAATGCCAAGTAACTTTCGATGGTCTTTTCTGCTAACGATTGGCGCCTGAAGGACATCTTTAACAACGAGGATGTTAGCGGCGTCGCGAATTGAATCATCCGGATAGATGCCGATGATCTCACGCCCTAGCAGCCAAGCTTCGATTGGTTCCTTATTCATAGCAGCTTCCAATTCCTCAAGCTCGTGATGGGTTATAATCCCGATAAGTTTCTGTCTATTGTCGGACACGACGACAGGGTAACCATGGTGGGGGTGTCCCGATTCGGCGATACGATTCAAGTTTTCCCTTGCATTCAGGTGGCCGAGTAAGCTGTGACAGTCATGGGTCATGATCGTGCTAACGGGCAGATTTCTCCAGTCCCGGTCTCCGCGGTAGGCTGGTAGCTTTTTTAGACTGATCCCATCCTGTAGTAGAAGAGCATCGTAGATCGGTATGCTCCGAAGTTTGGTCGAGATCCAATAGGCAAGAAAATTGCCAACCATGAGCGGCAGGATCAATGAGTAGTTCTGTGTCATCTCGAAGATGATAAGCACCGAAGTGAGTGGACAGCGAATTACAGCAGCAAAAAAAGCGCCTGCTCCGAGGAGTGCTACCGCAGCAGCGATGGATCCGTCCAACTGTAAAAACTGCACCATCAGGACGCCCAAGAGACCGCCGAGCATGCTTCCTATGAAAAGTACGGGCGCAAAGATGCCACCACTGGCTCCCGATGCGTAACAAACTGCAGTTGCCAGTATTTTTCCGCTTAGCAGTAGGAGTAGAGCTGGCCAAATGAGCTGTCCGTTGAGGGCACTATTTAGATCTTTGTAGCCAATACTAAATACCCCGTGATGTCCCCCACTGAATTGCCATACAATGACACCGATGAGGCCGACGCTTAATCCGCCAAGGGCAGGGCGAGCCCAACTCGGAAAACAATGCCACTGTTTGAAGTGGCTGCGCAGGATGAGCAGTAGTGACGTAAATATATGACCCATTAGACCTGCCACAGGACCAAGAAATAGGCAAACGAACATCCAAGAGGAGGTTTTGAATACCTCGTGGGTTGCATGCAGTGCACACTGTTCACCGAGTAAGCTCCTCTCGACTACGGCCGCCACCACCACTGCAATGAGGATACCGCCGAGTGCCTTACTGCTGAAATTATTATCGAATAGCTCCTCAAAAACGAAGGTAATTGCGGAGATCGGTGCGTTGAATGCGGCAGAAATGCCGGCGCCCATGCCTACAGGTATCATCGCTTGAACCCTCAATTTACTTAGGCCGAAAATTCGACCTAATTTTGAGGAGACGGCGCTACAGATGTGCACGGTTGGTCCCTCTCGGCCCAGGCTGTTACCAAAACCGACGGATATTGTTCCAATGATAAAACGCCAAATTGCCTCAGATGTCTTAATCAGCCCAAATTTCTGGTGATAAGCTGCCTTCGTCTGCGGAATTCCCGAACCGCTGGCAGAGGGGGAAGCATGATGGATCAACAGTCCGACGATTAGCCCTGCGATTGCCGGAGAGAGAATCATTGCGGGAATGGCCCATGCGCCCCAATCGCCGTATAGCCCAAACAAGCCGTTAAAGAGAAGGGTGATCGCGAGGTGAAAACTCACCCCGACCAAGCCGCAGACCACTCCTGCACAGATGCAGAGTAAGAGAAAGCGCTGGCCGTCATCAAAGCGGCCCCGCATCCAATCCGGTAGATTTTTTAGACTAAAGGACTCTCGAGTCATACTTCAATACGCGTAGAAAAGTTAAAGCTGTGTCGTATGTTTCACGCATCTGCTGAACAGCTAGTAGACGCTGAGTCGAATGCACAGAAGAAATTTCTAAAAAATTCTTGGCATCATGGATCGGAGTCCTACAGTCCACGCCTTCACATCTTTTCGGTGGGATATGCAAGTGGCTAAAGCACGCAGACTGTAAATCTGTTCTCTCTGAGTTCGCTGGTTCGAATCCGGCTCCCACCACCAGTTTAGGCCGCCCGCGAGGGTGGCCTAAACTCTTTATAATTGCCGGATGAGAACGAAGTGGTCCGGTTCATTGCGTGCCCGGTCTTGTCGGCCTAACCCGAATATTGCACCAGTTTGTTGCTGTCGTTCTTTATCTTGTTACGGGATGGCTACTTGCGAGTTTTCTTCAAAAACTCGTCGTGTCACAAAAGTGACAGCAACAAACTTTGAGTCCAGAAGCGTCCCTGGCTGTGTTCCGAGCGCGTAACCCACTTAGTCACGCACTTCAGTGCGCTCCTGCGTGGAACACGGCTCGCGCCTTGCCAAAGCCAATTCTGGATCTCATGCAATAAGCGGGCTAAAGGCCTCGGAACGACGTAACGGAGTGGAGATGTCGAAGCGCGCAGCGCGAGTAATCCGGCTCCCACCACCATTTTAGGCCGCGTCGGACTTAGTCAGTTAAACACGCAGTTGATTAGTTTTCAGTTGTTGAGTTGTATTGTCTGGCCGTGAAGAGTCCGTAGTAAAGTTGGGGTCTACACCAAAGATTAGAGAAAAGGGTGTATATATTAGGGCTATTGCTTGAATCGCCATTGGGAGCACTATCTGAGTGGAATTCGAGGATCTGGTTAGCTGAGAGTTTTCCAGTATAGCTGGGATTGGTAGATAATCGCCCATCACACGCTGATCCGGGTTTTCAGCTTACCCCTGATTGGATGAGTGATTAGTAGAAGTTATCCCTACTAAAAATTCGCTCTCTCACTTATGTTATGTAGTCATAATGTGAGATAAGTCGAATCGACCATCTTCCGTGACTGCCCCTTGTCTGCTGGTTGCTTACATCCTTCTTTTGACAAGAGCAATCAGTTGGCGTGCGAGGGGGATGCGTCGGTAAACGATATCCGTTGGGTCCCAGTAGTCTTGATGGAAAACGATGCGTCCTTCGGAGTTGAAGCGCATATGGGTGACCCCAATGGACTCTTCCCAGGTATTTTTCGGCGTTTTCTTGAAATCGAGACGCATCGTCCAGCTCAGATAGAAGTCGTCTCCAGTTCGAGCAACTTCATTGAAGACGAATTCTGCCTGATATAGTGGCTTGAGGCCTGCGAGCATATATTCTCGGAGCTCTGCGGGCTTCGTGAACTGTTTAAAAGCATCGCGGAAGTAGAACTCCTCGGCGTAAACTGCGGTTAGGTTGAGCGCGATATTCTCATAGGTGTAATCCTCGAACAGCTTCTTAACCCGTTCCAGCATGGCTCGCTCCTCGGGCGTATCGGGTGCGGGTATAGAGTAGGAAGCAGTTCTCGAAGCCTCGAGGCTTTGCTTGTATAAGTTGTCTGGAATGGTTTGCGTATGCATGTTGGGGCTTAGTTTTGTGCATGAAGACACATGGAGTGCCAAGGATGCAAATAAGATGGGAATGATGGATTGCGAGCGCATGGAAATGGAGCGTTTCAAGTCTCAAAAACTTACCACGAATGTAAGGTTTTATAGTAGCTGGCGTTGTGTAGATACACATTAGAATGAGTATAGGAATTAAATTAGCAGAACGCAGATTGGTCACAGATTCCATGATTCGCAGCGGCATTCGCAAGCTCCTCCGCGAGCGGTTGGAATCTATTTCGAACGATTCTCTATCAGCGGAAGAGTGGATTAGAGTCCTCGAGTCCGCTCCTGTGGCCGTGGAAACGGAGGTCGCCAATGATCAACACTATGAAATTCCCGCTCCCTATTTTCAAAGCGTCCTAGGTGGCCATCTGAAATACAGTTCTGGTTACTGGCACTCGGGTAACGAGAGCCTTGATCAATCCGAAGCGGCGATGCTTGAGCTTACCTGCGAGCGCGCTGAACTTGCGTCAAATCAACGTATCCTCGAACTCGGATGCGGTTGGGGTTCGCTCTCTCTTTGGATGGCCGAGCATTACCGAGAAAGCGAAATTGTAGCGGTTAGTAACTCAAATAGTCAGCGAGAGTTTATCGAGGCCCAAGCTAAAGAGCGGAGCCTGAGGAATCTAAGTGTCATTACTTGCGACATCAATCGTTTCAAACCTGAAGGGAGTTTCGATCGCGTGGTATCCGTAGAAATGTTTGAACACATTCGAAATCACCGCCAGCTACTCGGGCGCATAGCGAAGTGGCTGAAACCAGGAGGGAAACTGTTTGTGCATATCTTCACTCATAGAGCACATACCTACCTTTTTGAGGAGAAGAGTGAGAAGGATTGGATGTCCAAATATTTCTTTACTGGTGGTATCATGCCTTCGGTTGAGCTCTTACCAACGGCCGCTTTGGGCATTTTGGAAGAGGAGCAGCGCTGGTCGGTCAATGGACAGCACTACAGTCGGACTCTGGAGGCATGGCTGGCGAAGCAGGACAGCCATGCAGAACGAGTTCACGAAATATTTCTCAGTTGTTATGGGAAGAAGGATGTCAGGCTTTGGGCACAAAGATGGCGAATTTTTTACATGGCGTGCTCGGAGTTGTTCGCCTACAACAACGGCGAAGAGTGGCCGGTTACTCACTACCGATTCGCCCAAAATAGTGACTAATGCCAAAAGATGAAAACCCCCTAAAGATCGCTGTTGTTGGCTGCGGTGTCGCAGGTCTCACTGCTGCATGGTTGTTGGGTCGTCGACACGATGTGCATCTCTTTGAGAAAAACGACTATGCAGGTGGTCACACGCGGACATTAAAGGTGCCCATCGGGAAGGATGTCGGCATTCCCATCGACACCGGGTTCATCGTTATGAACCATCGAAATTACCCTGTGTTTACTCAGGTATTAGAACAGCTCGGAGTCGCTCTAGCCGACAGTTCCATGACTTTTAGCTTCTATGACGAAGAGACTGATTATGGTTACGCAGGCAATAGTTTTGGCAGTCTCTTCCCGTCGCCAGCCTATTATTTCAAGCCGATGCATTGGAGATTCGTTAAGGATTTATGGAGATTTTCTAGGGTAGGATTTCGTGATTTGAACTCGGGCTATCTAGAGGGGAAAACGCTGGGGGAGTATTGCGAAGGCAGGGGATTTAGTGGCTCATTTTTAAATCACTATCTTTATCCGATGGGTGCGGCTATTTGGTCATCACCCATTGATGAGATGCATAAATTCCCCGCTCAGCCATATCTGCATTTTCTGGAAAATCATGGTCTCCTTCGGCTGACAAATCGTCCACAATGGAAATATGTAAAGGGCGGTAGTCGCAGCTACGTAGAAGCGATGCTTAAGCATCTCGAAACCCCTCCGAACCTATCGGCTGCGCCAGTCGGCATTCATCGTCATGAGAAAGGTGTCACGCTTATTCAGCATAATGGGAAAGCACTTGATTTTGACCACGTTGTGATCGGCACACATGCGGACGAGGCGCTCAAGCTCCTAGTTGACCCGACGGATACCGAACACAAGCTTCTCAGCCCGTGGAAATACCAGCCGAATGAGGTGGTTCTCCATACCAGCCCGATGCACCTTCCGCCCAATCGAAAGCTATGGGCTTCGTGGAATTTCATCCGTGCTCGTGGGCACTCCTGCGAGCGCCCCGTTTCAGTGAGTTACTACATGAACCGTCTGCAGGACTTGCAGACAGTCCACGATTATGTGGTCACGCTAAATCCTGAAAAGGAGATTCCGACGGATTGTGTCATTAACCGGACTATCCTGACACATCCCCTATATTCGTTTGATTCGATGGCGACACAGGGCCCCTTGCGCGACAACAACGGTGCAAACAATACCTGGTTTTGTGGAAGCTATTTTGGATATGGATTTCACGAGGATGCAGTTCGTTCAGCTGTTGAGGTTGCTGAAAAATTTGGAATTGAGCTATGAAACTTAGGTCCAGTATTTTTCGAGGTAAGGTCGTTCATGAAAGATTATCGCCGCGTCGCCATCGCTTCAGCTACCCGATGACATTTTTCGGCTTCGATTTGGAGGAACTGTCAACGCTTCGAGAGATGGCATCACTCTTTGGTTATAATGAGCCGCGTCCCTTGTGCCTCTACGACAAAGATTATTTATACGGCAGCCATGAGGCGATTGAATGCCAACTTGATAAGCTTCTTCCGGAGAAACAGGCGGGGGAGCACACGATGCTGATCAGCTCCCCACGATATTTCGGCTACGCTTTTAATCCCGTTAATTTCCATCTTCGTTTACGTGGCGCTTTTTTGCGATCGGTGGTGGCCGAAGTAAACAATACATTTGGCGATCGCCATGTATATCCGCTGATAGAATTGACGAAAACGGGTGAATCAAGTTGGAGCGCCCGCTGTCCTAAGGATTTTCACGTATCTCCATTCAATGACATGCTAGGGGAGTATCGGTTCAGCTTCCGCATCACCGACGAGGAGGTCTTTCTCGGAGTGGACTTGTATAAATCAGGCGAGTGTGTGATGAAAACATGGATGTGTGGTGAGGCGCGCCCGATCACAAATGCAGCAATCATACGTTACGCGCTTTTACATCCACTGGATACAGCCTTAAACAGTATGCCGCGAATCGTCTGGCAGGCGGCACTGCTCTATTGTAAAAAACGGATGGAGGTCTTCAAACGGCCGTCGCCGGTTTCTGAACACACAATCGTGGATCGAGATAAGGCCGATTATCCGGGCTCTGTTGTTTGATCTCTAAATAACTGCCAGAATTTCCCGAAGCGGTATTACTGCCCATGGGGGGTGTATTCGGGTATGTATCGGCGAATTGTAGCCTTCATCTGATCGGCATCACCCGAGGCGATTGCAGTCTCGATTTCCTCACAAAATGCTTGGATATCAAAGTTGCCGTATTGCTCAGAGACGAAACGCATGATCCGCTCGTGGCGAGTTGCCAGCAGCGATTCACTAATGTGCTGCACCTCTTCATAGAGCTTTTCCCCCGGACGTAGCCCGATATATTCAATGTCGATATCGACGCTCTCGCGAAGTCCGCTGAGAGCGATCATCTGTCTAGCGACATCCAGAATTTTTACAGATGCTCCCATATCGAGGACGAAGATCTCGCCACCATCTCCTAGGGTTGCTGATTGCAGGACGAGACCGACGGCTTCCTCGACGGTCATAAAGAAACGGGTCACTTCCGGATCTGTCACAGTGATGGGTCCACCCTTGGCGATTTGTCTCCGGAAGATAGGGATGACGCTGCCTGAAGATCCCAGCACATTGCCAAAACGTACGGCCATGAACTTGGTTTCGTTGTTTTCTGCGTGCTCTTCAGCGAGGATGGCAAGCTCAGCCAAGCGCTTGCTCGCCCCCATCACGCTCGTTGGGTTGATGGCCTTATCCGTCGATATGAGTATGAAACGTTCGGCTCCCGCCCGACTGGCAATTCTGGCCAACTCGTGAGTTGCTATGAAATTGTTTCGCAGGGCCTCGTCGGGCTGACTCTCCATTAAATTTACGTGCTTGTGGGCCGCGGCATGGAAGATGACCTCGGGTCGATAGCATTTGAAGATGCTCTCGATTTGGTCCTTATTATTGATGTCCAAGATTTTCGTGGTGATATCAATTTCTTCTGATAGCTCTGATATGACTTCGCGCTGAAGATTAAAAATAGCGATCTCGGCTTGATCGATACAAAGTATACCCCGGGGAGTATAGCCAGCAATCTGGGAAATCAATTCGCGGCCGATACTCCCGCCTGCCCCGGTAATAAGCACGCGTTTTCCCGTGAGCATGCGTCGGATATCTGCCGAATTCAGGTCCACTGGCTCACGTCCAAGGAGGTCTTCGAGTTGAATAGGGCGTAGCTGTGAGAGCTCGGCTTTGCCACTCACAAGGTCTGTTAGCGCTGGTACAGTATCAACCCTTAGTTGGGCTTCTCGTGCCATTTCAGCCACTTCCTGCACCCGTTTGATGGAGGCAGACGGAAAGGCAACGATCACTTTGGAGACCCCATATCGCTTCGCTACTTCAGGGAGTTCATTGACTTCGTCTGCAACGAGAACTCCGTGTAAATATCGCCCAATTTTTCTAGGGTCATCGTCAAGAAAGGCGACCGGGCGCATGCCAAGTCGGGTTTTATGGAGCAAGTCTACGCAAAGAGCTGCGCCCACTTCACCCGCTCCAATAATGATAACATTCTCAGACGAATCGGCACCAAGCCAGTCTTCAATGCCTCGACTGGATTTCACACGCATGAGAATCCGGAAGCCAGCAATGCCGAGGAAGCTTAGCAGGAAGAAGGTCAGGATTACCGCACGGGGAGGAACACTGTCGCCATGGTAGACATACCACATTGAAAGAAGGATCAAAGCATTGGCGAACAGTCCGGAGAAGAGTTTAAGCGCATCCGGAAGACGAAAATAGGAAAGAATCGAATCGATTTGGCCACAGGCGGTGAGCAACATCAGTTGAAGAGTTACAATCCACCAAAGCGTATTTATCCGGTCCAACTCGTAAGCGGGAGGCACATTGAAATCGAAGCGTAACTCGTATGCGGTCCAGTAGCTGGAGATCGTCACGAAGGCATAAAACAGAACCAAGGCAAGGGTTCTATAATTAAAGTAACGTATGAATAAATTGGTTTTCATGCATCTAT
This sequence comes from Opitutales bacterium, assembly GCA_049598495.1. Taxonomy (GTDB): domain Bacteria; phylum Verrucomicrobiota; class Verrucomicrobiia; order Opitutales; family Coraliomargaritaceae; genus Thalassobacterium. Next base: position 20,364 of record JBMYNR010000013.1, read on the forward strand.
AGGATCGCTTCTCTGATCGCTCTAACGACACGGCTGCGTGCATCATTTGTCATAGATGATCCGCTCGGGAGGCAGAGCCCGTGTTCAAAGAGATTCTTTGCGACGACACCGCCGTAGCAGGTATTTTTTGAAAAGACCGGTTGAAGATGCAATGGTTTCCAAAGAGGCCTTGCTTCAATATCCTCTCGCTCCAGTGCATAAATTAAATCGTCTCGGGATGCATTCGAAACGGTGGGGTCAATCGTGATGCAACTGAGCCAGTAATTGGCGTCATCCGGTGCCAAGATTGGCATGGGCTTGATACCCGGCAGATCACCGAGTACTTCAGTGTAACTCTCGAAATGTCTGCGACGTATAGAGATCCTGCGGTCAAGATCCTTGATTTGGCTTAAACCAAGACCAGCCAGTAGATTACTCATCCGGTAATTGTATCCAACTGCCTTGTGCTCGTAGTGGGTTACCGGTTCGCGAGCCTGTGTCGCGAGGTAAAGGGCTTGATCGGACAAATCGGCACGATCGCATAAAAGCATGCCACCTCCTGACGTGGTAATAATCTTGTTCCCGTTGAAGGAAAAAAAGGAAAGGTCGCCCATGGATCCTGCTGGCCTTCCCTTGTAGCATGCGCCGAGGGCTTCGGCCGCATCTTCAATCAGGGGAACCTCATACGATTTGCATAGTTCCAGGATCGGATCCATGTGGGCACACTGGCCATATAGGTGGACGACGATGACGGCCTTAACCTTTGTCTCCGAAGCGAGTGCCTCTTCTAGTTTCTCCGGATCCATGTTCCAAGTCGACATTTCGCTATCCACAAAGACAGGATTTGCGCCGAGATAACAGATTGGATTTGCGCTCGCGGCGAAGGTAAGGCTGGGGCAGATGACAGTATCTCCCGGGCCGACTCCAATTAATTGCAGAGCTAAATGCAGTGCCGCTGTCCCGGAGTTTAGTGCGATTGCATGAGCTCGTCCCGTTCGTTCGCAGATGGCAGATTCAAACTCGTTTAGATGAGGACCTGCAGGGGCGACCCAGTTTGATTCCAGGACAGCATTCAGGCTCGTATGATCCTGCGGGCTAATATCCGGTGGTGACAAGTAGATGCGTGCCATGGGGATATAAGCTCAACGATGAGCCAGGTCTTTTCCAACCTTAATTGCGGCTAAATTTAGCTAGCCTAGAGGCGGGAAATCATGAGTTCGCGTTCGAAGATCATTTCCTTGGGCAAGTGGGCATGTAGCTTCAAGAAGAGTTCTTCGTGGGGCAGCGTCTGCATGCGAGTCCGCTCGCGGTCGATATGCATAAGTTCCTCAAAGGCTTCTTTGCTCATGTCCATTCCGCGCCAATCCATATCCTGATAGCGTGGCATCCAGCCCAGCGGGGTTTCCTTCGCACCCGCGCGCCCGGTGGCACGTTCAACGATCCAGCGAAGCGGTCGCATATTTTCACTGAAGCCAGGCCACATCCAGTTCCCATCCTTGTCCTTACGGAACCAATTTACGTTAAAGATACGTGGTGTTTCGCTTAAATCGCGCTGCATACGGATCCAATGCCGGAAATAATCGCCCATATGATAGCCACAGAACGGTAGCATGGCCATTGGGTCTCGACGGATCTGCCCAACAGTTCCTTCTGCTGCAGCTGTCATCTCAGATCCAGTGGTGGCTCCGAGGTAGACCCCGTGCCCCCAGTTAAATGCTTGTGTCACAAGGGGCACATCACTCATACGACGCCCGCCAAAGACCATTGCGTGGATGCGGACGCCTTCCGGTTTCTCCCAGTCCGGGTCGATCACCGGGCAATTGACAGCCGGGGCGGTAAACCTGCTGTTGGGGTGGGCCGCCGGAGTTTCACTATCGGGAGTCCAGTCGTTGCCTTTCCAGTCAATAACATGCGCGGGGAGGGTATCGGTCATGCCTTCCCACCAAACATCACCGTCGTCTGTTAGCGCGACATTCGTAAAAATGGAGTCCTTAGAGCAGGAAGCCATTGCACTCGGATTAGTGACTATTGAAGTTCCTGGCGCGACACCGAAAAATCCTGCTTCCGGATTGATGGCGTGCAGCGTTCCGTCGGGGCTTGGTTTGATCCAGGCAATGTCATCTCCTACGCAAGTTACCTTATAGCCCTTCATGTCTTTTGGGGGGACAATCATGGCAAAATTGGTCTTACCACATGCACTCGGAAAGGCCGCTGTTACATAGGTCTTCTTTCCGTCTGGTTCTTCGACGCCCAGGATCAACATATGCTCGGCCATCCAACCTTCGTCACGAGCGAGGGTGGAGGCAATCCGCAGGGCCAGGCATTTTTTGCCCAGTAGTGCGTTTCCGCCGTAGCCTGAACCGAATGAGACGATCGTTCGCTCCTCAGGGAAGTGTACGATGCGGGTTTCTTCAGGGTTGCAGGGCCAGGAGACATCCTGTGTGCCATCTTTGAGTGGACAACCCACCGAATGTAGACATGGAACAAAGAACCCATCGTCGCCCAAGGCCTTGAGGACGGCTGTACCGATTCGTGCCATGATTCGCATGTTAACGACAACATAGGGCGAGTCGGTCAATTCTACACCAATTTTGGATATAGGACCCCCGATCGGCCCCATACTAAAGGGGATGACATACATGGTGCGGCCATGCATACAGCCTTTGAAAAGCTTCTTTAGTCTCCGTCGCATCACCCGAGGTTCTTCCCAGTTGTTCGTAGGACCTGCACCGTCACGGTTTTGCGAGCAGATGTAGGTTCGAGATTCGACGCGGGCCACGTCACGCGGATCGGAACGGAAGAGATAGCTGTTCGGCCGCTTGGCCTCGTTCAACTTGATACACATGCCCTTGTTCAGCATCAGAGAGAAGAGATGGTCTGCCTCCTTTTGAGAGCCGTCACACCAATGGACCGCATCCGGTTCGCAGAGTGTCACCATCTTATTAATCCATTTTTGTAGCGCTTTATGAGTGGTCGCTGTTGCGGAGGAATCAGTCATAATCTCATTCTAGCACTATCTCTGCCAATGGTAAGCAAAAACGCAATGAACGGGTAAATATTTCGTCATAGAATCTCCTTGAGTCGGAACTCCTATTGGACCTTTTTCATATTCTGGTTCTGCCGTGTGTTGATCGGTAAGCGCATACTTTTCCTATTTCCAAGACTCCTCCATGCCACGAAAAAAGACGTCCAAAAAAGACAATCTCGAGCTTGAACTAGACGGACTAGCCTCCGATGCCGGATTGGCTAAACCTTCAGATGACGACCTTTTTTCCATGAAGACGGATGCGGGCCACGTCGATGATATGTTCAGTGAGTGGTTTCTGGATTACGCCAGCTATGTCATTCTAGAGCGTGCGGTTCCGCATGCAAACGACGGCTTAAAACCAGTCCAGAGGCGTATTCTCCATTCCATGCGCGAGTTGGAAGACGGACGTTATAACAAAGTCGCGAATGTCATCGGGAATACGATGAAGTATCACCCACATGGCGATGCCTCAATTGCGGATGCTATGGTCCAACTCGGCCAGAAGGACTTGTTGATCGATATGCAGGGCAACTGGGGGAACACGCTGACAGGTGATTCAGCCGCTGCATCCCGTTACATCGAAGCCCGCCTTTCGAAATTCGCTCTCGATGTCGTCTTCAACCCCAAGACGACCCATTGGCTAGCATCCTATGACGGGCGCAACAAGGAACCGGAGACCCTACCTGTAAAATTCCCCTTATTGCTCGCTCAGGGCGCCGAGGGCATTGCAGTCGGGCTGTCCTGTAAGATACTTCCGCACAATTTTATCGAACTGATCGACGGCTGTATTTCGCTTCTTCGGAAAGAGACCCCCGAGCTTGTCCCTGACTTTCCAACAGGTGGGATAGCAGATGTTTCTGAGTATAATAATGGAAAGAGGGGCGGCAGGGTCAAGGTGCGTGCCCGTATCGAAAGGCGTAAGAAAAACCTTCTGGCGATCAAGGAACTACCGTTCGGAAAGACGACTACGAGTCTCATCGACTCGATTATTTCTGCTAACGAAAAGGGCAAAATCAAGATCGCTCGGGTCGAGGACAACACGGCGGATGAGGTCGAAATTCTTGTCTACCTTCCATCGGGTTCGGAAGCGGAAACCGTAGAGCAGGCATTGTATGCATTCACCGATTGTGAAATGTCGGTTTCGACAAATATCTGTGTAATCGAAAATGAGAAGCCTCACTTCTTTTCGGCATTGGATCTACTGTATCTCGCAACAGAGAAGACGCGAAATCTCCTCAAGCGGGAGTTGGAGATTCAATTATCTGAACTAGAAGAAAAATGGCACTTCAGTTCTTTGGAGAAAATTTTTATCGAAAAACGAATCTACCGCCGGATTGAAGAAGAAGAGACATGGGAGGCCGTCATTAAGACGGTTGATGTAGGTTTGCGGCCTTACAAAAAGCACTTTAAACGGGAAATTACCCAAGAAGACATTCTTCGACTTCTGGAGATTAAGATTAAACGCATCTCTAAATACGACACTTTCCGGGCCGACGAGTTGATCAAGAGCCTAGAGGAGGAGATCGCTCAGACGAAGAAAAACCTCAAGTATCTGACGAAGTATGCCATTAAATGGTTTACCGAGCTAAAAAAGAAGTATGGCAAGGGGCGCGAACGTAAGACCGAACTGGCTTCCTTCCAAAAAGTGCTCGCGCAGGAGGTGGTCATCGCCAACGAGACTTTATACGTGGATAAAAAAGAGGGCTTCGCGGGCATCGGTATGAAGAAGGATGAGGCGGTCTGTAAATGCTCTCGCCTGGATGATGTGTTGGCCATTAACCAAGAGGGCAAATTGATCGTCAGCAAGGTCTCCGATAAAGCCTTCTTTGGGAAGAATATCCTACATATTGATATCTTTAATCGATCCGATCCGAATTCGTTAACCTACTGCTTGGTCTATCGCGATGGAAAGACTGGGCCAACCCTAGCGAAACACTTTACGATAGGTGGGGTGACCCGAGGTAAGGAATATGATTTAACCAAAGGAAAGCCAGCCACCCGTGTGTATTACGTCTCCTGCTATCCGACAAAAGATGGCGAACCGGATGCAGTTAAGATCAACCTGAAGCCTGCCCCGCGCATTAGAAAGACGGAGGAGGAGGTTCGCTTCAAGGAACTCACCGTGCGCGGTCGCAGCTCGGGCGGTAACATCGTAACGAAAAATGCTGTGCGCAATGTCGTTCGGCTGACTAAGGCTGAGCGGGATAAGGCTACCTAAGCAATCCCTCTCGCCAGCGGTCGGGCACACTGTTTGCCGCCCCGAGTAGGGCACCGACGACAGCTCCACGGTGGCAGTTGTCGCCACCGCAGTGTGCATTTGCGAGAATGCCGGCCGTGAAGTCATCCGCATATCGCCAGCAAAGAAACAGGCTGGCAGTGAAGGACTCGGGCAAATAGCAAGCCACGGTTAGGTGACGCCCGACAACGGATCGATCCGGAAGGCTCGACCAAGTATCAAGTTGACCACTGCTCGCCCATGAACTTCCGAATACTTTAATCGTGTCCCTGAGTGTCGAGCCAGTATTAACCGCCGCCAGCATACGGGTCAATGTTTCAGCAGATTCCACGACGAAGCGGTTGCGGTGGGTCAATTGAACATGGGTGACTACCGTATCGACCTGCTCTTCGACGCTGCCAACGCCGATTTGATCGAGTGCTGCAAGAAGCGCAGGCACTTGACTGATGCCGCCGATATGAAGGTCGTCGATTCCGCAGTCAAAGGGCGCTTTGCCTGATGCATAATGATTGAAAAATGCCCGATGATATTCCTCGAGATAAGTGTCTTCGTGCCAACCTGGTTCCAGCATTCGATTAATATATCGCTCCAGCCACGCGCTCGCATCGTAACGCCCTTGATCGGTCACGAGCTGATAGAGTTCCTTGCTCAATTTATAGTTGATGGTATTTTCACCTGCTTTGAGAAATTGGTGGTAGTGGATACCTCTTTGGCCCCAGAAGCGGGCTTGCTCGTGAAGGATATTTCCCTTCGCATTTCGAGGAATGTAGCGTGAACGCCATAGTATACTGTCGCAGTGGGGGCTTTTAGGCGCGACATAGCCTTCTAACTGGCCGTAGTCAGCGTCGAGTGCTTGGGTATCGTAATACCAGTGGACGGGCATGGCGACAGCGTCGGCTGCGAGTGCCCCGACATATGCCTGTGCGTAAACGGAAGTCATGTGCATATGGGGTCTTTGTAGAGTTTTTCGAGGACCGCAGGGACAGCTTTCTTAAAACGAAAGAAGCCCGCACGCGCATGTGGGTAGAGGTGGCTGTCCCACCAGTGGCGCGGTTTGTAGATAAGAATTCCATGCGGATTCAAAACCGCCTCAATTGCGGGTAATACCGAATCCCAGATACCAACGGAAGGTTCTGCCATCATTACAGCATCGAGTTTCTCGGATCGGGCCCAGTCGGCCAGAGTTTCTGCCGAACGATGTATCCGAGTGGAGTCCGGAAGGGTGGATCGCAGGCAGCTTTCACGGAAATCGATCACCTTATCGGAAATGCCGCTTTGATGATAAGCGTTACTTGGTAAGAAGCCCGCAATGGATTCGATGGGATACTCTTGTTGGATCCATCGAATCGAGGATAGATCGTCCTCGTGGACGAGAAGACCTAATTTCCCGGCTGATGGGGGAACTTTCGTTTCAACTAACGGCTGCACCTTGGGATTCTCGCGGAAGGCGTCTACGATTGTAGGCGATTGTGCAAGTGGTGTTTTCACTTTAAAGCGCCCCCTCGTGTATTTTTCTATATTGGAAGCCTGTGCAAGATAGGTCTTTCCCACTGTTTGGAGGCCCGCTACCCAGCGCCAACTGAGTGTATTGGAGGCGGCATCGCCATCAAGTAGGTGGCGTAGGAAAAAGGCTGCACCAAGAACCCATGGCACCTTCAGCGTGTGCACCCAGATACTGGCATACCACATCCGCGCATGGTTATGTAGATAGCCCGTCTCGATGAGTTTTTGCGTCCACACGTCCATGCATTCGATCCCCGTTCTCGATACGATCAGGTCGCGATACACCGGATTTTTTTCGGCGCTTCTCTGCGCTAACTTCAGTTCCTCGATATAGTCATCCCAAATAGAAGGCCGCAAGGCCAGCCAGCCCTTCCAATACGTTCGCCAACAGACCTCATCCACGAATTTTCCAGCATTCCGAGCCCCGTGTCTCTTGAGCGCGGCCGCCACCAGTTCCCACTCTGTCAAAAGCCGGACGCGTATCCATGGTGATAAACGTGAAACATTGTCGCCGTAGGGTTGGTCGTAGTTTCGGGTCGCCGCATAATCACTGCCTGCACGTGGAAGGAAGTCGTGGAAACGCTGCAGTCCCGCCTCTCTGGATGGTTGAAACATAATAATACAACGATTTGGAGGCCCGAACCTTAGGATGTTTTGCCTTCCGGCGTCGCTCCCTGAGGACTTGAGTACAGCCTCCCAGTAGGTATGATGACAGAAAACCGAGTCTTCACTCGGCAAATATAGGGCCTGTGGTTATACCCACATTCGACAGGACGCGAACTGACGCCAGCAAGGTCGACGAATAAACGCTTCAGACTGTTTGGAACCCCACACGGGTCGACGCGACTTCAGGCCCGAACTAAAGTCTAATCATTCTTCGCTTCCAGCCCCATGCTTTTTGCGCGCTCCAACCACTGCTTTCGCGCTAGTATGCGCATGTCGACGACCGAGTCGGTTTCGTCGATAATCTCTATTCCTATGAGCGTCTCTACAAGGTCTTCCAAGGTGACAAGGCCCTTCGTGCCCCCGTATTCGTCCAGAACGATTGATATGTGTTGGCGCTTTTGAAGGAAATGGTCGAAGAGCTCAGAAAGTGGAATTGAGTCGCGGACAGTAATCAGCTCTCTTCGGATGCTCGCAAGAGGGGCATCACCCTCTCCTTTATTCGAAGCTATTAGCATATCGGCTCGTAGAACAAATCCGTTTATTTGATCTTTGTCATCGCGATAGAGTGGTATTCTAGAAAAAGGCTTACATGTGGCAACTAGGAGCGCCTCCTCGATGGTGCTATCTTCTGGCAGTGATTCGATGACTGTCCGAGGGGTCATGATATCCTGGGCGCTCAGGGTGCTTAATTTGAAGAGATTCTTTAAAATTCTGGACTCGCTCTTCGGCATGGTTCCGGAGCTTTCGCCGATTCGTGCCATCGAGATGAGCTCATCTCGGCTGAAGATATGAGCCTTTTGTCCTCGGGAAACCCATTGGGTTAGTGATTCAGATAACCAAACAATTGGGTATAGCGACCAAATGAGAATTTCGACGAAAAGGGCCGTTGGAGCAATCAACTGCTTCCAATACACCGCGCCGAGAGTTTTCGGAATAATTTCGGACAGGAAGAGAATCATCAAAGTCATGATCGCGGAAAATAGTCCGAACCATGCACTTCCAAAGACGATAGTCGCTTTGGCTCCCGATAGAATTGCACCCACCGTATGCGCGATCGTATTCAATGTGAGGATTGCGGCTAGGGACCGATCGACGTTTTCGATTTTTAGGCGGCGAAGTCGTTCCGCTCGCTGAGGTCGATTCGTGCGCATGCTCTCGACATAGGAGGGTGTGACACTAAGAAGAGCTGCCTCGGCAATCGAGCAGAGAAATGAAAAACCCAGAGCGAGTAGGATCGATCCAATTAGGATGATCACGTCCATCTGTGTTGCCTCACGACTCGCTTCTATGGGCCCGGCGGTAACAGCTATCGGTAGTAAATCGAAAATCAGCATGGTTGAGGTAATCTTCCGTGGATCGATCTGACAAGAGCAAGTATGCGCTTAGTCGGTTGCCAAAATCAGAGGCGCCCCTTGCGACGCCTGAGTCATCTCGGGCTTATTTAATCCAGCGGGCGCAAAGAATACACGACTCATAGTAATTAGGCCGGTTCGACCCATTTTCCATGCTCCTTAATTAGATCAATTAGGCGATCAAGTCCCTCAGCAGAAGGCACATTGTATTTTACGCACTCCTTGCCGACATAGAGATTGATCTTGCCCGGGGCCCCTCCGACGTAGCCAAAATCGGCATCTGCCATCTCACCCGGCCCGTTTACGATGCAGCCCATGATTGCGATGGTGACGCCCTTTAGATGATCTGTTCTGGATCGGATTTTTTGAGTCACGGTTTGCAAATCAAAAAGGGTCCGTCCGCAACTCGGGCAGGCTACAAATTCGGTTTTACTGATACGGGCTCGTGCGCCCTGAAGAATATTATAGGCTAGAGTGGTCGCCTTTTCGAGCAGCGGTTCGGTTTCAATGCTGATCGCATCGCCAATGCCATCGCAAAGCACGGCGCCACTGAGAATACTGCTTTCAAGAAGTCGATCTGAAAAATAATCTTTCGGATTAAGGGTATTCCTATTCGTGTTCCGAATCCATATGGGTGCATCTGGGGTGAATTCACGTGCGGCTTCGGCCAGCGCTCGAAAACTACCAAGGGGGTGCCTTGTATCTGCCGGTTTACTGGATGTTAAAATCAAGCGTTCGGTCCCCATTTGCTTAAGTTGCGCTCCGATTTCATCGCGAAGTTCGTCTGCCGCGCAATCGATCACGCAATTAAAATTCCTGCTTCGGCAAAATTGAAGGAGTTGCGTCGCGTAATATGCGTCTTCGCGTGACATACACTGAAGTAGGGTAATGCCTGCAAGGCTCACCTCAGGCCATTTGTATACTTCAAGATGTGATATGTCGATGACATCCGACAGTTCGAGTATAAAGCACTGAACGACCGAGTGAAGTGCTTCATGAAGCATTCCGAAGGCAGCCAAATCTGAAGGTTTCTTTATCTCAACCTGCAGACCCTCGATCTTGCTGTCTTTCAAGTTCATCTGTGCAGCGCAAACCTCTTGGATGATTGTCTGGGTCGCATCAACGGCGTGAACGGTCTTCACGATGACTGCCGGCGTGGATTCGCCTCCAATCAAACAGTTTGGCCCCAGTTCAACGACGCGTGTAGCTCGCTTGTTGAATTCAAAGGGATTCACGCTGTCGTATCTTGTCTCTGACAGCGCCAAATCCGCCTGCTGTTCCCAAAGAGCCATCGCCTTGTCCGCTAGATCACGCGCGACGGGAATCTCGTAGATCGGATCTTCTGTCAGCGAGACACGGATCGTATCACCCAAACCATCGTTGAGCAGCGTGCCAATTCCGATGGCGCTTTTCACCCGTGCATCTTCACCATCTCCCGCTTCGGTCACGCCCAGATGCAACGGGTAGTTCATCCCTTCAGCCTGCATTCGTGCGACCGCGAGTCGGTAGGCTTCAATCATTACTTTCGGATTGCTTGCTTTCATGGATATGCAGATCTCGTGAAAGCTGTGACTCTCGGCGATGCGAATGAACTCTAAAGCGCACTCGACCATACCGATGGGGGTGTCCCCATAGCGATTCATAATTCGGTCTGAGAGGGAACCGTGGTTGGTGCCGATCCGCATGGCACGACCGAGTTCCTTGCATCGCAGGACGATTGGGCTAAATGCCACATGTAAACGCTCAAGTTCCTCCTCGTAGGCTGCGTCCGTATATTCAAGCACGGCAAACTTCTTTTTGTCTGCGTAGTTACCCGGATTAATCCTAACCTTTTCGACATGCTTGGCCGCTTCCATTGCTGCGGCCGGTAGGAAATGTATGTCTGCAACAAGCGGCACCTCACACTTGGCGGCGCGCACTTTCTTGTGAATCTCTCCGAGCGCTTCAGCCGCTTTTTTATTGGGCGCAGTGATTCGAATGATATCACAACCCGCCTCAGCGAGTGCGAGCGTTTGCTTGACCGTCGCATCGACGTCCTGGGTGTTCGTGGTTGTCATCGACTGCACGCGGATCGGATTGTCACCTCCAGTGTAGACGCCCCCAATATTAATCGCGCGAGATCTCCTGCGACGAGTTTGATAGCGAGATTCGCAGTAGCGAAAATCCGATGTTTCGAACGTATCCATTTACTGAACTCGGTAATTAGCCTCGAGCGTGGGCATTTTGCAATATTTGGTAGTCGGCAATTAGAACTGGATCGATCCAGTCGCCCAGAAAAGGACGACTTGTATGCAGCCGATCATAAAGCCAAGAACGGCCCCGAGCCTTTCGATTGTTTGAAACTCGCGTCTGGCGACCTGATTCACGATCGCCTCGAGCCGATCTAGATCAAAGGCGGCTATATTCTCTTGAATCATCTGTCTAAGGTCGACTGAAGATTCGAATTCAGTGGCCACTTTCTCCATCAAGGGGCCAGCCTCTTCCTTCATGGCAGAGGCTGCAATAACTTCGAATTTGGAGAGCGTGCCGTCGTTGATGAATCCACCAAGCAAGGGAATCGCCTGTAATTGTGGGCCCACACGTTCCCAGACGAGTTTGCGTGCGGCTTCGTCGAGGTAGGGAGTCAGTTCAATTTTCCGGATCTCATGTAAGATCGCGTGCTGCTGGAGTATCTCTCGCTCGATAATTTCAGCGGACTCTTCAGCCAGTTGTTGTTGGCGGCGTGGGATTAATCCCTGCCAATTCCAGGAAAAAATACGCGTGGCCACCCTCGGATGAAAGAGCATCTGGATAGCGACCCAATTCGTTAGCCAGCCAATAGCAGCGGTGATGACGGGGGTTAGAAACAATAGCAAAGTTGTGTTCATAGGTAAAATTCACTGAGGGTTGAACCTCATCAATTACTACATAAGCTCGGACGTGATGTTGGACACGTCAATAGCAAGACCTTTGATACGGGCGACCCCGCGTGGACTTTACTGCGAACAGGGCGATTTTTATATCGACCCGTGGCGACGTGTTGAGCGGGCCTTGATTACACATGCACATAGCGACCATGCTCGCAGCGGAATGGGTGCCTATCTGACCGCACAGAGTGGTCTCGATGTCCTACGCGAACGAATCGGCCTTGGTGCTCCCGCCAGGGGTCTGCCTTTCGGTGAAAGCATGACCGTTGGCCAGGTGAAGGTCTCGTTTCATCCTGCGGGCCACTTGCTCGGATCTTCTCAGATTCGCGTTGTGCATAAGGGCGAAGTCTGGGTGGTGACTGGGGATTACAAAATCGCTCCCGACCTCTCTTGTGAAGCGTTCGAACCTGTTACCTGCAAGCACTTGATTACAGAGGCGACCTTTGCGCTGCCTGTTTATCGATGGCCGGACTCTGAATTGGTTTTCGATCAGATCAACCAATGGTGGTGCGACAATCAAGAGGCGGGGCGGACCTCCGTTTTATTTGCCTATTCATTAGGCAAGGCTCAGCGGGTGCTATGTGGCATCGATCCATCCATCGGGCCGATTGGGGTTCATGGCGCGGTTGATAAAATGCTGCCACATTACAAGGCGGCCGGTCGACCCATCCCCGAAACGGTTAAAGCGGTCGCAGAAAATACGAATCTGCTCAAAAGACGTGGGTTGATCATCGCGCCGGGCTCCGTTCAAAACACTCCCTGGCTGCGAAAATTCGCGCCGCATTCACTCGCATTCGCATCGGGATGGATGGCCGTACGTGGGGCGAGGCGTCGACTTGCGCTGGATCGGGGATTCGTCGTTTCCGATCATGTGGATTGGCAGGGGATTTTGCATGCTGTCGATGCTAGTGGCGCGCAAACGATCGGTGTAACCCATGGATATGCCGCCCCCCTCGTTCGTTGGTTGAAGGAAGAGAAGGGCCTTTGTGCTTATGAAGTACCTACGCGGTTTACAGGTGAGTCAGTGAATCACGAAGGGGAGGACAAGTCATGAAACGCTTTACCGAGTTGTTTATGGAGTTGGATGCATCCAACCGAAAAACGACCAAATTAGCGGCGCTTAAACGGTATTTTGCGGAAGTTCAGCCCGAAGACGGCGCTTGGGCTGTATTTTTTCTTACAGGGAACCGCTTGAAGCGTCCAATCAAGCTGACTAACTTTCGACAATGGGCAGGCGTGGCCTGCGGCTTTCCCACTTGGATGGTCGAGGAATGCTACAACCATGTCGGTGATTTGGCCGAAACGCTGGCCTTACTCTTATCGGATCGAGGGTCTATACGGGCTTCACGGGACCGCCCTCTCAACGAAATGGTCGAGCAGGAGATCGTACCGCTTCGCGATATGGAGACGGATGCGCAGCGCGCGGCAATCGAGCGAATCTGGTCGGAGCTCGATGGGGGCGCTTGTTTTGTTTTCAACAAGCTCATCACCGGAGGGTTTCGCGTTGGGGTCCATCACACTCTGGTTTGTGCGGCTCTCGCCGAACTCGCCGAAGTGGACCCTGCGGTTATGGCCCATCGACTTGTGGGCAACTGGAAGCCAACACCAGAGGCCTATCGAGGACTTTTCTCGGGTGAGGCCTCGGGTGATCAAGCAGCTAAGCCGTATCCATTTTGTTTAGCATCACCGCTCGATGAAGATGCCAAGACGAGGCTGGGTGAAGTTCACGAGTGGCTGATCGAATGGAAATGGGACGGTATTCGGGCGCAACTGATTAAGCGAGGTAGCCAGGTGATTATTTGGTCCCGTGGTGAGGAGATGATAACGGATCAGTTTCCTGAAATCGCTGAGGCCGCGGCCCACTGGCCTGAGGACCTCGTGCTGGATGGCGAGTTGCTCGCGTGGTCTGGTGAGAAGCCGGCTCCGTTTTCAGAGCTTCAACGTCGCCTGGGACGAAAGAAGTTGGGGCCAAAACTTCGCAAAGAAATACCCGTCGTTTTTATGGCTTACGATATATTAGAAGACAAGGGCAGGGACATTCGATCGGAGTCGACCGAGTATCGACGTAGGGTGCTGGAATGCGTAGCGGAGTCGGTCAAATGTAATGTATTTTACCTCTCGCCGCTTGTCGAGGGGGATTCCTGGCATACAGTCGGTGCGCTTCGAGAGCTTTCTCGAGAACGTCGTGTCGAAGGGCTTATGCTAAAACGAAAAGATTCACCATACGGCGTGGGTCGGAAAAAAGGGGATTGGTGGAAATGGAAGGTGGCTCCATTTACAATCGATGCAGTGATGGTCTACGCTCAGCAGGGGCACGGGCGAAGGGCTGGGCTATACACCGATTATACTTTTTCAGTATGGAAGGAAGGGGAACTTGTCCCTGTGGCGAAGGCCTACACGGGGCTCAGTGACGCCGAGATTCGAAAAATCGACAGATGGATTCGGCAAAATTCGCTCGACTCTCATGGGCCTGTGCGGGTGTTGAAGCCCGAGCTTGTTTTTGAAATCGCTTTTGAGGGAATCCAAGAATCCAGGCGGCATAAATCCGGTATCGCCGTCCGCTTTCCTCGCGTGCTAAGATGGCGAATGGATAAGCAGGCAGAGGAAGCAGATTCCATTGAGACCGTCCGCGCTTTACTCGACATCGGGGCATGAAATTTCTTATACAGAGGGCTTGACGAGTAGGATGTGAATTCTACTGTTCCGACCTTCATTAGGCTCATGGTGTAATGGTAGCACTACGGTTTTTGGTACCGTCTGTCGGGGTTCGAATCCCTGTGAGCCTGCCATTTAAGGCGTCTCGTTCTGCGGGGCGCTTTTTTTGGTTTCTGTTCCGGTGGACGAGGTTGTCGGGATTCTCACCTGCGGTGTTCCGGTTCCCATTCGCATAGCTCAGGGCCCGGTCTTGTCGCCTTTCGACAAGCTCAAGACTCGGAACGAATCCCTGTGAGCCTGCCATTTAAGGCGTCTTGTTCTGCGGGGCGCTTTTTTTGTTTGCGGGTGGCGAAGGATGGAGGGCAGCGCTGGCGCGTTGCCACGACCATGTATGAGCTTCGTGGTCAATCTAAGAGTTCTCGTTTGCCTCTAATCGCAGGTGTATCCGGCAATGCGGGAGCCATGCACTCAGTGTGTAGTCACCCCACCAGCTAGGTTGTGAACCTTTTTGTTTGCCCAAGTCCCTCTCAGCCATTGTTTTCTCCGCTTTCCTTTTTCAGCCAGATGTCACAAACGATCAAGATCTACGATACCACCCTCCGCGACGGAACGCAGGGAGAGGGCGTCTCTTTCACTGTTGCCGGAAAGCTCCGCGTTGCCGAGAAGCTGGATCTCTTTGGTGTTGATTACATCGAAGGCGGTTGGCCCGGGTCGAATCCACGAGATATGGCCTTTTTTGAAGAGGCTCAGAAATTGGAACTCAAGCATGCGAAGATCGCTGCTTTTGGCTCGACCCGTCGGGCGAGCCTAAGCGCTGAAGAGGATCCACAACTCAAGCTACTGCTCGATGCCAACACTCCGGTTGTCACCATCTTCGGAAAGACCTGGCTTCTGCATGTGACTGAAATCCTACGGACCACGGCAGAGGAGAATCTTAAGATGATTGAGGATTCGGTTCGTTTTCTCACGGATAATGGACGTGACGTTATCTACGATGCTGAGCACTTCTTCGATGGTTACTGTGATAATCCTGAATACGCGCTCCAGACGCTGGAAGCTGCGAATCGAGGCGGTGCAATCAACCTGACACTTTGTGATACAAATGGTGGGAAATTGGTCAGCGAAGTTAGTCAAATCGTTAGTAAAGTTGTCGAGCAGTTCCCGGAAACTCCCGTTGGGGTTCATTGCCACAATGATTCTGGCTTGGGTGTCGCCGTTTCACTCGCGGGTGTGGAGTCCGGCGCAGTCATGGTTCAGGGCACCATGAATGGTGTTGGTGAGCGCAACGGAAATGCCAACCTCACGACAGTGATCCCTAATCTTGCCCTCAAAATGAGTCGGAAGTTGAATTGTAGCGCGAATCTCAAGAACCTCCGTGATCTCTCGCTCTTTGTTGATGAGATGGCAAATCGTTCATCCGATATTTCCGCACCCTTTGTTGGAGCAAGTGCATTTGCACACAAGGGGGGCGTTCACGCTGATGCTGCAGCAAAGGTGAAGCACAGTTACGAGCACATTGAGCCTGAATTGGTCGGTAACCGCACACGGATCCTTGTCTCGGATATGTCCGGACGAAGCAGTGTGATGATGAAAGCGCAAGACATGGGTGTGGATCTCGACTCCCGTTCGCCTGAGCTTAAGGATTTTCTGGCCAAACTGAAGGAACTCGAATTTCGCGGTTACGGCTATGAGGCGGCAGATGCCTCCTTTAAGCTACTTCTCAATCGTTTCCTTAAGGGAAAGAAGGACGACTTTGAACTAATCGGCTATCGTGTGATGGTCGGGCATCAATCCGCCCTCAAACGCACCGTTTCGGAGGCCACCGTTCAAGTGAAGATCGGCGATGAGATACACCACACCGTGGCCGAGGCCACGGGTCCCGTTGGTGCCCTCGATCATGCGCTTCGTAAGGCGATCGCACCGGTATTTCCCGAGATTATGGAAGTCGAACTCATTGATTTCAAAGTGCGTATTCTTGAAAGTCAGCACGGCGCGGATGCTATTATTCGGGTTCAGATTGAGTCCACGGATGGGAATGAAATCTGGGGTACGGTCGGAGCTAGTGACAATATTATCGAGGCGACTTGGGAAGCATTGGTTGATTCGGTTGAGTATAAGATTCAGCTCGAATCGGAAAAGTAGGGGCCTTGCCCGCAACGCACGAGTCATTATGGGTTCATTACTTAGAGCGCGTGCCACGAAGAAATGGCCATGTTCGCCGAAGAAACACATTGTTATGATCGCTCGCGCACTGCGATAGATCTATGTGATCCTCGGACCTGACACGATACGATTCGAAAACCGACTACGCGAACGGGTGCGTCCCGCGGGTTCGCCCGTGATGTATCAACGTTGGCTGGAGCTACTCTTTCTCCATTGGTCAGTCGATCCATTCCTTATATTACCCACGCTTCCGCCGGGGTTATCAGTCGATACATTCGATGGGCGGGCATGGATCGGCGTGGTCCCTTTTCAGATGACGAGTGTTCGGCCACGCCTTCTTCCTGCCGTGCCGGGGATATCGCACTTCCCGGAATTGAACTTGCGCACCTACGTCGTCGATGAGCAGGGGCGGCCTGGGGTATGGTTCTATTCATTGGATACACCTAGGTCACTGTGCAACTGGATCGCCCGCACCTTCTTTTATTTGAACTATCGCTTAGCACGAATACGAGTAGAGACGAATGGGGGGACTATTCATTATTGCTCGGAATTAAGTCAGAGCGGTCGTTGGGGTGACCTTCAAAAATATTCCTGGGAACGGGAAGGGGGTGCCTTTGAGGCTGAAGCTGGCAGTCTCGAGTTCTTTCTCGCCGAACGCTACCGGCTATTTACCCACGACCCAAGAAGGAAGCGAATCCTTACAGGCCAGGTGCATCATGTGCCGTATCCGCTCCAACGAGTTCGGCTGGGCGATTACTCGACGCATCTATTTGAGACAAATAAGCTGGAGGCGCCCCTCGGGCCACCTCATTCTTCGCTCGCATCCGCAGGCGTCGACGTAGAGATTTACCCGATGGAACCGGTAGGGGCCTAGTGTGGTATGACCTGCGATTGCGGCAGGCCGGAAGTTATACCCTCCATTGGGGTGATAAAACGCATTTTGGGGGGAAGGGGTCAAGCCCTCCGGTTGAATGGGTTGGCGGGCAGCGTTTCACCGCTGCCGCTATGCTGACCGATCCGGAGCCTGGTGCTCGAGAATTTCGACCTCGTAGCCGTCGGGGTCCGTGATGAATGCCATCTTCTTACCGCCGGCGAACTTCTCCCGCCAATTGGAAGGCCAGAGGTCCAGCGCGTAGCCTTGCTTTTCAAGCCCTTCGAGCATCTCGCAGTATTCGATGATGTCGTCTACACGAATGCAGGTATGAGCGAGATCTTCCGGCACCTTGATCGCGTAATCATCCGAATAGGTCAGTTCAAACTTATGAGCGCTCCCCGGAATCTGGAGGTGGGCCAATTGATTACCGCTGGGGGACTTGTCCGTGCGTCGGAGCACTTCAAACCCGCAGGTTTTGCAATACCAGTCGATGGATTTTTCGAGATCGGAGACGCGGATACGGGTGTGGTCGAAAGTTACGGGCATGAGTCTTGTTCGTTGAAAATTGAGCGTTCATGAATGCTTAGCAGGAAGATGGCAGGTCTTTTCTGACTTTCAACTAGCAACTGCCAATGTTGAGCGTCTCCAGATCGTGGGGCCTTAGCTTACTAAGGCCGTGTAGTGTTTCAAATGACCCGAGCAGGCCGGCTCGAGGACCCAAGGGCATTTCACATGCACACGAGCTACACTCTCACAAGCTCCGAACAACGGCCTTGGCAACTCCCTGAACCGTCAGTTCATTGATCGGATAAAGCTCGGGATAAAATTTGTTCTCGGCCTTGAGGTAGGGCGGTTCGTTACCTTTTTTGATAAAACGTTTGAGAGTGGTTTCACCATCAATGAGCGCAGCTACAATATCTCCGTCACGTGGTTCACGCGGCTCGATTACCACCATATCACCCTCGTAGATTTCGGCGTCCACCATACTATCACCACGTACCTGGAGGGCAAAGCTGCGCCGGCGACTGGAGTAACCCGCGCTGGTGATATCCACCTGAAGGCGACCGATCTCTCCGGCGGGCTCAACGCGATCGGGGTAGCCAGCCGCAATATCGCCCATCACCGGAATATCGACCACCTCAATTGCATCTTCGGGAATATCGACGACCTCTGCAGTGTCTGGGCGATTGATTCGAAAAGTGCGCGCCTGCCCAGGAATGCGCTCAAGAACCTCCTTCTTTTCCAGTGCCCGAAGGTGCCCCATGACGGCATTCGTGCTTTTGAAGCTGAATTTCTCCTGAATCTCTCGGATGCTCGGCCAATAGCCGTTCCGCCACTCATGGTGCTCAATAAAGGTCAGAATTTCCTGCTGGCGCGACGTTAGTTCCTTCATAGTGAGCACTTGTTTAGGTGAACACTTGTCCATTGTCAAGTATTCACTAGTCGGTATATGGGAACATGGTGTTTGACAACTACCCGTGACGAAAAGCAAGGCGGCGCATTCTCGAGCGCTACATATCGTAACACCTGCTTCCGTTCGATCGGCCGCGTGGGACTTGTGTCTCTTCCGGTCGAGTCATCGCAAAGTGACTCGATGTGCTTGCTGAAGTATGACACGATGCCTGGTGTAAGGGCCTATCAGTGCCTAAAAAAGGGTAAATTTCCCTTGCGAGAGAAGGCGCTTGCTGTAACACGGTTGGAATGAAAATTTGTTGTATAGGTGCCGGCTACGTGGGAGGTCCCACGATGGCCATGATTGCGCATAAGTGTAAAAACCACACCGTCACGGTGGTGGATATCAATGAGGCGCGGATTGACGCATGGAACTCAGAGAAGCTACCTGTTTTCGAACCTGGCCTCGACGAAATCGTGCAAAAGGCACGCGGCAAAAACCTCTTTTTCTCCACCGATATCGACGCAGCCATCAAGGAAGCGGACATGATATTCCTCAGCGTGAATACCCCGACAAAGACCTATGGAGTGGGGGCCGGCCGCGCGGCCGATCTCCGCTATATTGAAAAATGCGCACGTAAGATCGCGGAGGTCGCCGAAGACGATAAAATCGTGGTCGAAAAATCTACCTTGCCAGTGCGCACCGCAGAGTCGGTGAAGCGTATCCTTGAGTCGAATTCCAAGGGGCGAAATTTTCAGATCCTCTCAAATCCGGAATTTCTAGCAGAGGGCACTGCCATGTCCGATCTCGAGGCACCCGACCGGGTGCTCATCGGAGGTGAGCAAAGTGAGGCGGGTAAGGCCGCAATCCAACAATTAGTGGATGTGTACGCTACCTGGGTGCCGCGCGAAAATATCCTGACGACCAATATCTGGTCCTCCGAGCTATCCAAACTGACAGCCAACGCCTTCCTTGCACAACGGATCTCTTCGATCAATGCGATTTCTGCTCTTTGCGAGGCGACCGAAGCGAACGTTGACGAAGTCGCTCACGCAATTGGCAGGGATAGTCGTATTGGCTCCAAATTCTTAAAAGCCTCCGTTGGCTTCGGTGGTTCATGTTTCCAGAAGGACATTCTCAATCTTGTATATCTCTGCGAATATTTCGGTCTCCCCGAGGTGGCCGCCTATTGGAACGGCGTGATTGAGATGAATGACTACCAGAAGCATCGTTTCTGCCGCCACATCATCAGTTCCATGTTTAACACGGTTTCCGACAAGAAGATTGCTGTGCTTGGCTTTGCATTTAAGAAGGACACCAATGATACCCGCGAGTCGGCAGCCATTTATATTTGTAAGGACCTTCTCGAGGAGCAGGCTGAGGTGGCCATTTATGATCCTAAGGTCGAGGTCGAGCAGATACAACGGGATCTAGGTATCGACTCGGATAATAAACAGGTTCGATTTTGTACCGACGCATATGAAGCGACTAAAGACGCTCACGCCGTCCTTATTCTGACCGAATGGGATGCGTTTAAGGCTCTCGATTACCAGAAGATATTTGAACAAATGCAGCAGCCTGCCTTCCTCTTCGATGGTCGCAATATCGTCGATCTTGAGGCTATGCGCGCGATCGGTTTCGAAGCCAGCGGCATTGGAAAGAATTAGAGTGACCAATTGCCCGCCGAGTGGGTGTTTGACGGTTTCAGTCAGTCATTGAAAAGCCGGGGCGGTTGTCTTCAAAGGTCGCGTGCGATCTCCATAATCGAGCGCATTCTTATAAGACGGGCCGCAGTTCACTCGAATTTAAACAAGGGCATCAGGCGGTTTCCCTTTAATTACCGATTGCCAAGAACGACACTCATCATTTCCATATAATCTTACCCAACATATTTACTGAGAACACACTATGATTGTTAAGCCACGTATCCGAGGATTTGTTTGTATCACGGCGCACCCAAAGGGCTGCGAAGCCAAGGTTCGCCAAGAAATTGAGATTGCCAAGTCGGCTAAGAAAACAGGCGGCCCCATGAAGGTCCTCGTGATCGGGGCCTCCACTGGTTACGGTCTCTCTACTCGTATCGCCTCCGCATTCACTTACGGGGCCGATACGCTAGGTGTTTTTTTTGAGCGTCCTTCTATGAAGGGAAAACCTGCCAGCGCTGGCTGGTATAACTCCTGCGCATTCGAGAAAGCTGCACACGAGTCCGGCCTCTACGCGAAGAGTATCAATGGCGATGCCTTCTCCGACGAGATCAAATCAAGAACAGTCGAAATGATTAAAGCTGACCTTGGGCAGATTGATCTTGTGGTGTATAGTCTAGCATCCCCTCGTCGCACGGACCCCAAGACAGGCCAGACTTTCAAATCCGTGCTCAAACCGATTGGTGATTCCTTTAGTAATCGTACTCTCGACACGGATAAGAATGAGGTCACCGAGGTCACTATCGAGCCTGCCATTCAGGAGGAGATCGACCACACCGTTAAAGTCATGGGCGGGGAAGACTGGGAACTCTGGATGGATGCGCTTGCCGAGGCGGGTGTCCTCGCACCCGGTGCCAAGAGTGTCGCTTATTCCTACATCGGGCCCGAGATCACCTGGCCTGTCTATACCAATGGCACCATCGGTCAGGCAAAAAAAGACGTTGAGCGCGCTGCCGCTGCAATTACCGAGAAACACGACTGCGCCGCCTATGTCGCGGTCAATAAAGCGGTGGTTACCCAGGCCAGTTCTGCTATTCCGGTGGTCCCGCTTTATATTTCGATTCTCTTTAAGATCATGAAAGCTAAGGGCACTCACGAGGATTGCATTGAGCAAATGATCCGCTTGCTCAAGGAGCGTCTTTACGGTGAGGACCTGCAACTTGATGAAGCGGGGCGTATACGCATTGACGATTGGGAAATGGAGCCTGATGTCCAGCAGGCTGTCGCCGAGATTTGGCCCGGGATCACCAGCGAGACCCTCAATGTCGAGTCTGACTATGCCGGCTACCAACAGAATTTCCTCAGTCTCTTTGGTTTCGGTATTCCCGGTGTCGATTACAGCGAAGATCTCGAGGTTGATGTCCCGCTGCCGAGTAGCCTTTAATACCATGTGCTTGTAGGTTACTCCGTGATGAGTGACCGGCTTTTTGAGCTCTTCCGAGAATGGACCGAAGTTGTTCGTCGGAGGAAGGGCTCGAAAAAGCCTCTGAATGCTGCGAAGCTTGGAGGTGCCAGGATGCCCCGAATCGGTGACGGCCGATTCGGGGCTGCTCGCGTAAAGATCAACAGAGTGCCGGAACCTTTTGAGTTCATATTAGAGCATCGGTCTACGCGAGCACCCTGGCTTAATATCGAACAGTTGCACGAGCCTTCGGAAAATCCGTTGAGCTCATCTCTACAAGCCAGATACAAGCCATGAATCCAAGCACATACAACTATATCGCCATCGACGTCTCAAAATCAACTCTGCAAATCCAAAGCGAGTCGAAGG
>JBMYNR010000014.1:0-41654 GCA_049598495.1 Opitutales bacterium
TCCACGCGAAAATTTGCAACCGCTCACGTGAGCACCGTCAACCTAAAAGGCGCGGTGGTTGTCCGAAATCCGTTCTTCCAAATGATAGGCTAGACAAACAAAGCATTTTAAACCTTACGGTGGCTTGCTGTTTATCATCCAACCCAAACAAACAAACTATGTTCGCACTTGAAATTGTCTTATTTATTGTCGCCGTTGTCGGCGTGATTGCCCTCGGTATCTGGAAGAGCCGGGACGAAGAGCTAAAAGGTGAAAAAGGCGCCACCGATTACTTTCTCGCGGGTCGCGGTCTGACCTGGTGGGTGGTCTGAAAGCCTGTGCATGGACCGACCTGATCTGGGGTGCGGCTCTCATCGTCGGGGGCGCGATCGTCATGGTGCTGGCGTTTAATGTGCTCGCGGAGAAGCCAGCAGAGGAGTTGATTCTCACCAAGGTGGCCAACTCCGAAGCCACGGTCGAGATGATTGAAGAAGCCGGACCCTGGGAGCGTTTCATGCTTTTGAACGACGGGGTCGAAGGTGAGGCCGTGGCACAAAACGGACCAAACGGTTCGGGCGGTAAACTACACATGATCCGCCCCAAGGAGGACTCCGATATCCCGTGGACGGCCCTTCTGATTGGGCTCTGGATCCCGAACTTCTTCTATTGGGGCCTGAATCAGTATATCGTCCAGCGAACGTTGGGTTCGAAATCGCTGGCGGAGGGGCAGAAGGGTATCGTCTTCGCCGCCTTCCTCAAACTGCTCATTCCCTTCGTCGTGGTGATACCGGGTATCCTGGCCTACAATCTCTTCAGTGGCGACCTCCTCAATGCGTCGACGGGCGAATATGACTACGACCGGGCCTTCCCTGTGCTCGTGCGCAACTTGATCCAGCCGCTGCCGTGGATTTCCTGGTTCGTGCTCGCCGCCTTAAGTGGTGCCGTCATCAGCTCGCTGGCCTCGATGCTCAATTCTGCCTCGACCATCGCGACGATGGACCTCTACTCCAAGTTCACCAAGGAGAAGGATCCGGCCAAGCTGGTGAAAGTCGGGCGTTTCTTTGTCGTGCTCTTTGTCGTCCTTGCGGGGCTTGTTGCACCGGTGCTCGATAACTTCACGAGTATTTTCGCCTACATTCAGGAGTTCCAGGGCTTCATCTCGCCGGGTATTCTCGCAGTCTTTATCTTCGGCTTTTTCTCGCCGAAGACGCCACGCTACTTCGGCGCGGTGGGTATCGGCCTAAATGTGGTCTCCTATGGTGCCTTCAAATGGTTAATTGGTCCATGGCTGGTCTCCAACGGTTGGTGGTATGCTGACCAGATCGCCTTCCTCGACCGCATGGCCATCTGCTTCTTTATTGTGCTGAGCGCAGGTCTCCTGCTCACGATCCTCAGGCCGATGCAGGCACCTGTCGAAATGCCGGTCAACGACGAGATCGCTCTGGAGAGCTCTTCCGGTGCCAAGATCGTTGGCGTCGGCGTGGTCATCGCGACAATCGCGCTCTACGCGGCTTTCTGGTAAGCAGCAGAGTCGCATTCTTTCAAAAAGGTCGGGCCAGGGTGCCCGGCCTTTTTTGTGCGAACCATCCAATGCCCCGATGGAATCTTTGAATAACGAGTCTGATTGACTCGACGCGGGTTCGATTCGTGTGAAAGTAAACGCCCATGCATGCCGCATCCATCAACCGAAAAAAAGGTCCTGCCGTCGTATGCCGGGATGCGGCCAAATGCGATGACTTGGATCTACGACTCTCAAAAATGTGGCTGCGGATCGCGATCGCGGGGGTTTTTGCCGGTCAGGGCATGATGTTCTCATTGGCCCTCAATATGACGCCGCCAGCTTATGGATCGACTGCCTACTGGATCCTCCACGGCGGCCTCATCTTCTCTAGCCTCGTCGTGATGGCCTTCCTCGGGGGGCCGCTCTTTGTTTCTACATGGAATATGCTCCGAAGAAGGCGCCTTTCGATTGAAGGCCTCTTCACCCTGAGCTTGGTTGGCGCCTTCACGGGATCGGTCGTCGGATCGGTTTCCGGGCGGGGGGACGTGTTTTACGAGGTCGTTGCCGTTGTCATCGCGATCTATACTTTTGGGCGAATCCTGAGCGAGCGTTCAACTGCGAGATTACAAATGGAGAGCGCACGTTTAAGAGAACGCTTCGATCACGCGAAGATTCGCGATGCGGGTGGCGCATGGCAGCGTGTTTCACTCTCCGAAGTCTCTGTCGGTGCGACTGTCCGAATCGAACCGGGCGAGGCCATCACGGTTGATGGCGCGGTTGTGGAAGGGGAGGGTTACGTGCAGGAAACTGCCCTTTCAGGAGAACCGTTACCTGTAGTGAAACGGGCGGGGGATTACGTTCGGGCCGGCACTCATACGATTGACTGCCGACTTGAGGTTGAAGTTCAACAAACGAAGGGTCAGCGGGAAATTGACAGTATTATCGGGATCGTCGAATCCACGGATGGGCGACCCTCCGAACTACAGACCCAAGCGAATGCCTTGATTCAGAAATTCCTGCCCCTCGTTGTGGGGGTTTCGCTGACGACATTCGTTTTTTGGGCGTTCGCCGGCATCTGGATCGATGCCGTCCTCAACAGTATGGCTGTGCTTCTTGTCGCTTGTCCCTGTGCGCTCGGTCTTGCAACCCCGGTTGCCATCTCGCAGGGTCTCTATCGATTGGCACGGCTTGGCCTTGTTAGCCGCGACGGTGCACTGATCGATGTTTTGGCACACACACGAAACGTGTTTTTTGATAAGACCGGAACTCTCAGTGAGGGGCATCTTCGGGTCACGGAGACTCGCTTTGTTGAGGCGCTACCCATTCCGCGCGAGACGGTGCTGGCCTCGATCCATCATGTGGAATCACCCCTGAATCATCCCGTTGCTCAGGGACTCAGTCGCTATATCGAGTCTTTGAATTTGGAACTTCGGGAAGCGGTGGGGTCGAATCTTCGCCTGATCCCAGGCCAAGGTCTTGAGTTTAGGCTGGGCGATATACAGGTGCAGGTAGGCGAGGGCAGCCTCGCAGAAAGAGCCGATGATTTGAAGGCGTTAACGGGGCAACTGCGCGAAAGGACAGGGAAGCGGGTTTTCGTATTCATGGACGGACGGGCCGTTGTGTGTTTTGTTCTTAGGGAACGACTGCGTGATGGGGTCGGTGAAATATGGCCCCGCCTGCAGGGACTGGGGTTAAAAATGAAGGTCCTGACCGGTGATCCGGATCCCCAACTTTTGCTACCACCGGGGGTCGAGCTGAGGTCGTGTTTGCGGGCGGAGGAAAAGGTTGCTGAAGTCATGCGTTCTAATGAATCGGGCGAGCTGCCGATCTTCGTTGGTGATGGAATTAATGATGCAGCCGCGATGTCCGTCGCACGAGGCTCGATTGTTATGGATTCGGGAGCCCGTCTCCCTTCGTCTGTCGCGATGGGTCGTTTGCGAGGGGATTCCATTGCCATTTTGCCTGAGTGCATCTCGCTTGCGCGAAGCACTCATTCACGTCTGCGCGGCAATCTTATCTTCGCGGTCTCCTATAATATCCTTGGGATCTCTCTGGCCGCGATCGGCTTGCTTCATCCCATCGCGGCCGCGTTCATCATGATCGTTTCGAGTTTTCTCGTTACATTTCGAGCGCTGTGCCTTCGATAAAAATAGCCCTGCTTATAGTGGGCATTCGGAGAGCTTATTTTTGGACAGACGGATGATGTTTCCGATGAGCACGGCTGCCATCGCAAACATCTCCTAGACAGGGCCATGGCGAGTATCCATGCGGTTTAAACGAAGTTTCCGAAAGCGCGATAAATGAGACTGAAACTCATTCGCTCGGGTATGTGGCGTTCTTCTCGATACTGTTTTTAAAAGCCCTGCAAAAAACAATTGCCATGGCTTTTCTGTCCACTTTTAAGAAGTGTCCATTACTGATGGAAAGCGAATCCAAGATTAACCGAAAGAGATTTTTGAAAATGGCAGGGCTGGCATTTGGTGCGGTTTTTGCCTTTGCAACGGCTTCCGGCCGCAACGCAAAGACCGGCTCTGGACAGCAGAGTCGATCAGACAAGATGCCGAGGGAGATGTCGCGGGTGCGCACAGCAAAAGGGGCTGTCGTTCGCGAGATCAGCTGAGTTTGTTGGCTGGGCGCGTTTAATTTTCTGATTACAAGCAATGGCGAATGTATTTCCTAAGTGGGTCAACACGGTCCCAATCAAGGTACTTATTGGTATCTCTCTTATCGGAACCGCAGTGGTTCTCGGGGTGACTTATTACGCGACACCAAAGTATACACGGGTGGGGTATGCTCCGACGCAGCCGGTTGCCTTCAGTCACGAGCTCCACTCCGGGCATCTGGGTATTGACTGCCGCTACTGTCATACCTTTGTCGATCGTTCCGAGCATTCAAACGTGCCAGCGACTCAAGTATGTATGACCTGCCACAGTATGGTTCGCAAGGATGATCCTATGTTGGCGCCGGTCCGCGACAGCTATGAGTCCGGCGAACCGATTCCTTGGGTTCGAGTCCACAAGACGCCTGACTACGTCTATTTCAATCACGCCGTACATGTAAACCGAGGTATTAGTTGCGTGGAGTGTCATGGCCGTGTCGATCAAATGGAAGTGGTCGAACACACCAAGTCCTTCAGCATGGCCTTCTGTTTGGAATGTCATCGCAATCCTGAGGAATACATCCGTCCGGTGGATCAGGTCTACAATCTGGACTGGGAGCGTCCGGAAACTGAAGAATATGCGACCGAGGCCGAGGGTTTCGTGCACGACTGGAAGGTGAATCCGCCGCAAAGCTGCTCGGGCTGCCATCGTTAAACCAATTTACTGAAGCAATGAATAACTCTGATTTTTCAGGTCCACGCTACTGGAAGAGCCTCGATGATCTCGCTGAAACGCCCGCCTTCAAGGATTGGGTTGAGCGGGAGTTTCCGGCCGGTGCCTCTGAGATGGAAGGCGTCAATCGCCGTCAATTCATGAAGGTGATGGCTGCATCCTTCGGTCTTGCCGGTTTGGGTATGGCAGGTTGTCGTCGCCCCGAGCAGGTCATTCTGCCATATTCCAAGCAGCCGGAAAATGTCATTCCGGGGATTCCTCTATACTACAGCTCTTCGCAACCGGGTATCCGTGAGAATATCCCAGTGATTGTGGAAACCCATTCGGGGCGTCCCACAAAGATTGAGGGTAATCCAAGCTATGAGCCCTTTGGTGGTGCCACGTCCGTCTACACGCAGGCAAGCATTCTCGATCTATACGATCCTGATCGTGCAACCAGGAGCAGTGTCAGTGAAACCGCGGTCCGCGATCACTTGACGGAGATCCGCAAGGCGCATACTGAAGATAAGGGAGCTGGGCTCGTCTTTCTCGCTGAGCCGAGTACCTCCCCGAGCCGTGCGGCACTCGCTGCCAAGATCAAGCAAACTTTCCCTAAGGCGGTTTGGTCGGAATTTTCAGCCATAGACCGGAGTAACTCCGAAAAAGCTGCCAAGGTCGTCTACGGAAAAACGCTTCGCTCCATCCCTGATTTCGGCAAAGCCAAGCGTGTTCTCTCTTTAGATGCGGACTTCCTTCACGATGCCGATGGCGCGACTGGGATGGCACGCAGCTTCGTTAAGACCCGCAAAGTCAAGGACTCGAAGGATGCGGGCAAAATGAGCCGCCTGTATGCGGTCGAAAGCACGATGACATCGACGGGTTCCATGGCGGATCACCGTCTCCGTCTGAGCAGCAAGCAGATGGGTGCTTTCATCGCTCAGATTGCTGCCGCGCTTGGTGTTGCGCTTCCATCTGCTGCGGCCAAGTCGGCCAAGTCGCTGCAAGTCGATGGCAAGTGGGTCGAGGAATGCGCAGCCGATCTTAAGTCCGAAGTAGGCCACTCGCTGGTTGTGGCGGGTGACCATCTCCCGGTATCCGCTCACGCGATTGTCTTTGCGATCAACGAAGCGCTTTCAGCTCCCGTCAAATATGTCGAACTGGCTGATGCTGAAGCAGGCATCTCAGAAGCGGTTTCCCGTCTGAATGATGGTTCCGTGAAGAACCTTGTGATTCTTGGGGGCAACCCGGTCTACAATGCACCCGCTGATCTCGACTGGGCCGCAGCGCAAGCAAGGGCCGAAACGAGTGTTTATTTCGGCTCAGACAAGAATGAGACCGCGAAAGCAGCCAGCCTGACAATTGCCGCATCCCATTATCTCGAGAGCTGGGGCGATGGCCGCACCTTTGACGGCGTATTGGTTCCGGTGCAGCCAATGATCGAGCCGCTGTTTCCGACTTTTAATGAGTTGGAAGTCCTCGCGCGTCTTGCCGGTGCGGATGTAAGTGATGCTTACTCTATTGTTCAGGCGACCTTCAAGGCACAGGGTGGTTCCGATTTTAATAAGTTTCTCAGCGACGGCCTCTTGGAAGGATCGGCCTACAAAGCCGTCAAGGCCCCATCCGGCGATTATGCCGCCGCGATCGATGCGAGCGAGCTTCAGCTGAGTGACTTGAGTGCTTCGAGTGTCGAAGTGCGCTTCACGGCGAGCTCCCATGCGGGAGATGGGCGCTATGCGAACAACGGCTGGATGATGGAATGCCCGGATCCCATGACGAAGCTCACTTGGGATAATGCGATCCTTATCAGCCCCCGCTTGGCAAAAGAACTCGAGGAGCGCGATGGCGTTCAAATCTTCCCGAGTAAAAAGCCGATGAACAAGGACAGCGAGTTCTTCGAAGGCGCCAAAGGAACTCTTCAAACGAATAAGGCGACATTCAAGCGCGGCAAGGAGCAAGCCGTGGTTGCCGAACTCACCCTCAATGGCCGCATGGTCAAGGCACCGATCCATGTGGTGCCAGGTATGGCAAATTACACGGTTGTCCTACCTCTTGGTATGGGCCGCAGAGAAGTAGGACGTGTCGGTCAGGGTGTCGGTTTTGATGCTTACGCTGTCCGCAATTCCGATGGCCTCTCCGTCGCATCGGGTGCCGCGCTCAAGCTTACTTCCGAGGTCTACGATCTCGCCAATACTCAAGAACACTGGTCCATGGAGGGCCGCGCCATCGTTCGAGAAGGCACTGCTGATTATTATAAGAAGCATCCGAACTTCGCGAACAAGATGGGTGTCGAGTCGCACGCACCTGCTAATTACGGTAAGGATGACGGCAAGTCGCTTCAGGAGAAGGTCACCAACCAATACCGCGGCAATTCCTCCTACGATCATCCCAAGTTTACGGATCCTCCGCCCAACGTTAAAGTCTGGCAGGGCGAGGAGGCTCGCGCCAAGTTCCCCGACGTCCAGCAATGGGGTATGGCGATTGACATGAACAGTTGCACGGGCTGTACCGCTTGTGTCGTCGCCTGCCAAAGCGAGAACAATATTCCCATTGTTGGTAAGGATCAAACCCTACGCGGGCGTGAAATGCACTGGATGCGGATCGACCGCTACTTTTCTGCAGAGAAATACGATCAGGAGGAAGTTCCCGAGGATGTGCAGGTTTCTTTCATGGGCATGATGTGCCAACACTGCGAAAACGCTCCCTGTGAGCAGGTCTGCCCGGTCAACGCGACCGTCCATGATCGGCAGGGTCTCAACACAATGGCCTACAATCGTTGCGTTGGCACCCGTTACTGTGCGAATAACTGTCCCTACAAGGTGCGCCGCTTCAATTTCTTCGATTGGAATAAGCGCCAGATTGGTGAGTTCTACAAGGGGCCCCTAGGTCCCGTAGACGAGCCTGAGTTGCAGAAGATGCAGAAGAATCCTAACGTCACTGTCCGTATGCGTGGCGTCATGGAGAAGTGCACTTATTGCACGCAGCGTATTGAGGCAGCCAAGATCGAGCAGAAGCGTCTCGCGAGTGACTCCGGTAACATCAAAATTGCTGACGGCACGATCAAGACAGCCTGCCAACAGGTTTGTCCGACCGATGCGATTACTTTTGGTGATGTTTCGGACGTCAATTCGGAGGTCTCTCTGATGAAGGCGAGCGACCGTAATTACTCCGTCCTCGGCTACTTAAATGTCCGCCCCCGCACGACCTACCTCGCGCGCCTACGGAACCCGAATCCCAAGATGCCTGATGCCTACAAAAAACCGTATGCATATTCCCAATACAAGGAACGCTATGGCTCCAAATCCAAGGGTAGCAGTGATCACGACAGTAAGAATGGCTCCCATGGCCATTCGCACGTCCACGAAACGACATCTACTGCCCATTAATTCCTAACTTGCGAATTCACTAACATGGCAACGACTACACAAGATAGTTCGATGGACGCGACTCAGGCCGCCATTCTGGCCAAGGTCGATCCGGCTGAGCTACACGAACAGCCTCTGGTCACAAACAATCGTGACTTCAACTGGGTCACCGACAAGATTTGCCGCATCGTCGAGACAAAGACCCCCACTTGGTGGTGGGTCTGCATGGCGGTTGCACTGGTAACGGCTTCGTTTACGGGGATCGGTCTCCTTTGGTTGGTCAGCACGGGCGTGGGCGTCTGGGGCTTGGCCAATCCTATCAACTGGGGTTGGGCGATTGTTAACTTTGTTTTTTGGATTGGTATCGGGCACGCAGGCACCCTGATTTCTGCGGTTCTCTGTTTGCTTAAACAGGGTTGGCGAACGTCAATCAACCGGGCGGCCGAGGCGATGACAATTTTCGCGGTGGTCTGTGCGGGTATTTTCCCGTTGTTCCACGTCGGCCGTGTCTGGTTTGCCTGGTGGCTCTTTCCGATCCCCAATTCCAACGCGATCTGGCCACAGTTCCGGTCACCTCTGGAGTGGGACGTCTTTGCGGTGTCCACTTACGGAACGGTTTCCGTGCTCTTCTGGTATATGGGTATGATTCCCGACCTAGGGGTGCTTCGTGACCGCGCCGTCCAGCGTCTCAAGCAAAACGCCTACGAAGGCGCCGGTCTCCTGGCAAAGGGGATGGATGTCTTCCGTAAGAACCTCTACGCGATCTTTGCCATGGGCTGGCGTAATGCGGGTAACCATTGGCGCAACTACGAGATGGCCTACCTGATTCTCGCAGGTCTTTCCACGCCACTTGTCCTCTCCGTGCATACGATCGTCTCCTTTGACTTCGCACTCGCGGTTCTGCCAGGCTGGCACACGACTATCTTCCCTCCATATTTCGTGGCCGGGGCGATTTTCTCGGGCTTCGGTATGGTCTTAACCCTCATGCTACCGCTCCGTGCACTCTACGGCTTGCACGATTTAATTACCCAGAGACACATCGACAACATGTGTAAGATCTGCCTGGGCACGGGTTCGATCGTGGGTTACGCTTATATCATGGAGTTCTTCATCGCCTGGTATGGTGCGAACCCCTACGAGAGCTATGCCTTTATCAATCGTGCATTCGGCCAATACTGGTGGGCCTACCTGATGATGTTCAGCTGCAATGTGTTCACTCCGCAGCTCTTCTGGTTCAGCGCAGTGCGGAAGAACGCAGCGTTGGTTTGGGTGATGTCGATTTTTATTAACGTCGGTATGTGGTTCGAGCGTTTCGTGATTACTGTCACGTCACTGGCCAATGATTTCCTACCGTCCAGTTGGGGTTACTACTCGCCGACGATCGTGGACATCCTGACCTTCTTTGGTACCTTTGGTTTATTCAGCGTTCTTTTCCTACTTTTCCTTCGCTTCCTGCCACTCATGCCAATCGCAGAAGTTAAATTTGTCATGCCTGCGGCTGACCCACACGGGCACGGTCACGATGACGAGAAAGGAGGGCATCGCTAATGTCTGAAAAATACGGAATGATTGCTTCTTTTCCTGACACACCTTCGTTCTTCCATGCCGCGGAGAAGGTGAGGGACGCCGGTTACAAAAAGTGGGATACCTATTCCTCTTTTCCGGTCCACGGTATGCCTGCGGCGCAGGGTCAACCTCGCTCCAAGGTGCCAATCTTTACCTTTCTGGGTGGCATCACAGGGTTCTGCGTCGGGCTCGCCATGGTCTGGTATATGAACGCCTTCGATTATCCACTGATCGTCCGCGCACAGCCGTTCTTCAGTCCGGTGTTCCCGTTTCCCATTATGTATGAGTTGACCATCCTGCTCTCCGCATTCGGAACCCTGGGGGGTATGTTCATTACAAATCTTCTTCCGCAGCACTACAACTCGCTCTTCAACAGCGAGCGTTTTCTGGAGGTTTCTGGAGACCGACTCGTGATCGCGATTGAAGCACGCGATGATCAATACGACCCCGAAGGAACCCGCCGCTTTCTCGAGGAGATTGGCGGCCGGGATATAGAGGAGGTCTCAGCCTAGGTAAATCTCATGCGCATTTTCTTAGCAATTTACGTATTCGCGATCATCGCGACGGTCTCGATCCTCGGTTTCCGTGGGTCGACCAGCACCAAGCCGCCGCTTGAGGTCTTCCCTGATATGGATCGCCAGGCGCGCTACAAGCCACAGGCCGAGAATGAGTTCTTCGGAGACGGGCGCAATGACCGCCCGATCCCGATCGGCACAGTTGCCCGCGGTGATTACTATAATCAAGTCAAAGTGTTTTCCGCAGATTTCGTAGACAAGCGCCTCGGCGATTCCGTTTTTAATGACGGCCGCAATCCGGACGGTTCTTTGGTCGAGACAATGCCCCTTGTGCCGACCTACCAACTCATAGAGCAGGGTCAGGAAAAGTACGAGATCTTCTGTGCGGCCTGTCATGGCTCTGCGGGTGATGGTAACGGTGTGACCAAGCCTTACGGTGTGCTCGCTGCAAGCTATCACACGGACCTGCTTCGCAATGTCGAAGACGGCCATATCTACGACGTCATTATGAACGGTAAAGGCCTCATGCTTCCCCTTTCTGACCGAATTTCTCCGGAAGAGGCTTGGTCGATCGTTCTCTATGTTCGCGCCCTTCAACTCTCCCAAAACGCCGATGCTGAGCTCCTCAGTGAAGCACAACGCAGCGCCTTAGGATTATAATTATTATGAGTTCGGATACAACTAACTCCAAGGGTAGCAATGTCGGGCTGATCGCGTTGGTGGTCGGTATCATCGGCAGTGCGATCGCGCTCTTTGGTTTCAAACAGGGCTGGGATACGGGCGATGTGCGCCCGATTATGAGCTGGCTCGTGGCGCTTGCCTTTTGGCTCTCGATTGCGGTAGGCATGCTCTTTTTGACACAAATCTGGTATGTCTTCCATGCCCGCTGGCCCACGATCATTCGTCGTCAGTGCGAGCATTTTATGGCAGCGTTTCCATATTTGCTGTTACTCTTCCTGCCGCTTCTTGCGATCCCATTCTTCCACGAAAATCCGGGCTTGCTCTGGAAATGGATGCATGGAGTCAACCCGTTGCCGGGCCATGGTACCGTTGGAGAGGATCCACTCTATCTCTGGAAGTCTCCCTACCTGAATATCACCTTCTTCGCTGTTCGCGCGATCGGTATCTTTGTCGCATTTATCGCGATCGCTTCGATCCTCCGTAAATGGTCCTTCAATACGGATACCACCGGTGACGTGAATAACACGCACAAAGCTCGTCGCCTTTCATCGCTTGGACTTTTTATCTGCGCGATTGCGGCAACACTGGGTGCGATCGACTGGTTTAAGTCACTCGAATATCACTGGTTCTCGACCATGTATGGTGTGTGGTTCTTTGCTGCCTGTATGCGTGCCGCTCTGGCGTCCATCATCATCCTTTGTGTGATTCTGGCGGCTCGTGGCTACCTAAAGGGTATCCTTCAGCAGGCGCACCGATACGACATTGCCTGCATGATGCTGGCATTTACCGTCTTTTGGGCCTATATCAGTTTTTCCCAGTATTTTCTGATCTACAGTGCCAACATCCCGGAGGAAGTCTTTTGGTATAATATTCGGGAAAAGAATTTCTCCGGAGAGCTCAACAGTTGGTGGTGGGTGAGCATGGGACTGGTCTTTGGCCACTTCCTTATCCCGTTCCTGGTTCTCCTTTGGTATAAGACAAAGATTGTCGTGTGGCGAACTGTCGCGATTTCCGTGTGGATTCTCGCTTTTCACCTGCTCGACCTCTATTGGAATATTATTCCCGGCAAACTCGTCGCTCCGGATCATACTCCCGGTTACATCGTTCGCCAGTTTTCTGTGACACCATATGACCTTGCCGCTCTAGTTGGGATCGGTGGGATCTGCATCTTTGCAATGTGCCGCAGTATGACGAAGGCTGAGCCGATTCCGGTCCGTGACCCTAACATCGCTGCCTCACTTAACTACACCGAGTAATCAAGATGTCTGACACGCAAGTATCCAAGAGCAATGCTCTGCTCACCTTTCTGGGGAGCCTCGGTGGTATCCTCATCTTTGTCCTAATTATCTGGGTCGCCTATCTTCCGAATCGCCCCGAGCCTGTGAATGCACAGGTCGGAGCCGAGCGTAAGGCAAAGGCCGATGAAGCACGGGCCGCTGGTATCAGCAAGCTGACCGGCACAGAGCTCATCGATGCCGGATCAGGCAAGGTTCGTATCCCGATTGAGGAAGCGATGAAGCTAGTTGTCGATAATTACGAGAGTCTTGGCGTGGCACCCGAGCCGAAAGCACCTACTCCCGCTATGGTGGAGGCAATCGATACCGCCCGTTTGGGAAACAAGACCTCTGCGGGGGTCGCCGTTGTCGATGAACCTATCGAGGAAGGCGGCGGCGAGGTTGAGAACCTCGGCGTTGACCTGGGAGCAGTTGTACCCGCCGCAGAGGGTGCGGTTGATGCTGTTGAATAGAAAGCCAGGATGGATGCGGAGAGCTACACGGACCTAATACCGATTATCTTCCTCGGAGTTGTCTTCTTTATCGTCGCGGTCAGCGCACTCTATTGGAGCGCGAAGAGGGGACAGTTGAGAGACTTCGACGATCAATCCAGAACCATCTTCACCGACGAGGAACCCGAAGGAGAGATTTCCGATACCTTTCCAGAAAAGAAAAATAAGAAATAAGCAGTTATTATTAGGTGATAAGCAGTGATGTTATCCATTTTTCGCTCTTGTTCACTCTAGCAACCTGGCTTTGAATTCTACCTTATTTGCGCAATGAGCAAGTCTCCGACAATGACACAGAGCAATAGCCCGTATTCCACCACGAGTTTGGCGGAACGAGCAGAATTGAGTCAGATCGATGCTTCGATCCGCACCGCAGCACTCTTTTTTGTCATTTCGTCAATCGCTTGGTTGATGATTGGCACCGTTTTCGCACTTTTGGCCGCCTTCAAGGCGCACGAACCGGATTTTGCCAGTAGTTATGAGTTCCTGACCTTCGGCCGCGTTCGCTCGGCTCATCTTAATGCCATGGCGCTCGGTTGGGCGAATAATATCATTTTTGCTGTCGGCCTTTGGATTATGGCTCGCCTCTGTCGCTCGCCCATCAATCACAAAGGTCTGCTCCTCGTCGCTGGTGTTTTCTGGAACATCGGTGTGAGCGTCGGCGTTTTCGGGATTCTTCGTGGTGATATGACCTCAGTCGAGTGGCTCGAAATTCCGAAATATGCCACGCCGCTCCTCGCGATTTCATACACCTTAATCGGGGTGTGGGGTATCATGGCCTTCCGCTTTCGTAAAGGGGACCATGTGTATGTTTCCCAATGGTATATTCTGGCGGCGCTCTTTTGGTTTCCGTGGCTCTACATCGTCGCGCAGATGATGA
Source organism: Opitutales bacterium (assembly GCA_049598495.1). Lineage (GTDB taxonomy): Bacteria > Verrucomicrobiota > Verrucomicrobiia > Opitutales > Coraliomargaritaceae > Thalassobacterium. The sequence continues at coordinate 13,579 of JBMYNR010000014.1, forward strand.
TCATCTGGTTCCCGGTCCGCGGGGTTGTTCAGTCTGTTACCAACTGGTGGTTTGCTCATAATGTTCTCGGGCTTTGGTTCACTCCGATGGCGTTAGCGACGGCATACTACCTGATTCCGAAGGTGTTGGGGCGGCCGATTTACTCCTACTATCTTTCCGTTCTGGGCTTCTGGTCTCTGGCGATCTTCTACAACTGGGCCGGCATACATCACTTGATTGGTGGACCGATCCCGGTATGGTTGATTTCCGCTGGTATTGTTGCCTCGGTCATGATGGTGGTGCCGGTTGTCGTGGTTGGAATTAACCACCACATGTCGGTCGTATGGATGCACAAGGAGGTATGGCGAAGCCCGACGCTTCGCTTCGTGGTCTTCGGCGCGATCTCCTACACGTTCGTTAGCTTAATTGGGTCGGCGATGGCGCTCCGTTCGGTCAATGAGGTCACGCACTTCACGCACTTCACAGTCGGTCACGCCCACCATGGGGTCTATGCCTTCTTTACCATGATCATGTTTGGTGGAGTCTATTACATGATGCCGCGCTTACTCGGTCGGGAATGGCCCTCTGCGACATTGATCCGCCTTCATTTCTGGGGATGTGCCATCGGTATTACCGTGATGGTGGTTGCCCTTCAAGCGGGCGGTTGGATACAGGGCCTGCAAATGAACAACGCGGAGATTCCTTTTCTTGAGACGGTTCAGAATACGATTCCCTGGCTGAAAGCTCGTTCGATATCCGGCCTCTTCCTAACCGTGGGCCATATTTCCTTTGCTGTTAATGTCTTCTGGATGCTCTTTGCGGCCGGTGCCGTCCGAGCCAAGCAGGGGCCGACACTCTTGACTGAGGAAGGAGGTGCCGCCTAATGAAAAATCTACCACTTCTTTTCTGCGGTATTTTCTTCGCCTTGGCGTTCTCGTTCTGCGGCCTAATCCTGACCAGTAATATGCAGATCGGTCGTCTCAGCCCGACAACCGAGACGCTGGTGCCCTCGGATACGGAGGTCGACAAAAACGGCCAACCCCTCATGGTTATGGCCGAAGGTGAACCGCTTTTCCCGCGTGCGCCTGTGGGGCTCGCGCAACAGGGCAAGGAAGAATACATCTCACTTGGCTGTATGTATTGCCACACCCAGCAAGTCCGCCGGGCAGGCTTTGGAGCCGATTCCGAGAGGGGGTGGGGCCCGCGCCAGACTGTGGCCCGCGACTATATTTTGCAGGAACGAGTTCTTTTGGGCACCATGCGCACGGGCCCGGATCTGGCTCATCTGGGCGGCCGCTATGCTGGCGATGCCGGCCGTGATTGGAACCATCTGCATCTCTACAACCCACAGATCGTTTCGGAGGGTTCAACAATGCCTCCGTTTGCCTTCCTCTATGATGTGAAGGAGATTGCTGGCAGCCCTTCCAAAAACGCGCTGATTTTCCCACCCGACTCCCCCTATGCACCGGAACCCGGTTACGAGGTCGTCCCAACGCGACGTGCCGAAGCATTGGTCGAGTATCTCTTGAGTCTCCGAATTAACTACAGCCTGCCTGAGGCGCCTATCCCAGAGTAATGAGCGACGAAGAAAAGTTTTCAGCTGAGCAGCAAGGCAACAGCCGAGAGGCTTTGGAAAAAGCTGCTATGCAGGATCAGCAAATGCAGGATGTTCACGCGCAACTCATGCGTGAAAAGGAAGAGCCGACCGAGGGGTTCTCCCCCGTACCGATTCTTCTGATGTTCATGTTTGCAGCACTCTGTTTCTGGGGCGGCATCTATCTTGTTCATTATTCGGGCGGATTTCAGTGGAACGCCTATTCGCCTGACTACGTGGCAGGAGCTGACGCCCCCAAGCCTGTTGAGATTTCTCTCTTTGACCGCGGTGCGAAGGTTTACCGCAACCAATGTGCACAGTGCCACCAAGCCGATGGCAATGGTGTGCCTGGTGTCTATCCACCGCTCGCGGGCGCTGAATGGGTGACCGGTCACCCTCAGGTTGTGTCCCGTATCCTCATAAATGGCTTGAATGGACCGATTGTCGTCAAGGGCAGTACCTACAATGGAAACATGCCGGCCTTCGGGCCAAGTGGGTTGGGGCTGAGTGATAAGGATATCGCCGGTGTGATCACTTACATCCGGCAGGAGTGGGGCAATGCTGCTTCTGAGGTCAGCGTCGAAACGATCGAAGAATACTCGGCACTCTACGCAGGTCGTTCGACTCCATGGCAGGCAGCGGAATTGAAGGAAGGGCTAGGCCCACTCCCTGAGGTGGCTCCAACCCTCGAAGAGCCCAGTGTCGAGGGCGATGAAGCCGAGGCACCCGAGGCCAGCACGGAAACAGCCTCGATCTAGGGTGTATTTTGGTGCATAGAAGGCATCCGTAGGAGCTGTACTCTTGGAGCGCTGAGATACGACGTTTTCACTGTATGGACGCCATCCTCTTTTGTCTTCCTTTTTTCGCCGTGGCGCTCCTTTACGCCAGCGTCGGGCACGGAGGTGCCTCCGGGTATCTTGCGGTTATGGCTTTGCTCTCGGTGGAGGTCGCGCTTTTGCGCCCAACTGCGCTTGGATTGAATGTTGCCGTTTCATTGATCGGCACTGTCGCCTTCTTTCGCGCAGGATACTTTTCAGCGCGACTCTTTCTGCCTCTGGCTTTGGCAGCCATCCCGTTTGCCTACCTTGGTGGCGCGCTTAGAATCGATGAGGGTGTCTTCCGGTATATACTCGGCGCGGCGCTGTGCGTTGCGCTGCTTCGACTTTTTATCTCTGAAAAAGAAGGTCGGCCGTTCGGGGTGCCGAAGCCGTGGCTCTTAGCAGTATGCGGTGCTATCATGGGAATTTTGTCCGGCCTTGTTGGCGTAGGGGGCGGCATCTTCCTCACACCGCTGGTGATATTGCTGCGATGGGGAAGTGCAAAGACGGCGGCAGCGATCTCCGCGCCGTTTATTCTGTTAAATTCGATCGCGGGTCTTTTGGGGCTGCAACCGAGTCCGGAAGACTTTCATCCATATTTCGCCGAAATTTTGGGCTCCGTTCTTATCGGAGGTTTGATCGGTAGCACTATTGGAAGTGGCGTGGCTTCCAGTCGCCAAGTCCGGATTGCGCTAGCGCTCGTTTTGGCAGTCGCTGCCTTTAAGCTATTTCTGTAACTCGGAGAACGCCGTCGGTAAGGATGCGGGCGCGGAGACCTCCGGAGCCTTTCAGTGCTTCGTGCACACCCGGGGTCACGGATTCATCCATCCAATAGCAGGGTCTGCATTCCTCGCTTCCCTCAAATTGAAGTCCTTGAATCTCAAAGCGCTGACCGATCAGCGTATTTAAATCCACTCCGGACGTAATTACGTTCCTGCGAAAGAGCTCCGGATCGAGGTTGGGCAGTGAGAACTGTGTCATTATACGTTCATAGACCGCGAAATCAAAGAAGGTGATCTGCCCTTTGTAGTCCTCCTTGTGATCGAAGTAGCGATCTCCGAGGATACCCGATCCGGCCACACACTGGATCGTGTTCACTTTTTCAATTCCGTGGTCGAGTCGGCCCTTCCCATGACGTCCTACGAAGTCATGCCCCTTGGAGATGTAGATCGCTCTTATCTCAATGTTCATGGTGATGGCTGTGTTCCAGATTCTTCGGGTCGGCACAACCACAGTGATTGTTCTCGATCCATGCTTCGGTTCCGTCACGATATACCTCTTTTTTCCAAATCGGAAGCCGGTGTTTCACATTATCAATGATGTAGCGGCAGGCGAGAAAGGTATCACCGCGATGGTGTGCAGTTACGCCTACCCAGACAGCGATTTCACCGACTCCGAGATTACCGACACGATGAAAGATGGCGGCATCCTCGATATGGAACTTTGCTTTTGATTCGTCTAGTATCGCTTGAGCAACAGAAGGCGCCAATTCGGCATAACCGCTGTAGTGCAATTCCTGAACAGGTTTGCCTTCGTTGTAGTCACGCACCCAGCCTTCATAGCTATTGTAGGCACCCGCACTTGATGAGAGGAGACGTGCCCGAAGCTCGGTCGGCTTGATGGTTTGCTCGGTCAGTGCAAAGTGCATATCAGCCGCCTGTCATTGGAGGAAGGAAAGCGATTGAGTCGCCGTCCTGAAGTTCGGTCTCGTGAGCGCTCAACTCATGATTAATGGCCACTTGAATCTGGGTGAACTCGTGGGGAAATCCGTATTGTTCTCTTAGGCTTCCATAGAGCTTCTTGGGGCAAGGATCATCGAGCTGAACGATCTCACTTCTATGGCCGGCTAGGTCGCCCAGTTGTGCAAAATACAATATGTTAATCTTCATTGTTTGAATGTGGCTTCGAATTCAGCGGCGGTGTTGATATTATCGAGACTGGAAGGGTCATCCTGATCAATCAGAGTCGCTTCTTTGAGAATAAGCAGCTTGCGGGGGCAACTTTTGCCGATCTCTTTCGAAAGTGTGAGTAGTTCAGCATCGGAACCTGCGGGATAAACCGCACAAAGTGGCTCGGGGAGACCATTGTGACTACTCCGGTAGGCCGTAAGTGATGGTGCGCTCCCGCGGAAGGCATCACAGAGCTTTTTGAGCGTTGTGACTTCAATCCTAGGCAGATCACAGGCCAGAACCAGCCAATGCACCTCCGGGTGAGCGTGCATCGCAGACAAAATGCCACAGAGCGGTCCCTTTACCTGATCCATACAGTCGTGAATGACCTCCGTGCCCGCCGGTAGGGGGAATGCCTGGCTTCTTCGCTGAGACACCAAAACACGGGAGCAAACCGATTGCAGCAGTGCGGATGTTTTCTCGAGTTGGGTTTGCTCACCATCGTAGGAAAGGAGCGCTTTGTCCCGTCCCATGCGAGTACTTTTGCCACCGGCCAGAACGAGGCCATAGATCTCCGCTTCGCTCATGAACGCTTATAACCCGACTTTCCACCCGTTTTCTCAACGAGCCGCGTGCATTCAATGACGATTCCTTTTGAAGCGGCCTTACACATATCGTAGATCGTGAGTGCGGCGACGCTGCTCGCTGTGAGCGCCTCCATCTCGACGCCCGTTTGGTCGAGCACCTTCACGCGTGCTTCCACCCGCAAACGCGCTTCATCCACAGGCTGGATCTCAATCTTAACCGACTTGAGATTCAATGGGTGGCAGAACGGGATCAATTCGGATGTCTTCTTCGCAGCCATCGTGCCTGCGACAATCGCGGTATCGAGGATCGGTCCTTTCTTCGAATGCCAACTGGCCTCCGTGAGTGTCCGCATAATCTCCTCGCCGAGGAATACGAAGGACTCCGCCGTGGCTGTGCGGTCGGTCGCTTCTTTGGCCGAAACATCGACCATTGTCGGTCGCTCGTTTTTGTCGATATGGCTAAACTCCATAAATCAGTGTCATCTAATACCAGGGGAAGAATTCGAATTGGCTGCCAGCAGGATAGCTCTTTTCATCCCTCGGTGGAAGAACGATATAACCATCACTCTCCAGAATTCCAACAAGATCACCTGAATTATTGACCAATTGAGGTGAAATGAGGTTCCCCGGTGACTTTTTCACCGGAAGTAAGACGGTCATATCGTCACGCGTTTTGGCATCGGTGCGAAGTGTAAGTTCGACCGCCGGGCAGTTCGCCGTCTTCCCCGAGGCGTCGAAGAGCGAGGGGATCACATAGTGGTGGAGGCAGGAGAGACTGGAGAGAGGATTTCCGGGAAGTGCAAAAACCGCGGAGTCCTCGTTCGTCCAGAAGCCGAAAGGCTTGCCCGGCTTTTGCGCAACTCCATGAAAATGACAGGTAAACCCAAGCTCCTGCAGGGCCTCAGGGATAAAATCCTTCTTTCCCATGGAGATACCTCCGCTGATGATGATCACGTCGTTGTTCTCGAGCAGCAGCTTCAACTCGTTAATACTCTGCGCACAATCATCTTTAAGGTGCACAAATTCCCGGACGTTCAGCCCGATCCGTTCGAGCGCGGTATCGATCATCAAATGATTCGAGCGGCGTATTTGGTGGGGTTCCGGTTCATCGCAGATGTTGATGAGTTCATCACCCGTGCTCACTACGGCAAGGGCCGGTTTTCGGGAAACAAGAAGGTCCGCGTAGCCACAGCTTGCGGCAATTGCGGTTTCCCTTGCGCCGATGGTCGCGCCTTCGTCCAGAAGGATGGCATCCGCCGCACGATCGCTTCCGAGTTTGTGGATGCAATCACCTGCGGCGTGCTCCGTAGGGGACTTGAGCTGCATTTGCGTAGTGTGCGGTCGCGTTGTGGTCTCATAGGGGACCACGCAATCTGCGTTTTCGGGCAGGATGGCCCCCGTCATAATCTCGGCGCAGGAGAGTGGCCTGCTATCCAGAGTGATCTGCGGGTCACCTGCCGAACACTCGGCAACAATGTTGAAGAGAGCATTTCCATCGATATCCGAAGCACGAATGGCATAACCATCCATCATCGAGCGGTTGAAAGGTGGAAAAGGGCGGTCGGAAAGAACCTGCTGGCGTAAGATACGCCCGGCACATTTATCGAGTGGACAAAGAACCTGAGGCATCTTGTTCAGGTTCTCTTGAATCAAGCGTCGTGCGTCTTCCGGTGTAATCAGCGATTTCATTCTGAATTTACGTGCAAGCTTGGAATTAATGGGTTTGTTATGCGTCGATGGTCAAGGATAAGAGAGGGCGCCGCCTCACCGATTTGCGAATATCACTCACGGATCGCTGTAATCTGCGTTGCACATACTGTATGCCAAAAGAGGTCTTTGGTAAAGACTATGTCTTCCTGAAGAAAAACGAATGGCTGCGCTTCGGTGAGCTGTACGATTTAGTCGCCGCCTTCGTTCAACTGGGAGTTAGGAAGATTCGTTTGACCGGAGGCGAGCCGCTGCTGAGGCCCGGTCTGAATAAATATATCCACGGACTGAAGCACCTTCATAAGATCGAGGATATTGCTCTTACCACGAACGGGCTGCGTCTCGCTGAGCGGGTTTCCGAACTGAAAGAAGCGGGCTTAGACCGGATTACAGTGAGCTTGGATGCGCTGGATCCGGAGATTGCAGGTAGAATGAACGGGCTCGGCGTAAAGCCCAAATCGGTGATCGCAGGAATTGATGCGGCCCTGGATGCGGGTTTTCAAGTTAAGGTGAATATGGTGGTTCAAAGAAGTGTGAATCGCGGCGAAATTCTCCCGATGGCACGTTACTTCAAAGACCGGGGCGTGAACTTACGCTTTATTGAGTTTATGGATGTCGGGAATCACAACGATTGGAAAATGGATGAAGTAGTTCGTGGAACTGAAATCCTGGAGACGGTCGGATCTGAACTGGATTTCGAACCGGTCGATGTCTCCTCCAGTAACGAAGTCGCCAAACGGTATCGCTATCTGGACGGCTCTGCCGAATTCGGATTAATTACTTCGGTGACCCAAGCCTTCTGCGGTTCCTGCACACGGGCACGCATCTCAGCCGACGGCCAACTGTATACCTGTCTCTTTGCGAGCAAGGGAATCGACTTGAAGTCGATTCTTCGAGCACCCGACTACCGCGCCGGGAATCTTTTGGATACTCTGGCGGGCTTCTGGGGGCAGCGTGAAGACCGCTATTCCGAGCTCCGCTCGGAAACGGGTTCTACTGGTGAAAAGGTGGAGATGTCCTATATTGGGGGCTAAATCAGGACGTTTTCTTTTTCGTCGGCTTCGGCTTCTCCTTAGCCAGTGCCGGTCGCATGGTGCTGGCCACGGATTCACATATCCCGAGAAACGTCTCTTCTGTGATCGAGAGCTTCTTGTCTTTTGCGTAAGAAATTCCCCAGGTGCGGGTGATCTTTCGGCGCCCTGTAGGAATATGCACCAGACTGCCGGCGTTGATTTCGTTTTCGACGATCCAGGATGCGAGGAAGCTGACTCCGTAGTTGATCTTAACCAGCTCTTTGATCGCCTCCATACTCCCCAGTTCGATGTAGTTCTCGAGGAGTAGCTTCTTCTGCCGGAAAAAATGCTCGATTTGATCAAAGGTGTAACTGCCTTTATTGTATAAAACCATGCGCTCCTGAGCAATTTTGTTCATTTTTGCCGTGCCAATTTGTGCAAATTCGTGAATCGGTGAGCTCACTAGAATAAGCTCATCGGAAAAAAGTGGCTTTACCTCCACGTCGTTCAACCCATCCGGCGCGACAATAATCGCCAAGTCGATCTCGTGTTTACGGGTCATTTCGAGCAGTTCATGGGTGTCTGCAGGGGTGATCGTGAGGATGCAGTCAGGGAAGCACTCATTGAACTCCCGAAGGACGTTAGGAAGTATGTGCTGGCAGGCTGTTGTACTCGCTCCTATGCGCAGGCGCCCGCGCCCCCAATTGGCCCGGTCCTGGATCCGGAGCCGTACCCCTTGCATCTGATTAAGAATGTTTTGTGCATCTTTATAGAGTTCCTCGCCGTCTTCTGTGATGTTGATTTTTCGCCCCGTTCGCGTGACCAATTGGCAGCGCAAATCGGTCTCCAAATTTTTTACGGAATGACTAATCGCTGACTGAGTAAGGCTCAGGATTTTTGCGGTTTCAGTGAAACTCCCAGTCTGGACAAGCGTGCAGAAGGCGAGGAGTTGACGGCTATCGATTGTTTCAAGCATGAGGGAAATTCATTCAATTCATTACTACATTTATTTCGTTTATTTGGGAGATGGGTATGGTCAATGCTAAATTGGCACGCGATGGCGCGACGCAGCACAGACAACGTAACTCAAACACGACAAGGGACACTGGTCCGTCTTGGATACGTGCGTCTGCTCGACGCGGCCCCGCTGATCATCGCTGACAAGTTGGGCATGTTCCGCGACGCGGGTCTTCACGTAGAACTTTCCCGAGAAGTGGGTTGGGCTACGATTCGCGACAAGCTTGCGTTCGGGGCGCTCGATGTGGCTCAAGCGCTGAGCCCCATGCCTCTCGTCATGCAGATGGGAATCAACGTGGCCCAGACCCAGTTGATCACTGGAATGGTCCTTAACTGTAACGGGAACGCGATCACACTTTCGATGAAGCTTAGAGAGGAGGGCATTGAAGATGGCAATGGCCTTCGCCGATATATCAAGAGCGGCTTCCGGCCGAGAAAGCTTGTTTTTGGTGTCGTTTCCCATGCTTCCTCCCATCACTTCATTCTATGCCGCTGGCTCGAGGAACACGGCATCCGTCCGCATGAGGACGTGATTATTTCTGTGCTCCCGCCGGAGCAGATGGTTCGAAACCTCGCGGCTGAGAATATTGACGGATTTTGTGTCGGCGAGCCTTGGAATTCATCCGCAGTTGAAGAGGGGCTGGGATGGGTTGTTGCCACCAGCACCGAAATCGCGGAAGGGTATCCGGAGAAAGTGCTCGCTGCGACGGAGCGCTTTTATTCCTACCGGGGCCCCGAGTATGTCCAGATGATCGAGGTTTTGAAGGAGGCCTGTGTCATCTGTGACACACCAGACCGACGGGACGAAGTTCTCAACATTTTGGCCGCACCCGAATATCTGAACTGCAGCCGTAAAACGCTCGCAAACGCTCTTTCGGGTTCATTTCCCATGGGGGACGGCCGCGTGATTGAAGGCGCCTTTATCCGATTTAGTGGGGATGAGGTGAACCGACCTGATGCCGACTGGGCCAAGCATATTTACGAAGACCTTCGCCGTTACATGCCCGATGTTGGCTACGAGACCGTCTTCAAGCGCTCCATTACAAACGTGTATCGCAGTTCAATTTACGACCAGGCAAACGTTCCTGCCGTGATCTAATAGACAACTACCAGAAAATAATATGATTAAAAACATCACCCTAGCACTAACCGTGGCTACGCTCGCCGTATCCGCCACGTCGCTCAATGCCGAGCTTCTCGACGTTGAAAAAGACACGCTCAAGTTTGGCTTCATTAAGCTGACTGACTGCGCTCCGATCGTTATCGCCAAGGAAAAGGGCTTCTTCGAAGACGAAGGTCTTCAGGTGGAAGTCATCGCACAGCCGAACTGGAAACAGCTCCTCGATAATGTTATTAATGGCGAACTCGACGGTGCTCACATGCTCTCTGGCCAACCAATCGCTGCGACAATCGGTTTTGGCACGAAGGCGCATATCGTGACCGCCTACACGCTGGACCTGAATGGCAATGGCATCACCGTTTCCAACGACATTTGGAAGAAGATGCAGGAAAACGACCCTGAGTTGGACACCGATACGCCGGCGCACCCAATCACAGCGGATGCGTTGAAACCAATCGTCGAAGAGGCCAAGGACGAGGGTAAGCTTCTTCCCATGGGCATGGTGTTTCCGGTATCCACGCACAATTACGAGATCCGCTACTGGCTCGCAGCTGCAGGTATCCACCCAGGCATGTATACGTCCACAGATATCAAGGGTTTCACCGGTGGTGACATTGAGCTTTCCACCACACCACCGCCTCAGATGCCAGCAACTCTCGAGTCTGGCAAGAACGTTGCCTATTGTGTGGGCGAGCCATGGAATCAGCAAGCCGTGGCCAAGGGTATCGGTGTTCCCGTTACGACCAACTACGATATCTGGAAGAATAATCCGGAGAAAGTCTTCGGTGTGACCAAGAAGTGGGCGGGTGAGAACCCGAACACTCACATTGCAGTCACAAAGGCCTTGATTCGTGCCGGCAAGTGGCTCGATGCAACAGATGAAGCGGGCAATCTTGTCAATCGTGAGGAAGCCTGTCGTATTCTCTCCCAAAAGAACTACGTGGGTGCGGACTACGATGTGCTGAAAAACTCGATGACTGGTTTCTTCTATTTCCAGAAGAGCGACAAGCGAGAGATGCCTGACTTCAACGTCTTCTTCAAGTATCACTCTACCTACCCGTGGTATTCCGACGGCATTTGGTTCCTGACTCAAATGCGCCGCTGGGGACAGATCACAGAGCCGAAGCCTGCCGAGTGGTACCACGAAACAGCCAAGGAGGTTTACCTTCCTGATGTCTATCTGGCTGCCGCCGAGCACCTTCTTGAGGAAGGTTACATCGAAGAGGCGGATGTTCCCTGGGACACCGATGGCTACAAGCCGGCCACGGAAGAGTTCATCGACGGGATCGCCTACGACGGCCGTGATCCGATCGGTTACCTGAACTCCCACGCGATCGGCAACAAGGACTTCGTCCAGGCTGCTGCCGAGTAAAAGGATTTTCTATCCAACCACTAACCAGCCTCCTTCCCGACGGGAAGGGGGCTTTTCGGGTGACAGACCTAATTTTTAACAAACACGAATCTACCATGGCTGAAAAAACAGCAGACGCGATCAAGTATAAGATCCTTAAATTCCTAGATGTGACCGGCTTCACCGTTTTCGACCCGATGGTGCGCCTTGCCTTTGGCGAAGAACCAAAGAAGCAGGTCGAGGCGATAATGAAGTATTTCGTTACGCCTCTCATCTTCCTGTGCTTCTGCCTTTGGGCTTGGTGGACGGTCGCGCCGAACCACAAGACGAAGTCCGGTGAGGTGCCGACGCCCGACGTGGTCGCCAGTGCGGCAAAGATCAATCACACCTTCGCTGCCCGCGAAAAGACTAAGGAATCCGACTTTCTGTTGGTCGATGAGGAGCGTATCCAAGCGCTCGTAGAGGTCGAAGCGATGATTGCAGAGAATGAGATCATTCTTGCCGAGTTGAGCGCGAACCTGAAGGAACAGGAGGCCGCTTACGAGGCACAGCTCAATGAACGCCTCGCTCCGCTGCAGGCCGAACTGGATGATTTGAAGGCGTTCAACCGCGCCGCTTCCGATGCCCGCAAGGAGTCTATCAGCGCGATTGCCACCGAAGTCGAGACAGGCGAGTCCGACTCCGCTTTTCTCGTCGCTGTCATCCGTGAGGACGGTGATGCCAAGGATGCCGAGCGCGCCGCTGAGTCGGTGATCAAGGACCAGATTGACGACATCCGGTCCGAGAAGTTCAAGCCTATGGAGATCGCCCGCCTTGAGGTGAATGCCGTGGCCGATGAGATCCAGTTCCTGAAGAAGCGCGTGGATTTTCTTTCCGATGCCAACCGCAGTGTTAAGGTCGAGGAAACAAAGATCAAGCTGGCTGAAACTGAGGAAAATCTCGCCACTGCAACCACTGCGAAGAAGGCACTGCTCGAAGCCAAGAAGGTTGTGCGGACCGAAGACTCGATCGCACGCCTCGAAGAGCAGCAGTATGCTTCTGCGATGACCGTCTACCTGCAGATCAAGCGCAGTCTATTCACTGTTTTCGTAGGCTTTTTCATGGCGGCTTTTATCGCGATTCCAATCGGAGTCCTCTGCGGACTCAATCGCATCGCGATGGCCTGTCTCACTCCAATTATATCGGTTTTCAAACCAGTCTCGCCTGTGGTTTGGCTCCTTATCTTCCAGATCATCGTGGGTGCCTTTTTCCCGGATCCGGAGTCACATCCTTTCTTTCTCTTTTTTAACAGTCTGCCTTTTTTCGGGGGTCTCGGAATCAATCCGGCACTTGTCTTCTCTGCATGCACGGTTGCCATGTGCGCGGTATGGCCAGCGCTGGTGAACACCGCTCTCGGCGTATCCTCCATTGACAAGGATCATATTAATGTCGCTCGCGTCCTCCGTCTCGGCTTCTGGGATCGGCTGACCAAGATCATCATCCCTTCGGCGCTTCCTCTGGTTTTCGCCGGTTTGCGTATCTCGCTCGGTGTGGGCTGGATGGTGTTGATTGCTGCGGAGGCGCTGTCGTCCTCCGACGGTCTCGGTAAGTTTGTTTGGGATGAATACCAGAACGGTTCGTCCTTCTCCTTCGCCAATATTCTCTACGCCTGCTTCGTCGTTGGGATCATCGGCTTCCTGCTCGACCGTATGATGATTGTTCTGCAGCGCTTCGTCGCCTTCGACGGCGGCGGAACCTCTCTATAGCCTAACTTCTAGATTCTAACTTATAACTTCTTAGAATTATGGCTTATTTAGAAATCGACAACGCGTCCATCGGCTTCGGTCCGCATGACAACCGCTATGAGGTGCTCACGGATATTAACCTCTCGGTCGAAGAGAACGAATTTATCGCTGTGGTGGGCTTTTCAGGTGCAGGGAAGTCGACGTTGATCTCGATGCTTGCGGGATTGCTCTCTCCGGACAAGGGCGAGATTCGTATTCATGGTGAGGTGATTAAGGAGCCGTCTCCACGGCTTGGAATCATGTTCCAGAATTACTCGCTTCTGCCTTGGCTGACGGTGTTCGAGAATGTTGCACTGGCTGTGCAGCAGGTTTTCCCTAAATTCTCTAGGGCCGAACTCAAGGAGCATGTTGAGAAGTATGTGGCGATGGTGAAGCTCTCGCCCGCACTTGGTAAAAAGCCGTCCGAACTCTCCGGGGGGATGCGCCAACGTGCCTCACTTGCGCGGACACTGGCCATGCAGCCGGAGATTCTCCTGCTCGACGAACCGCTGTCAGCACTCGATGCCCTCACACGCGCTGAAATTCAGGACGAGATTATCAACATTTGGGAAAACGATAAACGGACGATCGTCATGATTACCAATGACGTGGACGAAGCCGTTCTTATGGCCGACCAAATCGTGCCTCTTACGATGGGTCCATCCGCCACGCTTGACGAACCGTTCCCGGTTAACCTCGAGCGCCCGCGTAACCGCACTACGCTCAACACCAATCAGGAGTTCCGCCGACTTCGTAATGACATCTCAAAATACATGGTTACACTCAACGAAGAGACTAAAGCGCTTAGTGCCCATGAAGCGGTCGCCGACCTGCCCGACATGATGCCGCTTGATTTCACAAGCCTACCAGTCGGACCGGCACGCGGCCGGCGGCGTCGGAAGGTCGCTGACGTAATGAACCCGACCGTCACCTTTTTTAAGTAAATAAAAACCGGATAGAAAAATGTTAAGTGAACGCTACGTAGATATTTCCGATCTTGTTAAAGCTTACCCGAACCCATTCGGAGATGAGATAAAGGTCGTCGACGGCTTTAATCTCAAAGTCCCGCAGGGTGATGTCGTCTCGATTATCGGCCACTCCGGCTGTGGTAAGTCCACTGTGCTCAATATGATCGCCGGCCTCATCCCAATCTCAGCTGGCGGCATCATTGTTGCAGGCAAAGAGATTGATGGCCCGGGCCCGGATCGTGCGGTTGTTTTTCAAGCACCCTGTTTGCTCCCATGGATGACCGCTTTCGGCAATGTCATGATCGGTGTGAAGGTCAGCTACCCGCACGTCTCCAAGGCAGAGCGTACGGAGATGGTTGAAGCCGCACTCAGCATGGTGGGCCTCAAGGACTCCATGTATAAATACCCGCGTGAGATGTCGGGTGGAATGCAGCAGCGAGTGGGTATCGCCCGAGCCATCGCGCTGAAGCCGCGTATGCTGCTTCTCGACGAGCCACTCGGCCGCCTCGACTCGCTCACGCGGATGGAGCTCCAGGATGTGATCCTTCGCATTCTTGATAAGGAAAAGATTACCACGATGATCATCACTCACGATCCTGATGAAGCCGTCTATATGTCGGACCGGATTTGCATGATGACGAACGGTCCGCATGCAAAAGTCGGTGAGGTCATGGAAATCGAGTTTGAAAGGCCCCGTGATCGCGCGGCCATAGTGGAAACCGATCAGTTCTACGAATATCGCCGTCGCCTTCTTGCCTTCCTTGATGAGTGCGAGGCTGAGAAGGAAGAACGTCGTATGCTCAAGGCTTCCAAAACGGAGGAAAAAGAGCCAGTTCGCAAGGCTAGCTAGATTTGCAAGGAGGCTTTCATGTCCGAATCTTTCAGCACGACCCAGAAGCAGTATCTCGAGGGTTTTTTCGCAGGCGTCAACCAGCGTCCGCAGATGCCCTTTCTTGGCCAAAACACCGCGGGTCAGTTCACCGGGGATCCGGCCGAGGCGGTTGAGGAGACAGTCTACGGAACACCCGTTGATGAGCTCTGCAAAGAAGAGCAGATCAAGCACGAGCAGAACGGTCTCGATGTATGGGACACCATCGTCAAGGACTCGGAGATCGGTCAATTCCCGCAGGGTGGGGACCTTTTTCGGTATAAGTTCTACGGGCTTTTTCATGTGAAACCCGCGCAGGACTCGCTCATGTTACGATGTCGTATCGCTGGTTGCGCGCTAAAGGCGCATCAAATGGTGGGTCTCGCGGAGATCGCGGAAGACTGGGGTGGCGGCTATGCCGACATCACGACGCGTGGCAACTTCCAGGTGCGGGAGATCATGCCAGGCGACACGGTGTCGACACTAATCAAACTGGATGAGCTCGGACTTACCTCAAAGGGCTCTGGCGCAGACAACCTTCGGAATGTTACGGCGAGCCCGACTAGTGGCTTCGATCCTGATGAAGTGCTCGATGTGCTGCCTTATGCAAAATCCATGCACCATTATATTTTAAACAACCGCGACCTCTACGGTCTGCCACGTAAGTTCAATATCTCCTTTGATAACGGTGGCCGCGTCTCTGTTTGTGCCGATACGAACGACATCGCCTTTTATGCCGTGCGGGTGGGGGAAGGGCAGGTGGTGGAGCCAGGAGTTTACTTCAGAGTTCAACTCTGCGGGATCACGGGGCATAAGCAGTTCGCCTCCGATTGTGGACTTCTGATCAAACCGGATCAGGCCGTACCTCTCGCTGCAGCCATGATCCGCGTCTTCATCGAGAACGGCGACCGCACGAACCGGAAAAAGGCACGTCTGAAATACTTGGTAGATAATTGGGGTGTTGAGAAATTCCTCGAAGAGACGAGTAAGAAACTTGCGTTTGAGCCGACGCGTCTCGCGCTTGAAAATTGTGAACCCCGAATGCCGGTCTACAAGCATGGCCACGTGGGTGTCTACAATGAGCGTGAAGAAGGCCTAAACTATGTTGGCGTCGTTATTCCTGTGGGGCGGATGCTGCCGGATCAAATGCGCGCCATCGCCGCCATTGCCTCGAAGTATGGACGCGGAGATATTCGCCTGACTGCTTGGCAGAATCTGATCATTCCCGGAATTAGGGACGCAGATCTCGATTCGGTGAAAAAGGCGATCACTGCGGCTGGTTTCCACTACAAGAATACGACGATCTCGGGCGGTCTTGTTGCTTGCACCGGTAATGTCGGCTGCAAGTATGCAGCCAGCAACACGAAGAGCCACGCACTCCAGCTCACCAAGTTCCTAGAATCTGAAATCGAATTAGATCAACCGATCAATATTCATCTCACCGGGTGCCATCACTCCTGCGCACAACACTACATCGGCGATATTGGCTTGATCGGTGCCAAGGTCAAGGTGGGGGAAGAGAGCGTGGAGGGTTACGCGGTCGTTCTTGGCGGAGGTGTGGACGATCAACAGGCCATCGCCCGCGAGATCTTTCCCGGCACAGCTTTTGAGGAACTCAAGCCCCTGATTCTCCGGGTCTTGAATACTTACCTCGCGCAACGCCAAGAAAAGGAAACTTTCTGGCAATTCACCCGTCGGCACAGTGCCGACGAATTGAAGAGTCTTTTCTCTGTGGCTGCGTAGAGTGCGCAACTAACAAACATCATCGTGTCCTCTACGCTCACAGTCGAAGATTCTCCCCTGGAGATTCTTTTGAAGGAACAAGGGACCCTCCGGACTCCGGTTGGACTCTTTTCCGAAGAGCACGACGCTGGTCTCGTTGAGCCCGAGCAGGCGCAGTTTTACAAACGATTGCTGCCGCTTTCAAAACCGGGCGAGGGCGAGCAATATGCCTTTAAAGTCGACCTGGACAAGTGTACGGGCTGCAAGGCATGCGTATCAGCCTGCCACAGTTTGAACGGGCTCGACGAGAACGAGACATGGCGGGATGTCGGCACCATTCATGGAGTGGATTTTTCGGGGGCTTCATATACCCAGACGATTACCACAGCCTGCCACCACTGTGCCGATCCGGGATGTCTGAATGGCTGCCCTGTCCTGGCGTACGAGAAGGATGAGGATAGCGGGATTGTCCGTCATTTGGATGACCAGTGCATCGGTTGCCAATATTGCGCCCTTAAGTGCCCTTACGATGTTCCCAAGTACTCGAAGAGCTTGGGCATTGTTCGCAAATGCGACATGTGCCATAGCCGCTTAGCGGATGGAGAAGCTCCCGCCTGCGCTCAAGCCTGCCCAACGGAGGCAATTAGTATTACTATCGTGAATACGGCTGCGGTCAGTGAACTGGCAGTTGGCGGAAAGGGCTTTCTTCCGGCAGCACCCGAACCGGGCTATACGATACCGACCACTCAATATGTGACCGAGAAGACGATACCGAAAAATGTGGAGGCGGCCGACTTGCGTGCGCTCCGCCCAGAGCACGCTCACTTCCCCCTGGTCTTTATGCTCATACTGACTCAATTGTCCGTCGGTTTGTATCTTTTCTCCATGATCGATCCGGAGTCCGCGACATCGGTCGGCACAAGAGTCATAGCATTTTTGGCGATGGTTCTAGGGCTCGGCGCCTCGACTTCACATTTGGGACGTCCACTTGGTGCGTGGCGTGCCTTCCTTGGCTTGAAACGTTCGTGGTTAAGCAGGGAGATTGTAGTGTTCGGGATGTTCTCGATGGCGGCGGCGGTTTACACGCTCTCGGCTTTCCTTGAAGTAATTCCCTTGGGTATTGCCACCTTTTCGGCGATCTCTGCCGCGGTCCTCGGCGTTGGGGGTTTGGTCACCTCTGTTATGATCTATCACGACACCCAGCGCCCGTTCTGGAATCTTCGGCTTGGAGGAGCGAAGTTCTTCGGCAGTGCGCTCTGTCTTTCTGCATCGGCATATTTTCTCGTGGCGACGTTCAATGGGGCATCTCCGACCTGGGCGATGTTCCTGATGGCCGTGGGTCTGATGCTGAAACTCGTTTTGGAAGGTGCCACGCTCACCAATTGGAATGAACGGGGAATGTCGCCGGCACGCAAGTCAGCCATGCTCCAACTGTATCCGCTGCGATTGCTCGTGATCAGTCGTTTCATCCTGGCGGCGATTGTATTGCTCCTTACGAGTACCTTAATCCTGCAACCTATGAACTGGATCATGGCGGCCATCGTGTCTGCAGCCCTGCTCCTGTCTGAACTACTCGAGCGTACGTTGTTCTTTAAAGCTGTCGCTGCTCCAAAGATGCCGGGAGGTGTCTACTAATGAGCCTACTTGAGATAGCCAAGGATCAGATGCGTATTCGCGCTCATGACGGTGTGCTGACCGAACGCCTCGTCCAGGATCCGGCGTCGCATGGGTTGGGACGGCTGCCGAAATCCGTGAAACCGGATGCGACCGTGAACAGTATCTGTGGTTTCTGCGGAACGGGCTGCTCACTCAAGGTGCACTTAAAGGATGGTGAAGCGGTAAATTTGAGCGCGCAGACAAGCTATCCCGTTAATATCGGAATGGCTTGCCCGAAGGGCTGGGAATCATTGACGCCTCTGAAGGCAAAGGATCGGGCGACCACACCTTTACTTCGTAATGAGTATGGTGAGTTGGAGCCTGTGTCCTGGGAGGTGGCAATGGATGCATTCGTGCGCAACTTCAAGCTCACTCTGAACGAGCACGGTAGTGGTGCGGGTGCGTTTCTAAGCACGGGTCAGATTGTAACCGAGGAAATGGCCTTCCTTGGTGCGCTGGCAAAACTTGGCATGGGCATGCTTCATGGCGATGGGAACACACGCCAGTGCATGGCGACCGCGGTTGTGGCTTATAAGCAATCCTTCGGCTACGATGCGCCGCCATTTTCCTACAAGGATTTTGAGGAATCGGATGTTCTCGTGTTTGTTGGCGCCAACCCCTGCATCGCACACCCGATCATGTGGCAGCGTGTGATGCTCAATAAGAGGAACCCGGAGATCATCGTGGTGGACCCGCGAAAGACCGAAACCGCGATGGCGGCCACCACGCATCTGCCGATTGCGCCCAAGTCTGATCTCACGCTTTTTTACGGGATCGCGGCTCGTCTGATCGAGCTGGATTTGATCGACAAGGATTTCATCGCCTCGCACACCAACGATTTTGAGGCCTTCAGGGCATTTCTTAAGTCGCACAATATCGATCGCGCATCTGAGCTGAGCGGTATCGATGCTTCTGAGATTGATCGCATCGCCCGACTGATTGGATCAGGCAAACGAGTCTCCTTCTGGTGGACGATGGGGGTTAATCAGAGCTATGAGGGAGTTCGTCTGGCCCAGTCGTTGATCAACCTCGCTTTGATGACTGGAAACATCGGAAAGCCTGGGACGGGTGCGAATTCGATTACGGGTCAGTGTAATGCGATGGGTTCCCGTCAGTTCAGCTTCACCACGAGCCTTCCTGCGCTGCGCGAGTTCACGTCAGCGAAAGACCGCCAGGAGGTTGCGGATATTCTCAATATCCCGGTTGAGCGTTTCCCTACTGAAAACAGCTATGCTTACAACGAGATCATCGAGGCAATTGACCGTGGGGAGATCAAGGCGCTCTGGATGGTCGCCACGAATGCAGGGCATTCATGGATCAACCAGAAAAAATTTAGGAGGATTCGTGAGAAGCTCGATTTCTTCGTTGTGCAGGATATGTATGGCAACACGGACACAGCGCAGATTGCCGACCTTGTTTTGCCTGCGGCTGGTTGGGGTGAAAAAGATGGCGTCTTTATTAATTCGGAGCGTCGTTTAGGACTGACCCGCAAAGTCCGAAAAGCGCCCGGCCAGGCGCTCTCTGATTTCAATATCTTCCGCTTGATCGCGCACTATTGGGGCTGCGCCGATTTGTTCGAGGAATGGTCGTCGCCTGAGGCGGTTTTCCATATTCTTGCGCGACTCAGTAAAGGTCGCCCCTGTGATTTCACGGCTGTGGAAGGCTATGATTTCCTCGATCAAAGCGGTGGGGTGCAATGGCCCTTTCCAGCTTCGCTTGGAGTGAAAGTAAAGAGTGGAGAGTACGAATTGGCGAAGGAACGTCGTCTCTTCGAGGATGGGGAATTCTATCATGCGGACGGGAGGGCGCGATTTGTCTTTGAAGAACCGCGGAGCATGCCCGAGCCTCCGGATGAATCCTATCCCTTCATTCTTTTAACAGGCCGGGGCACTTCCTCGCAGTGGCACACGGGTACCCGTACGAGAAAATCGGACGTCCTGCAGAAGCTCTATCCCAAATCCCCGTATGTAGAGATTAGCCCAGTTGATGCGGAACGCCTCGGTATCAAGCCCGAAGATTTGGTTTTTGTTCGTTCGAGACGCGGAACCGCCAGGGTCAAGGCGGTTGTGCTTGGGAGCTTGCAGGAGGGTCAGGTCTTCATGCCGATGCATTACCCGGAAACGAATCAACTCACGCTGGATGCCTTCGATCCGTATTCCAAGGAGCCTTCTTACAAAGCCTGCGCCGTCAAAATTGAGAAGGCCTAGAGCAAACAATTTCATCAATTTTAGAGAATCATTCTATGACAAACGCACCATATATTCCAGATAGCGCACCCTTCAGCGAAGATCAACGCGCATGGCTGAACGGATACCTTGCGGGGCTTTACTCGTCCGATGGCAACGCGGACAACTCCGCGCCCGTTGCTGCCACTCCGGTTACGATTCTTTTCGGCTCGCAGACGGGAACCGCAGAGACACTCAGTAAAAAAGCGGCCAAGCAACTCAAGGCCTCGAATTGCGAACCGACCATCGTGGATATGGGCGATATCTCGGCGGAAGAACTCCAGGCCGTGGAGAACCTATTGATTATTACGAGCACTTACGGTGAAGGAGAGCCGCCCGATAATGCTCAATCACTCCATGCGGCCTTGATGAGCGACGGAGCTCCGAAACTAAAGGCAACCCGCTTTTCCGTGATGGGCCTGGGCGATTCGTCTTATCCGGATTTCTGTCAATGCAGCAAGGAGTTCGATGCGCGACTGGAGGCTCTCGGCGCACAACGTTTTGCGCCAATGGTCGAAGCGGATGGTGATCCGGATGATGCTTTTTCTGAGTGGCTCGGGGCTGTCCAAGGAGTATTGGGCGAAGCCGGTTCGAGCGCAGCAGCCGTCGTTGAGTCTGAAGGCGACAGTAATGAGCCGGAGTTTCACAAGAAGAACCCATTTCCCGCTACATTACTCAAGACAGAGAATCTAAACAAGGAAGGCTCGTCGAAGGTGACACACCATGTTGAGATTTCCCTCGAAGACTCGGGACTCGATTACGAAGTCGGTGATGCGCTGGGGGTGTATCCCGAAAATAATGCACGACTCGTCGATGAGATTATCGAAGCGGCGGGCTTTGCGCCCGAGGAGTCGGCACCCGTTCCGGCTGGTGACGATTTACCTGTTTTTGAGGCACTTCGCTTCCACTACGATGTGAGCGTGCTCACGGAAGCATTTCTTTTGGCATGCGCCCGTTTGACGAAAAACGAGGAGCTGCATTCGATCGTTTCTGATGAATCCAAGCGGGAAGAGTATCTTTCCGGTAGGGGGCTCGTCGATCCGATCATCGATTTCGGGGTGAAATTCCCAACAACCGAATACCTCGTGGCCCCGCTCAAGAGTCTCAATCCGCGTCTCTATTCAATCTCATCCAGCCCTAAGGCGCACCCGGGCGAAGTTCATTTGACGGTAGGAAAGGTGACTTACGATCTGCATGGGCGCGAGCGCATGGGTGTTTGCTCTACCTATCTTGCTGAGCACAAGCTCGATCGTCCGGTGAGAATTTACGTGCACGCAAACAAGGCCTTCCGACTCACAGAGAATGACGATGCGCCGGCGATCATGATCGGACCGGGCACCGGGATTGCACCATTCCGAGCATTCCTTGAAGAACGGGAAGCGCGCGGCGCGAAGGGGAAGAATTGGCTATTTTTCGGCGACCAGCATGCGGCCACTGATTTTCTCTATCAGGATCAAATCGACTCGTGGATGAAGTCCGGCCTGTTGACGAAACTCGATACCGCCTTCTCTCGCGACCAGCAAGAAAAGATCTATGTGCAGAACCGTATCATTGAGCATGCCAATGAATTCTTCCAGTGGCTGGAAGAGGGCGGCAGCATTTACATCTGCGGGGATGCCAGTCGTATGGCGAAGGACGTCGATGCTGCCATCCACAAAGCGGTTGAACTGGCGGGGAATAAGTCTGAAGACGAGGCCAAGGCCTACGTAGAGGCGTTAAAGAAAGAGAAGCGTTACCTTCGCGACGTCTATTGAGCCACTTGGGAACTAATCTTCAAAACCGAAGCGGGAACGCTTCGGTTTTTTCTGCCTTCGAATGGTTCAAAAGAAATTCAATCGAACTATGAAAACGGTTCATGTTCAATTCGTTTCAAATGAATACAATTGGCACAGATGGTGTTACTAAACATTTCGGGAAAAGGCACTCTTTCCAACAACAAACTAGAAATGAATACAGTATATAAACTCACTACTATGGCAGCCCTCGTGGCTGTTAACACAACCGGCCTTCTGGCCGATTCTATCGAGTCCGCCCTCGACGACTCCAAAGCAAAGCTTTCCGAGGCGGTTCCGGGCAAATTCTCGATCAACTCCCGCGTGCGCTACGAGGTTTTTGACGTGGATAATGGCAATCCAGCCCTTGACCGCGACGGAACTTCGCTCCGTGTCCGCTATGGCTACACTACGCCGAATTTCGAAGGATTCACAGCGATGGTTGAAGGCGAGACTTTAACGCGCCTCGGTGGTGATCCTGCAGACATACACCCGCTTGACGATGCCGGTGACGGCACCGATCTAAACCAACTCTGGGTGCAGTATGCTGACGCGGACAATGGTAAAGTTAAGGTAGGACGCCAGATTTACGCACTTGATGACCAACGTTTTATCGGTCATGTTGGATGGCGCCAAAATATCCAGGTTTTTGATGCCGCTACCTTCGACTATACTGGTGTTGATAAAGTCTCCGTGAAGGGCTTCTTTATCGATGAACGTCATCTTGTGGGCGGAACGCATAATAAAACGGATACATGGGGCCTGAATGTATCCTACGCTTTTGCTCCTTCATTTAAGCTTACAGGTTTCTATTATGATATCGAGGGTGAAGATGCGGCTGCTACAACAAGTCAGACTATTGGTCTGCGCGCCACCGGTTCCTACAAGATTGAGGATGTGAAGCTGGCTTACTCTGTTAGCATCGCAGAGCAGGAAAATGACGGTTCACCGCTTGCGGACTATGATGCCGGTTACTTTGCCGGTGATCTGGCTGCGACATTCAGTGGCCTTACCCTTGGTGGTGGCTTTGAGATTCTTGAGCCGAGTTTCCGCACACCGTTTGCGACGGTCCATAAGTTCAATGGTTTTGCCGATGCACTGCTTCCTCTGGGAGGTTTCGCGGAGGGACTTGAGGATATGTATGTCTATGCGGGCTACAAAATCCCTGTGGGTAACGGCATTGCTTTTAAAGTTATCTATCACTGGTTCGATGCTGAAGATTCGGCTCCTGGTCGGGATGGTGGTGAAGAACTCGACTTTGTCGCTTCATACAAAATCAATAAGTATTTCAACATACTAGCTAAGTATGGAAGTTACGAATCCGATGGTGGTCTTACTGCGCCTGACCCAGCTTGGTCTGGTCGAGCTGATAAGGATATGTTCACCCTCGAGCTCAATTTCGTATATTAGGTTTAGGCGTTATTGTTTAGGTTTGAGCGAGGTCGCTACGGCGGCCTCGCTTTTTCGTTGTCGGAAATCCCGTATCTCTGTGCACTGAAAGGCAGCCGAATGTCCTACAACGCACGAATCGCAGAATGCTACCAAGAGGTCTCACTCAGTCGTGAGGAGCTGGCCTACTATGCACGGCATATCTTGCTGCCAGGTGTCGGTCTGGACGGGCAACGAAAGCTGAAAGCGGCTCGTGTTCTTGTTGTGGGTGCAGGAGGGCTCGGGTGCCCCGTGTTGCAGGGCCTCGCGGGCGCAGGTGTCGGGCAGATCACGGTGGTCGATGGCGATCAAGTCTCGAAGTCAAATTTATCCCGGCAATGGCTCCACGACTATGCCGAGGTCGGGCGAAATAAGGCAGACTCCGCAGCCGCGAGTATCGAGAAACGGAATCCGTTTATTTCCGTGCTGGCTGTGGCTGAGATGCTGGCGGAGACTAACGCCCGGACGCTCATTGAGTCCTGCGATCTTGTGGTCGATGCCACAGACGATCTCGAGGTTCGTTATCTAATTGATTCGGTCTGTGCGGCTCAGGGTCGTCCGTGGATTCATGCGGCGCTCTACCGAGAGTCCTCTCAGATGACCGTTTTCTGGGCGTCATGTGGCGCGACCTTTCAGAGTCTCTATCCGGACCCTTCAATTGCGCCTTCCTGCTCAGGGGCCGGGATGTTGGGTGCGAGCGCCAGCCTGACGGGCAACCTGCAAGCCTTGGAAGCAATCAAACTCATTACCGGCACGGGGAGACCAACTGTTGGCGAAGTGGTCTCGATTAACTCGGCCGATCTTGTGATGGAGCGATTCCGCATGGCTGGCATTTCTCAACCCAAACCGATCACATCGGAGGCGGCCTCCTCATCACCATGGGCACTTTCGGCCAGCGAGCTAAAACAAGCCCTCTCAATACACCAATCGCTGACTCTAGTCGATCTTCGCAAAGAAGGAGAGGCATTGGTTCAGAATTCCATCCGCATGACAGAGGAGCAAGTGCTGGAAGCGGGCCTTCCTGAACAGGTCTCAGGGAGGACGGTGCTTGTCTGTGAAAAGGGGATTATCAGTGCGATGCTTGCTGATGCGCTATCCCGTTATCACGAACAACTTTACTTTCTCGAAGGCGGCACGCAGGCCTTCGAGGAACTAGCCTAAGTCCCTCTAGAGAGCACGGATCCCTGCCGAAAGGACTTCGGCGGCCTTTTCAATATCTGTACCGTCGTGAGCGGTGCAAACGAAGCAGGTCTCGTAGGCCGACGGGGGAAGGTAGACACCGTTGGAGAGGGAATATTTGAACAGCTTGGTGAATTGTCCCGTCTCGCTGCTTGTGGCATCCTCAAAATTCCGAACAGGCGTTTCGCTGAAAAAGAGCGCAAACATAGAGCCGACCTGAGGGACCTGAAGGGCCAAACCTTTTTCCTTGGCCGCATCAACCAAGGCATCCCTGATCTGCTCGCCGAGTGTCTCAAAGAGCGGGTAGGGGTTCGTTTCTTTGAGCTTTTTGAGTGCCGCGATTCCTCCTGCCATGCGAAAACTCGTGATACAGCTCAACACGATCATCAAAAATTTAGATGATGAGCTTGTTCGAGGCACAGTTCTTCACTGAGTGTCTGGAAATTCACTGGGCTTTCACTGGGTGTTTTACTGAGTCTTTCGGGTCGAGGGCATCCCTCAAGCCGTCACCTATAAAGTTGAGAGCAAAAATTGTGAGTGAAAAGAAAAGTGCGGGGAACAGCAACATCCACGGATAGATATCAAGTTTGACAGCACCCTCGTTAATCAGGATGCCCCACGAGCTCATGGGTGGTTGCACGCCGAGCCCGAGAAAGCTGATAACGGACTCAAGAAGAATGACGGCCGGTATGGTCAATGTCGTGAATACAATAACAGGACTCAGTAGGTTGGGCAGGATGTGACACCTCAGAATTCGGCAGGTTGGCACTCCGGTTACAATTGCGGCATCGACAAATGTCTGTTGGCGTAGAGCCTTGCTTTGCCCGCGAACAATACGTGCCATGGTCAGCCATTCGGCGGCACCGATTGCGAGGAAAATGAGCAGGATGCTGCGACCAATCAGCACCGTGAGTAGAATGACAATGATGGTAAAGGGCAGGGCGTAGAGCGTATCGACGAAGCGCATCATGAAGGCTTCGATCCGGCCGCCGTAATAGCCTGCAATCATACCGTAAGTCACACCGATGATGAGTGCGACGGCTGTGGCGGCGAAGCCGACGCCGATTGAAATTCTTCCTCCAACCAGTGTTCGCACAAGTATGTCACGACCTAGTTCATCGGTGCCAAACCAGTGTGCAGCCGAGGGGGGCTGTGCGCCGTAGGCGAGCTGGGTCGTCTCATGCGAGTAGGGGATCAGTATCGGGCCGAGCAGGCAGAGCAGCGTGATCGAGACAAACAAGACGCCCCCGATTTGCGCCATACGGTTGCTACGCAATCGTTCCCATGCGTCACGCCCGAGGGAATGGGCCTTGTTCACGGTCTGCTCGCGTTCAAGTTTAGTCATGCTGGGTGCGCGGGTTCATCCACATTTGGATCAGGTCGACGAGGAGGTTGAAGAAAAGAATTAGAACGGCATAAAACAGTACTGTACCCATCACCATGGTGCTGTCTCGATTGAATGCAGAATTCACAAAGAAGCTGCCGAGGCCGGGGATAAAGAAGATCGTCTCCACCACAAATGAACCGCTGATCAGGCCGGCAACGGCTGGCCCGAGATAGGCGACTACCGGGTAGAGTGCTGTCCGTAGGGCGTGCCGCAGGATGACGATCGTTTCAAACAGACCTTTGGCACGCGCGGTCCGTATATAGTCCATCCGCATGACATCGAGCATGCCGCTGCGCGCGAGGCGTGCGATGTAAGCCGCGTAGAAGAGCCCAAGGGTGATGGCAGGGAGAACACGATCACTCGGGTGGTTCCAGCCGAAGGGATTAAACCAGCCGAGTTGCATGCTGAAAATCAGGATCAGGACGGGCCCGAGAACAAAGGTCGGGAGGCAAATCCCAAGCATGGCAAATCCCATGAGGAAACTCTCCGATGGGCGCTTATGCTTAATCGCAGCAATGACGCCGATTGGGGTGCCTACGACAATGGCCACCAGCAGTGCGTAAAACCCAAGTTCGAGGGAGACAGGAAAGCTCTGTGCGATGATCTCGTCGACATCCCAACCGGCATACTTGTAGGAGGGGCCGAAATCGCCACTCAGTCGCTGTAAGAGGAAGCGAAAATACTGCTCATAGATGGGCAGATCGAGACCGTAATGGGCGTTGATGCTAGCTTGCACCTCTTCGCTGACGTCCTTCTCGGTATCGAAGGGGCCGCCTGGTGTCAGATGGAGTAAAATAAATGTCGCCGTTGCAATCACCCAAAGCGTTGGGATCGCTTGAAGCAACCGTCTGATAATGATCGTGTGCAAACTAGTTAACCTGTCTGAACGACTGGGCCGCTAAATCAACCCCATATAGTGACATTTGCTCAAAAGACAGCGCCTACAGTCAAGGCGCAGATCGATTTGAAATGAAATTTTTCGAAGTGCTATAATGTATCGACCTCGCCTCGGCTGTGTCCAATCATGATCCTGAATGCACGAAGTGCCGATCCATTTCATTGATTTTGAAGGTAGCCGCCAAAGCGGGGTGGTTGAGTATGGATTTGTCACGCTTTTACGAGGGCAGATAGTCGACTCCCAAACTCGGGTTTGTTCACCAGTTGGTAGGATTACCGATGTGGATCGTGGGCAGCACGGAATATCCGAGGAGCTTGCAGCCCGGGAGTCCCTCTTTGAAACGGAATGGTCGCTGTTTGCAGATCTCCGAGAAAGTGGGCCGTTTTGTGCGCACAATGCAGTGGTCGAGGACAGATTTCTGAGAGCTGTCTGGCCCTATCCGCGCACATCGCCCGACTTTTCGAAAGAGGGTAAGTGCATTCCATCGTGGGGGCCCTGGCTCGATACCCTGCACCTATATCGCCGGATTTATCCACAATTGGAGAGTCATAAGCTCAGTGTCTTAATTCAGGCCTTTGATCTACAGGCACGGCTCGATTTGCAGGCTTCGGAGCTTTGTCCGCCGGAACGTTGCCGTTTTCATTGTGCGCTTTATGATGCCTTGGCGTCGGCGCTCCTGCTTCAGAGACTTGATGAAGAGTCCGAACTGCGCGAAGCAAGCCTGCGCTGGTTGTTTTTACAAAGTGCTGGGTCTGAATCCACCCGTGAAGCTATGGGCCAACAGGAATTGCTCTGAGTCGGTGGGGCGTGCTTGCCGAGCGCGCCATTCGGCAATCGAAGCCGCATTTCCACATCTTAAACACAGGCCCTCAATTTCACTCGGCGAATGGCGGTTTCGGGGCAAACCGCGCTACCTTTATGCTTAGAATTAAGAAAAAATAGATAGCAGCGATCGTCTCTGGTCGCCATCGTTAGCGAAAATGCTGTTTCCTGTTGGCAATAGCCCAGTAGATTCCCTCAATCCGATGTCCAGTTTACCTAAAATCGTCTATTTCGGCTCCGATGCCATCTGTCTCCCGGGCCTTATCTACCTCTTTGAAGGGGGGCACAATCTTTGTGAAGTCGTGGGGGTGGT
>JBMYNR010000015.1:0-32428 GCA_049598495.1 Opitutales bacterium
GGTCGGGGGTTCGAATCCCTCCGCCCATGCCATCCGGCCAGGGCTCCTGGATTCTCACCTACGGTGGTCCGGTCCGCGTTGCGGCCGGTCTTGTCGGCCTTACGGCTGGGTCTACACCAAAAATTGGGGACAAGAGCGATTTCCTGGACCCGACCATCAGCGGATATCAACGGGTAGCAATACGGCGCTTATCTTTTATGCGGCCCTTGATTGCAGGATCGAAGCTCTTACGGGTCTATGGTCGATGGCATCGGTCTGCCGTCCCTACGATGGACCCATTGGACCACAGTTTTATCAATTAGCGAGTCATTGCCCGGAAGGCATCCACTATTCTGATGCTTGCATCTATAACAGCGCGTGTAGCCAGTTTGCGAGGTGGGGGCTATTTGGTGGACAGGTCGTTCCTGTTTACAATGCGATCAATCAGATCCGAGAGTTGCTCAACGAGGCTGCCAGTGCTCTGAGTATGGTCATAGGTTTGATAGTCGATGTCGTAGCGTTCAAGGTTGGTTTCAAGGTTACGGATGTTTTGGAGCTTCCGTGCCACCTCCTGCTCGAGTGAGCGGCGCAGTGAGTCCGACTCAGCATCCTCAATCTTGGTTTGGAGTTTCTTGGTGGCCTCAATCAGGCGATCGCGCGCGGCCAGCGTTTGTTCAGCGTGGGTGTTGGAGTTGCTGTGTTCGATGGCTCCGTCTATTTTGGATGCGACTGGATATAGGTGCATTCGCCACTGATTGATCAGGTGGAGGTCTTTAATCTCGTAGGTAAAAAAACGCCCAGTGTCTCGCCGAGTAGCATGTAAATGAGTGGCGTTGCGTCCTTCCAGGCGAATGGGGATGACGCGGTATTGCCGGTCGATCAAGTGCATCTCTCGAGGATAGCCCTCTGCGCGGATCGCATAATATTCGTAGCCGGCGAATGCGACAGTGGTGAGCACCGCAAGCGTTAGTAATTGTTTTAGCCACCAGAAAGCCCGGGTAAACATTCCACTAGAGTTAGTAGAGGCCTAAAATGTGTCAACGAACAAGGACTGCGCGAGCCACGGTTTCTCAGTGGTTTCAGTTACTTGAGCCGCTCTCGGTAAGGATCAAGCTCGATTGCTCAAGGAGCTCACGTGCTGTGACAGGTGTGACATTCTCTGGCTCTAAAGGCTCAATTTGTGACATTAATGGTGACCGAGTGTCACAGTATAAAGCGGTCAAAATTCGTTATTTGAGTGTTTTTGTATTTTAACTCAATGGATTAGAAAGATTTATGTAATATCTCTAATCTGAGGCATTGCCTGTGCTTTGGGGTAGGCATGGGTAAAATTATTGGAATCGATCTAGGCACGACAAACTCCTGCATGTCCGTAATGGAAGGTGGAGAGTCTGTTGTGATACCAAACTCGGAGGGCGCACGCACAACGCCTTCGGTGGTGGCTTTCGCCAAGAATGGTGAGCGTCTTGTTGGCCAGGCGGCAAAACGTCAGGCTGTAACCAATCCGAGTAATACTATTTTCTCTGCGAAGCGTTTTATCGGGCGCAAGTACGACGAGGTGCAGGAAGAGGCAGCCAGCCTTCCTTACAAAATTGTCAAGGGCAAGAACGGTGACGCCTACATTGAGTGTGAGGTAAATGGTACGCCGGAGCAGTTTGCACCGGAGCAAATTTCCGCCATGGTATTGCAGAAACTGAAAGCAGATGCCGAGGCCTACCTTGGTGAGAAGGTGACTGAAGCCGTGATCACAGTGCCGGCCTACTTCAATGATGCGCAGCGCCAAGCGACGAAGGATGCTGGTCAGATTGCCGGTCTTGAAGTGAAGCGTATTATCAACGAGCCGACTGCGGCGGCGCTGGCCTATGGCCTGGAGAAGGGGCAGGACGAAGTGATCGCTGTTTACGATTTGGGCGGTGGCACTTTCGACGTCTCGATTCTAGAAATCGGCGACGGTGTTTTCGAAGTGAAGGCAACCAACGGTGATACCCATCTTGGTGGTGACAACTGGGATAGTGCTCTGATCGACTTCCTGATCGACGAGTTCAAGAAGAGTGACGGCATCGACCTCCGTAATGACAAGATGGCTCTGCAACGCCTCAAAGAAGAAGCGGAGAAGGCAAAGATCGCTCTGTCATCCACTCAGAGCACGGATATCAATCTACCGTTTATCACTGCGGATGCCTCGGGTCCAAAGCACCTGAATATTCAACTTTCACGTGCCAAGCTCGAGCAGATCTGTGATGCGCTCTACCAGCGTACAATTGCACCCTACAAAGCCTGCTTGGAGGATTCCGGGCACACGGCCGATGAGATCGGCGAGCTGGTTCTCGTGGGTGGTATGACTCGTGCGCCTAAGGTGGTTGAACTTGCCAAGGAGCTCACGGGCAAGGCGCCTCACCAAGGGGTGAACCCCGACGAAGTCGTGGCTATAGGTGCTGCGATTCAGGGTGGTGTGCTTCAAGGTGATGTGCGTGACGTTCTTCTTCTCGACGTGACACCGCTGACGCTTGCGATCGAGACAGCGGGCGGTGTGGCCACCGCGATGATTGAGCGTAACACCACAATTCCGACCAAGAAGAGTCAGACCTTTTCAACCTACGCGGACAATCAAACTGCGGTGGACATCCAGGTCCTCCAGGGTGAGCGTCCCATGGCGAAGGACAACAAGGTCCTCGGCACTTTCCGACTCGATGGGATCCCTGCTGCCGCCCGTGGCGTGCCGCAGATCGAGGTGACCTTCGATATCGATGCCAATGGTATTTTGAATGTCAGTGCCAAGGACCAGGGCACCGGCAAGGAACAGCACATTACTATTACCGGCTCTTCCGGTCTCGATAAGGAAGAAGTTGAAAAGCTGAAGCGTGAAGCGGAAGCCCATGCGGCTGAGGATGAGGCCCTCAAAGCCGGTGTTGAAGCTCGTAATGAACTCGACAATATAGTCTATCAAGCGGAGAAGCAGATCGAGGAACTCGGTGACAAGATCCCTGCGGATAAGAAGACCGAGCTTGAGTCTGCGATTGCCGATGCGAAGGCGGTTCTCGAGAATCAGGAAGCCGATGCCGATACGCTGAAGGCACCGAAGGACAAGATCATGGAAATCATGCAATCCTTCGCGCAGGATCTCTACGCACAGCAGGCTGCTGAAGGCGCTGCAGCGGGTCCGGAAGGGGCCGCGACGGAGGACGATTCCGAGCCGAAGCCGGCTGAAGGCGCCGAAACGGTCGATGCCGACTTCGAGGTCGTCGACGATGATAATAATAAATAGGTTTTAAGCAGTTGCGCTCGGACTGACCGTCCGGCGCGGCTTTTTTCGAGAACCATAATCTCCACAACCATACATACATACATAATACATATGAAAATCAAACCACTCGGTGCACGCGTTGTTGTTAAGCGCGTTGAAGAAGACGAACAAATCCGTGGCGGGATCATCATCCCCGACTCCGCTAAGGAAAAGTCCCAGGAGGCAGAAGTGATTGCCTTGGGCACTGGCAAAGAGGATGACAAGCCTTTCTACGTAAAGAAGGGGGACAAGGTCCTCATGCCTCAATACGGCGGTACTCAAGTCAAGATTGACGGTGTTGAATACACCATCATCGAGGAAGACAGCCTCCTTGGCGTCATTGCTTAATCAATTCATAACCCGAAACTATAACGAATTATGGCTAAACAAATTCTATTCGACGAAGCAGCACGTAAGAAGCTTCTGAGCGGCGTGGAAACACTCGCAAACGCTGTCAAGGTGACACTCGGCCCCAAGGGCCGCAATGTTCTCCTCGACAAAAAGTTCGGCGCGCCGAGCGTAACTAAAGACGGTGTTACCGTTGCGAAGGAGATCGAGCTTTCCGATTCCTATGAAAACATGGTCCGCGAAGTTGCTTCCAAGACAGCCGACTCGGCGGGTGACGGCACAACGACTGCGACAGTCATTGCTGAAGCGGTTTACCGTGAAGGCATCAAGAACGTTGCTGCCGGTGCCAATCCGATCTACTTGAAGCGTGGTATCGACAAGGCAGTTGCTGCCGCTACCGAGTCCTTTGCAAAGCAAAGCAAGAAAGTGAAGGATCGCGAGGAGATCCGTCAGGTTGCAACTGTTTCTGCGAACTGGGACACCGAAATCGGTGAAATCATCGCGGATGCGATGGATCGCGTTGGTAAGGACGGCACCATCACGGTTGAAGAGGCCAAGGGGATCGAAACATCCCTCGATGTGGTCGAAGGTATGCAGTTCGATAAGGGCTATCTCTCTCCTTACTTCTGCACCGATGCAGAGGCTCAAGAGGTGAACCTAGAGGATGCTTACATCCTCATTCACGAGAAGAAGATCTCCAGCTTGAACGAAATTCTACCGCTCCTTCAAACGGTTGCCAAGAGTAACAAGCCATTCCTTATCATTGCAGAAGACATTGAGGGTGAAGCCCTTGCTGCACTCGTAGTGAATAAGCTCCGGGGCACACTTAATGTGGCTGCGGTGAAGGCTCCCGGATTTGGTGATCGTCGTAAGGCCATGCTCGAAGACATCGCCATCCTCACTGGTGGACGTTGCATCACAGAAGACCTCGGCATCAAGCTTGAGAATGTTCAGATCAGCGACCTTGGTAAGGCGAAGCGTGTCAACATCGACAAGGAAAACACCGTCATCGTTGAGGGTGCCGGCAAGAGCTCTGATATCCAGGGCCGCGTGAAACTGATCCGTCGACAAATCGAGGAAACCTCCTCCGACTACGATCGTGAGAAGCTTCAGGAGCGTCTCGCCAAGCTCGCTGGTGGTGTTGCTGTCATCAACGTTGGCGCACAAACTGAGCCTGAGATGAAGGAGAAGAAGGACCGTGTCGATGACGCACTGCACGCTACTCGCGCTGCTGTTGAAGAAGGTATTCTCCCCGGTGGTGGTGTCGCGCTTCTCCGCTCTGCGAAGTCTATTGAGTCAACTGCAACTGCTCTTGAGGGTGATGAAAAACTCGGTGCTGAAATCGTCCGCCGTGCGATTGAGGCCCCGCTTCGTCAACTCTGCGAAAATGCGGGTGTCGAAGGTTCCCTTGTTGTTGCCGAGGTTCTTAAGGCCAAAGGTGGTAAGGGTTACAACGTCGCCTCCGGTGAATACGTTGACTTGATCGCTGAAGGTGTTGTTGACCCAGCTAAGGTGACACGCACCGCACTGCAAAACGCTGGTTCTGTTGCCGGTCTCCTTCTGACAACAGAGGCGGTTATCACAGACGAACCGGAAGAGAAGGGCGCAGCTCCTGCAA
This sequence comes from Opitutales bacterium, assembly GCA_049598495.1. Classification (GTDB taxonomy): domain Bacteria; phylum Verrucomicrobiota; class Verrucomicrobiia; order Opitutales; family Coraliomargaritaceae; genus Thalassobacterium. The sequence goes on from JBMYNR010000015.1 coordinate 5,229, forward strand.
TGCCTGATATGGGCGGCATGGGTGGCATGGGCGGCATGATGTAGTCGCGCCTGTTTCTCACACTGCGAAACAATTAGAATAACGAAGCCCCGACCAATCGGTCGGGGCTTTTTACTGGTGCATCGTCAAAGTCTGGGGAAGGATGCGCTCTTGACCAAAGCTTGGGGACATAGGGCAAAGACCTTAAAATCGCGGGCCGTATTTTTATACCGCTGATAACCGCTCATGACCTCTAATACCAATTCGCAAAAGGTCTGACCTTTAAGGTAGGGACGCATGCCCTCTGCGTCCGCTGCGTCCCGCAAGTATCTCGGACGGCCCAGGGCAGCCGTCCCTACCTTTGTAACCAGTTCAAACTTTTTGGCAGGTGGTATTATTCCACCTAAATTCAATCGGCTCTAGTAGATTCGATGATATCAAATCGGCCGTGCAGATTGATTACATTCGGCTTTCCGAGTTTGTCACCACAGCTATTCGCATTGTGGAGTCCCCCTGCTGGAGTTCAGCCCCGTCTAATTCTGGGGAGAGCCCAAAACGATAAGGAGTGTCGTGGGGCTACATTTTTCTATTTTTGAAACCAACGCACATCTCCGGCGGACCAATTTTCATCGAGGGTCAGCGCCAGATGTCGACCGAAGTGGGAAGCGGTGGTTTTTTCGGGTAGTCCGGAACTGAGGACGTAGCATGCCCGTTTGGCGCGGGTGAGGGCGACGTAGGCGGAGCAGAGTTCGTTGGTCTTGGATTCGGCATCGAGGCGTTCTGCCTGAGCGCGGAGAACGGGGTCGGTCTCGGTCATCTCTTTTGTCGGTAGGAGCATGCCCCATCGGGCTTCTTTGGTTTCGGGACCGAGGACGAGTTCGCCGGCGCTGTCACTTCGACTGGGGCCGTCGAGTCCGCTGACGATGACCATTTCAAAGCCGAGCCCCTTGGCCTGGTGGATGGTCATGATTCGGACGGCGTCGCGTGACTCAGCCTCTTGTGCCTCGGTCGCTTCAATCGCGGCGATAAAGGCGTCGATGGAGGCATCTGAAGAAGCTCTCGAATCGAAGAGTTCGGCTGCGGCAAGAAGCGACTCGGCGCGACTTGCGAGGAATTGCTCGGATGGAGAATCATGGTCGCGGGGGTCGTCCCGACCGCCATTGACTGGCAGCTGACTCTGACTGGTGGCGCTCGGGACGAGTGCCGCTACCTGTTGGCCAAAGGCCAGCTCGATCCATTTTTGAATCGTCGCGGCGTAACCCTCATCGGCGATGGACTGGAGGGTGGTGGTGCGGAAGCTCTCCAAGTCGTCAAGTCCCCAAGTGGTGGCACAGGGAAATCCTTGGGCGATCCCGGCGGCAAGGCTGTCCTGCGGATGGGCGACGGCGCGCAATGCTGCGAGCACGGCACTGCCGAGCGGGTTATCGGTGCAGGGATTGGATTTGCCTTCAATGGCGACGGGTATGCCGTGGGTCTGAAGTAGGGCGGCGAGCTCGGCGGCATCTTTATTTTGCCGGAGCAAGACGGCGCACTCGATTCCACGGGTGACCGGGTCGACTTCCTCAAGAATGCGGAGCACTTCGAGATGCAGGGCGCGACTCTCCTCATCTGGGTCTTTCTCGACAACGCGCCAGCAGGCGAAGCCCCGACGTTCACGAATGGGCTCGGCGACCGTGTGGGTGTTCCAGCCAAGGGTCCATTTATCGACCGACGCAGCGGGCAGCTTGAGGGTCTCGGCATGGCTGGGCAGATCGCCGAAGACCCGGTTGACCATTTCGATAACCGGCTCGGTCGAACGCCAGGATTGGGTGAGGGCGGGGGCCTCTTCGATGGCAGGTCTGTATTGATCGTAGATTTCACGGAAGAGATCGGCATCGCCCCCCCGCCAGCCGTAAATAGCCTGTTTGGTATCACCCACATAGAAGAGCGAACGCTGCCCCGAATCGTCCATGACCACCTCGTCGATGAAGGTGCTGAGAATGTCCCATTGGGTGCGGCTGGTATCCTGAAATTCATCGAGCAGCCAGTGATCAAAATTCTGGTCGATCCGGTAAGCGACCTGTGTGCGCCAATCGAGAGCATCGATCGTATCGGAGTCGACGGCCCGCTCGGCCAAGAGGGTGGTGATATCTGCGAAGCTGATGAGCCCCGCGCCGCGGACGAGTTCCCCGTAGACGGATTCATAGCGAGCGACAAAAAGGAAGAGCCCCTGCGCCCGCTCGAGGAATTGTTGGAGCCGATCAGCAAAAAGGGCGTCGGCGAGGGCTCTCCGAGCGGCCTCCACCTCAGGGCTCATGTCGAGCCAGCCTGTTTTCTTTTGGGTCAGCCGAAGATAGGGCGTTTTCGGTTCGCTGATCAGTTTGCTTTTCAGAAAATTTTTGATGGGATCGCTCCAGGCCTGACCGGGTTGAAGCGCACGGACAGCTTCAAGATTGAGCTCCAAATAGACGCGGGCCTCATCGGAGAGCTCCGGGTTGGTCGCATGGGCGGTCCGCTCGAAGGCGTCGGCCGCCTCGGCGATGGTCGGTGCGTCAGCAAAGGGCATCCCGTCAGACCAAATCGCAGCTGGGTCGCCCCAAGTGGCATCGGCGGGTGTCTCGAGGAAGCGTTGATGAAGCCGCTCCATTTCGCGGAGAAGCGTGGTGAAGACATTCCGTTCGCCGTTTTTACGGGAGATTTGGCGGCATTGCTCGATCATGGCCATAAGGCCATTTCCCGTGGCGGCCCCGATGGCGAAGCTCTGAGCCAATGCCCGTTCGCGGGCACTGGCGAGGCTGGCGGTATCGGCTATGGCAAACTCTTCCGGTAGCCCCGATTCCAGCGGAAACTGCCGGGCCACCCGAGCGAAGAAACTATCGATCGTGCTGAGGCCGAGGCGTCCGAAGTGTTCGGCGATGTGCCGAAGTAACTCGCAGCATTCGCGGTTAGTCAGTTCGCGGTGATGGGTGGCCTCGGCCAATGCGCCCAGTTTATCGGTATCCGTAGCGGCATCGGCGAGACGGATAAGAAGCTCATCAAGGAATTCTCCGGCGGATTTCCGAGTGAAGGTGAGGGCAGCAATGCGATCGACCGGGACGCCTGCGAGCATGAGCTGGATAATCCGTGTGGTCAGGGCATAGGTCTTTCCCGAGCCGGCATTGGCCACCAGCATCTCGTGTCTGAATCCGGAGGATAGGGACGGGCTTTTCATAGGGTCATTGCAGGGATGAATTTGAATTCACCAGAAAGAGCACGATGGAAACCACCCGGTCTTAATCCTACTCTTAATCGAAACCGACGTAGATTATTTAACCACAGAGAACACGAAGATGGAGGCGGGGGCCCAAATGCTCTGAATCGTAATCTTAGTCTGAAAGGACGCGAGGGGTTAAGAGTCAGAGTCAGACGGCGAGGGGCATCGGCTGGTTGCTCATTTTCCATCATTAACTTTCCACGCTCCATTATTCTCCTCCTTTCAGTAGAGCGATGCTCTCTGGTGAGACGCAGTCTTCCGGGCTGCCGTTGACAAAGATGGGGCCAGCAGGATCGTTCCAAGAGGCGCGGAAGGGTTGCGGGGGCCAGAACCGGCCTGCGTGGATCACCTTGGCGACCGCCTCTGCGCAGTTGAGGGCTGAGGCATAGGCATCTGGGTTGCGAGTGGTGTCTAGCTCCTCGAAAGTAGCAATCCCGGTTTCGTTCGGATCGGAAGGCAGTAGGAAATAAGCCGTCTCGGGTGGGTGTGCCTCGCATTCCGCGGGATACCAATGCTCCAAAATCCGGCGGTATAGCGGAAGCTGTAGGTCGGACCAGGTCTTTTGATAAATGCGGGTGCCCGACTGGATCTCGACGAGGGCCGAATCGAGCCAATTATGGGAAAGCGGCGCAAGATGGGTTTTGAGAGGCTTATCCGGTGCGCTGAAGGTCTTGAAGTCCATAATGCGCAGGGCGCCCGTTTCGGCATGCTGCTCAATGCGATCAATCATCCCGGAAAGCGGGAGCGGACCGATCATGAGTGGCTGTGCATCGTCCACCTGTAACTTACGCTCCACATCACGGATAATCCAACCCTCGGCAAAGCTGGCTGCCTGTACTCGGGCGTAGGCATGGAGGCGGGCCTTCGCGCTGGCTAACTGAATCTGCACGGCCGGCGCCGGCTGCGGTCCGAATTGTTTGAGGGCTTCCGCCTGGAGGAGTTGCTGGACACGGCTGTGGATATCAGACGCCTGCATGCGGAGCATATCTGCACCCATAGGAATGAGTTCATGTCCGAATGCCTCGAGGGTATAGTGTATTAGATTACCGAAGACAGCGGCATCCATCTCGTGGGTCGCACGGGGTCCTGAATCGAGATGCAGCACATGCTGGAGGCAAAAACGGAAGGGACAGGCAAGATAGGATTTGAACTGGGTTGGGCTGATCTTTTCAACGGCTCTAAGTTCCCTCGGTAATTGCCAGCGCCATGAGGTCTCTCGGGTGGAGCGTGTGCGGGTGGCCGCGGCGGGCTGTGTGAGGTGCCGAACTCGAGCAGGCAAATCCTCGAGCTCCGTGCGTAGAAGTAGCCGCGAGGGTCGGTTGGGGTCGCCCTCGGTGTTGAATTTACTGTAGGAAAGGTGCACACTCCCTGTTGGGCGTGAGGCCAGCAGGGAGTGAAGCAAATAGCTATCACGGGCTAGGCGTTGCTCATTATGACTGAGTCCAAGGGCGGGGCAGAGCGAGTCGGGAATAAACGGATCCCCATCCACTGCCTTGGGGAGCTGACCTTCGATCAGCCCGCAGAGCACGAGCTGCTCATGTGGCAACCAGGGCGCCTCAAGCCAGCCGTTTACGATCATAGCATCCGCTTCTGCCGGGGCCTGAATCGATTCCAGCCGAAGCGCTTGTCCGAAAACGGGTGCGGGTAAGCCGTCTTTTGATTTCGACCAGCCCGCTAGCGCGGGAGAGGCTGCGAGGCCTTGTCCTATTTCCAAAATACGCTCAATCGTTTCGGGACGGCCCTCTTCTGACTCCGGAAAGGCCCATTCAATCAAATCCAGTGCGGAGTGACCGAGGTGGGAACGTATGGCACCGAGGAGACGACGCACCTTACCGCGTATTGCGATGTCCTGTGGGCGGGCGTCTTCTTCAAGGGCGGGTGAGGCCGCCCAGGCCGCCTCCAGTGTGCCCGCGATGGTTTTACCCAGTAGATGATCGATCGCGATGAGAGCATCCGTCTGGGAAATAGGGTCTTCCAGATCCAAGACCCGACAAAAAGCAGGCAGCTCAAGGAGACGACGGAGGCGCCGCATATCCTTGTTGTTTCGAAACGCTTCCCATTCCAGCGCAAGCTTGGCGGCTTCGCATCGAATCAGAGAAACACCTTCGGGCAGATAGGCACTACGGCCGAAGCGGAGAATCTCACTGGCCACAGGCGATTGAAGCTTCGGGTCGACCACGACGAGTCCGGCCGCGTTCTCCACGACGGATGGAACGATATGACGCGCTTCATCCTGCGCAGCGGGAGCCACCGTGATCTGGCTTGGATCCATCTCGATCGTTCTGGTATTCCAAAGTTCGGCTTCAGGCCGGCCCCAGAGATCAAAGTAAGGCTCGTCGAGGCCCGCGGGATTCCAGATGAGCAGATCGACCGGAGTGCCCGCCGCTTCCAGCTTCTCGGCGAAACGCTGAAAGGCACGGGGCAAATCACTGACCCCCGCGATGACGAGACGTTTCAACTCCGTGGGCGGTGATTCAATCTGCTCCAGACGCAGCGCATTGGGGTCGGCCAGTTTCCAGTCCCGCAGGCATTCGAGATAGGTCGCGTAAAGCGCAGCGATCGCCGCCCAGCGGCCCTCCTCGAAACCTCCCAACTCCGAGGTCGACATTTGAACGGTCGCAGGCGAGAGCGCCGCCTCGGCGAGACGGTCTCCTAAACGATTGAAATTCCGTCCTGCTTTGAGCAGCTCCGCATCCGTCTCGGGAAAACGATTCCAGAATAGCGATTGCTTCTGCAGGTCGGGTAGCTCACGTAGAGCCTCCGCCCAGGCGAGTGCCCGCTCGACGGGTGTGGCCACATTTTCCCGCTCCGGCAGCATTGCCTGCATGGGCTGGGCCATCTGCGGCGCCGATTCTCCCGCTGCTTTCAGCGTGGCGCTAATCTGCCGTGCCGCGCCCGCAGTCGGCGTGATGCAGAGAGTCTGGCCAGCCCCATGTTCCCGAATGAACCCCGCTACTTGGTGCGCAAGTGGCGTGGATTCAGTCAGGAAATGGGATGTGGGCATTTAGCTAAATGTCGGGCTCGAGCTTGTGGAATATCCGCAGGGTAATCGACGCCGGTTGGATGGGCGCGGCCTTCGCAAGCGACAGCCCTACGATTTGATAATGGAATTATGCGTTGAGCGCCTGGTCGAGATCGGCGAGGAGGTCGTCGATATCTTCGATGCCAACGGAGAGGCGGACGAAATCCGGTGTTACTCCGGCGGCCAACTGCTGATCGGGGTCGAGTTGTTGGTGAGTGGTGGTAGCCGGGTGGATGGCGAGGGACTTGGCATCGCCGATATTGGCGAGATGGCTGAAGAGTTGCAGGTGATCGATAAATTGACTACCTGCCTCAAGGCCACCCTTTACACCGAATCCGACGAGGGCACCATACATATGATTATTGAAATACTTTTGTGCATTGCTGTTGTGGGGACTGTCGATGAGGCCCGGGTAATTGACCCAATCCACCTTCTCGTGCCTCGCAAGAAATTCGGCGACCTTCTGCGCATTCTGGCAGTGACGCTCCATTCGGAGATGCAGTGTTTCAAGACCCAGTAGGATTTGTTGCGCATTAAAGGGAGCGATACAGTTACCCACATCACGCAGCCATTGCAGACGCATCTTCATGATGTAAGCGATATTCGCTCCGCCAGCGGGTTCGAAGGTCTTGAAGGCATCCCAGTGAACGAGTCCGTGGTAGCTAGGATCCGGTTCGGTGAATTCGGTGAAGCGACCGCTGCCCCAGTCGAAGTTGCCTGCGTCGACCACGATGCCGCCGATGCTGGTGCCGTGACCGCCGATAAATTTGGTCAAACTGTGAATGACAATATTCGCGCCGTGCTCGATCGGACGGCAAACTGCTGGCGAGGCGGCCGTGCTGTCGATGACGAGGGGGAGCTTGTGTTTCTTGGCGATGGCGGACACCTCCTCGAAAGGAAAGATATTGAGTTTAGGATTACCGACGGTGTCGCCGTAGATGGCCTTGGTCTTTTCGTCGATGAGCGGCTCAAAAGTCTCCGGATTTTCGGCATCTGCGAAGCGGACCTCGATACCCAGTTTTGGGAGCGTGTATTTGAACAGAGTGTAGGTGCCGCCATAGAGTTGGGAAGCGGAGACAATGTTATCGCCCGCCTGTGCGATATTTAGAATGGCGCTGGTGATGGCCGCTTGACCACTCGAATGTGCAAGAGCGCCTACGCCGCCTTCAAGAGCGGCAACGCGTTGTTCCAAAACATCGGTGGTCGGATTCATGATCCGGGTATAGATATTGCCAAGTTCTTCCAGGCCGAAGAGGCGGGCCGCGTGGGCTGTGTCGTTGAAAACATAGCTGGTTGTTTGGTAGATGGGCACCGCACGTGAGCCCGTAGCTGAGTCAGGGCTGTGGCCTGCGTGAAGGGTGAGGGTGCCGAATCCGGGGGATGTTTTTGTACTCATAGTGATTGGTGTTGTTTTAGTTATTTGAATTTAGGCGTTCGCGTACTTTGTTCGAGTCCCATATTAGCCCGAGTTTATCGAAAAATTCAACTGCCTCTGCTAGGTATTCTTTGCTCGGTTCAGACTCTCGGAGGACTCGCTTGTATTCACGAAGGGCATTGGAGTTTTCCCCTTCGATCCGGTAGATCCGACTTAGTAGAATGCGCATCTCTATCTGCTCTGGTCTCTGCCTGAGGATGGTTTGCAGCATATCGATCATGTCTTGGTTGCTCAGCAGTTCACTCTCGCCGCCTTCGGCCTGGATTGTCTCGATCAATGCAATCTTGGGCAGGGTGGCTTCGGGCCATTGTTCGGACATGGAATACCATAGCTTAGTGCGGTCGCTGACGGTGATTGCGAAGGATCCTGTAAGGGCGATTAAGATAAGAATATAAAGGGTGAATCCCGGATACCAGAAAATCTTACCCGTGGAGCCCATGCGTCGGGCAATGCCACCCAAGGAGCAGATGATGAGCGAAATGAGTGCCGGCAGGGCAATGTATTGAGGATGGTTTTCGTAGGCGGGGCTGCCGTCGATAAAGGAACCCTGTTGGGCAATGCTGTAGATAATTAGAAGCGAATAGGCCGTCAGTCCGAGAAGCGCGCCGCGTGCCCATTGCTTTTGACGGTTGAGGGCAATGAGTAGATAAAACGGTAGGAGGAGCACGAAGGGCAAAAGGCTGTTAGATGCACCCACGTTGAAACCATGTTTCTTATCGAAGGGATGGAAGAGTCCCAGCTCGATAGGGAATAAGGTCTGTTTCAGGTAAAAGAAGAAATTCTGGGCATAGAGCCCCATGCGTTCGCCTATTTCCATATCAGTGCCCTCGCCACCATCTCCGATCCAGGCTCCGATAATTAAGGCGAAACAGACGAGTGGGAGGATCCGATTGTAATTCTTCAGCTGGCTGTTTCGTGTGTCATGAAAGATGCATAGCCCTAGGATGAGGGGTAGCATAAGAGTTGCCGGGTGTAGGAAATATGCGAGGATTGAGATGGCGATGAGTTTTATGAAATCACCCGAGTCGCGATTCCGGATCCCATAAAATAGTGCAGTGAGAATGAGAATTAGGCCGATCAGTTCCGTCCGATAGCCAGACCAGAACACCGTTTGAAGCACGGCTGGGTGCAGGGCGAAGGCGAGCGAGGCCGAAAAGGCTGCGGGCATCTTGAGTTGATCCAGAACCTTGAGGAAGATCAGAGCCGCGAGGATATGTAGGAGGAGATTAATCGCGTGGTGCCTACGCGCGGGGGCAAGTGGGAGCTTTTGCTCAAGGAAATAGGAGCTCAGTGTGACCGGATCATCCTGGCGGATGTTTTGCCGGGACCAAGCCTCATAGAAACCTTCCATAGATTCAAAGCTTGTGCGTTCGACCTGGTCGTAGGGCGTCCAAATAAGATCCGACTGAAAGATGGGGACGTATGCGGCCACGGTGAGCAAAATAATGGTGAGATAGGCCAACCACCCGGCGGTTCCAGGTCGCGGTTTGCCAATCTGCTTATGCTTCGGGGTGTGATTGTGCTGCATTTGCGGTGGCGTGACCGAATGGTCTGATCGTGGACGATCATCATCTTGTTTGGGAGCCTCGGACATTAGGGTTGGAGGTAGGGATTGCTGTGTCCGCGGTGGGCGACGGCTTCTTGAACGGCCTTCATATCAATCTGTGCACCGGGGAGTATCTCATTAGCTTCGAACCAACCGCGGTTTGTCTCTACCGCGAAAAGGACCTTGTTAGAGGCCGAAGGCACCGTATTCTCATTAAAAGGGAAGAGTTTTCTCACTTCGAGTAGACGGCCGCTTGCATCGAAGTAGCCAAGATCTAGCGGGATGCTAGTATTGCGCATCCAGAAGGCGCGGCGTTCGGGGCGCTCAAAGATAAAAAGCATCCCATGATCCACTTCCATACTGTCGCGATACATGAGCCCTTTTTGTTGTTCACTCGGCGTGAGGGCGAGTTGCAGGTAGAGCATCTTTCCATCGATAGCGATTGGGAAATAGGTCTGTTTATCGGCCGGTTTCCAGTTGTCGATTGTGGGCTGACATGCGGCTAGAGCCACACTTATTAGGAGGGCGGGGGAAATGTTAAATATGGGCTTCAAGCGTTAATCGGATGGTTCGGTGCGTGACAGATGCAGATCAATGAGCACCATCAATAGTGCATTCGCAACCAATGAAAAGTAAATCCTCAACCATTCGGCTTCTGTACGCGGCATCTGAGAATAACGCCGATGTGCTCTACCTTTCGGGTGTCTTTATTCCCGATCCCTTTCTCTCGATTATTACGGATAAAAAATCCTACGCTGTCGTTAATCGGTTGGAGTATGCGCGGGTTGCCAAGTCTTCGAATTACGACGAAGTTATGCTGCTTGAAGAGATGCGGGAGCATGCGGCCGAAAATTTACAGATGCCTTTGCATAAGATCGGTCCTAGCGAGTTGATGATTTATTTCGGACAGCGCTTCGCGGTGAAAAAAATCGAGGTGCCCGCTGATTTTCCGGCGGTGTATTATCGGAAACTCTATGAAGCAGGCTATCGCATCGATATCGTGGAGGGCGCCTTCTTTCCCAAGCGAGCTAAGAAAAACGATACCGAGGCGCGCGCGATCCGTCAGGGTAACGCCGCTTCCGCCGCAGGCATTCGAGCGGCCGAGGCAGTCTTGCGCGCTGCGACGATCGAGGGAGACCGCATCGACTATGAAGGGCGTCCGCTCACTTCCGAGCGTTTGCGTGCGGTCATCGACCAAGCCTGTCTCGCCAAAGGGGCGACCGCGAGCCATACCATTGTGGCAGGTGGACGACAGGCCTGCGATCCGCATGAAGTCGGACGGGGGCGATTGCGGCCAAACGAGCTCATCATTATTGATGTGTTTCCGCGCATGCAGAAAACGGGTTACCATGGCGATATGACCCGCACCTTTTTAAAAGGTCGAGCAAGCGCTGCCCAGCGGGCACTGGTGAAAGCCGTACGAACAGCTCAAGGCGCGGCAATCGATGCCGTTCAAGCAGGCGTGACTGGGGCAAGTGTGCACAAGGCAGCCTGTGCTGTCTTTGACGCGCAAGGATTTGTTACGGAGCGGCGTGACGATGGCTTCGTCGGTTTTATTCACTCGACCGGTCATGGACTCGGGTTGGAGGTGCACGAAGCACCCAGCGTTTCGACGGGTTCTGCGAAACTGAAGACCGGGCATGTCATTACCGTGGAACCCGGATTGTATTATCCTGAGATCGGCGGATGTAGAATTGAGGACGTGGTTCGTGTCACGAAAGCGGGCTGCGAGAAGCTCTCGAATATGCACTATCGATGGGAGATTCGATAGTGCTGGTCAAGGAGTGCGAAGCCACAGAGTTTCTGGAAATGCTCTAGCTCTATTTTTTTGCGCCGTGGAGGACTTCCTCCACTTCGAGGCCGGTCATATCTTTGATGCCGTTGAACAGCTTCATGAGAGCGACGAGCATGATGGCCATGCTGGGGGCAGCGATCACGATAAAGCTCCATTTCATCATGCGAGCTACTTCGGTATTAAAGGCATCGGTTCCTGAGGGGCTCGTGACCATTCTGAGAGCGAGAAAATAATTCAAAATCGCGCTGAGAAGAAAAGAGGCCGCCAGTAGCCAGGTGCAGTGGAGTAGAAGCTTTTCGAAAGTCTCTTCTGTATCATGTGCCTTAAGGCTGGCTTGCACCTTATCTACATTAATAATCTCGGGATTGTAGAGGAGGGTGCGAACCAATGGATAGGGGGTCTTCAGGGAAATCAGCACTGCGAGACCCAGAAAGAGAGGGATGGCCGCCTCTTTGACCGCAAACCACTCCGTAGGGATTTGGAAGATACCAATACCTCCGGTTAGTAGAACGCTCACCAAGCCGATAATGGAAAAGATGTTATATTTCTTCCGAGCGAAATAGTCGTAAATGAAATAGCCGACGGGGAAGGCCAGAGCTAAGAGCAGTATTCCTACGGCGACGTTGTCAAAGTATGGCTCTAGGTATCCGCTGAACCAAGCCTTGCCCTTATTGAGAAGGAGGATCGGCAAGACTAGATTGAAGCCGAGGTTAAGAAAAGTGTTCTCCTTCTTCGGGGGGGGCTTGTCGGCCGTATTCGCATTTTTTGAATTTGGCGCGTTGCTGGGTTGCGAATCTCTCATCAATTCGCTTAGGATTTTAAGCCTTATGTCGAATGCAAGCTCTATTCGCTGTCTTATCACTGCGGGGCCAACCCGTGAGTTTATCGATCCTGTGCGATTTATCAGCAACCCGTCGTCGGGTAAAATGGGCTTCGCGCTGGCCGATGCGGCACTCGATGCGGGATGGAATGTGGATTTGGTAGCAGGTCCCGTTGCCCTGGAGGAGCCGGACGGAGTCATCCTCTACCCAGTGGTTACGGCGGAAGAGATGTTTCACCAGGTCGATGCACTCTTTGATGCCTGTGATATTTTAATCATGACAGCGGCAGTGAGCGATTTTCGTCCTATCGTGCAGCACAGGCACAAAGAGAAGAAAGACGAGGCGCTACTGAGTATAGATTTTGAGCGGACGACTGATATTTTAAAGACCATGACCAAACGCAAAGCTCATCAAACGGTTGTCGGATTTGCAGCGGAGACAAGGGATGTGGTCGTTTATGCAAAGCAGAAGCTCGAGTCGAAGCGACTGGACTACATTGTGGCAAATGAAGTGGGGCAGGTTGGAACTGGTTTTTCCGCCGACAATAATGAAGTCTTGCTCATCGCTGCTGATGGTAGTTCGGTGAAACTGGGGCCTGCCTCGAAGCGGGCCATCGCGGAGGAATTGATTCAATTAGTGACCCCGGCCAAGTCTTAGGATTTTAGCGTTTTTATTCCCACTCTTACTCTCCCGAAGCAAATGTCTCCCAGTTTCGATCACGAAAAGCTGAAGGTTTACCAGTCCGCCTTGGATTTTGTCGTCTTTACGGTTAGCATTCTCACTAACTTGCCAAAGCGGGTTGCCGTCTGGGACCAACTGGATTGTAACTCAGCTTCGATTGCCTTAAATATCGCGAAGGGTAACGGTAGGTTCACCGCTAAGGACCGCTGTCCGGCAGTTACAGTGGGGGTTTGGATTAAGATTGAGAGTAGGATTGGGAGTAGGACGTAGATGAAGAACACTGGGCTTGATAAGATACTCGGGCGAATCGATGACCTCGATTCGGTTAATCTTGGGATTCTCGTGCAGCGTCTGGCTCGCGAGCGCAAGATGCAGGAGACGGTCTTTAACACGATTAAGGACGGCATCCTTGTCATTGATACTGATGGCGTTGTCCAGTATGCGAACGCCGCCGCGCAGACACTCATTGGTTTAAAGGAAAACGACATCGGGGTCACGCGTCTCTGGAAAATGGTGCCCGATCTAGCGAGATCGATGGATGATGATGCGGTCAACGGTATGAAGGCGACGGCTCCCGTTCTTGCCCGCGAGGTGGAGCTGAGCTATCCGGAACTTCGTGTGGTTCGCCTCTATATGGTGCCCTTTGATGCCCAGGTTGCTCAGCAGGACAGCGGGGGCTACGTGATCGTGCTCTCCGATGTTACCGAGGAAAAAGTCTCGCTAGAAGAGCGCATCGAAAGTGAGCGGATCGATTCCATTGTTCGGTTGGCAGCTGGAGTCGCTCATGAGCTTGGTAATCCGCTCAATTCATTAACGATTCATCTTCAGCTCATTGAACGAAAGCTAAAGAAGCTCGCCGACGAAAAAGGAGTCGAAAAATTGTCGGAATCGCTGCAGGTATGTCAGGGTGAGGTCGAAAGGTTGGACGGCATCATCTCGCATTTCCTCGAAGCGGTGCGTCCTCAGAAACCAGAGCTGAACGAACTCGATCTTGTCGCTTTGGTAGAGGAAGTATTACAGGTTCAGGAAGCTGAGTTGAGTAACCGGAAGCTCGAGGTGGATGTTGAGGTCAGCGGCGAGTTACCTGCGGTACTTGGTGACCGTGGTCAAATTAAACAGGTCTTTTTCAATCTGATTAAGAATGCGATGGAGGCGATGCTGCCGGGTGGCCAACTTCGAGTGATTGCGCGTTGTGACGATGAATTTATCTATGTGCAGTTCGTGGACACGGGTTCGGGTATTTCAGAGAAAGAACTGCCGAAGGTTTTTCAGGCCTACTACACGACGAAAAAGGAAGGCCATGGCCTTGGCATGATGATTGTTGAGCGCATCATACGCGAGCACGGAGGCCATGTGAATATAGAGTCGCGCAAGGATGTGGGCACCGCGATCACGTTACAGTTTCCTCAGAAACATCGTCGCGCACGCTTGCTGGAATAGTCATTTCCATGTAGCTAGCTGTTAAGAGATTGTTGCCGATTTGAAACATCGAAAGGATTGACAAGTGAGGGGGCTCGATTAACAACATACTTTCCAGATGCTTACTGGTTTGAAACATCGGGTTCTGGTTTTGAATAGGTTGTGGCAACCGGTGAACATCGTCGGCGTGCAAAGAGCCTTCAGTCTTCTCCTCCAAGACCATGCTCATGTTATTTACACAGGCGACGAGAGTTTTCGGATGATGGATTCATCAGCCTGGCTGGAACTCTCCGAAAAAGAGATTCCTGATCAGGGCGAGGCCTGTATCCAGACCATTCGCTTGCGAATACGCGTGCCAAAGGTGTTGCTCTTGAGAAGCTACGACCAATTACCTGTTCGTGAAGTGAAATTTACGCGCGAGAACCTATTCGACCGTGACGGCTATCGTTGTCAGTATTGTGGGGAGCACTTCGAGGCGGTTCATTTGAATATGGATCACGTGATCCCTCGGGACCGTGGAGGCCGCACTTCCTGGGAAAATATTGTGACCTCCTGCATCAAATGTAATTCCCGAAAGGCGAACCGCCTGCCACATCAAGCGAACATGCATCTCATTCGTAAGCCCGAGCGCCCCCGCTGGCGGCCTTTTGTTAGTTCATTAATCGGGCAGGATTACGATTCAGATTGGGATCATTTCATTAACCTTAAGAAAGGCGCGTAGGCGCTAAGACTCGATTAATTCGATGAAAGCTGCCTGATCTGCCGCATTAAAGAAAGCGGTGCCGGCAACGAGTGTATCGGCGCCTCGTTCTTTGCACAGTGGGGCCGTCTCTAGATTAACCCCGCCGTCTATCTCCAGACGGTAGGGCAGGCCGAGTTCGGCACGCCAAGTGTGTAGATGCTCCACTTTCGATAAGACGTCGTGGCGAAAGGACTGGCCGCCGAATCCTGGTTCTACCGTCATCAAGAGCACAATGTCGCAGATGGGCAGGAACTCCTTTGCTGCCTCAACAGGAGTGTCCGGATTGAGAACCACGCCGCAGCGACAACCCTTTGACTTAATGTATTCGAGTGCCTCAGTCACGGGATAATCGGGTTCTACATGGACAGTTATCTGATCCGCGCCCGCATCCAGGAAGGCATCGATATAGAGGTGTGGATTATCAAGCATCAGATGGACATCAAAGAAGAGCTTGGAGTCGGGGCGCAAGGCCTTCACGGTTTGAGGACCGAAACTCAGGTTTGGCACAAAATGCCCGTCCATGATGTCGAGATGCACCCACTTGAGCCCTGCATCTTCAACGATCTTCAGACTGTTTCGAAGGTTTCCGTGGTCGCCGGCTAAAATGGAAGGGGCGAGGAGATGTTTATGCGGGCTGCACTGCATAAACATATATTTGAGAGGCTTATAGCGGGATAGCAAGACTGCTCTGTTTGGGTGAATCTCTGTGTTGGTTGACTTATGATACAGACTGTCGAAAGTGGGTGAATGCAGTATAACAGCACAAAACCCTTTGATGTGGTCGCACGTTCCAACGTGAATGCTGTGTGGGGTGCGCTGACGATCGAGGTCCTAGCTCGTCTTGGGGTGGAATGCGTCGTGACCTCCCCGGGTTCACGCTCTACGCCGTTGGTGGTTGCGGCAGCCCGTAATCCGAAGATCGAGACTCTTAGTATTTTGGATGAGCGCTCGGCGTCGTTTTTCGCTCTCGGTCATGCCAAACAGACGCATCGCCCGGTTGCCCTGATTTGCACCTCAGGATCCGCTCCGGCCAATTATCTTCCTGCCGTTGTCGAGGCATCGATGAGCGGCACATCCCTGCTCCTGTTGTCGGCGGATCGTCCGCCGGAATTACGAGATTGCAGTTCGGGGCAGACCATTGATCAACTCAAGCTCTTCGGGAACTACGTGCGTGGCTTTCGTGAGATGGCGCTTCCTGATGTCAGGGAGGGTATGCTGGATTACCTGAGGCAGTCCCTCGTGCATGCTGTGAATCTTTCGCTCGGTCCCGACGCGGGTCCTGTGCACTTGAATTTTCCGTTTCGAGATCCACTGAGCCCTGAGTTGGAGGATCCGAGACCGGTCATCAGCGAATCCAGTCTGGAGCGGGCCGCCGCCATCCAGTTGCGACCCTGTGAGTCTGTGCATAGCCTCGGACGTATTGACTCGGTGCTTCTGGAACGTCTTAGCAGCCATCGGGAAGGTGTGATTCTCATAGGTGCTCTGAATCCGCCGGGGGGTGATGATTTATTTGCCGATACCGTGGTCATGATCGCCGAGAAACTCGGATGGCCCGTCTTATGTGACGTTCTGAATCCGCTCAGGCATCATGTTGGCGGGAACCGCCTACTGGTCACTAGTTATGACGCCTTTTTAAGGGATTCGGAAACAGCGAATCGAATGCGGCCGACTGCGTTTTTGCAGATAGGCATACTTCCGACGAGCAAGGTTCTACGTGCATGGCTGAGCACACTCGATGCGGTTTCGTTTCTTTGTTCACTGCGACCAATCAATACGGATCCGCTTCATGGGGTGGCTACGCCAATCTACTCAGACGTGCACTCGCTCGCCGAGCAGATTGAAGATCAAAGCATTTCCAATGAATGGATCGAATCGTGGGCAGATATCGAGGTCAGAACACGGGAGACTTTGTCTACGCGGCTTGAAGCAGTTGATGCGCTCTTCGAAGGAAAAGTTTCAGCACTGCTGTCGAGGCATTTGCCAGTTGGCACACCGGTCTTTATGGCCAGCAGTATGAGCGTTCGCTATGCTGAGTATTTCTGGGCGCCCGGTAGTCGTGCCTACTCGATATTCTGTAATCGTGGGGCCAATGGCATCGACGGAACATTGGGCACCGCTATGGGAGTCGCCCATAATGCCAAACCGGCCGTATTGCTGACGGGCGATTTGGCGTTTCTACATGATGCGAATAGCATGCTGGCCTCAGGAGAGTTGAACGGAAGCCTGACGATTATCTTGATCAATAATTGTGGTGGCGGGATTTTTGAACACCTGCCCATCGCCTCGATGGATCCACCCTTCGAAAAATATTTTTCGACACCTCAACGGGTGAATGTGGCAAAACTCTGCGAGGCCTACGGTGTGGAGCATCAAAGCGTTTCCGATTGGGACGGATTGCTGGAAGCAATCCGGCAACTCCCAAAGGCTGGCCTTCGAGTCCTGGAGCTCCTCACGGATCGAAAAGCCGATCGCGAGACTTTGCGGAAAACTCTGGATATCTAGATATCTTCCGACAAGGAATGGCCTCGCGGGAGACGTTTGCTTGTCTACTCGTCCTCGCCAGTGTCGATTTTAGGAGCGTCTGAGACATCGCCGAAGATTCCGCCCGCCACGCTGCGGTCGTGTTTGCGATGACGTTGATTTTTCTCGTGATCGATTTGCCCCTCAACTGAGAAGCGTGCAAACGGGACGGCCGTCAAGCGGGCTGCGGGGATGGCTTTGCCGGTAACCTCACAGACACCATAGCTGCCATCCTTAATGCGCATAATGGCCTCCTCGATTTCATTGAGAGCGTCCTGTTCATTGGAGACAAGACTGAGCGCAAAATCGCGATCGAAAGTGTCTGTGCCTGCATCGGCCTGGTGATTACCGTAGCCTGAAATATCGCCCGAGTCTTCTCGGGAGGAGTGTTTTAATGTGTCGGCGGTATGGAGGCTGATTTCGTCGCTAACGTGTTCTCGAAGCTTGATCAACAAATTGTAGTATTTCTTCCACTTCTTGGGCACCTCTTTTTCGCCGAGTTCGGTTTTCTTTTTCTTCTCGGCTGGATTGAAACCGAGAATATCGCCCAGCGAAGCAGGACCCAGAACTCGTTTTTCGACGGGCTTATCCTCGGCAATTGTCTTTTTGGCCGCCTTTTTCACCGGCTTAAGCGCCTTCTTGGTCGGTGATTCCGCCTTCTTTGAGGCTACCAGTTCCTCGACATCGTCCAGAGAAAAGACAATCTTGGAAGATTTTTTTTCGGACGCGGTATCCGTCCGTGAGACTTCGGCGGTCTTAGGAGCGGTCTTAGGAGCGGTCTTTTCCCGAGAGGCTTTGGGGGTCTTAGGAGCGGTCTTTTTCCGAGAGGCTTTGGGGGCGGCAACTGCCTTCTTTGTGGTCTTTTTTGTCGCTTTCTTCGTGGCCTTCTTCGCAGCCTTCTTTTTTACGGCTGTTTTTTTAAGGGCGCTCTTTTTAGCGGCTGCCTTTTTCGTTGCCTTCTTGGCTGCTTTTTTAGCGGTCTTCTTTGTCTTCGTGGGCATGGATAAACGGATCGTTGAGGTTAAAGTGTTTATTTGAGGGAGCTAAGTGCTTCAGCGCATCGCGGGGAGACGGGTCCCCATTCTTCAGTTTCGATGAGTTCCGGAACCCAACGCCAGCTTCGTGGGCAGCGAACACCGTCTGCATGAGCGACCTCGATATCAATGTTGGGTTCTGTGGATTCGATGAGAGTCACTTCTGAGAGAATGAATAGTTCCGGCAGGTCGGATTCGTATTTTTGAAGTCGGGCAAACTCGGGATCCTTAGGGGATCCGGAGATCACGACTTTCGCGTCGAGACTCTGTCCGATTACTTTTTCTTGGCGCAGTGTCTCGAGTCGATCGTTCAATTTCGTTGTAAGGAAAGTGCGAAGCGCTGAGATATCTGCTGCGGTATCACCATCATCCCAAGCGGGATTGATTTCCGGCCAGTCGGACAGTGCGATCGGTTCCTCGCAGAAGTCGCTATTGGTTTTCGAGTAGCTCCAGGCTTCATCCGCGGTAAAGGGAACCAGAGGAGCAATCAAACGTGCGAAGACGGAGAAGATAATATGAATTGCAGTCTGAGAGGACCTGCGGAGGGGATCATTGGGGCTACGGGTGTAGAGGCGATCCTTCAATATATCGTGGTAGGTCGCGGAGAGTGTATTGGCGCAGAACGGATCGATGTAATCCTTGAATGCGCGGTGAAACTCATAGCCATTGTAGGCCTCTGTTACATTGCGAATGAGTTGCGCGAGTTCGTGGAGTGCCCACTTATCCAGTGCGTTGAGTGAATCGAGAGCGACCGCATCCGTCTTCGGATTGAAATCGTGGAGATTGCCGATTTGGAAGCGGAGTGTGTTTCGCAAATTTCGGTAGTTATTGGCGACGTTTTTAACGATTTTATCAGATACGGGCACATCGCCACGATAATCCTGCGAGCAGATCCAAAGGCGGATGATATCGGCACCATAGCCCTTGATCCATTCATTCAATGGTCGGGCGGCACCATCGCTCTTGGAGAGTTTCGTGCCGTCTTCCTTAACGATGAAACCATGAGTTAGAAGATTCCTGTAAGGTGCGGCTCTATCAGCGATCACCGAAGTCCAGAGAGAACTTTGGAACCAGCCCCGGTGTTGATCGGACCCTTCCAGGTAGAGGTCGGCCGGCCACGCGAGATTTGGCCGCTTTTGGAGGACAGCACGATGGCTCGTGCCCGAGTCGATCCATACGTCGAGTGTGTCCGTGCCGCATATTAGTTGTTCGGGCGCGGGCCAGCCTTCCGGCAAGTCGACACCTTCAAGTAGCTCTGCCGCAGTCTTTTGGAACCAGATATCCGTGCCGCTCACGGCAATCTTTTTCGAAACCGCGCGGATGACGTCGGCGTCGATGTAGGCTTCGCCGTCTTCGTCGTAAAAAGCGGGGATGGGGACACCCCAAGTCCGCTGACGGCTAATGCACCAGTCCGGGCGGTTCTCAACGGCCGCGCGAATACGGTTCTCGCCCCAGCTCGGGATGAAATTCACCTCGTTCAGCGATTCCAATGCGCGCTGACGATCTCCATTTTTATCAAGTGCGATGAACCACTGATCCATTGCACGAAAAACGACCGGAGTCTTCGAGCGCCAGCAGTGTGGGTAGCTATGATTTATCTTCTTCTTGGCGATGAGTGAGCCGTTACCGCTGATGATCTTCAACACGCCAAGATTGGCCGCTGACGGTTTTCCATTGCCCGACTCCAATACGGACAATCCGACCAGTTCGGGGGGAACTTGGCCGTCATCAATATAGCAACCCTCGTTGTCCAAGGGGCAATAGACCTCTAGGCCATGATTGATCCCGGTGATATAGTCGTCCAAGCCATGCCCGGGTGCAGTATGGACACATCCCGTACCACTTTCGGTGGTTACATACTCTGCGAGGAGGATGGGGGATGGTCGATCGATGAACGGGTGGCGTGCTTCAAGCTTCTCCAGTTGTGAGCCCAGGAAGGTGGCGACCACATCCACATTCTCGAGATGGCAAGCCTCGGCAACAGTTCCAAGCAGCGGCGTCGCAATGATCAGGAGTCCATGTTCCTTTGTGCGGACTGCCGAGTATTCGATATTTGGGTGTACGGCGACTGCGAGATTAGCCGGCAGTGTCCAGGGTGTGGTTGTCCAGATGAGGATGGAAGTATCTTCGTCGGCCAAATCAAGTGCCTCGCAGGCCGCCTTGCTGAGAGGCAGTTTTACATAGATTGAAATGCTTGTGTGGTCTCGGTATTCGATTTCCGCCTCTGCCAGTGCCGTTGCGCATGGGATCGACCAATAGACTGGCTTTTTACTGCGGTAAACCAGTCCCTGTTCTACGAAGCTGACAAAGGTTTCCAGTTCCGTGGCCTCATATTCAGGGTGGATCGTCCAGTATTCATTAGCCCAGTCGGCTGTTACGCCAAGACGCTCAAACTGCTTACTCTGGATCACCCGATATTTATCCGCAAATTGGGCGCAGGCCTTGCGCACCTCGAGTGCCGTATAGTCGGTGCGACCGGACTCCTGGAGCTCACGCGAAACCTTGTGCTCAATCGGTAGCCCGTGGCTATCCCATCCGGGAATGTAGGGTGCATTCATGCCACACATCCACTTGTAGCGGAGAATGGTGTCTTTCAGCGTCTTGTTCAGTGCGTGACCGAGATGAAGATCTCCATTCGTAAACGGCGGGCCATCGTGCAGGATGAAGCGTTCTCCATCACGGTTCTTCTCCTGAATTTTATCATAGACACCCAATTTTTTCCAATGCTCGATACGCTCTGGTTCACGTTGGACGAGGTTGCCCCGCATCGGGAAATTCGTCTGTGGGAGATTTAGCGTATCTTTTAGGTCTTTCGCCATGGTGTCGGGCTAGGAAGCCGTTTGAAAAGCGCGGGAGTGTGTTTTTTTGGTTTACCAAGTCAAGCACTGAGAATTGTCTCGCCGCAGTTTCGTTTAGGCACTTCTGTTCGAGCGCCCGTACTCGTGTTTTCAGAAGTTCAGGCTACTCATTCGCCATGAATCTTGCGTTGATCCAGTTACCGTTTCAAGAGCTCCCCGTAATTTGGCTGCTGGGCTTCCTTGTCCTTGGATTTGCCGCACTGAGTTATGGAGGGGATTTTCTAACCAGTGGAGCCGCAGCGGTCTCCGTTAATATGCGAATCGATCCCATCGTGGTTGGGCTGACTGTAGTCTCCATCGCGACCTCCATGCCTGAGATGGCCACTTCTCTTATGGCGGCCAAGGACAACCCAGGGCTAGCGCTCGGGAATATCCTTGGGAGCAATATTGCAAACATCGGTCTGATCCTTGGGATCGCGGCGATTATTTCACCATTGAAGATCGAATTGCGGCTGATCCGACGCGAGGTGCCTATCATGATTCTCGTGACGGTTCTTTTTTGGCTCTTTGCGATGGGGGGGCGATTTAACCGCTTTGAGGGCATCATTTTGCTCACACTGACCGTGGCCTATTTGATTTACGTGGTGCGCGGGGCTAAATCATCCGACGCGGCACATGCGGTTGACCAGTTCACTGAGGGCACGGAGGAGTTGGCCAAAAAGACAAATAAGGCAGCCCTGGCCTTCGTCTTGTTGGGCGGTGCGCTTCTTGCGTTGGGGGCCAATATCCTAGTCGGTTCCTCTGTGGAGATCGCACTGCGAATGGGGGCGAGTGATTTGTTTGTCGGGTTGACCCTAGTCGCGATCGGAACCAGTCTACCCGAGTTGGCGGCATCGATTGCTGCCGTGCGCGCCGGGCACAGCGACATGTGTGCGGGCAACATCGTTGGGTCGAATCTTTTCAACATCCTATTGATCGGTGGCGGGGTTTCTACAGTGGCGGGTATCGATGTGGGCGACAAATTACTACTGATTGAGTTTCCTTCGTTAATCATACTTTCGTTGCTGCTATTTTGGTTCTTTAAAAGCGGTCATGTTGTGAAGCGGTGGGAGGGTGTTTACTTGCTATTCCTTTACGTGGCGATTCTTTCGCTTTCTGCACTTTCGCGATTCGGCTACCTATTCTGATATGCGAGTTTTTCATTTTTTCACACACAACTGATTGTAATGTCCGAAACACAAAAGCCTGTAGTCCTCATCATCCGTGATGGTTGGGGAGAGAATCACGATGTATCCTACGATGCCCACAATGCGGTCAAATTGGCCAATACGCCGGTCGCTGACCGTCTCTCGGCCGAATACCCGCGGACCGAGATCAAGGCATGTGGTCTGGCTGTAGGACTGCCCGAAGGGATCATGGGCAATTCCGAAGTTGGGCACCAAAATATCGGTGCCGGTCGCGTGGTCGATCAGGAGATTGTTCGCATTAATAAGGGTATTGAAACCGGTTCGGTTAAGGAGAGTCGCGCGCTGAAATCCGCTTTCGATAATGTCCGCAGTCAGGGTAGCGCTCTGCACTTTATGGGCTTGGTTTCCGATGCCGGTGTGCATTCGATGTTGGACCATCTTTACGGTCTGCTTGCGATCGCGAAGGAAGCGGGCATAGAAGAAGTTTATCTGCACGCCTTCACAGATGGACGCGATACGGGACCGTTTTCGGGAAAGGGATTTCTGGCGCAAGCGGAGGCCAGGATGGCGGAGATTGGTGTCGGTAAGATTGCCAGCGTGGCGGGGCGCTATTGGGCCATGGACCGCGACAATCGCTGGGACCGTGTGCAACGAGCCTATGACTGTTTGACTGGCCGAAATATCGAACGCATTGCGGGTAGTGCGGCTGAAGCGATCCAGTTGCAGTATGATTCACCCGAAACGGAGGGCACCAAGGGCGACGAGTTCTGCCCCCCGACCGCCATTCTAGACGATGAGGACCAGCCTGTGGCGACTATCAAGGCAGGGGATTCGGTCATTTTCTTCAACTTCCGGGGTGATCGGCCGCGCGAGCTGACCCGGGCCTTTATTCAGGACGATTTCGACGACTTCGAACGCGGCGATAAACTCGATCTGTATTTCGCGACCCTGAGTGAATACCAGAAGGGCCTTTGCCCGAATATTGTTTTCGAGAAGCCGGCGAAGATGGTGAATATTTTGGGTGGCTATCTGGCCGAGCTTGGAATCAGGCAGTTCCGATGTGCGGAGACCGAGAAGTTCCCGCACGTCACTTTCTTTTTTAACGACTATCGCGAAGAGCCATTCCCGGGGGAAGATCGTGAGTTGGTGCCCAGTCGTAAAGACTGCGCCACCTATGACGAGAAGCCGGAAATGTCGGCCTACGGAATCAAGGATGCCACGGTCGGTGCGATTAAGTCGGGCAAGTATGGCCTAGTTGTGGTGAATTTTGCCAACCCTGACATGGTTGGGCACACGGGTGTCCTTGAGGCTTGTGTCAAAGCCTGTGAAGTCGTGGACGAATGTGTCGGTGAGTTACTCGATGCGGTCGATGCTGTGGGTGGCTCCGCTTTGATCACAGCCGACCACGGAAACTCTGACCAGCTCTGGAATAATGAAAATGACGGCCCACACACGGCGCACACCTTGAATCCGGTTGAGGTCGTGCTTTACAGCGAGGAATTTAAAGGTGCCAAGCTTGTCGCCGATGGCGCGTTGGGCGACATCGCCCCGACACTGCTCAAGCTGATGCACCTCGATCAACCTGAAGAAATGACCGGGACCTGCTTGATCCAGTAGGCTGCCGGCAGTGACCTGATGAAAATTACCACCGCCAGCTACGCGGGATGCGCCACGGACCTCGAGGCATGCCCCGTGTCCTCGATGCCCGAGTTTGCTTTTGTTGGGCGTTCGAACGTAGGCAAATCGTCTCTGGTTAACATGCTGACAGAGACAAAGGGTTTGGCCAAAACTTCGGGTACTCCGGGAAAGACAAAGCTGATTCATTTCTTCCGGATTAACGAGCAGTGGACCTTGGTGGATTTGCCGGGTTATGGATACGCAAGAGTTTCCAAGGAGAGGCAGGCGGCGTTTAACGAACAGGTTAGCGGTTATCTGACGGGACGTGAGAATCTGAAACAGGTATTCGCTCTAATGGACTCACAACTCGAGCCTCTGGATACGGATCTCGCCTTCATTGATTGGTTACAGCAGTGCGGGTTGCCATACTCCGTGATTCTCACAAAAACGGACCGAAGTGCTGATGCGAAAGTGAAGAACCACGAATCGCAACTTCTTGAAGCGTTGGATGCCTATGCGCTAGCTCCAAGTCGAGTTTTCAAATGCAGCGCAAAGACAGGGCGTGGACGCGCAGCTATTCTCGCCTGGATCGAAGGTCAGCTCCCCGTTAAACCGAAGAAAGGGAAGGGGAAACCCATCCAATTGGGTTGGATGAAGAAGTCGCGGGGCTAGCTGACGGTGAGTTTCAGGATGACATGGATCGTATCGAGCTCGCCCGAAATGCGGTCATGGATGTATCAGAATCCGCGACGCCGGAGGATTTTGTAATACCCATTCTCGCGACTCCTTTGATGCAGAATGTATTCTGGAAAAGTCCTCGTGTCCTGCGCTTGCAGCCTGCCTATGATAGGTCCATGTTCGCGATATGAGCTTCAAAAATGAGACGCGATTTCTTGAGACCATTGCCGCATTTGACGCCTTGAATGCGAGGGATCCGAACACGGTCGATGTTTTGGGTGAAGCGGTGCCTAAAGAACTCCACGACGCACAATCGATGACGCGCTGGATTGATAGGATCTATCCGGATGCGAGCGAGGCGGTGCATCTTGCTGCGCGCAGCCAGCATTTATGTCGCTGGGAAATTCCCCGTGCGGATTATCCCGAGGGTAAGGCGGGCTACCATCGTTGGCGGAACACCTTGAAGAAGCACCATGCGAAAAAGAGCGCAGCGTTACTTCGCGAACACGGTTACGACGAGGCAGTTCTCGATGCGGTGGAGTTAATCCACCTGAAAAAGGGCATTAAAACGAACCCGGATGTGCAGCAGATTGAAGATGCGCTCTGCTTAGTTTTTCTTGAGTGCCAGTTCGAGAGCTACCTCGATAAATGGGACGAAGACAAGATGATCGGCATCCTCCGGAAAACTTGGGTCAAGATGAGCGAAACCGGGCAGTGTGCAGCACTTCAACTGGACCTTTCAGATTCTGCAAAAACTATTTTGAATAAGGCCTTGAGCGCCTAGTTCGAACCATGGCTGAATACGCTGAATCTTTCAGACAAGCATCCTCCGAATCTAGGTTGGAGGAAATTTATTTCGCCGGTGGTTGCCTCTGGGGCGTGCAGGAGTTTATGCGGCATCTACCTGGGGTGGTGCGCACAGAGGCGGGGCGCGCGAACGGGAGCCGTCAAAGCACGAAAGAGCCATACGATGGGTATGCCGAATGTGTCCGCATCTGGTTTGATCCGGACGAGGTCAGTGTTTCAGAACTGATGGGTTATTTTTTCGAGATCATTGACCCCTACAGCTTAAACAAGCAGGGGCCCGATCTCGGAGAGAAATACCGTACCGGCGTCTACAGTTTGAAGACATCGCATCTCCTGGCAGTCAGCACCTTCATTACATCACGGGAGGATTCCGACCGAATCGTAGTGGAAGTTCTTCCGCTCGATAATTACGTTATGAGTGATGCAGAGCATCAGGACCGGCTCACACGCTGCCCCGAAGATCCTTGTCATCTTCCGAAGTCACTCCTTCATAAATATAAACTATAATCGAACGGCCTCGTTATAATACGCCTTTCCACGCTACTCATTGCATTCGTATTAGCGGTTGATGTCACCGATGCGGGGATATGTGTGAGTCCGGTAAGCTGTAAGTTAATTGGCGATAATGTGGTGGCCTATGAAATGACAAACAGGTCTTGTGATCACGGCGTCGTGCCAAATAGTTAAGGTATGCGAGTTTTTGTAATCGGTAATGGAGGTTGGGGCACGGCACTGGGCATGATCCTCGCCAAGAATGGAAACGAGGTAATGATTTGGGGGCCGTTCGAGGACGAACTTGCCGAGATTCGTGAAACGGGGGTCAACCGCACCTATTTGCCCGGCGTGCAGATTCCGGCCGAAGTTCAATGGACATCAAATCCCGAAGATGTTCGTGACGCCGAACTGGTGGTCATCGTGACGCCCTCACGCTTCTATCGCAGCTCATTGGAGACCTTCAAACCACACCTACCGGATAATGTTCTCATCGTGAGCGCCACGAAGGGACTCGACGAGACCACCCATCAGCGCATGAGTGAAGTCGCCCATGATGTACTGAAACGAAATATTGCCATCCTGTCGGGGCCGTCTCATGCCGAGGAGGTGGCTCGCGGTGTGCCGACACTCGTCACCATTGCTGGTGAACGCGCAGAGGAGATTCAACAAGCCTTTATGGGGAAGAGCTTTCGCGTCTACACCTCGGATGATCCATTGGGCGTTGAGGTCGGGGGCACGCTGAAGAACATCATCGCTGTTGCGGCCGGTATCCTTGACGGCATGGGCTTGGGAGACAACACCAAGGCCGCGCTTATGACCCGAGGTTTGGCAGAGATTACCCGCCTCGGGGTTTGCCTGGGCGCGAAGCCAGAGACTTTCTCGGGTCTTAGCGGTATCGGTGACCTTATCGTCACTTGTTCCAGTCAACACAGCCGGAACCGCTCTGTCGGTGAACGACTCGGGAAAGGGGAAAGTCTCGAACAAATCATGGGGGGGATGAAGCAGGTGGCTGAGGGCATTTGGAATGCAAAGGCTGCTCGAGACCTAGCCTCAGTGCACGGAATTGAAATGCCGATCACAGAGGAAGTCTGCAAGATCGTTGAGGAGGGTAAGGATCCACATGAGGCGCTGATAGATCTCATGTCACGCGACGCGGGCGCGGAGTAGGCATTCGTCTTTATCGAAACTTGGTGATACGGGCTTTGAGATCTTGCAGTCCCGCCTTGCACTGCTTGCGAAAACCGGACCACCCAGGTGAGAGGCGTCTATGCCATGCGAAGCATGGTACCCAGAGTGGGCCTCGTTCCGAGAAGCGGAGCGACGACAAGACCGGTTTCGCTTGCGAAAACCGGACCACCCAGGTGAGAGGCGTCTATGCCATGCGAAGCATGG
>JBMYNR010000015.1:32527-37388 GCA_049598495.1 Opitutales bacterium
GTACCCAGAGTGGGCCTCGAACCCACACTCCCGAAGGAACCAGATTTTGAGTCTAGCGCGTCTGCCAATTCCGCCATCTGGGCTTACTTAAAATGTTCAGAAAAGGGACTTGTCTACTGAAAGCAAGGTTTCGTTTGACCTTCCTTTGTTGATCCGGAGGGCTGGCGAAATGCGACGCTAGCGGTGGAACGCTGCCCTCCCGTTGTTTTAAGAAACAGGGCCGGACTTTTTATTAACGCTCCACCGAGAATCGGAAGCGGGTGGTCGATCGAAATGACTCGCCTGCGTGGAGTATAGCGCCGCCCATCTCGGGGAAGTTGACGGAATCGGCGTAGTCCTGAGTCTCGAGGCAGAGACCGTCGTAGGGTTTATGGATAACGCCTCCTTTGCCTACGTCGGGTGTGCCGGCGGAGAGTGAAATGCCTGCATAGAACTGGACACCGGGTTCTGTTGTCATGACTTCCATCACGCGCCCGCTGGTTGGCTCCGTTACCTTGGCGGCAAGTTGTGCTTCGTCAGTACGGCCTTTGTTGAGAAAGAAGTGGATGTCAGCATTGCCGCCTTCGAGTTTGTCGAGTGATCCGAGGCGGACGGGTTCGCGGTAATCGTTGTAGCCGGCGATGACCGGATCACGGCGACCAATCAAGCGCGCCTGCTCATTGGTGGTGGCGACGGTGTCGGCGAAAATTTGAACCTCATGATCGAGGACATCACCACTCCCACTTAGATTGAAATAGCTGTGATTGGTGAGGTTGAGCGGCGTGGTCTTATCCGAGCGCGCCTCGTATTGAATTTCGAGACTGTTGTCATCGAGCAAGGCGTAAGTGACCGCGCATTCCAGATTACCCGGAAAGCCATTGTGCCCATCCGCTTCGTTCAGAGTGAGGCGAAGCTTTTCAACGTTTCTCTCTTCAATAATTGTGTCTTCCCAAAGCATGAGATGGTAGCCTTCCGGTCCGCTGTGGAGATTGTTCTCATTCTCGTTGGCCTCGAGGGTATATTCCTCTCCCTCTATTTTGAAACGGGCACCGCCGATACGGCCTGCTACCCGCCCGCATATGGAGCCAAAGCAGGGATGTCCTGCCAGATATTCCTCAAATGAATCCTTCCCTAGGACGATGTCGGCGAGATGGCCGTCGCGGTCTGGCACCCGAAGCTCAATGAGAGTGGCACCCAAGGTCATCACACGAGCGACGAGTCCATTCGCGTTTTTCAGGGTAAAGCAATTGACTTTTCTCCCGTCAGCCAGGGCTCCGTAGGCCTCAGTGGTGATGCTCATTCTTCGAAGGATTCAGCTTCCTACCGAAAGAGCAATACGGGAATTTTAACCGTACGGATCATCTCAGTTGTTGTGCTGCCGACGATCAGTTGTCGGATGCTGGAGTGACCGTAGGCGCCCATTACCAGCAGATCGATGGGATCCTGTTGAACCACCTCGCCAATGACTTCTTCCGGTTCCCCGTCTCTTTGCTCGATGGTCACCACAAAACCAGCTTCTTTGAGTTGCTGTTCTGCTTCGGCAAGTGCGGCTTCGATTTTCGCGTTGCTCGATCCGACATAGAGCAGATACGCGTGCATATCTCGGAGGAGAGGCTGGCTAGCTGCGTATTCGACGGCCTTTTTGGCACTGGCGCCACCATCGAAGGCGAGCACAAAGTTGTTCATGGGTGAGCACTCTCTCGAGGCGACGAGTACAGGGTGCTTGCAGCTTCGGACAACCCGTTCGAGATTAGACCCGAGATGGCCTGTTTCAAAATCGGCATTGTTGCCTCGTTTGCCTAAGACCACGAGATCTGCATCGTGCTCGTATTTTGAGATTTCATCGCTTAGCTTGCCGTGCCACTGGTCGGCAATCACGTCTGCAATGCCGGCCTCTTCAAGATACTTGCTGGCATCTTCGAGAATAGCTCGGCCGCGCTTCTGGGCGATCTTAGCACGAGCGGATTCCAGTTCAACGAGCTCCTTGAGAAGTGCTGTGCGAGTGCCCACTCCCATGCTGCCGCTATAGTTGAGCTTAGCGGGTTCCTCGTGGTGGGGGTTGAGCATGTGAAGGACATGCACGGAGGCGCCATCCATCCGTCGGGAAGCCCATGCAGCATGATCATAAACACTGTTCGAATAGATCGAACCGTCGGTGCAGGCCAGGATGTTCATTGTAATAAGAAGTTAGAAGTTGGGAGTCAGAAATTATTCGTGGGCACCAAGTGTATCGTCGGCGCCCGGCTTGTCGAACTTGGCTACTTCGAGTATGAGTGTCTTGCTGGCTTCGTTCATCCCGTAGAGTTTAACTTCTGTGCCCTCTCGGCGGAATTTCAAGACTACACGGTCGAGGGCCTTGATCGAGGATAAATCCCAGAAGTGGGCTTGAGAGACATCGATCGTGACTTTTTCGAGCACCTCGCGGAAATCAAAGGCATCGGCAAAGGTGCTGGCGGAAACAAAGAATAGCTGGCCTCGAACGTAGTAGGTGCGTTCCTTCTTTTCGACCTCGATCTCGGAGGCGATATCGAGTTGGCCGGAAACCTTGTAGGCAAAGAAGAGGGCACTGAGAAGAACGCCTGCCCCAACGCCATAGGCGAGGTTGTGACTGAACACGGTGACGAGCACAGTCGTCAGCATGACGACGCTGGAGGTGCGGTGATGGACGCGGAGGTCTTTGATCGAGGACCAACTGAAGGTGCCGATGGACACCATGATCATCACCGCGACGAGCGCTGGCATTGGAATACGGCTAACAAGATCGCCCATTAGAACAATGAGTATCAGAAGAATGATACCCGCAGAGAAGGTAGAGAGTCGGCCTCGACCGCCGGATTGCACGTTGATCACGGATTGTCCGATCATGGCGCAGCCCGCCATGCCGCCGAAAAAGCCCGAGGCAATGTTTGCAATGCCCTGGCCGGTGCATTCGCGGTTCTTGTCGCTGCTCGTATCGGTGAAATCGTCGACGATGGTTGCGGTCATTAGGGATTCAAGAAGTCCGACAATCGCGAGCGAGATGGCATAGGGAAGAATGATTTGAAGGGTTCCCAGATTGAGGGGTACATCCGGCAGAAGAAATACGGGCAAGGTTGAAGGTAGCTCGCCCATGTCACCGACCGTGTTGAGCGTCGATTCCCAACCCATTGCCATTGAGACGGCGGTTAGCACGACGATACAAACAAGCGGTGAGGGCAGTGCCGTTGTCAGGCGTGGTAAGCCGTATATGATACAGAGGCCGGCGGCAACCATCGTATACATGAGTGGTCCCTGCCCTTCGAATTGGGGCAGTTGAGCCATAAAGATGATGATCGCGAGTGCGTTTACAAATCCGGTGACAACGGAACGGGAGACGAAGCGCATCAGGTTGCCCAGCTTGAAAGCTCCTGCTGTGATCTGAAGGATGCCGGTCAGTATGGTTGCGGGTAGTAAGTATTCCAATCCATGGTCTCGAACCAGTGAGACGAGCAGGACGGCCATGGCACCCGTTGCGGCCGAAATCATTCCGGATCGTCCTCCAACGAAGGCAATGATCACTGCTATGCAAAAAGATGCGTAGAGACCGACCTTGGGATCGACCCCGGCAATAATAGAGAAGGCGATGGCCTCCGGGATGAGTGCGAGAGCGACCACCGTGCCCGCAACTACATCGCGACGTGGATTGGAGAACCACTCTTGGAAATACTTGGACTGTGTCATTGGCTAGAAAATAGAAAAGCCAACAGGGGTTCTGTTGGCTGGTGAAAACGGGAGGGATTTGGATTGATGGCGGAGACGATGGGATTCGAACCCATGGAACCCTTTTGAGGCTCACTTCTTTAGCAAAGAAGCGCTTTCGGCCACTCAGCCACGTCTCCATACCATATAAAAATTGTTATCGAGCGATTGTCGCGAGACTCAACTCTTTTCGGCATAAAATCGTGACCTTCGGCCATTGCTCTCTCGCTGCCCCCTGGGGGGCACCCGCTCGCTCGTCCCTTCGGGACAAACTCTCGGGGAGAGTTTGCCATCTCCGCGCTTTCGCGCTTCGTCAGCCACGTCTCCATACCATGATTGAAGAGCAAAGCTGTGGGGTTGGGGAGTTCAACCTTAAACTTCGATTTGTTTGCTTTGAAGATATTGGGCTCTAGCCATGTATCGAACTGCCCTGGTCTTGGAGGTCGTCGGCCTGCAGACCTCTACGCTGTACTTTATCACGGGTGAACAATATCTTATACATCCAGGTAAGGATGCCTACTTCATGAACGTGCTATTGTCGGTTGATTCAGGCAAGCGGTCGTTCGAGCCGATTGCATTTAGTTAGAGCTTCTGGCGAGAGCCGCGAAAGCGTGCCGCCAGGCGTGCACCGAGGTGCATCACTGGCTGGACAAGGCCGCGACCTCTCGAAAAAGGCCTCATCGCTGCCCGTTCGACGAGCTCAGGGCCTTGAATCGATCGAAAGGCGGAACTGGAGCAAAAATGACACCCAGCCAGTGATTCTACCTAAATGCAAATTACTCTAGAATGATGAAAATGACCGATAGGCTGAGGCGGTAGAAAAAATTCCAAAAACTCAGTTGACGCTTGGAAATCGCCTCATCTTAATGCCGCCTTTCTTGAAAGTGGCCGGATAGCTCAGTTGGTAGAGCAGAGGACTGAAAATCCTTGTGTCCCCAGTTCGATTCTGGGTCCGGCCACCATTTGAGGAATCCGACTAAGGCCAACGGCTTCAGTCATCTGCTCGGGTGGTGTTCCGAGCCCAGAGGGCGACAAACCTCAATTGGGCACCAATTTTACCACCCGACAGTATTTGACATCACGGCTCTCTAGAGCCACATAACGTATTTCCATCTGCTCGGGTGGTGTTCCGAGCCCAGAGGGCGACAAACCTCAATTGGGCACC
>JBMYNR010000016.1:0-32778 GCA_049598495.1 Opitutales bacterium
CCGATAGCGACGGTGACGGCTACGGAGACTATTTCGAGTTTACCCACGCCACCGAAATCAATTCCGCGACCGACACCGACAGCAACGACATCCCCGATGGAGTGGAAACCTACTACGATATGGATCCCGCAATCAACGTTGATACGGATGCAGACGGTCTGCCCGATGACTACGAAACCGCCTTCGGCCTGACGGATCCGGCTGCAGATGCCGATAACGACGGCCTGAGCAATCTTCAGGAATACCAACTCGGCACCCGGCCCGATTATTTTGACACCGACGGCGACCTACTCCCTGATGGTTGGGAAGTGGAATACCGTCTCGATTTGCTCACAATAAACTCGATTGACAGCGATCCCGATGGCGACGGGCTCGATCTCTTCGATGAATATCTCAACGGCACCGATCCCTTTACTGCGGACAGTGACGGCGACGGCACCCTCGATGGCGCTGAGGTCACTCAGGGCAGTGATCCGGGCAACCACGTTGATGGAGGTCATCCACCCGCACCTGAAACGACGCAGGAGGTGGAATTTGCGGTGGGTGATCCCAGCGGCAGCCATTCGGAACGTTGGGAGATGACGATTACCGGCCTCGGACCGGATACTCGTGTGATGCGACTCTCGAACCGTAAATTCGGCACCATGACCCCGAATACAGCCTATACATTGCTGGATAACCTAGGTTATCTTTCGCACATTTGATTTGAGTGTGCTCAGGAAGGTTCTGAAAAGGAACCAAAACCAATGAGTAAAGAAGATAGATTCTTCGCTTGGATGAGGTGCGGTTCCGGGATCAATCGTCCAACCCGGACCACCAGTCGTCTGACTTGCGAAGTTCCAGAGGGCGATGGCCGGCATCGCGTAACTCGCGGAGTGTGAGTGAGCGATTACGCTTGGCTAGGCGTTGCCCCGATGGATCGCAGAGTAGGGGAGTGTGGTAAAACTTGGGTGCTTGTAGACCTAGTGCCTCGTAGATCAACAACTGCCGGGCGGTCGAAATGAGGAGGTCTTCGCCTCGCACAACTTCGCTGATTTCCATGGCGGCATCGTCAACGACGACAGCGAGTTCATAGGCGGGCACGCCATCCTTCCGCCAGACGAGGAAGTCGCCAAAATCGCGAAGGCATTCGAAGGAGCAGGGACCAAGGCGGACATCGTCAAACTGAATCTTGCGGTCGTCGGGAACGCGAAAGCGCCAATTCGTTTCGCCCGGCGTCTCGGCTGCTTTACCCAATCCCAGAGCTGGGCGCCAATGTTCCGGGTAGATCGTTTCACCCTGTTCTTCGTCTGTGTGAGGTGCGGTTGTCGCACGCGCGACATCTCTCCGGGATTTGTCGCAGGGATAAATGTAACCCGCTTCTTTAAGAGAGCGCCATGCCTTTAAGAAGTGATCATGGCGTTCGCTCTGTCGGTAGGGGCCGGAGGGGCCGCCTATATCGGGCCCCTCCTGCCAGTCACATCCGAACCATCGCAAGTCCTCAAGCGCAGCTTCGGCGTATTCTGGTTGGCAACGTTGCGGGTCGATATCTTCATCGCGCAAAATAAGTGTGCCCCCCGCTTCCTTGGCGCGTTCCATGGCGATCCAGAAAGTACGCGCATGACCGAGGTGCAGGTAGCCCGTAGGGGTCGGAGCGATACGTCCACGGTAGGTCGTTGGCATTGAGTGCAGTGTAGCCCGACTTTCTTTGCTGATGCAAGCATGGCTTACAGCTCCGTGCTTTCTCCTTGATCTTCAAAGAAATGCAGACACTTTCTGCGTCTTCTGATTGGTCTCCACCAATCGTTCTTGGACCCGGATGCGCGAGTTGGCCGGGCATTTCACCCACCGCTAGCTATGACGTTTCACGAACTTGGGCTCGACGAGTCTATTCTTAAATCCATCGACGAATTCGGTTTCAAAGAGCCGACTCCTATTCAGGCGGGCGCGATTCCGCACATCATTCAGGGTAAGGATGTCATCGGTTCAGCCCAGACCGGGACCGGAAAAACCGCGGCCTACGCTTTGCCGATTCTGCATCGCCTTGGAGGCCATCGCAAGGGTGCTGCGCCCCGCTGTCTCATCCTTGGGCCAACCCGTGAGTTGGCCGCTCAGGTTGAAGACCAGTTCAACTCCTATGGTAAATATTGTGCGCCAAAGTGCTGTCTCATCCACGGTGGTGTCGGTTATGGCAAGCAGATCGAAGCCATCGAGGCGGGTGCGGATGTTGTCATTGCGACGCCGGGGCGCCTGCTCGACCATATTCAGCAAAAGAATTTCGACCTGCGTTCCATAGAAGTGCTTGTTCTGGATGAGGTCGATCGGATGCTCGACATGGGCTTCATCGATGATGTGCAGCGGATTATCAAGCTCTGCAATCGAGAGCGCCAGACTCTGCTCTTTTCGGCCACCGTCTCTGATGAAATCAAGCGGCTCGTGGCCAAGAGTCTCAAGAATCCGGTTGAAGTGACAATCGGGATCAAACTGACTCCGGCGGAAACCGTGAAGCATGTCATTTACCCGGTCGGTGCCATGCAAAAGTTCGATCTCCTGATTGCCCTAATCGAACGCATGGAGATCGATAGCATGATTATTTTCTGCCGTATGAAAGTGGGTGCCGATCGGATTACTCGCTGGCTCAAGGAGCGCGGTTTGAGTTGCGAAGCAATGCATTCTAACCTTCCGCAGAAGGCACGAACCAAAGCCTTGGCTAAGTTCAAGGAAGGGGAGATTAAGATTCTTGTCGCGACAGACATTGCCTCGCGCGGACTCGATATCGCGAACGTCACTCACGTGATTAATTATGATGTCCCCGAGCATGCGGAAGATTATGTGCACCGCATCGGCCGCACAGGCCGTGCCCAGCGCGAGGGGGACGCGGCGACCATCGTTGCCCCCGATGAGCAGCCCAAGTTGGACGCGATCGAGAAATTTATTGATCAACAGATTCCGCAACTCAAGCTAGAGGACTTCAATTACTTTCACGAACCGATCATTCGCAGTTCGACGGCCGAAAAGCCACGACGGCGCAAGCGCAACTCGGCATCGAGTCGATTCGGTCGCCGCCGATAATGAATCTGATCCTTTTTGATTCGCCCTTTGAGACGAAGCGCCTGGAAGCAGGTGATTCGAGAGCGAGACATCTTTTCAAGGTTCTGCGCGCTCGTGTGGGCACCAAGGTGTTTGTTGGTTTTGCCAACGGTCCGAGGGCTCGGGCGGAGGTCTCGCTCGTGGAGCCCGATGGAGCGATCACCCTTAAGATCCTCGGGATGGAGCCTGCGCCGAAGCCGCTACCTGTCCGACTATTGATTGGCCTGCCTCGGCCGCATACGGCGAAACGAATCCTATTTGAAGCGGCCAGTATGGGTGTGGCCGCTCTGCATTTTTTTGAGTCTGAGCGGGGCGAACCGTCCTACGCGCAAAGCGGTCTTTGGAAGACGAATGAGTGGAAGGAGCGTCTTTGGCTCGGAGTGGAGCAATCCTTTGGAACCCATCTACCTGAGGTGGGGATGCACACCGATTTGCAGTCTGCGATTACCCACCTCGATGAGAGTGAGGTTCGTCTAGTGCTCGATAACTATGAAACGGAAGTGGCGTTGCCAGTCCACATTCCCGAAGGTGCCGCATCGGTGGTCCTTGCGCTGGGTTCAGAGCGGGGATGGTCGCCTGGCGAGCGCGATATCTTCCGAAAGAATGGCTGGAAGCTTGCGCACCTCGGTCATCATGTTCTCCGAGTTGAGACGGCCTGTGTCGCGGCTGTATCTGTTGCTGCCGCGAATTTGAATGCCTGGAAGGAACCGACTCAGAGTGCTCTCTAGTTCCCGCCCTGCCGGAGGTCGGTCGGTTCCAAAAAGTGAGCTGCCAACAGTTGGGTGAAGCGGTATTAGTCGCGTCGGCGGTGCTGGGATTCCGGTGAGTCTGAGGCGTCTGGTCGCCGACCTTGCTAGCGCAAGTTCGCTACGTCTTGTTATACTGGCTTAAAAAAGTGGCCAGGGGAAAGGACATCTATTCAATTGAAATAGATGATCAGCAGGTCATACAAGCACAGGAGACATGAAACGAGTATCTGTATATTGGGGTCTTTTGGCTGGGTCGATCTCGGCCGTTCTCTGGGTCCTTTCGATTCCCCCTTTTGATTTCGCCGAAGCGGCTTACATCGCCTTTGTCCCCATTTTAATCTGGCTCCAGACCAACCCGGAGCGGCGCATGGTGTGGGCGATCGGCCTCGGGGTGGGTTGGGGTAGCTGGTTCGCGATTCTTGTCTGGCTCCGCCATGTCACCTGGTTTGGCACCATTATTCTCAGTGGTCTCCTCGGCCTGATTTTTATCATTTGGCTGATGGCGGCTGCCAGATTGTTGCCCCGGCTCCTGCATTCCGGTTTGCTACTACGTATGATTGGCTTCTTCGGCTTGGCGGGCCTCTGGGTCGTGTTCGAATGGTCGCGCACATGGTTCCTTTGGGGCTTTCCCTGGGCGCCGCTTTCGCTGAGTCAGTGGGAGCGCCCTGTCGTGTTGCAGATTGCCGCTTGGACAGGTGCTTATGGGGTGTCTTTTTTGCTCATTTTTTTCAATCTGTGCGTGGCACAAACCCTGCGGCATCGTTTTGTGAAGAAGGAGCGCAAGATGTGGATGGGGTGGTCCAGTCCGGACCTCTATCTCGGCCTGGGCGGGCTTGGGGTCTGCATCTATATTTTTTTCGCCAGCTTGCCGGCAGTTCAATCAGCTCAGCAGATGTTTACCGCTGGCGTGGTGCAGCCCTACATCCCGCCTTCACTTAAGTGGGACCCTGAGTGTGAACTTCAAAACCTCGAAATTCTGGAAAAGCAGACCCGCTTCGTCGCCAGTATCGAAAGTGATCTGGTACTCTGGCCCGAAGCGGCTACGCCTTGGCCGATCGTGGGGACGCCGCAGATGCAGGCGCGTATCGAGCGGCTCG
Organism: Opitutales bacterium; assembly: GCA_049598495.1. Taxonomy (GTDB): domain Bacteria; phylum Verrucomicrobiota; class Verrucomicrobiia; order Opitutales; family Coraliomargaritaceae; genus Thalassobacterium. The sequence continues at coordinate 4,916 of JBMYNR010000016.1, forward strand.
TGAATGAGATCGGGAAGCCCATCCTGATGGGGAACTTAGGGGAAGATGATGCATCCGACGAGTGGGTGAACGGGACCTTTCTGGTCGAGCCCGGGAGTGGTTTGTTGCCGCAGTCCTATGCGAAAAGAGAGTTGGTGCCTTTTGGTGAATATGTGCCTGACCCTTTTGGTTTTATGGACAAGATCGTGCCACTGGGCGGTAGTTTTGTGCCGGGCGAATCAGTCGGCTTGATTCCACTACAGATCGGCGAGACCCGCTATCAAGTAGGCTCTCTTGTCTGCTATGAAGATGTGTTTCCGAGCTTGGCACGGAAGACAGCCCGTGCCGGTGCGAATGTCTTTTTTGTAGCTACGAATAACGCCTGGTATGGAGAAGAGGGTGGCGCGGAGCAGCATGCGGCTCACTCTGTCTTGCGCGCGGTAGAGAATCGACGGCCCGTTATGCGAGTCGGCAATGGAGGCTGGAGTGGGTGGATCGACAGCTACGGTACTGTTCGCGAGGTGCTTGTAGATGCCGCTGGTAGTATTTACTTCCGCGGTGGTGGCACCTACACGGTCTTTGAATTCGAGGAGTGGGAACGTCAGCAGAGCTACTACACCCGCCACGGTGACTGGTTTGTCGGTCTTTCGGCGATGGCGGCATTCCTAGCAGCAGTGCTTGGATTCCTTCGGGTGCCGGTTATCCAAAGCTGATCACTCTGCCGCTTGTTCGCTAGATGCCTTCTCGGTGATTTTGGATGCGTTATCGATCAACTCGGTTTTGGCTTCCGCAAGGGCTGTGCGTATTTCGGCCAGTCTGGCATTGTCAATCCCGCTCGGTTTGTTGCCTTCTTCCATTGCCCGGAAACGTTCTACGGTAGCCGTTCCCCGAGTCGATAGAGCATCTGCCAGCACCTTATCCAGGGTAGCTTTGGGTTCGTCTTTCAGCTTAAAAAACCACGCTTGCCGCTCAATGGCCGTCACCACAATGAGATTGTCAATGATTGCCTCTAGATGTCCTTGGGAATCTTCGTTCAACAAATGACTGTTCTGGGTATAGAAGTTCAAGTTGCTCTGTAGTTGCCCGGCTATCGCAAGCACACGGAGATTATTTGCTCCATATTGAGCCCCGAAATTGAAAATAGCGATTGCCGCAAATACCAATGCAAGCGGGAGTAGCAGACCTTTGATTTTATCCATAGGAGTGGGAGTTATTGGGGAATATTTGGTAGGGCTCTTACGAGCCGATCCTTATTCAATAGTGCGGATCTGAGTGCTGTCGATCAACTTCTCGCCTGCATACATCTTGGTAATGACAACGATCGGGTCGCCTTCCTCGCGCCAAGAGCCTCGTTTGAGTCGGTCGAAGGCACGCTGAATCGTGGTCTCATGGTCGTGGTCGAAATCCATATAGAAAGGCTCTACGCCGCGCATGATAAGCAACTGCTTAAACAAGAGCGGATTGTCTGTGAAAGCATAGATCGGGACATCCGGTCGGAGTGAGGCGAGTTTCTGCGCGAAGATGCCCCTTCGGGTAAACACAACAAGCGCGCCACCCAAGTCGTGCGCAAGAAAAGCGGCGGAACGGAGCATCTTCGAGCGTGGTAGGCGCATGATCAAATCCTTGCGCAGAACTTGTGTTTCCTCTTGCTCAATCCGGGTCGCAATACGCTGGATGGTCTCGACACATTCAACTGGGTATTTGCCTACGGTTGTCTCGCCTGAAAGCATCACGCAGTCGGCCTGCTCACGAATGGCATTGGCGATGTCAGTTACTTCTGCACGCGTTGGGATGGGCGACTCAATCATGGATTCGAGCATATGCGTGGCAACAATTACGGGCTTGGTGTCCTGAATGCAGGCGTTGATAGCACGGGTTTGGATTACGGGGAGATCCTCGAAAGGACATTCGATTCCGAGGTCACCACGGGCGACCATGAGGCCGTCGGAGGCACGAATGATTCCGTCCAAATTCGTGATCGCCTGCTGATCCTCAATCTTGGCGATGATCTTTGCTGTGCTGCCGTGATCTTCCAGATATGTATGAAACTCCTGAAGATCCTTCGGTTCCCGGACGAAGGAAAGGGCGAAGAAATCGATCCCCTCGGCGATGCCGACATCAACGTCACCCTGGTCTTTCTTTGTCAGGGCAGGCAGGTTCACGCGGATACCCGGCAAATTAATGTGGCGACGGTTGCCCATCGGGCCGGGGATGAGCACTTTACAGCGAACATGGCTGTCTCGAATTTGCAGGACCTGTAGGCGGATGAGGCCGCTGTCCACAAGGATCGTGTCGCCCTCGTTGATGTCTTTTGAAAAACCAGGGTAGTTCACATCGACCCGGCGGATGCCGTCTTCCGTTCTACCGCCGATGCCTTCGCCGTAGGTGAAGTCAAAGACTTCGTCTTTTTCCAACTCAAAGACCTCGGGCACATCTCCTGTCCGGATCTCGGGCCCCTTTACATCCATGAGGATCGCGATATGACGCCCGAGTCGTTCGCAGACCTGGCGTATTCGGCGGATAATCGTGCGCGACCACTCGTGGTCGGCGTGCGCCATATTGATACGGCAGATGTCGACGCCTGCGTGGATCAATTTTTCGAGAGTCGCTTCGTCCTGAGTGGCGGGACCGATGGTAAAAATGATTTTCGTCTTATTGTTGGATTTTTTCATAAGAAAATGCCTGTGAGGCTCGTTAGCTAAGCATTTGCAATGCCGTATTCGGGATCGATCACGTCTATGGGTAGGCTACCTTTAAGCGAGGAAAATGTTTCCTGCACAAGTTCGACTTTATTACAGTCCTTGCTGAGGTGTGCCAGATAGACTTTTTCCAAGCGGCCGGTTTCACAGAGGTCGCGGATAACCTCAAGGGTTGCCTCGTTCGATAGGTGCCCGTGGCGGCCCCGGATACGTTGCTTGGTCGACCAAGGGCGACGTTCATCCTTCTCGAGGAGTGCTTCGTCGTAGTTGGCCTCAATGACAAGGGTTTGGACTTGTCGGATATGCTGCCGCACATGCTCCGGAACATACCCCAGGTCGGTTACCCAAGCGAGGCTATGCGGAGGGGAAAATAGGTCACCTTCTTCACCCCAGTGGAATGAAAACCCGACGGGATCATAAGCATCATGAGGGAGGGCGAAGGAGTGCACGCGGAGATCTCGGAAATCGAAATCAGTGCCCGTCTGGAACACCTGCCAGTTGACCGGTTTTGTCAGTTTGGCCTGGACGGCATCGGCTGTGTCGCGGTTGGCGAAGACCGGCAGGTCGGCGCGCCTTGCTAGGCCGCGCATGCCTTGGGCGTGGTCACTGTGCTCGTGCGTCAGAAAGACCGCATCGATGGAGTCGAGGGATTCGCCGATCGCTTCCAGAAGACGGCTAATTCGTTTTGCGGAGAAGCCGACGTCGACGAGTATCTTAGTGTGTCCCGTATGTAGAAGAGCGCAATTCCCGCTGCTGCTGGAGCCCAAGATCTCAAAATTTGCCGACATGGAGCGTGAAACTGAGTGATTCGATCGTGCTCGGCAAAGACTTTTTACACGCTTGCCAGATCGTAAATACACTCTTTAGCTCCTGCGCTCGCTTGAATGAAGGCAGGAGCTTGCGCTTTGTTGCTTCCGGGCTTTCTTATCAAGCGACTTAGTGAAAAACCACCCATGAATCCCGATTCCAGTCATAACAAACCCGATCAGCTCGCTTCTGCCAAGGCGAAGCTCAGTAAGGTCTATGATCACGATTTTGTCCTTACGGATGAATACCGTGCGGCGCTGCCTGATATGCAGAATGCGGATTCGCAGCAAATCTACGGGGCGAATGTACCTATCTTGAAAGTGGGCATCTCCAATTTTCGGATTCCGCTACGCTTTATCACCCCTACTTCGGACACCTTGACACTGGAGACTTCCGTTACGGGCACCGTTTCGCTGGAGACGAATCAAAAGGGCATTAATATGTCCCGGGTAATGCGTGTCTTTTACACCTATCAAGATCGGATTTTCACTCCCGACCTCTTGAGGGAGATCCTCCTTCAATATAAAGAAGAGATACGCGCCCATCGTGCCCAGTTGAAACTCAATTTCGAATACCCGATCATGAAGCCGAGCCTGCGCAGTGGTTTGGAGGGTTGGCAGTATTACCGTTGCGCTTTCGAAGGACGGATAGATGAGCTTAATAGGTTTCGAAAGTATATCCACTTTGACTTTATCTATTCCTCTGCCTGTCCCTGCTCCTCCGAGCTCTCGGAGCATGCGCGCGAAAGCCGTGAAGTCTATGGCATCCCCCATTCGCAACGAAGCACGGCCCGCGTCAGTGTTGAGGTTGCGGAAGCGGCCCATCTCAGCATCGAGCGTATTCAAGAGCTTTGCCTGGAAGCCTTGCAGACCGAGACTCAGGTCATGGTGAAGCGAGAAGATGAACAAGCCTTTGCCGAAATGAACGGTGCTTTCACGAAGTTTGTCGAAGATGCTGCTCGTCTGCTTTATGAGCGACTCGATGAAGAGCCGAAGGTGATCGATTTTCAGATCGCCTGCGCGCACTTGGAGTCTCTGCATTCGCACGATGCGGTGGCGGTCATCAACAAGGGTGTCCCGGGAGGCTTTACGGGGCATTTCGAGGACTTTAAGTCGCTAATCCGCTAGGCGAAATTTAAAGTCACATAGAATTCGGCTCAAGGCCTTGAATTGCCAGGGAACGTCGAGATACCTCGTCACTTATTGGATGGATATTTTAGCCGTGCCTGAGGCATTGGGGCGGAATCGCTCTGCGCCCTGTTCAATCACCAGATTCTCGCCGGCAGTGAAGAGGATATCGACGGGTCCGTCTTTCTCCAGGGTGACGCTTTCTCCTTCGCTCATGGTGTTGCGGTAAAGTTCGGTATCGTCCAACTGTTGCTTGACCAGGACGTAAACATTGCCGCTGGCAATGAGTGTGATACTATCTGTGTCGACTCCGTCCGTCGAGGTCGGTTCTTCCGAAGTCGCGACTTCCGAAGAGTTTTGATATTCAGGTTCGACGGCCAGATTACTGGCGTTGTCACTCCCAAGAATCGCCATAATAAGACCGGCGACGACAAAAACAAGAGCGATGACGCCTATAAAGACCAAGCCGATCTTCATGTAGAAGGTCTTGTCGGCCTCTTCTTCTTCCTCCGGAGTCTCTTCGGTGCGGACGATTGACGTGGGTTGGGCCTCGATTCGACCGTAGGTTGCCGATTCTTCCGATGTTTTCCCTTCAGCTGGCTCAGAAGCCTCGGTTTTTTTGATCTCCATCTGGCCGAACCATTCGGCACCACCTTTTTTGCCCAAACGTGAGTGGCTCAGTTGCTGGGCGTTGTAGTCTGTCATGATCTTGTCGACATCCAGCCTTAGGTAGCGAGCGTAGTTTTTGAGGAACCCGCGCTTGTAAATTTCAGGCAGATCAAAATCCATTTTGTTCTGCTCTATATAGCCAAGGAAGTCGCTACGGATCTTGGTCGCCTCTGCTGCCTCACGCAGCGAGATGCCCTTGCGCTTGCGTGCTTCTTCCAAACGTTCCCCAATACTTTGCATTAGAGTGTATTATGAAAGGGAGTTCTTTTGTTCCGCAAGCACGGAATCACGACCTTTATATGGATTCTATTAGCAGGTCTCCCCATTCGCCATCCTCGCGGCTGTCGATCTTGAGTCTGACATCCGGCCGAAGTTGAGCAAAGCGGGCTTCAAAATGGTCTCGGACCTGGTTAAGCTCCTTGGTCAGGATTCCGCTGAGTGCCAGGGTGCCGCCCAATTTAACCCCCTTTACCAGAGGATCGGATTGGGGGATGAGAACATCGGTCTGAATGTTGGCAAGTATGAGATTGCCTTGGCGTCCTTCCGCCAATCCCGCCTCCAGGTCAGCCACGGCGAATTCCGGCTTGTTTAGATGCGGGTTCTCCACGGCATTGCTGTGGCAAACAACGATCGCCTCAGGGTCGAAGTCGAAGGCGTAGAGATGCTTGAATCCAAGCGCAGCGGCCGAGAAGGCAAGCACACCGGAGCCACAACCCGCATCGATAATATGATCCGAATCGATGGTTTCCGGGTGGGCCTCCAGATAGTCGAGCAGACGCCGTGCGCAAAGACGCGTGGTTTCATGGGCACCTGTTCCGAATGCCATGCCCGCGTCGAGGTAAACGATCGCACTGCCGTCAGGGGGAGTGAATTTGCCGCGCTCCCAGAGTGGTATCCAATGAAGCTGGCGGTTGTGCCAGGGTTTTACAAATTCCTTGTAGGCATTTTGCCAGTCGGCGTCGTATACGGTATGTCTTAGGAAGTTTTCCGGAAGGTTTGGAAAGGCCAAGCGGAGCGAGCTTAGTTCAGTGCTTGCCGTGGCTTCGTCCGGGAAGAATCCGAAGACTTCGTAGGGGTCACCGCGTTCCTTTTGCATCACGCCCCAGTAAGGCGTCTCGATTTCACAAAAATAATCCTCTAGCGGATCTGCAAGTGCGTTATCAATGACGGCGCGGAGTTCTAACTGGTGGCTCATTCGGGGGACTTGATTTTGCCCTTGCTTAGGCGCAGCACAACATCGGGGAGAAGGACGTGCTCCGCGATATGCATCTTCTTGGTGAGGATATCAATTGTATCCGATTGATCGATACGTATTTCTTTTTGGTCAATGATCGGTCCGGCATCGAGCTCAGGGGTGACCCAGTGGACTGTGCAGCCGGTTACCCGGACACCAAAATCAAAAGCCTGTTGAATGCCATCAATGCCCGGGAAACTGGGTAGGAGGCTGGGGTGGAGGTTGATCATCTTGCCCTCAAAAGCCTCGATAAATGGGCGCCGAATAATCCGCATGAAGCCCGCGAGAACAATCAGCTTTGGTGAAAAAGTCCGGATGCGTTCGATAAAGGCTCGTTCGGCCTCTTCCGTTAGCCGGGCACCTTTACGGCCTGGATCGATGTAGATGGCAGGCACCTTGTATTTCTGGCCAAGAGAGAGAATGCCCGCCTCTTCCTGGTCGCTGAAGATAGCGGCAATTTTAGCGGCCCCCAGCTTCTTCTTTGACTCTGCTTTGAGCAGGGCCTCGGCGTTGCTGCCTCGGCCCGAGCCGAGTATGACGATTGGATAGGACATGTTTTGAAAGGCTGAGATTTCTGAAAAGCTGAAAGGCTGAGGAACTGTTCCGAGGGACGAAGTGACGACAAGGCCGGCTGCGAAGCAGGCCGGAACAATATGGAAACGCTGAAATTAGCGGAAGAATTTCTTGGCTTTTTCGACAAAGGATTCACTGACGGGATTGGCGGGGTCGCCACATGCCTCGGCGTAATCTTCGAGCTTTGCCTTTTGATCGCTGTTCAGCTTGGTCGGAACCTCAACTTGCACGCGAATCAGCAGGTCTCCCTTGCGACCGCCTCGTAGCGCTGGGATGCCCTGTTCACGGAGCCGGAAGGTTGTGCCGGTCTGCGTGCCTGGTGGAATCTTGAGTGAACCCTTTCCGAAGAGAGTTGGCACGCTGATGGAACCGCCGAGAGCCGCGAGGGTGAATTTGATCGGCACTTCACAGAATAGATCGTTCTCGTGCCGCTCGAAGAGCTCGTGTTCCTTGACATGGATAATGATATAAAGGTCGCCAGCCTGGCCGCCCATCTGGCCGGCTTCTCCTTTCCCTGCGGAGCGTAGCTTTGAGCCCGTAGAGACACCTGCAGGAATGCGAACCTTGACGGTGCTGTTGTCCATCACACGACCCTCTCCACGGCAGTCGCTGCATGGTTTTTCGATGATTTGCCCTGTGCCTTGGCAGTTTGGGCAAACCTGACGAAAACTGATGAAGCCGCGATTTGAGGACACTTGACCGGTGCCGCCGCAGCTTGGGCAGGTGACTTTTTTTGAGCCAGGCTCCGCGCCGGAACCGTTGCACTTATTGCAGGATACCGGGCGTCGATAGCGAATCTCCTTCTCGACGCCCTTGGCGGCTTCTTCTAGAGTAATCTCAAGGTCGTAGCGGAGGTCGGAGCCATGTGAGGCACCGCCACGAGACTGGCCACCCCCGCCACCGAAAAACTCTTCAAAAATGCCACCGCCACCGCCGCCGCCGAAGGCTTCGCGGAAAATATCAAAGGGGTCATGACCTCCCATGCCTCCCATGCCGCCGGGGCTTCCCATGCCGCCTTGCTTAAATGCGGCGTGCCCGTAGCGGTCATAGGCCGCGCGTTTGTCGGCGTCCTTGAGGACGTCATAAGCTTCGGAGATCTCCTTAAACTTAGCCTCAGCAGCAGTATCGCCGGGGTTCTTGTCCGGGTGGTATTTGACCGCCAGCTTTCGGTAGGCCTTCTTTAGGTCGGCCTCCGAAGCGTCACGTGAGACGCCCAGCAGTTGATAGTAGTCAGTTGTTGCCATGCTCTTTTAACCCTCCTCTTTTTGTGGGCCGCTGGAAACAATGACATTGGCGGCACGGATGAGGCGATCATTCAAACGATAGCCGGAGCGAACGGTTTGGATAATGAAGTCCTCTTTGACATCATCGGAGGGTTGGTGGGCGATGCATTCGTGTAGATTCGGATCGAATGGCTCACCGTCAGGGAGCAGCTCCTCAAGTCCTTGTTCGGAAAGCGATTTCTTGAGCTGGTCATCGACCATCTTGAAACCATACGTCACATCTTTGGCTTCAGGGTGGTTTTCGGCGGCTTGCAGACCGAGCTTCATGTTGTCGAGCACGGGAAGGAGCGATTCGACCACATTCGCGGCGGCGCTACGGATGATTTCCTGTTTCTCGCGGGTAATCCGTTTGCGATAGTTTTCCAGGTCGGCCACTGCACGGAGATAGCGAACTTTCATCTCTGCAGCATCGTTCTTCGCTTGCTCGAGCTCACTTAATTCGGGTGCTGCCTCATTCGTCGGTGTTTCCTCGACGAGTTCGTCGCTTGGGTTCGCCTTATCCGCCTCCTCTATTGCGGGCTCTTCGATTTCTTCGTTCTTCTTGGTCATGATGATAAAATTTGCTGCTTTGGCGGGCGTAGGACGCCCCTTGAGTTTTAAAGTGAGCGCGGCAGTCTGATGATAAATCTCCAGAATTCAAGGTTGCAGTCGACTCCCTGGGCAGCCTCGGAAAGCGGCTTCCCGCTTGACTCCAGAAACAAAAGGGAAATTTTCGAGCTATGGCAGAAATAGATGAAAAATGGCCGGAGAACGTGAAGGGTAAATTCTACGTCGATGAACAATGCATCGATTGTGACCTTTGCCGCGAAACGGCTCCCGAGAATTTCACGCGCAACGAGGACGGAGGTTATTCCTTCGTCTACAAGCAACCTGAGTCTCAAGAGGAGATCGATCTTTGTGTAGAGGCACTCGAAGGTTGTCCCGTTGAAGCAATTGGCGACAACGGCGACAACGGCGACAAGGAGTAGATTCCTTGTGATGACCCTTGAGCGCCCGCCTCATGGCGGGTTTTTCGAGTGGTATGACATGGGTCATGGACGAATCACAAGGTATGAACGAAATATCTGAAGCACACGCACGTGAGCTTCATAAGCAGGCTGCCCGTAAAGCGGAGTTGCGAGAACGCTTACAAGCGGAGCTTGGTGCTTGCGATACCATCCTCTTCGAGGCGGGTTGCGGGCATGGGCACTGGTTGACGGATTACGCGGAGGCCCATCCTCATACGGTTTGCGTTGGTATCGACCTCATTTCCTGGCGCATTCGTAAAGGGCAGGATAAGAAGGCGAAGCGCGGTCTCGAAAACCTGCATTTTTACAAGGCCGAGTTGGGGGAATTCCTTGAGTCGCTGCCAGACTCGGTCCGTTTCGAGCGCACAGTTCTCCTCTTCCCTGACCCTTGGCCCAAGGCGCGTCATCATCGGCGCCGTATGGTGCAAGCCGCATTTCTTGATGAAGTCGCGCGCCGGACCGATCCCGGAGGTAGCTTCTGCTTCCGTTCGGATGACCGCCCCTATTTTGACTGGACGATTGAGCACTTGGAGAGTCATCCGAGTTGGGAAATTGATCGCTCTGCCGAATGGCCCTACGAGAGCGAGACCTATTTTCAAAGCCTGATGGATGCCTACCACTCCGTAGTCGCGAAGCGAGTTCAGTCGGATTTCGCAGGCCTATAATTACGGCGTGACTGTTCCTGTTTTGGGGGCTAGAAGCATTGAGCATGGAACAGGTATCTGCACTTCTTGATAAAATTTCTCCGGAGGCCATCGACCTTGTAACAAATGCCGAGCGTGTCCTAGGCGGGGAGTCCCTCTCTGCGGTCCACACATGGGGTTGCGCCTTGGCGGCCGCCTATTTTATCCGTCAATCGGATTTAATTGCCGCGGTTCTTGAGGATGCCCGCGCTGCCGGGCTTACGGAGAATTCAATCAAGGATGCCAAAGGTGCTGCGGCTATAATGGGGATGAATACGGTCTATTTTCGATTCCGCCACTTGATGAAGGCAGATGCCTACAACCATATGCCCTTCAATTTAAGTATGAAGCGGATGCAACAGGTCGCGACTTCAAAGGAAGATTTCGAACTTTTCTCTATTGGCCCTGCGGCACTGGCCGGTTGTGAGCTTTGTCTTCAGGCCCACGAGGCGGCCGTCAAGAAGGGCGGGATGTCAGAGGAAAATGTCCACGATGCTGTCCGTATCGCCTCCGTTTTGCATGGCCTCGCGGTCGCCCTTGAGATTGCCTAAATTACTATGAAGAAGGTCTTTATTTCAGGTTGCTATGATATTCTCCACGGCGGGCATATTCAGTTTTTTAAGGAGGCACGAGCACTGGGGGATCATCTTACCGTGTGCTTTGCTTCCGATCAGGTTCTCGAGTCGCGCGATGGCTTTGTCGCATCCGCGGACTGTAACCGAGCCATCGAGCCCTATATAACGATCCGCTAGACGGCGGCTTTTATCCTTTACGGGCACAGGGATGCGCTCAGTTTCTACTGAAGATCGTTGGGCCAAGCGGGCCTTTGCCTTCTGACTTCTAATACAATGAGTTTGATCGATACCATTCGCACCAATACCGAGACAATCATCGGCGAGACAGAACTTGAGGATCGCCTGCATGGCAGTCGACCTCTGCGGGTCAAGCTGGGCGTGGACCCGACCCGGCCTGACCTGACCTTCGGCCACCTGGTCGTATTCAATAAGCTCCGCCAGTTCCAGGACCTTGGGCACGAAGCAATCCTCATTATTGGTGACTTCACCACGCTTATCGGTGATCCTTCCGGTCGCTCCAGTACACGGCCAGTCCTGAGTAAGGAAGAGATTGAGGAAAACGCGCAGACCTATTTGGATCAGGCTTTCAAGATTCTCGATAAGGAGAAGACGACGGTTTACTACAACAGTGAGTGGTTCAGCGAGATGTCTTTTGAAGACTGTTTGAAGCTTTCGCGGAAGATGACGGTTGCCCGCATGCTGGAGCGTGATGATTTTGCCAAGCGCTACGCCTCACAGGCACCCATCACAATGATCGAGTTTCTCTATCCCTTGATTCAGGGTTACGACTCGCTCGTCCTGAACGCTGATATTGAGATTGGGGGCACCGACCAACTCTTTAATATGCTGGTGGGGCGTGCACTCCAGAAAGATGCCGGCAAGCAGGAGCAGGCAGTGATCACGATGCCGCTTCTCGTCGGCCTCGACGGCACCAAGAAAATGTCCAAGAGCGCTGATAACTACATTGCGTTTACGGACGGCCCGAAAGACATGTTCGGAAAAATTATGTCGATCAGTGATGATACGATGTGGGATTATTACAGCCTGCTGCTGGAGCTTTCTAACGAGAAGATCGAGAGGTTAAAGACCGATCACCCGATGCAAGCCAAGAAACAGCTCGCGTCCTCGCTAGTCGGGAGGTTTCACTCTATGAAAGTGGCCAAGCATGAGTTGGAGCAGTTCGAGCAGGTGTTTTCGAAGAACAAAATGCCGGATGACATGCCGACCTTCACCTGGAACGATCTTCTCGGTGATGCCGTCAGTGCGCCCTTGTTCGAGGTTATGGCTCGGTCGGAACTCTTTGAAAGCAAGGGAGCGATTCGTCGTCTCGTTCAACAGGGCGGGGTTAAGATCGACGGTGAAAAGCAGTCCGATCCGAACCGGGAAATGGCGCCTCCGGTTGGTGAGCAGATATTCCAAGCGGGCAAGCGTATCTTCTTTAAATTGGTCGGATAGGGTATAATCCCTTTCCTGCGAAGGTAATCGTTTGACATTCAAATGCTTTCATAGAAAAACACAGGTATTCAATACAGGCGTATTCGCGTAAACTTACATCACATAACATCGTGTTCGGATTACTCTCTAACGACATTGGCATCGACCTAGGCACAGCAAACACGCTTGTTTTCGCCAAAGAGAAAGGTATCGTTCTTCGCGAGCCCAGCGTGGTGGCAATTTACTCTTCGACCAAGAAGGTCTGTGCTGTGGGTTCAGAAGCGAAAAAGATGCTCGGCCGCACACCTGGTAATATCACAGCAATCAGGCCTATGAAGGACGGCGTGATTGCCGACTTTGAGATTACGGAGGCGATGCTTCGTTACTTCATCAATAAGGTGAACCGGAAAAAGACTTTTGTCGCGCCACGTATTATTGTCGCAGTGCCTTCAGGGATCACCGAAGTGGAGCGGCGTGCTGTTAAAGATTCCGCCATCCGTGCAGGTGCACGCGATGTCGTTCTCTTGGAAGAGCCCATGGCTGCGGCCATTGGTGTGGGGTTGCCGATTGACGAACCGGCTGCCAATATGATTGTCGATATCGGCGGAGGCACAACCGAGGTTGCCATCATTTCCCTTGCCGGAGTGGTTTACACAAAGAGTATTCGTGTGGGCGGTGACGAGATCGATAGTGCGATCGTCAACTACATGAAGCGCGCATACAATTTAATGATTGGTGAGCGCACCGCTGAAGAGATTAAGATTAAGATTGGTTCCGCCTTCCCGCTCGAGGAGGAGGTTTCCATGGAAGTCCGTGGTCGCGACTCGGTTGCGGGTCTTCCGAAGACAATCACCATCACTTCACAGGAGATCCGCGAAGCACTTTCGGATACCATCCAATCGATAGTCGACCTTGTCCGGAATGCACTCGAGCGCTGCCCTCCCGAATTGTCGGCTGACTTGGTTGATCGCGGCTTCTTTCTGGCTGGTGGTGGCGCCATGATCAGGGGGCTCGATCAACAGCTTAGTGATGCGACCGGTTTGCCGGTTGTGATTGCGGACGATCCTCTCAGCGCGGTCGCCAATGGCACCGGCATGGTCTTGCACGAACTTGCTTTCTTGCTCAAAGACCTCACGGGTAACCCTAAAAGCTAGCGTAGCACCGTGGCGAAGCTCCGCCTCGATAAGATCAAGCCGTTGGTCGCATTGGGCGTCTTTCTCGTCCTATGGTGGGTGCTCCCGACGACTATCAAGTCTTTTCTGAAGGTTAGCTTTGAGGAGTTTCAGGCGCCCGCCTGGGTGGCCACCTCATACCTTGATGATCTCGAAGGTTTTTGGTCCCGCCGCAGCCACTCCAAGGTAGAGTTGATTGAAGCGGGCCGCGAGCTTGCCCGGGCGAAGGCGCTCTACCAGTTCAATGCACAGCGCAAGGAAACCCTGGAGAACGAGATCCATCGACTGGAGTCCATCCTCAATCTGCCCAGCCGCCGTGAGTTTCGCTATGAGGTAGCCCGTGTTATCCGGCGTGATCTCAATGTCTGGTGGCAGCATATGATTATTCGAAAGGGTAAGGACTTTGATATCCCCGTGGGAGCGGCCGTAGTTTTTGCTGGCGGAGTCGTCGGTCGTGTGGTTGAGGTCAACGCATTTACGAGTCGTGTTGAGCTGATCACGAGTCCGAATTTTCGGATGGCAGCAAACTTTGAAGGCGATGAGCGCCCCGTTGTCTATCAAGGTGTGCCTCAGGTTGGTTTCGGAGATCCCGTTGGCACCGTGCGTGATGCCCCGCTGGATGTGGTCGCTAGTACGGTGAGCCCGCTGCGTCTTGTTTCCACTCGACTTGGCGGCACCTTCCCTCCCGGGCTCACGATCGGCCACGTGCCCTGGTTGGAGCCTGGAGATACCGGTATTTTTCAGGCTGGAGAAGTGCACTTGGACCCGCGTCTTTTACGACTGCACGAAGTTGCTGTATTGATCCCCTTATATCCTATCGAACTAGAAAACGATGTTCCTTGATCCACGAGCCATTCTTCTTTTTGCGGCCAACGCGATTCTTCTCTTCCTAATGTTAATGGTGAACTCGGCCCTCGCGAGCGCATCGATCTATCTCTGCCTGCTTGGGCCGATGGTTGTCTTTCCTGCCCTCTATCTACGCCACCGCTCATACTTTATCTGCACCTTGGTCACCGGGTTCTGGGTCGATGCGGCTTTGCCCACGCCGTTCGGTTTGTTTACCCTCTGTTTTCTCGGTGTGGGTGCACTGATCTTTCAAATGCGGATTCGTTTTCGGGCCGAGCATAACTATCACCCGATCCTCTTGGCTCACGGGCTGAACCTTTTCTACCTATTTGTGCTGGCCATCCTTATGCGCGACGGATCCTGGGCAACGTTCGCCTACTGGTTCCAAGTTGTTGTTACGTGTCTGGCCTCCCACCTGATCCTGCTTCTTATTGCACCGTGGTTCTATAATTTCGAGCGAGCGCTCATTCATCTATTTAAAATGGATCCTGAGCCCGAGGACTTTCCAATTCTATGAGTGCTGTCAGAGGTAGATCCGGCAGGCCAATTGTCGTTTGGTGTCGTTACAGTAGAAGCTCTCAGCTTTTCACGGCAGCAGAGTATCGTGGCGACATCTCGAGTAATTATTTTTGTTACCAGTCTTGTGTATTTTGACTTTTTTCAAGAATGAGCCAGTTCGACGTGCATCGCGGGGAAAACCCGCGCATTCTCTTCTCCTTTTGGATCGTCATGGTTTGCAGCCTTGTGTTGGTTCTCGGGCTTGGCTGGCGGCAACTTATCGCAGCGCAGAAATACGAAGAGATTGAGAAGCGCCAGACCGAGCGGCGCATTCTTAAGCCGGGGCCGCGTGGCGACATCTACGACCGCAAAGGAAATCTTCTGATTGGGAACAGACCGCATTATTCTGCTGTGGTCTATTTAGATGATCTGCGGCGCGAATTTCGCTCTGAGTATTCGAAGATTATCCGGGCCGAACGTGAGCATCTCCGCGAAGTATACGATTCGCTGCCACAGGACGTCCGCGACGAGAAAGACCTTATCCCGAATTACAACGAGTTGCAGTGGGTGGCGCGGCAGAATGTAATTCAGCGCTACATTGACGAGATCAATGCCATCACGGGACGGGATGACACGATGACGACAAGAAAGATCATTCGTCATTTCAACGAGCAGTTGCTTCTCCCTCTTTCATTGGTCGATGATCTGAATTCCGACGAATACGCACGTTTAATCGAGCAGATACCGGTCCAATCGCCTATTCAGATACATACCGATACGGCTCGCTATTATCCTTATGGAGCGGCCGCCGCCCACACACTAGGCTATGTCCAGAATGTGTCGCCCGATGGTGATGAGATTCCTGACGACGGCATCAAGACCTTCACCTTTAAGACAAAGCAGGGAAAGACCGGGCTAGAGCGCCATTTTGATACGCACCTCTCCGGTCAGACTGGTACGGAAATGTGGCGGGTCGATCCGTTGGGGTTTCAGGATTCTCTCCTCGAGATCGAAACGCCGAAACAGGGACAGGACCTTATCACGAGTATCGACATCGACTTACAGCTTGCAGCTGAAACCGCGCTTGGGGAGCGTCGGGGTGCTGCGATAGCGCTGGATGTCGCGACCGGAGAGGTGCTGGCTATTGCCAGTCATCCGAATTACGACCTCAACGATTTGAGCCCTTTCATCCCGCGTAAGACCTTCGATGCGATTAATGAGCGGGGTGCCTGGCTTAATCGCACGCTTCAATTGTCCTATCCGCCGGGTTCGACGTTTAAATTGATTACCTCGATTGCCGGCATGCGCCACGGCACGATCACCGATCAGACTGAGCACGACTGCCAAGGTGTTTATCGGGTTGGGAATCGCATCTTCCGTTGTCATGCGCGCTTCGGACATGGTGTCGTCGATGAGGCCTCGGCGATCGAGGGAAGCTGCAATGTGTTTTACTACGCGGAGGGGTTGCGAATGGGGATCGACGTTCTCAGTGCCGAGGCCAGACGTTTCGGTCTCGATGAAAGGACGGGCATCGAGGTGCCTTTCGAGACCGGTCGGCTTGTCGTCCCGACCAAGCAATGGAAACGGGAACGGGTTGGTGCTGGTTGGGTGCCTGGGGACACGGCAAATACTTCAATCGGTCAGGGCTTTCTCCTGGTGACGCCTCTACAGATGGCGACGCTGATCGCCTCCATCGCGCGCGGGGAGACACGCACTCTACCGACGCTTCGTGCCCTGACTGCCGAGGAGGCTAAGCGAGTTGATCATGGTGGCGAGCCCATTGGATTAACGCAGGCACAACGAGCTGAACTTTGGGAGGGTATGGAACGAGTCGTCGGCTCTAAGGGCACCGGTCGACTTGTCGGGATAGATGGCCTGCGGATAGCAGGTAAGACCGGGACTGCGGATTTCCGTGCTCACGGTGAAGAGGTTAATCTCGCCTGGTTCGTTGGTTTCGCGCCCGTGGAGAATCCCCAAATTGCCGTTGCGGTTATGGTTGAGGGCAGCAATCCCGGTGATAGCTTCCACGGCGGTTCGACTGCGGGGCCGGTCGCGAAGGATATCTTCCTCGAGTTTATCGAACATTATCCCGAGCGTGCCGGCTTCCCCGTGGCTCAGTAAAGGATGTAAGTCAACTGCAACATTTGTCCCATGTCGAGCAAAGCGGATTGGCCTCAGTAACCTTTATTCGGAGCCAGCCAGCGTTCGGCTTCTTCGAGTGTCTTTCCTGAACGTTCCGCGTAGTCCGCCATCTGATCTTTGTCGATCGGGCCGAGGTGAAAATACTTCGCTTCCGGATGACCGAAATAAAGGCCGCTGACGGCGCTGCCTGGGTTCATCGCGTAACTGCTTGTTAGGCTGGCTCCTGTGTTGGCCTCGGCATCGAGTAGGTCCCAGATGGCCTGCTTCTCTGTGTGATCAGGCTGGCTGGGGTAGCCGGCTGCCGGACGAATGCCGCGGTATTTTTCCTTGATCAAGGCGGTGTTATCGAGCTGTTCTTCGGGGTCGTAGCCCCAGTGCTCCTTGCGGACCTGCTTGTGGCAATACTCAGCAAGAGCCTCCGCGAAGCGATCACCAAGTGCCTTGATCATAATGGAGGTATAATCGTCGTGGGATTTCTCGAATTCATTCGCCCAGGTATCCACACCTTCAATACAGCAGACGAACGCGCCGCAGGCGTCTTTCTTTCCCGATTCTTTTGGTGCTACAAAGTCACTGAGTGCTAAGTGGGGAGCATCGGTGCTCTTGGCCTTCTGCTGGCGTAGCGTGTGTAGGGTGCCAAGCGTGCTGCCATCTTCGGCGTATATTTCTATGTCGTCCCCGATAGAGTTTGCCGGAAAGAGACCGATCGCACTGCGTGCCCGAAAGCGCTTCTCTTTGATAATTTGCTTCAGTAATGTCTGCGCATCGTCGTAGAGACTACGAGCTTGCTCGCCGTATTTTTCATGCTCAAGAATCTTCGGGTAGACTCCTTTTAACTCCCAGGTCCAGAAGAAGGGAGACCAGTCGATGTATTCGGCAATGACTTCAAGGTCGATATGATCTTCGGCTATGAGACCAGGCCTATTGGGAGCTTTTAATTTTGCGTTGGCCCAGTCTGGGGCGAAGCGTTTCTTCCTAGCCTCCTGGAGTGGTAGAAGAACCGTTTCTGATTGCCCTGCGGCAAAACGCTCACGGCGCTTTTCGTGGTCGGCCTTGAGCTCGGCAATGTAGGCTTCGCGCTTGTCCGGGTTCAGCAAGTGGTTGCAGACACCCGTAACCAATGAGGCGTCTCCCACGCGAATGACGGGTTCCGGATAGTGGGGCGCAATTTTGATTGCGGTATGAGCACTGGATGTGGTGGCGCCGCCGATAAGAAGGGGTTGCTTAAAGCCACGCTTCTGCATCTCCTGCGCATTGAAGATCATTTCGTCGAGCGAAGGTGTGATCAGTCCCGAGAGGCCAATGATATCTGCACCCCATTCTTGTGCTTCGCGGAGGATGGTATCGCAGTCTACCATCACTCCGAGGTCTTTGACTTCGTAATTATTACAGGCGAGCACCACGCCGACGATGTTCTTGCCGATGTCGTGTACGTCCCCCTTCACTGTGGCGATCAGAAATTTGCCCTGTGCGCGCGTGTTCGGGTTGGACTTCTTTTCCTCCTCCATGAATGGCGTGAGGTAGGCAACCGCACGTTTCATCACACGGGCGCTTTTGACTACCTGTGGGAGGAACATTTTTCCTGAGCCAAAGAGGTCTCCTACGATTTTCATTCCGTCCATGAGCGGCCCTTCGATGACTTCGAGCGGGCGCCCGAGCTGCTGGCGGGCCTCTTCGGTATCCTCTTCGATGTGCTCGACGAGGCCTTTTACGAGTGCGTGAGCGAGGCGTTCCTCAACTGTGCCTTCGCGCCAAGCATTTTTGGCTGAATCATCGATCACTCTGTCAGAGGCTTTGACCGACTCGGCGAAGGTAATAAGGGATTCCGTAGCCTCGGATCGGCGGTTCAGGAGAACATCCTCCACTTTCTCAAGCAACTCGGGCTCAATCTCTTCATAGACCTCAAGCATGCCTGCATTGACGATGCCCATGTCGAGCCCTGCCTCGATCGCATGATAGAGAAATGCCGAGTGCATGGCCTCACGAACCGGGTTGTTGCCACGGAAGGAGAAGGATATATTGCTAACACCCCCGGAGGTGAGGGCGCCGGGGCACTGAGCTTTGATTTCTCGAACGGCTTCGATGAAATCGACGGCGTAGTTATCGTGCTCAGCCATACCCGTTGCCACGGTCAGAATATTGGGATCGAAGACGATATCGAAGGGATCGAAGTCTGCCTTCTCGACAAGTAGATCGTAAGCACGTTTACAGATGCGGACCTTGTCGGCCTTTGTGGCGGCTTGCCCTTTTTCATCAAAGGCCATGACGACGACCGCTGCACCGAAGCGTTTGCAGAGCCTGGCTTGTTGGAGGAATCTCTCTTCTCCTTCCTTTAAGCTGATTGAGTTGACGATGCACTTGCCTTGAGCGCACTTCAGTCCGGCCTCAATGACCGACCATTTGGAGCTGTCGATCATGATGGGGACACGCGCGATGGCGGGTTCAGAGGCGACCAGATTCATGAACTTCGTCATGCAGGCTTCCGAATCGAGGAGACCTTCATCGAAGTTAATATCGATGATGTTGGCTCCGTTTTCCACTTGCTGAGTTGCCACTGCGAGCGCGCCATCCCAGTCGTCATTCTTAACCATCTTCTTGAAGCGGGGCGAGCCAGTCACATTGGTCCGCTCGCCGACCATGACAAAGCTATGCCCTTCTGCTATGTTATAGGCTTCGAGTCCGCTTAGGCGCTGCGCCAACGGAAGTTTAGGAATCACACGCGGCGAGTGCGGTCGCACTTTCTCTACTACCGATGCAATGTGCTCGGGCGTCGTCCCGCAGCAGCCGCCTACAAGATTGACAAGGCCTTCCTCTGCAAAACCGGCAACGGCTGTTCCGGTGTGTTCGGGTGTTTCGTCGTAGCCTGTTTCAGAGAGTGGGTTGGGAAGCCCGGCATTTGGGTAGACATGTACGTAGGTATCTGCCACTCGGGAAAGTTCCTGAAGAAAAGGGCGCATGAGGTCGGCACCCAATGCGCAATTGAGCCCGACACAGAGTGGCTTGGTGTGACGGATCGAGTTCCAGCAGGCCTCGACCGTCTGGCCGGAGAGTGTTCGGCCGGACTGGTCGGTGATTGTGACCGAGACGATAACAGGTAGCCGTTCGTCAAGTGTTTCCTGGAAGTCAGCAATTGCATGAAGGCAGGCCTTCAAGTTGAGCGTATCGAAGACCGTCTCGGGAAGTAGCAGGTCAACGCCACCTTCTACCAGTGCTTCTGTTTGTTCGTAGTAGGCTTTATATAGCTCGTCGTAGCTAGTGGCGCGATACTCCGGGCGGTTGACATCGGGCGACATCGAGCAGGTCCGATTGGTTGGACCGATGGCGCCGGCTACGAAAGTTGGGCGGCCTTCCTTTGCTGATATCTCGTCGGCGACTTTGCGGGCCAGCTTCGCGGATTCGATATTGATATCACGAACACGGTGCTCAAGTCCGTAGTCGGCCTGCGCAATCGTCGTTCCCGAGAATGTGTTGGTTTCCACAATGTCGGCCCCTGCCTCGAAAAAGGCACGATGGATGGCCTCGATGATATCCGGGCGGGTGATCGAGAGGAGGTCATTGTTACCCTTGAGGTCGCCTTTCACGCCAGCAAATGAATCGTTCCGGAAGTCGGCCTCTTCAAGTGAATGCTGTTGAATCATGGTGCCCATGGCACCATCCAGAAAGAGGATACGCTCAGCGAAGAGCTTAGCTAGTTGCTGGCCCTTGGCGGTCAATGGGTGGCTTTGGTGAGTATTGTGCATTTTATATATCAAGATATCATTATATCTTGATGCGTCATTGCAAGTACGGAGTCGTTCTTTTGTCGCTTGCGATCGGTGGCCCGTCCTGCAATTTAGAGAACGCAGTTAGAGATTGGACGAAACCTTAAATTGTGCACATATAGAGGGTATGAATGTTGATGCTCGGATCTCCAATGAGTGGCGTAAGCGGATGCTCTTCATGCTCTTTATGATTCTAGGGAGCGGTGCGTGGTTTCTATCAGATGGCTGCATTTATTGGCCCAAGGAGCAGCAGCGCTATGTTGAGTTCACTGAGATTCGGGGAGAACTCGAGGCCCTGGGCAAACCCGTTGATGATGAAAGTCACGAGCTTCGGATGGCCTGGGAGCGTCATGCGCGTGAGTCCGGCTACAAGCGCAAGTTTCCCAAGGAGCGGACGGACGCAAAAGTTCGGGAGCAAATCCTGATAGGCTCTATAATGCTGGCTGGCGGTGTGCTTTTTGCCGCTTGGATCGTCTGGAATCACACCCGAAAGGTGACGGTCGAGGGCGAGGTCGTGACCGGAGCTAGTGGGGAACAGGTCATGCTGGATTCGATTTTTAAGATCGACCGAAAGAAATGGGAGAAAAAGGGGATCGCCTACGCCATTTACGAAGAGGCGGGCAAGCAGAAGCGACTTACACTCGACGCTTACAAATTCGAGGGATGCGAGGCGATCATCCTTGAGGCCGAAAGACGGATCAAGGCACGGGGCCCTATTGTGGCTGAGTCCGATTAGGAACTAGCCTTTTTGTCATGTAATCGGCTCTAATACCAAATCTGTGCATTGTTATACTGCGCGGAATTTTATTATCGACCCTGCGCTCTCAGCATTGCGCGTTGTGCTTCTTCCAGACGGTTCATCTTTTGGTAGGCTAGCGAAAGATTATACCAAGCTCGGAAAAACTGAGGTTCCATCGCGACGGTCTCTTCGAGATAGCGGATCCCTGTCTCCAGATCGCCGGATTCAGCGGCCAGCAGACCGAGGGAGTATGGGAAACGAGCTTCCCCGGGCGCGAGCTCCCAGCCTTGAAAGAGTCTGGAGCGTGCCTCCTTGTTGAGGCCTGCGGTGCTGAGCAGAATTGCGGTTTGATGGTATATTTCCGGGTTGACGGAATCGAGGCTGATTGTGCGGTCGACAAGTTTGAGCAGCTCTTCGACCTTCTCTTCGCGAGCCGCATCATAGGCGAGCATCATAAGGCTCTGAGGGCGGTCGGCATTGAAATGGACATAGTCGGACCACTCCTGGGCTGCGACCCCTTCTGGGATCGGCGTGTTTCTGGATGTGAGTCCACGACTTGCCGCGATACGGACAGCGCGTGAGCGATCACTCAGCTTCTCGATGAGAGTCTCTCCTCCGTTCTCTGTCATGGCCAAGCCCTCGGTGGCGCGTATCCGCACCATTGGATCCTCGTGATCCAGGAGCTTGCGTAGATGTGCTTCGGCTTGTGAGTTGGGGAGGTAGTCGGCAAGGAGGCCCGCGTAGGTGGCCTGCCAAGCGGGGATGTCTTCCTCGTCTGCTAGAGAGAGGAGCTCGTGCAAGCCTGCAGGGTCGAAATCGTAGGCCTTGGTGATGGCACGCGCACGTGCGCGCTGGCGACTCTTCGCGAGGGCTTTGCCATACCAGCGCTCGGAGTGTTCAACTGCCCAGTCAACGCTCTGATCGTTGTGGCACTTATTGCAGGCATTGGGAATGCCCAACTCTTTAGTCATAAGCGGATCGGGCGAGTGGAAGCCGTGGTCGGCCCGCCAGTCAGTCTGCATGTAGGCCGTTTTCGACATATGGCACTCGACGCATTGATTGCCCGTGCTTCCTTCCGGGTGAAAGCTGTGTTTTACCGGTTCGATAATGGGCGCTTCCATCACACCTGTCTGGTGGCAGCGCATGCAAAGCATGTTGTTTTCGACGGGCAGGATGCGCTCAAGACTATGTGGGTTGTGACAATCAAGGCAGGTCACGCCCGCGTGGTTCATACGGCTCATTTCGAAGGATGCATGGACAAAGACCTCATCGAGGATTTGCCCGTCCGCATAGTAAAGGCCTCGCTGGTCAGGAAGAGAAACGGAGAAATGATCGTGGTAGGCATCGCCCGGTTTGAAGGCGTCTGCAGTCAACTGGTCGCGCCGCGAATGGCAAGTTGCACAGTTTTGCTCGACCTGCTCGCGGTCGAGTTCGGGAATGGTCGATACGTATCCTGGACTGCGGGCAGCGATCACATGTTCCTTTAGCCCCGTGTGGCACTCGGCACAGGCAAGCCCCTGTTGTGTCCATTTAGAATGATACACATTGGATTCTAGATCGAAGCCCTTCTCGAACTCAGTCGTATGGCAGTAGGCGCAATTCGAATTCCAGTTCATGCCCTGACCGGTCCAGTGTCCCCATTCACCCGGCATCCGATCCTGGCCGGCGAAGACATCAATCCATCGATCGTTGATCACATCGTAGGTCGCGCTGATGGTTTGGAAACGGTTGCCAGGTAGGTGAGCCAGATATTGCCGGATCGGGGTCTCACCAATGACACCGACGAGGTCATATTCAATCGTCTCGCCGTCCTTCTGAAGGACATGAAGCTTGAAGGCGTCCCCATCTTGGAGCATTCGGTAGGTGACCCCTGATTCTTTGAGCTCGCGTGTCCCCATAAACGCTGTGGCGTCGAGTTCCGCTGAGACAGGGCGATTGGCCTTGGCATGGTGACTTTTTCGCCACTCGGTGACCTCTTCTGCGTGGCATTCCACACAGGCTTCTGGTCCGATTTGTGCCATCCGATCAGGATTGTGAGAATACGGGAATAGGGTAGTCGATCTCTCACGAGAGACTTCCGCTTCAGTGGCTTTATAACCTGTATTGGAAGAATCACTACATCCTGTGAGAATGGAGAGTGCTGCTAATGCGGCTGAAACAGCTGAACTTTCTTTGCCCATCGTCGACCAAGACAGGCATGCAGCAAGGCCTTGGCAATTGAAATTCGTACAAAAAAGCACCGCTCGAATGGAGCGGTGCTGAGTGAAACTTATTGCCTGATGTTAGAGTAACTCTTTGGCGGTTGCGACGACCTTCTCGGCGTTGATACCAAGCTCATTCATGACGGTGCCGCCCGGAGCTGAGATGCCGAAACGATCGATGCAGACCGTCTTTCCGGTCAGACCGACGTATTGCCCCCAGGTGTTGGAGACGCCGGCTTCCACGGCAACTCGTGCGGTGCAGTTGCTCGGCAGGACGCTTTCAATGTAATCGGGGCTCTGGCGGGCGAAACGCTCAAAGCTCGGCAACGAGACCACACGCACGCCCTCGTCCAGTTCCTCAGCAGCGACCATGGCGTGCTGGAGTTCGGAGCCGGTAGCCATGAGGATGAGCTTGAGCTTCCCGGTTTCCCTTTTGGCGATATATCCACCCTGAAGCACACCTTCGCGGCGTTCTTTAATCGAGAGCTTGTCTTGTGCTGGCACGTTTTGGCGCGTGAGGATAAGTGCGGTTGGTCCGTCTTCGCGCTGAGTCGCTGCGGCGAAAGCGCCAGCGGTTTCTTCGGCGTCGGCAGGGCGAATCACGTCGAGATTAGGGATGACGCGCAGGCTGCTGACGGTCTCCACCGGTTGGTGAGTCGGGCCATCTTCGCCAACACCGACGGAATCGTGCGTGAAGATATAGGTAACCGGCAGCTTGGCCAGTGCGGCGAGCCGAATGGAGCCGCGCAGGTAGTCGGCAAAGACGAGGAAGGTGGCGCCACTGATTTTGAAGATACCATCGTAGGCGATGCCGTTGCAGATCGCGCCCATGCCATGTTCGCGGATACCGAACCAGATGTTACGTCCCTCAAAATTATCGGGACCGAAATCGCCGCCTTCCTTGATGTAGTTTTTGGTCGAACCGTAGAGGTCGGCAGACCCGCTGATTACGCTGGGCACGGCCTTGGCGACGGCCTGCATCACAGTGCCTCCAGAGGCGCGAGTCGCAGCATTGCTGCCCGCTTCGAACTCAGGAATCAGCTCAAGGAGATTGGCGGGAACCTCGCCAGTGAGTTCTGCCGCGAGTGCCGGATTGGCCTCGCTCCAGGCAGCGAAGGTTTGTTCCCATTCGGCGTAGGCCGCAGCGCTGGCTTTCGTTACTTCGGCAAAGTGCGCGCGCACATCTTCGGAGACATAGAAGGTTTCTTCGGGAAGGCCGAGACCCTTGCGGGCTGCTTCGGCGTATTTGGCTCCGCCTTCACCGTGGCCGGCGGCGGTGCCTTCGACTTCGGGGATACCCTTTCCGATGGTGGTCTTCGCAATGATGACCTTGGGCTTGCCGTTGTCATTGGCTTTGGCGTTAACGATCGCTTCAGATAGAGGGCCGAAATCATGGCCGTCGACAGTCACGGCATCCCAGCCCTGTGAAGCGAAGTAGGCTTCCGCGTCCTCGCTTTGAGTGCGGTCGGCCATCGCGTCTAAGGTGACATCGTTCGAGTCGTAGATCAGGATGAGGTTATCCAGTTGATTATGACCTGCAAACGCGATGGCTTCCTTGGCGACGCCTTCCTGTAGGCAACCGTCACCGTGCAGCGCGAAGACATGGTGATCAAAGATGGTGTGCTCGTCGGTGTTGAACCTGGCAGCCGCGCGTTTCCCGGAGAGAGCGTAGCCGACTGCGTTGCCGATCCCTTGGCCAAGGGGCCCGGTGGTGGCTTCGACGCCAGCGGTATCGCCGAACTCAGGATGTCCTGGGGTTTCCGAGCCGAGTTGGCGGAAATTCTTCAACTCGTCAAGGGCGAGCTCGTATCCGGACAGGTGGAGCCAGGAGTAGAGGAACATGGAGCCATGGCCGCCGGAGAGTATGAAACGGTCTCGGTTGGGCCATTTGGGGGCAGCCGGATGGTAGCGGAGACCGCCTGCACCATAGAGAATGGCGCCGATTTCCGCGCAACCGAGCGGCAAGCCGAGGTGGCCGGAACTGCAGGCGTGGATCGCGTCGATCGCAAGGCCGCGTGCCTGGGTGGCTGCATTTGTGAGTACTTCAGTTTTCATATTTTCTGTCTGTGTCGATTCCCGTGAATCGGAGAGTCATTATTTCCAAAGGACTCGACGATGGGCGGATGGCAGGTGAAGGGAAGTCAAAATAGTCTTGTTTGCATGAAAATCACTCATCCGGCTCATTCAAATCTCGACTCCCCTGTTGCCTCGTTCTAGCCCAGTGGAATGACGCACGAAGAATTAGAAGAGGGAAATGCCCTCAATCTGGACTTTACCAAGCTCCGCAAGGTCGCGAATTGCGAGGCGGATGTGCTGCCAGCAGTGGCACAGGATGCGCATAGCGGGGAAGTCCTCATCGTGGGCTATGCGAACCAGCTTGCCTTGGAGACTGCGCTTAAGGAAGGTATGGCGACATTCTGGAGCACCAGTCGTAATGAGCTCTGGCTCAAGGGAAAGACGAGTGGTGACTACCTCAAGCTGGAGGAAGTGCGCGTGAACTGTGAGCAAAACTCCATCCTTTACCTAGTGACGCCGGCCGGTAGCGGCTCTTGCCATACGAAGAATAAGGACGGTGTGGCGCGCTCCGGTTGCTACTATCGCCGCCTGAAAGAGGACGGCAGCCTCGAGTTTGTCGATCCTGCGCAGGTCTGAACGTCAGCGCTTTTCGCGTTGACCCGATGAGGGGAGGCGCGCATCTATGCCGTCATTCGCTCCCGTAGTTCAATGGATAGAGCAGCGGTCTCCGAAGCCGCAAATGGCAGTTCGAATCTGCCCGGGAGCACCACGCATCGCTCTTCGAGCTACGCGTGGATGCCGAGTTGCGGGTCCATACTAAAGGGGGCGGGTCTAGGCCAAAGATTGGAGTCGAGGGCTCTTTAGTATGTTTTTAATGCATTGGCTTCAGCTTGGGCTGCTCTGGTACGAGCCTCTGCCTCTTCGATACGACGCTGACGCTCGATTGCTTCAGCCCGCTCTTTTTGTTTACGGCGCAACTCATTTTCAGCTGCTATAGCGCGCTGCTCAGCTTCTAAAACTTCTTGATCAGTCACGTTGTATCCACGAGCAATGTCACGCTCAGTCTCGGCCTTGCGAATAATCGCTTCTTGCTCACGCACACGCGCCTGTTCCTGAGCCTCACGCTTATCTTGGGATTGACCGATCATACCACCGAGGGCCGCTCCAGTTGCTGCTCCAATTATAGCGCCGTCTTCTGGCTCGCCTGATTGATTGCCTATAATTGCTCCAGCGATGCCACCCAGTATTGCCCCCGATGCGATGCCTTTATCCGTATTCGGACCTGTCGTCTCACAGCCAACAAAGACTAGAGATGACATAACAGTAACAAGAGCTATAGTTTGTGTAATTGTATTTTTCATCATTATTTCCCTTTGATGTATCCTTATCACGTCCATCGCGGCGTTGCAAGTCTTCAGCTGCAGGTGCCACAATTGGAGGTTGAGTGTTCACTATTGCGCCTGATGGAGGGACGGAGCCTCCAATTGTGACCCTCTTTAGTCCGTCGTGTAGGCGGAGCTCTCTGCGGCTAAATCGGGTCGGCTTCGTTGCTCGTGGATGCCGAGTTGCCTTTACCGGCTTTCTCGCCCAAGTTGAGATCCATGTTTACAGGGATTGTAGAGGAAACGGGGGCGGTCGTCTCCTTTGAAGAGCGCGAGAGTGCATGGCGTCTGGTGTTGGAAGCGCATGAGGTGACGAAGGACCTGCAGATCGGCGACAGCGTGGCGGTCAATGGTTGCTGCCTCACGGCGGTGGCCTTTTCGGAAGACCGGATTGAATTCGATCTGCTCGAAGAGAGCGTGCGGCTGACCTCAATCAATGGCATTGGCTCCGGGGGGAAGGTCAACCTCGAGCGGGCTCTCCTTCCCAGCACTCGGATGGGTGGCCACTTCGTTTCCGGGCATGTTGATGGCACGGGTGTGATCGAAGCGATTGAGCCACGCGGAAAGGATTTCTTTTTTCGGATTAAGCCGCCAGCGGAGAGTCTCCGTTACATCGTCCAGAAGGGTTGCATTACGGTGGATGGCATCTCGCTGACGGTCGCCGAGGTGGATGATGCAGGTTTCGCCATTTGGTTGATCCCTCACACCATGGAAGTGACTAATTTGCACACGAAGAAGGTCGGCGATCGCGTCAATTTGGAGTATGACTTGATCGCGAAATATGTGGAGAAACTGTTCGCGCGGGATGGATAATCGGGTAGGGCGCGATCGCTGTTCCGAGCTGGCGGCACGACTGATCCCAATGAATCGGACCACGCGCCGTTTGGCAAACGATACTGAGTGCCCATATAATTTGGATTGTCCTATGCTGCCAAACGGCGGTTGTTCCGGTTCGCATCACGCCCGGTTGTGTCGTCCCGCTTAACCCGAATATTGCACCAGTTTGTTGCTGTCGTTCTTTATCTTGTTACGGGAT
>JBMYNR010000017.1:0-32035 GCA_049598495.1 Opitutales bacterium
AATACTCGGTAAAGTCGAAAGAATATGTAGCGAACTTCGCTGACACCACACTAGGACAAACGGTTGCGGTAATCCTCGTAGCCGAAGCGTCGGACTGTTTCCAGGCCGGCGGCTTCCGAATAGAGTGAAATTGCGGGGAGCGGCACTCCGTTGAAGGTGGTATTCTTCACCATGGTGTAGTGCGACATATCCAGAAAGACTAAACGTTGGCCGATCTCGAGTGGTTTCTCGAAAGAGTAGTCGCCCACCACATCGCCCGCAAGGCAGGACATCCCGCCCAGTCGGTAGGTGTGGGCCTTTTCCTGGGGCAAGCCGGCACCCAGGATATTCGGACGGTAGGGCATCTCGAGGACGTCCGGCATGTGGCAGGTGGCTGAGCTGTCGAGAATCGCGATGCTCTGTCCGCCTGCTTCGATCAGATCGAGCACGGTGACAATGAGTATGCCCGTATGCAGCGCCACGGCCTCGCCCGGTTCGAGATAGACCGCCACCCCAAAGCGTTGCCGGAAGTCACGCACCACTCGGATCAGTCGTTCTATGTCGTAGCCCGGCCTAGTGATATGGTGCCCACCTCCGAAGTTTAGCCACTTCAGGTCGGGGATCAAGTCGCCGAACTTCGCCTCAAATGCCGCTGCTGTATGCTCGAGGGCATCGGCATCCTGCTCGCAGAGGGCGTGGAAATGCAGGCCGTCGAGTTGTTTCAGTATTCCGTTGGGCAAGTGCTCCAGGGCCTTATTCAGAGCGGCCCGAGTGGTGCCCAATCGCGAAGAGGGTGCGCAGGGGTCGTAGAGTGCGGTGTCCACTTCCGAGTATTCAGGATTTACCCGAAGCCCTAGCTCGGGGCCTGTCGGACCTGATAATGCTTCGAGCCCGTGAGCCATTTGTTGTGCTGAGTTGAAGACCAGACTGTGCGCGAAACGACTCAGCTTGCGTAGCTCTTTTGTTTTGTAAGCGGGTGAATAAACGTGGATCTCCCCGCCAAAACTCTCCTGGGCGAGCAGAGCCTCATGTAACCCACTTGAGGTGGTGCCGCTTAAGTAGCGGCTGATCAACGGGAACGTGCTGTGGCAGGCGAAGCCCTTCAGCGCCAGCAGTATCTTCGCGCCGGAAGCTTCCGCCACGGATTGTAGTTGTCTGCAGTTGGCTTCCAAAAGATCCAGATGCACCACGTAGCCAGGCGAGGGCGCATCGTCCACGGGAATCGAAGCCAATGCGGCGAGGCGTTCCGGGTTGAGAGGAGGTGTCGGGTCTTGGGCCATCTCTCGCAAGCAAAACCGCTTTTGCTCAAACGGCCATGATTTTTTCGGAGTGCTACAATATCACTTTTTCAGAAGCTTAGACACGGTCGGACGGCTTCTATGTTGCGAGTTTGCGACAAGACCGAGTCGAAGGAATCGGTATGGCAGAGAATCCTTCAGCCTCCCCCTTGTTTTGTCGGATTCTGTATGTCTTCCTTCCGGATCGCTTACTTTATGCGTCACCTGTCGTGACCAGCGCGCCCAAAAAGACGAGTTCCGTTTCTCCGGTATTACGGATCGCCTGTGATTCGCCATGGCGTGTGATTTGCAAGGTGCCGGGTGTAAAGGGATGTTCGACCCCGTTATCGACCACCACACCTGCCCCCGAAATGCAGAAGTAGAAATCTTCATCGCCTTCGTGAGAGTGCTCGCCGATATGAGCGCCCGGTTCGAGTCGGACAACACCGACACTCTTGATTGAGCTGCCCGGATACAGATCAATTAATTTATGTGCGGTGGCCGTGCCGCTGCCACCGCGGACGTCTTCGGCCACCTCAGGGATAACTTCGTGAACGTTAATAACCATGCTAAAAGTATAGGGGAATGGTGCTGCCCGTCATCAAAAAAGCGCCGCTGCCACTTTTTATCGCTCTCTTCCATAGGCTTGGTTGGATGCGAATGCCGCGAACTCGGGCAGCGGATTCACATTTTAGTTGAGAAACCTCTCAGCCACCACATCCTCCCCGTTTTCACAGCTAGACTACACTTTTACAAATATGGAAGACGTCATCATTTTAGGAACCGGTTGTGCGGGACTCACCGCAGCGATTTACACGGGCCGCGCCCAGCTTAAGCCCTTAGTTTTGGAGGGCACGCAGCCCGGCGGGCAGCTGACCACAACCTCGGAAGTGGAGAATTTTCCCGGATTCCCGGAAGGGATCGACGGCTTCATGATGATGGACAACCTACGCAAGCAGGCCGCGCGTTTCGGAGCCCGGTATGAGCATGCCAAGGTGGACAAGATCGAGGTGGTCGACGGCGTGAAAAAGCTAACAGCGGGCGACAAGGTATTTGAGGCGAAGTCCGTGATTGTGGCTACAGGTGCACGTCCCCGTCTGCTTGGCATTCCCGGCGAGCAGGAGATGTATGGTGGCAAGGGTGTGACGACCTGCGCTACCTGTGACGGTGCATTCTATCGTGATATGGATGTGGTTGTGATTGGGGGAGGCGATTCCGCCTGTGAGGAAGCGCTTTTTCTGACGCGTTTCTGCTCGAAGGTGAGCTTGATTCATCGCCGCGATGAGCTGCGTGCTTCGCAGATCATGTCGGATCGTGCGACTTCTCATGAAAAGATAGAAATGGCATGGAACACGGTTCCGGTTGAAGTGCTGGCCGACGAGAAGGGGTTCACTAAGGGGGTTCTTGTTGAAGATGTGAAGACCGGCGAGCGGCGTGAGATCCCCTGTAAGGGTGTCTTTATCGCGATCGGACATATCCCGAACACGGATTTCGTCGATGGTCTCCTTGAGCGCGATGGCGATGGCTACATTATCCCTGAAAACGGGAGCCAGGTGAAGACCAAGTATGAGGGCTTCTATGCGGCCGGTGATTGTGTCGACCACGTTTACCGTCAGGCCATCACCGCGGCCGGCATGGGCTGCCAAGCAGCCATTGAGGCCGAGCGCTGGCTGGCCGAGAATAGTTGATTGTTGTTGGGTGATAGTTGCTTGTTCGTATATCATTTTCGTTCACATAGCGCTCAATCACAACGAACAACATCGTATATGGACCTATCCGATCTCAGGCAAAGCTACACGAAAGGAAGTTTCAGCAGGGACGATCTGCAGGCTTCCCCCTTTGCGCAGTTTGAGACCTGGTTCCGTGAGGCCGGGGCTTGCGAAATCGAAGAGCCGAACGCCATGTGTCTCGCTACCGTGGATGGATCCGGTCAACCCACGACACGGATTGTTCTCTTGAAGGACTTTTCGGAAAAGGGGCTCACTTTTTACACAAATTACGAGAGCCGGAAATCACAGCAGATGATGGCCAATCCCAAAGCAGCCGCCAATTTTCTATGGCTCCCACTACAGCGTCAGGTCAATGTTGTCGGCCGGGTCGAACGCATTCCGACCTCTGAATCACTCAAGTATTTTTTGAGCCGCCCCTTTGGCAGCCAGCTGGGCGCATGGGTCTCGCCACAGAGCAAGATCATAAGCTCTCGTAGTCTTCTCGAGGCCAAGCTCGATCAGATGAAACGAAAGTTTGCCGAGGGCAAGGTGCCACTGCCGGATCATTGGGGCGGGTATCGGATCGTGCCCGATAGCTTCGAGTTCTGGCAGGGGCGTCCAAATCGTTTGCACGACCGGTTTATGTATCGCCGGGAAGACGGGGACTCGTGGTCGATCGAACGACTGGCGCCGTAGTGTGAAGATCTTTTTCAAATTCCCCGCTTTACTCGAGGAAATCTCATTTTATTACCAATCGAGGAATGGTCGAAGAAAACACAGAGATTGATTCCAAGATGGAGCCATTGATTGCTTCGGGACATATCAAGGCGATCTCTGAGGAGCTCGCGTCCTGGGCGAATCCGGAGGTGGCCGACTATATTCTGGGCCTTAATAAACCGCACCAGATACTTGTCTATCGTGCCTTGCCGAGGGAGCGCGCGGCGGATGTCTTCGCCTACTTCGATCCTGACGATCAGGATACCTTTCTTGAGGCCTTAACCGATGCAGACACCCGATCGCTTTTGGCGAACCTGAGTCCCGATGACCGGACGGCTATGTTGGAAGAGCTCCCGGCTACCGTGCAGCGTCGTCTCATGCAGCTTCTGACTCCGGAGGACTTGGCTGAGTCGCGCCAACTGCTCGGCTACCCCGAGGAAAGTGTTGGTCGTTTGATGACGCCTGACTATATCCGGATCCGCGCCGAATGGACATGTGAGCAGGCACTCGCTCATATTCGTAAATACGGTCGGGACAGCGAGATTTTTAATATTCTCTATGTGACCGATGCCAATACTCGTTTGGTGGACATCGTTCGCATGCGCCGCCTGATTATGGCGCCGCCGAGCACAGTGATCAAAGATATGCTCAACTATCAGGTGGTGAGTCTCTCCGCCTACGATGACCGTGAGGTTGCGGTCGAGCAGATCCAGCGCTACGATGTGAATGCCCTGCCTGTCGTCGATTCTGAGGGAGTATTGGTCGGCATCGTCACGGTCGACGACATCATGGATGTGGCCGAAGAAGAGGTGACCGAAGATATCCAAAAGGGTGTCGCTGTTGCGCCTCTGGAGACGAAATACAGCGCGGCCGGCCCCACACAGCTCTTTCGGAAGCGCATCGGCTGGCTGCTCATTTTGATCTTAGTGAACCTGATCTCTGCGGGTGTCATTTCCAGCTACGAAAATTATGTGAAGGAATTTATTACACTGGCTTTGTTTATGCCACTTGTCATCGCCAGTGGTGGTAACTGTGGTTCGCAATCGGCCACTCTGATGGTGCGGGCGATTGCCACGGGGGATCTCGATCTGAGCGACTGGCTGAAGGCGGTCGGGAAAGAGACGTTTGTTGGTTTAATCCTCGGGGTGGCTATGGCCTTGATCGCCGGCTTCGTTAGTAAACTCTACGGCGGTGATCTCAAGATCGCGATTATTGTAGCACTTAGTATGATCTCGATCGTTTTTGTGGCCAACGCATTTGGGGCGCTTCTCCCGTTTCTCCTGAGCCGGATGAGGGTCGACCCGGCAGCTGCGAGTAGTCCCCTGATTACTTCCATCATGGATGTGCTTGGGCTCATGATATACTTCTCGATAGCTGTGCTCGTATTAACTTAGGACGACCTCAATTTTGGAGAACTTTCACAAACTGGGTGTTCGCCAGGACCTAATCGAGGGTCTTCATGGCTTAGGTATTTGCCAGCCAACGGCGATTCAAAAGGCGGCCATACCATTTCTTCTCAAGGATGGCTCTGATCTTATTGCGCAGGCACAGACGGGCACAGGTAAGACAGTGGCCTTTGGCCTGCCTCTGCTCAGTAAGGTGGACCCTAATTTGGATAAGATCCAGGGGCTCATCGTCGCGCCGACACGTGAGTTGGCCAAGCAGATTGGGAAGGCACTCTTTCGCTTTACCAAATTCTGTGATGATAAAATCTTTATCGAGGTCGCGGCAGGCGGCGATCAGATCGACGAGCAAATACGCCGTCTTAGTCGACCGACCCAGATACTGGTAACCACGCCCGGCCGTCTCATGGATCTACTGGAGGTGGGCCTTCTGCTCGACGGTGTAAAATACCTCATCCTTGATGAGGCCGATGAGATGCTCAGCCTTGGATTTCAGGCGGAACTTCATTCCATATGCGAGGTGACGAAAGGCCGCACGGCGACCTGGTTGTTTTCGGCGACTTTTCAACAGCGTGTTCAGGTGCTGCTTGAGGCACATATTTCAAGGGAGGCACATCGTATACAAATCGACCCGAAGCAGGTTGTGAATCGGGACATTGACCATCGCTATACGATCTGCGCGCGGCAGGATAAAGATGCTTGGATGATTGACTACCTTCGCGCGCAAGGGTCCGCTCGGGGCTTGATCTTCTGCCGTACCCGTGCTGGCGCAATTCGCATGGGGGAGGTACTGGGAGAGGCGGCTCTGCCAGTGGCTGTTTTGCAGGGAGACTTAAGCCAGCGCGACCGAGACAAGGTTATGCGAGCCTTCAAGAAGGAGCGGATTCAGTTTCTAGTGGCCACGGATGTGGCGGCCCGCGGTATTGATGTCGATGGACTCGCCTTCGTCATCCACCATCAGCTGCCGGACGCTCTGCAATACTATACGCATCGAAGTGGGCGCACCGCACGCGCTGGTAATAAGGGCCAGTCGATCGCCCTGATCGAACCGGACGAGCGGGAGCGACTTTCTAAGTTGGAGCAGTCGCTTGGTTTGAATTTCCGGCTTATTGATTGATTATCTGTTTCATTAGGCCGCCTGTTCCGGAGATCTGAATAATCTGCATCCTTTGGCAAAACAAGGGTATGGAGATCATCCTTGTGCCGTGTGCGACGAGAGCTTTTCCTCGAGGGCATGTCGAAGCGTGTCGATCTGAATTTTGAGCTCAGCTTTTTCGAAAGCCTACATAAGCGTATGCCTCGAGATATCCGTGTGGCATCGGCACTTGCGCATATCTATACCCAGGTTGGCCGCATCGACGCAGGGCTGAAAATGGATCGAAAACTCGTGCGACTGAGTCCGGATGATCCCATTGCTCACTACAATCTGGCTTGCAGTTTGAGCCTGAAGGGGCGGAAGGCGGATGCGGTCAAGGTGCTTCGTGATGCCATCGTGCTGGGCTACGCGGATTTCGATTGGATGCGGGAGGACCCCGATTTAGCGAGTTTAACAGATTATTTGGGATTCCGGCAGCTCCTCGAGCAATTGAACCTCACTTGAGCTTGCCGCGCTTGGGTGAGCGCTTTGAAACTTATTCGATGCCGAAAGCAAAATCAAAAGATAGAACACGGGTGGTCGAGGTGGTCGCATTATCCGGATTTGATAAAGCTTTGGCTTATGCGGTGCCCCCTACTTGTTTGGATTCGGTCCAACTCGGATCACTGGTGCGGATACCCTTGCGCCGACGTAGTGAGCTTGGAGTCGTGACCCGCTTCGGCACCGATCAAGTCGTGCCCCCGGGGAAAATGAAGATGCTTTTCGAAGTGGTGCAGCCCTATCCGGTGCTGCCGCCGGATTTGATGGAGCTTTATAATTGGGCCCGGCAATACTATGCAGCGACTCCTGAGGCAATTTTGGAGGCCATGATTCCCTCGGCCATTCGCAAGGGCATGAAGCCCAAGACCCGTCGCTACATCGCCAAGGGCAAGGCGCCCACCGCAGAGGAACTGGAGGTGTTGGAGAGACGTGCCCCTAAACAGGCGGAGCTTCTCAAGTTTATCCGGCAGCAAGTAAAGCCTCTGCCTCGGGCAGATATCGTAAGGGCCATGAAAATGAGTGCCTCGGCTTTTGATGCTCTCGTGCTGAAAGGCTTATTGCGGGAAACGGATACGGAGGAGCTACGCGTTGCCTATGAGGACGAACTGGGGGCTAAGGAGACATTGGTGGTGGAAGCGCGACCGACCTTAACCGACGAGCAAGACGCTGCCGTCAATGCGATCTTCAAAGCCATCGCGCAGGAGACATTCTCAGTGCGACTTCTCCATGGTGTGACGGGTTCCGGGAAGACAGAGGTCTATCTCAACGCGATTGAGAAAATTGTCGCGGGGGGCGGGGGTGTCGTTTTTCTTGTGCCCGAGGTGGCCCTTGCGCCTCAGACCGTTGGGCGAGTGCGCGCGCGCCTCGAGGCGCGTGGCGTGCACACCGTTGTCTGGCATAGTCATCTTTCTGAGGGTGAGCGCTACGATGCATGGAAGGCGCTCGCCAGTGGGGAGGCGCACGTCGTGGTGGGTGCCAGATCAGCAGTCTTCGCGCCTGTGCAGAATCTCAAGCTCTTGATTGTGGATGAAGAGCACGAGCCTTCTTATAAACAGGAGGATTCGCCTCGCTACCACGGTCGCGATGTCGCCGTTTATCGCGCGCTTCTGAACCAGTCGGTCTGTGTGCTTGGGTCGGCCACGCCTTCGCTTGAGTCGCTCTACAACGTCGAGCGCGGTAAGTATGCGGTTGACCGTATCCTCAATCGTGTGGATGACCGCCAGTTGCCCAAGATTCACCTGGTTGATATGCGACGGGAGGATCTGCAGGGGAAGGGAGCGTCGCCGATCTCGCGGACGCTTGCCGACATGCTCGTCGATCGTTTTGAGAAAAAGGAGCAGAGCATTCTCTTTCTCAACCGACGGGGTTTTTCCACGAGTATGCTATGCCCTGATTGCGGCTACGTGGCCACTTGTGAGCACTGTAGTATCCCGATGACTTATCATATCACCGATAAGTCGCTACGTTGCCATCTTTGCGGCGTCGAGGGTCCGGCGCCATATGCCTGCCCCGAGTGCAAGTCTCCAAATATCCGAAAGCGCGGAGTCGGCACCCAGAAGATTGAAGAGATTGTGCAGAAGATTTTACCGCGTGCGAAGATCGTGCGGATGGATGCCGATTCCATGTCGAAGAAGAACCTCTATCGAAAGATCCTGAATGACTTTCGGGTCGGAAAGATTGATCTGCTGGTTGGCACGCAGATGATCGCAAAAGGGCTCGATTTTCCCAACGTCACCCTGGTTGGTCTTGTGGATGCTGACCGCTCGCTTCATGTGGAGGATTTCCGTTCGGCGGAGCGTACGTTTCAGTTAATCGTGCAGGTCTCCGGCCGCTCTGGTCGCGGTGATCGCGCAGGTGAAGTGGTGATCCAGACACATACCCCGCACGCGCCGCCGATCCAGTTTGCCCGCAAGTCCGACTTCGACGGGTTCCAGCTTGAGGAACTGGAGCAGCGCCGCGAGTTCAATTACCCGCCCTTTCGGCACCTCATTCGTCATCTCTTTCGCGGTCGCAATCCGGACAAGGTAAACTTCTACATCGAGCAGTGGCTCAAGGTCGTCGAAGAGCGTATGGATGGTCAGCTCGAGATTCGTGGGCCGGCTCCCGCCCCGATCGAGAAGATTCGCGATGAATACCGCTTCCAGATCTGGTATTTCGCGCCCAGTGCCAGTCGTGTGATCGGCTCACTGATGGCACTTCGCGATGGCTTCAAAATGGATAAGGAGGTCATCGATCTGATCGATGTCGATCCCATGAATATGAGCTAGGGCCGATTGCATTTCGTTAGAACTTCTGAAGAGCCGCGGCGATACGGGCCTCGACCCGCACCCGCTGCACCCGTCTTACTGGCAACAAAAATGACACCCAGTCAGTGGTGCTACCTAAATGCAATAGACACTAGGCGGTCCAAAAAAAATCCCGCTTCGTTTGAAGCGGGATTTTGAAAATGTTTCGACTGGTTCGCTTAAGCGATGGCTTCTTCCACCACGTTAATCTTGCGGTGTGCCTTGTCGAAGGCGACCTTACCGTCTTTCAGGGCGAAGAGGGTGTGGTCACGACCCATACCGACGTTGGCGCCCGGATGGTAGCGGGTGCCGCGCTGGCGCATGATGATGTTGCCTGCGATTACGGACTCACCGCCGAATTTCTTAACGCCGAGGCGCTTGGAATTACTGTCGCGTCCGTTACGTGAAGTGCCTTGTCCTTTTTTATGTGACATCGTTCAGTTCTCCTGGAGGTTAAAAAATTATCCGTTGATGGATTCGATCTTGATGACGGAAAGATGCTGGCGGTGGCCACGGCGACGCTTGTAGCCTTGGCGACGCTTCTTTTTGAAGACGACAACCTTCTTATCCTTTTTGTTCTCGAGAATCGTCGCTTTGACGGAAGCGCCCTCAACGAGTGGTGTTCCGAAGCGTGCATCCGCACCTTCACCGATCATAAGGACCTCGTTGATGTCGACAGAGTCGCCCGCTTCCGTTCCGGGGAAGGAGTTTACTTTGAGGACATCGCCTTCCGTGACGGTGAATTGGCGACCTTGTGTTTTAATAGTGGCTTTCATGGGAAAAGGGGGAGAGCAAATCGGGCTGAGTGCCGAAATCAAGCCGTTTTTTCGGCTTTTTACGGGGAATCGGGCGCTCTCCCGTCTTCCTCTGTCTAATTGTTTGGGCGTTTGTCTAGTCGATCACCACCTTGGAGGGATCGTAATCGACTTCCGGATAGCTCAGATGCATGTCCTCAAGGGTAGCCACGACGATGCGGGCGACGAGGAGGTTGCGCGCCCATTTCTTATTTGAAGGTATGATATACCAAGGGGCATGAGGAAAACTGGTTTTTTCGAACACCTCTTCGTAGGCTTCCACGTATTTATCCCATTTACTGCGGGCCACTAGATCCGAATGGTCGAATTTCCAGTTTTTGGCCGGGTTGTCGAGGCGCTCCTGCAGGCGGCTTTTCTGGGTATTGCGATCGATGTGGAGGAAGAACTTAATGATAATCGTGTCCTCGTCGGTCAGCATCTGCTCGAAATCATTGATATGCCGGTAGCGTTTGCTCCAGACCTCCCGCGGTTTTAGTTCGTTCACTCGGACTGCAAGAACATCTTCATAGTGACTGCGGTCGAAAATCATGATCTCGCCCTTGGAGGGTGCGCGCTTATGCACCCGCCAGAGATAGTCGTGAGAGAGCTCGCGGGTAGAAGGGCGCTCAAAGCTGGCCACGTGGACACCCTGTGGATTCACCCCGCGAAATACATGGCGGATGGTGCCGTTCTTCCCGCTGGTATCCATGCCCTGTAGAACGAAGAGTAGCTTCTTGCGGCGGTCGACAAAGAACCGCTGTTGGAGGTCGGCCAGACGGACGTAAAGCGCCTCAAGTTCCTTCTTGGCGTCATACTTAGTGGTGGGCAGGTCCTCCCATGGATCCGAGGGCACTTTGGAAATCTCGTTATTCTGAGTCTTTGTGATCAGATAGGCGTCAAAGTCACTGAGTTTCATCGTAAGCTAGAGAGCGGTTATAATATGGGAAGGTCAGCCACGCTTCATTGGCGAGGATAGACGAGGACAATCTCCCCCTTGCGTGAATAGAGCAAGCCTGTGAACTCACGGTCCGGTTCGCGGTAGTAGTTTATAAATGAATCGTAGAATTCGTCAGGGATGTAAGCGGTGATACTGCCGCCTGCTTCGCCCTCGTAGGCGGTCTCCAGGATGACAGATCGAAAGCTTTTCGGGCTCTCGGCCTCGCTCACCTGGACAGAGGCGACACGAACAGTGACATCGCTATCCAGATATTTTTCCAGTTCCTTTTTGTAGAAGGCAACGGTGAAGGGCGGTGGTGGCGGGTCTTCGGTGCAGACCATATGCTGGAAACCAGCCAGCGTGTTCGCACTGATCCCCGGGATTTCGACCATGCTCTCTACTGTTGGAATGGGGCGTGCGCCGATGATGCGGGCAGCGAGCGCAGGGCCGATGCCGGGAAGTGTATCCAGCTCTGAGGCGCTGGCCGTGTTCACATTTAGTGGATTCTCTGTGATGGCGATCGCCGGTCCGCCCGGCAGTTCCGAGCCCCCCCCTGAAACGGTCGCTGCTGCCAGGGCCTCGAGCCCCTCCATTTGCATCGAGCCCCGAGCCAGCGCCCAGATGCCATCTTCTTCGCGTTGCGCCTGCCGCTCATTATTTTTGAGCCGGCTAAGGAAGGTGCGCGGCGTCACGCCACCGGGCCATTTTTCTTCAGTAGGTTTGCCGTAGAGCCGTGCAAGCCCCGCTAACAGTAGTTCGGTGGAGAGGTATTTGTCGCCCTTCTTGACGAGGGCAAAGTAGACCTTGTTACCTGGGCTGCCGCGGGCATCTTCCCATTTGGTCATCACGGTGAATTCACCTCGTAGAAAGTTGCTTGTAAAGTTTGTGGCCAACTTGCCGCCGTCCGTGACGGCTTCCTCGGGGATCGAGAAATAACGGGCCTGCTCAATGATGCGGTCGCGGTAAGCCTCGGTGGTCTCGAGCGCGTCCACCCAATAAAGGCGAAAAACGAATTTCTCATTGTTGCAGGCCACAAGGAAGCTGTCGCCGTCATTGTTGGGCGAACTGACGAGGCGGCAGCCCTCAAGCACTTCCCAGATGCCTTCCTCTAGATTGACTGCACGGGCTGTCGATACAGAGAGGATTAAGCTCAGTACGAGAGTGAAGATTCGCATGTCATCCTTTGTAGACAGAAGGGGCAATCTGGCAAGGATTCGATTGGCGGACGCGGTGCTGTCCGTGTACTTGCAATGCCATGCAGTTAAAGTCTGTATCATAAAGAATGGAGACTTCTCTAGAAGCAATTTCTGCAGCCTTTGAGTGCATTCTACCCAAGGGATTCGCTGCTGATTGGTTGCCGATCGACTTGGCTGCGCAGACGGCGCTTGCCGCCGAGGAGCGCGTCCGGGTGGCCTCCTGGGGGCGGCACAGGCAGCTGGAATTCGCTGCGGGGCGCCACTGTGCCCGCAGGGCATTGGAAAAAGCTGGCTTCCGGGATTGGGCGGATCTCACTAGCAAGGTCGGCGGCGTGCCGGTCTGGCCGGAGGCCTATGTTGGTTCGATCTCTCACTGTCGTGGTCTCGCACTGGCGGTGGCCGCTTCGAGCTCGGTGGCATTGCTTTTGGGGGTCGATTTGGAAAAGACGAATCGCATCTCGGAGGCGGCTACAAAGCGGGTGGTGCACCCACAGGAAGAGAGTTTTGTGGCCGGGGATCAGGTGCGAGCATCCATCCTCTTCAGTCTTAAGGAAGCCTTTTATAAAGCGCAGTATCCGCGAGATCGCACGAATGGGAATTTCCATGATCTTATCCTGAAGGTCGACTTGGAGGCGGGCACCGCGCGCGCGGTGGAGTTGGCGCCCTGTTTTCAAAGGGATCTGCTCAAGCTTCAATTTGCCTACCGTGTTGTAGGTAACCGAGTCGTCAGCCTGTGTTGGGCGAAGACTTAAGTTTCGTCCCTCAGCCAGGGTTGGCTGTTAATGTGGTCGATCCGTCCACGCGCGAGTTCAAGCCAGAGCTCGAGCGCTACGTTACGAGAGATGCCGCTCATGAAGCGTGGCATGTCGTCGGGCTCATCGAGATTCTCGAGGGTAATAACACCTTTTGGGTAGACCGAGAGTGCCCAACCACTCGGGGTATGAACTAGCGATACATCCGGGTGTTCGGCTTCGTCCGCATCCAGGTCGTCGAGGCTGTTGAGTAGTTCGCGCATCTTTTCCGCGCTTGGGTTGAGCTCGGAGATACCGTGGAAATCTGTTGTGTGGTAGAGGTCCATGTCCGTATCACCGATACAACTACAAGTCGAGGTAGAGGATTTTTGAATTGCGGCCATTTTGAACATAGTCTTCCTGTCGCTTTTTCGGAAGGTCGTCGACTTTACCTTCAGAGAAAGCGCAGACCTTAGAAAAGAATTTACTGGCCTGGGTCGTCATGGCGATGACCCGTTTGGAGCCCCTAGCCTTAGCCTCTGCGCAGGCGAATTCAACCATCTTCCGGCCAACTCCCTTGTTTTGGTAGAAAGGCTGCACATAGACGCTACCGATCTCAATGACTTGATCGTCATGGTAACTTTCTAGATTCACGCAACCGACGATACTTCCGTCGATTTCATAGACAAGATAGTTGTCAATATTGGCTTCGATGGATGCAAGCGAGCGCTCTCGAAGGCTGTCTGCCCGAACGCCGTTTCTTGTGATATTGTAGATCGCGTAGGCGTCTTCCGGGATGGCCCGCCGGATGGACTGGTAGTCGTTACTATAGACCATTGTGCCGATACCGACCTTATCAAATATCTCGTTCAGAAGGGCGCCGAAGAGGCGGCCGTCAAGAATGTGAGCCCGCGGGGTGCCTGCCTTGATCGCCATAACTGCGTGCTCTACTTTGCTCCGTAATCGCTCAGGGATTTGTTCGGTAGCGGCTTCGAGTATATTTTCCAATTCACCAACCGGTAGGTTGGTGAGTGGGGCGCCATTCATTTGCAAGCCGTCCTGTGTGGTCAGATAGATGAGCTTCGAGGCGCTCAGCTTCGAGGCCAACTCAGAAGCGAGCAGATCTGAATTAATTCTTAGTGATGTGCCTTCGCGGTTAAATGCAATGGGGGTGACCACTGGGATCGTGTCCGCATCGAGTAACTGGTTGAAGAGCGATTCATCGAGCTTGTCGACGGCGCCGCTGCTTAGTTGGTCTTCGCCTTTGACAATACCGATTTCTTTACTCCGGACGCCATTGGTGGTTGCGCAGCGCAATCCGTTCCGGGTCAGTCCCTGAATGATCTGGAGGCTGACCATGGCGGAAGCTTCGGTTGCCAATTCAAGGGTGGTGGCATCGGTCTTGAGTTCGCCGTGTGGATCACTGATGGGGACTCCGCGTTGCTCAGAGAGGGTTCTCATTTGCTGTCCGATCCCATGCACGAGAACCACCCTGATATTGAGCGAGCGGAGCACAGCGATGTCGAGCAGGACGTTTTGGAAGTTCTCGTGCGCGACTAAGCTACCGTCCACCGCGAGCACAAAAACGTGATTCCGAAACATGGGAACATATTTCAGGATGCCACGCAGGTCCGTGGGTTTAATGCTGTATTCGTTCGTGAATCCGTCGCTCATTGAATGATGGCAACTTTGCGCATGCGCTGCGAGCTTGCAAGGCGCATATTTTAATCAAAAGGTAGGTTTGCAACA
The DNA here is from genome assembly GCA_049598495.1 of Opitutales bacterium. GTDB lineage: Bacteria > Verrucomicrobiota > Verrucomicrobiia > Opitutales > Coraliomargaritaceae > Thalassobacterium. The sequence continues at coordinate 14,414 of JBMYNR010000017.1, forward strand.
CCGAGTCGATCGTTTGGCCTCACAAATCGTGCGCCTGTATTTTTTGGAGGGTAAGCGATGTCGACGGGCAAACGGCCTACTCGAAGCGCCTGTGCTATCATAATATGTCGAAAGATCCCTTCCAGAAAGTTCCTCCTGGTTTGCTTGAGCCGCTCGAGAGCTTTCTCGTCTGGCTGGAGTTGGAACGTGGCCTTTCCAGCAATACTCTGCAGGCCTATGCTCGGGATTTGGCTCAATGCGCTGGGTTTCTTGGCACCAATGAAGGGCTCGTAGATTGGGCATCGGTCGAGTCGCAGCATGTCTCCGCGTGGACCTCGAGCCTGAGCCGGCAGGATTTTGCGCCGACGAGCCAGGCCCGTAAGCTTTCGGCACTGCGGATGTTCGCGAAACATCTCGTAAGGGAGAATCTGCGTAAGGACGACTTTACGGCGCTCCTCGACGCGCCAAAACTTTCTCGGAAGTTACCGGATGTGCTCAGTCGCGAAGAAGTGGAGCGGCTTCTCAATGCACCTTCTTCGGTAACACCCTACGGACTTCGCGATCGAGCCATTCTTGAGCTGTTCTATAGCAGCGGGCTGCGCGTTTCGGAACTCTGTGAAATTCTCCTTCAGAGTATCCATTTGGATGAGGGCTATGTTCGGGTGTTTGGCAAGGGCTCGAAGGAGCGAATCGCTCCTATCGGTGATGCAGCTGTTAAAGCGGTGCGTGATTACCTGTCCGGTGGGCGCCCGCAGTTTGTCAAGGAGCGGACCGGAAGTGAGCTCTTTTTAAGTCAGCAGGGTCGGGCAATCTCACGCAAAATGGTTTGGGTTATGATTAAGGATCACGCCCGCCGCGCAGGAATCAAGAAGCCCATTAAGCCACACCTGCTGAGGCACTCCTTCGCCACACATCTACTTGAAGGTGGAGCCGATTTGCGGGCAATTCAGGAGATGCTCGGGCATGCGGATATTTCGACTACTCAGATTTACACCTCGGTACAGGCCGCACGCTTGGCTGATGAGCACGCGCTCTATCACCCGCGGGCGAAAGGTTAGAGTGATTTGCATTTAGGTAGAGTCACCGGCTGGGTGTCATCTTTGCCAGCCAGACGGGTGCAGCGGGTGCGGCTCTCACCAGAAGTTCTAACTAAATGCAATGTGCTCTAACTCAAGCACAGCCCGAACTCACAATCCGAGAGAATATCAAGCGCCTTTTGGCTATGCTCGAGTAGCTTACTAAGATTCCTCAGGGTCAAAAGACTAAAGGTCATTTTCGATTCGTTGACCTGGATCAATAGATCCAGCTTTGGAAGTTTGAGTTCAAAGGCACTGCCGTCGGGCTCATAGCTGAGGGCTTCGGCTAGATCGGGAATGTCCTCGATGATGTCGATTTTGTCCTCCACCTGAACGGGTCGGGCGAAGTCGACGACCAAGCGGTCGCAATGATCGGTAAAGCAGCGATGAAAACGTTCCTCTGACAGGATGTCAGCGCTATGGAGTGTGACGATTTCGGTGGTGAGCCGATAGTTTTTAGGATTCTCCTCGCATTGGTCGATCCGGACGTGGAGATCGAAGTCAGGCGTCTTGATCCAAGCAAAGCCATCTTCGCAGGTGTAGTCGAAGTCTCTCCGCTTATATTCGAAGAGCCCTCTAATGTCAGCGTAGAGTGTGTCGGCGGCTACTTTGACATCGTCTTGGCCGATCCGCCGGACAAAGGTCCGCGCGGCCTCGCTCTGGCCATCCGGCACATGATGGTGCTTCTGGAAACCGCCCAATCTTCGGACACGCCCAGTCATGGACCCAGTGATCCGGCTCTGATGGGTGTTCGGGGAATATGTTGGTTTCGCAGCGATGGGGGGCAGATTGGCGCGGCTTATCGTCGAGTTCAACTTCGGATGTCACGTTACACTCAGCGCGATTGGATTTCTTGCTGTGCAGAGATGACCATTTGTAGCGATGCGACGCCAGTCGTGTTCGCGAAGAGGGGAGTGCGTGCTTGCACGTGGACTGAGTTGACGCGCGTTCGCTAAAAAACACACAGAAATAATTTCACAGCCCTCCCATTAGGCCTGATGACGGAGATCCAGTCTGATTGTTGATGCGCTCTAGCGGTTGATTGTGTGTGATTGTCAAAATTGAAAGGTAGCGGTTTTGACCACGACAAGCCCTATGCTGTTGTCCCATAAGCACTCCAGTCTTCACTCGGCAAATATAGGGCCTGCGGCTGCACACACATCCGGCACAACGTAGCGACGGGCGGACGCTTCCGGCTGTTCGAAACCCTTCATACGTCGACGCGACTGGCATCGCATCGCTACACCCGGCAGGACGTAGCGAACTTGCGCCAGCAAGATCGACGGGCAAACGCTTCCGGCTGTTCGAAACCCTTCATACGTCGACGCGACTTACAGATAATCCAGTTGATCCGTGCATACGGTGTCGTTTGCCGAACGGCACCCTCGGCGGGCACGCCCTGCGCCCTCCCTGCGCCAGAGCCATCCACCGAAAACCACGAACCAACAACAATAACGAGACCTTCCTGACTCACCTTAATCAAAAGTGCGAAACTTTCTGGACACTACTGGCGGTCAAAGCGGCCTTTCTTCATGACTTTTGACATTTAACCGCTGCCCGAATGACATCTCCCTCCGTAAAAAGTCCTATTTGGTACTTTACAGACAGGGGGAATCCCGATGTTTTCCCTCTCTTTTCCAATTTCTCATGCAGAAAACACGCAAATCCATCGCTAAACGCTTCAAGAAGACAGGCACCGGTAAGCTCCTGCGTCGCACGCCAGGGCACCGTCACCTTCTTCGTAACAAGAGTGTGAAGCAACGCCGCCGTGCAGGTAGCAGCAAGCTCGTCGCAGACGGGCAGCGCGCCAACCTCATCCGTGGCCTGCCTTTCGCTTAATGCGAACCACATTCGACGCTTAATAGAATACGAAGACTGTTTAACAACACTAACTCACGCTCGTCGGGTAACATGAAAATGGGCGACCCGACAGCGACCTAAACGAGAGATTACACAACATGCCTAGAGCCAAAAATGGTCCCGCGACACTCGCACGTCGCAAAAAAGTTCTGAAAAAAGCCAAGGGCTATTTCGGAAATAAATCTCGTCTTTTCCGTTACGCAAAAGACGCCGTCGATCGCGCAGAGGTTTACGCTTATCGCGACCGCCGCAAAAAGAAGTCCGAGTTCCGTCAACTCTGGATCGTTCGTATCAACGCAATCTGCCGCGCCAATGGCATCAACTACAGCCGCTTTATGCACGGCTTGAAGGCCGCTGGTATCGAGATGGACCGGAAACAGCTCTCCGAGCTCGCGATCCATGACGAGGCTGCTTTCGTCGCTCTCATTGAGAAGGCTAAAGAAGCCAACGAGAAAGCCGCGTAGGCAAACTTCATTCAATTTTCAAAAGCCGATTCCGCAAGGATTCGGCTTTTTTTCTTTGGTAGGGACGCCAGCCTTCTGGTGTCCCTACCTTTACTTGACAGTGTCGCCCACACAGACTTTCCTCCTCGCTCTTTAATCGATGCTCAGGTGGTGGAACGGCAGACACGCCACGTTCAGGTCGTGGTGCCCTAACGGGCGTGAGGGTTCAAATCCCTCCCTGAGTACCATTAAGGCCCGCAGCCCTGCGGGTCTTTTTGTTTTAGGGGTCTACCGGGTCTAGACCAAAGATTGGGGACAAGAGCGATTTCCCCGAGCGCGAATACACTGGATTCATTGCAAATTTGAAATCACGCCTGATCGACCACAATGATGGTTGTTGTGATTATGCGCGCTCATTCAAACCGTGGAAGGTCGTTTGGTGTAGCGCATTTGAGACAAAAGAAAAAGCACGGCCTTTGAGCAGTATCTTAAAAATGGATCAGGTATAGCTTTCGCGAAAAAGCGACTCTGGTGAGTCGGATGTGTCCCGTTTTTCGCAACCAAAGCGCAAGTATTCCTGTTCAACGCTATATCGGATTGACGCTGTTTGCCTTGGGCGGTAACCCGTTTGTTTTCTGACTATACAGAGTGCCTCGGTTCTTGTTGGATAAAGGCCTTCTTCGTATCGCCCCTCCCTATGAAAAAAGCATACCTTACTTTCGGCTTTCTGGTCGGGTTTGTCGCCGCATCCCTTGTTTTTGCATTACTGAAACCGAGTGGGGGTGGTGATTCCGGCGAAGTGAAGCGAATGAAAATTGCGCATACGCTGCCCACGAGTCACCCGGTGCATGCCGGGATTGAGAATTTTGCTGAGCGAGTGGCTTTTCACTCCGGCGGGCGTTTGCATTTTGATGTCTTCCCAAATGGTCAGCTCGGCAGCGAAACCCAGACGCTTGAGCAGATGCAGTCGGGCACCTTGGATGTGGCCAAGGTCGGCGGAGCCGTGCTGGGTAGTTTCGTGCCCTCGGCCAAGGTTTTCTGAATCCCATCGTTGCCAGCACCACCTAAAGGCTCTTTGTGTCTGGTATGTCAAAACCCCTCGCAGTCTTTGGTGCAGGTCGCAGCGGCCAGGCGGCCAAGCATCTCGCATTGAGTGAAGGCTTGGATGTGGTCGTCTTTGATGAAAATGGGCAGGGGGACGCTTCCGAATTTTCGAAGGCTGATTTGGATGGCTACAGCCGTTGTGTCTTTAGCCCTGGTTTCGCAGCATCCCATCCCTGGAGAGTGTTGGCGGAAAATTCCGCTCTGCCCTGTCTGAGCGAGATCGCGTTTGCAGCTCAATATTGGAAGGGTGCGATCATTGGAATCACCGGAACCAACGGGAAGAGCACGCTCACGGCCTTACTGGAGAAGGCACTCCACGGGGCGGGCCACTCGGCCCTTGCTGCCGGTAATATTGGCTACCCGTTTTCGGACGCGGCATTGACCGAGGCAAACCGCGAGGATGCCTACGCCGTGGTTGAGATTAGCTCCTTTCAAGCCGAGCTCGCTGAAGGACTTCAACTCGATGCCCTGCTTTGGACGAATTTTGCAGAAGATCATTTGGATCGCTATCACTCGATGCCTAGCTACTTCGATGCAAAAGCCCGCCTGTTTGATTGCCTGAAGCCGAACGGCATTTGTGTGCTCGGCCCGCAGCTTACACATTGGATCAAGAGCCTGAACAAGGAGTTCGATGTTGGTAAGGTCGCTAGCGAAGATATTTCAGATATTGCCCAACTGGCCCCCGAATCCGTTTTTCATGCTTACCCCTACTCGGAGAATTTCGCGCTCGCTGCAGAGTTGTGGCGGCGTTTGGGTCGGCCGACTGAGACGCTGGTCCGCGCAGCGAATACCTTTTCGCTGGCACCGCACCGGCTCTCAGTAGTGGCCAAGCGCGGCAATGTCTCATTCTGGAATGATTCGAAGGCAACGAATTTCCATGCTACTTTGGCCGCCGTCAAGGCCGTGGAGGGACCCATCGTATGGATTGGAGGCGGCCGTTTTAAGGGGGGTGACGTCGAGTCCTTTGCCAAAGAGCTCAGTGGTCAGATCGATGCAGCGGTTGTATATGGTGAAGTCGCGCAGCGGTTATCGATGGCCTTGGCCCATCTCGTGGATGTGATTGAGATTGAGGAGTTCTTCGAAGATGCGGTTCGCCGAGCCTCCGAAATCGCTGAAAGTATATCGAATGCGAATGTTTTGCTGAGCCCCGGTTTTTCGAGTTTCGATCAATTTGAGTCCTTTGATGAGCGTGGAAAAAGCTTCAGCAGAACGGTTTTAGGTTTGAAGAACGCCCTTGAGCCTAGCTAATGTGCTATTTGCAAAGCATTTGTAACATTTTTAATTATGAAAGTATCCAAGATCTTCGGCTGCGTTCTCGGCCTTCATCTATGTGTTATCGCCGCACTTTTGGTGCAGCCGGGCTGCCAAACAAAGCAGCCTCCGACAAGGACTTACACGCAGGAAGGCACCATGGGGTCATCTGCCGTGGGTGCTGGCGGCACTTCGGTCGACCTGCTTGAGGCCAGCGCAGATTCCGTCCAGAGTCTTGACGCGGCCTTTAATGCCGGTTTCGGGGCGGAAAATCAATTCGGCGAATTGCAAAGCGTGGAACCCATTGCGCCGTTGCCCTCAGGCGGTCCCTCAGGTGGTCAGACAGTTTCGGTAAACGGGCCTTCGTTCGAGACATATACTGTGGAGAGGGGCGACAATCTCTGGACCATCGCCAAGCGTAACAATGTATCTCTGAACGAGCTTTATGCGGCCAACGGGCTCAACAAGGACTCAATCCTTCGGATCGGTCAGCAAATTCAGATTCCGGTTGAAGGTAGCACTGCCAAGGTGAATGCCATGACTGCCGATACCTACCAGCCCACCTCATTCAACCAAGGTAGCACGACCTACACTGTGCAGGGTGGTGACACACTCTCCAGGATCGCCAAGCTATACGACACCTCTGTTGGTGCGATTAAGGCGGCTAACGAGAAGACATCGGATATGATCCGTATCGGTGAAGAGCTGATGATCCCCGTTTCTGGTTCGACCGCGGGTTCCTCAGTAACGACAAATCTTGCATCTGAGGGAGCTCCTGTCGCGGGCGGACGCACGCACAAAGTCAAGGCAGGAGAATACCCCGTGACAATCGCCCGCCAATACGGGATGACCACGGATGAACTGCTGTCACTGAACGGGATTACGGATCCTCGGAAATTACAGGTCGGTCAAATCCTTGAGGTGAGTGGTTCGGGGCCCGCTGTGAATGTGGATGCCCGCATCGAGACCGTCGAGGCTCCTGCTATACCCACGCCGGCCACGCCGGCCCCTCCGGCCCCTATCCCGGTTGAGGTAGATACGGCAAATAGGGTTGCCAGTGAGATTACTGTGGTCGAGGCGGACCCGATTGTTGGGGCCGAGGCAAGCGAGATACGGATCGACGAGCAGTTTGAAGGTGCCCCCGAGATCGAGATCATTCGACTCGAAGAGTAGTCTATCCCGCTTGCATACTCGCTTCGAGACGGTCCGAACAGAATGAGCTCTACCTCGTTTTGGCGCATCCCGCCTATCGGGCTTTTTCTGATTCTTATTGTTGTAGGGCTTACTTTTCTCGGACTCGTTATTTTATTCAGTGTATCGCAGGCGATGCATGATGACCCGACCGCGCTGCTGCGAAAGCAATTGATTTGGTTGGTCCTGGCTTCGATTGCGGGCTTACTCGCGATGATCGTTAATCTCGAGGCGCTGCGTGATTATGCCTACCTGCTGGCCGCCGGTGCTGCGGTGCTACTTCTCCTCGTATTAGTTCCGGGGATCGGGGTAGAGGTTAACGGCGCGCGTCGATGGATGGATTTCGGCTTCATGCGTCTCCAAGTCTCGGAGATAGGCAAGTTGGGCCTGATGTTTGCCCTCGCTCATTATCTGGCGAGTCATCGGCGTGATCTCGACCGCGCAGTCAAGGGCTACCTCATGCCCTGTGGGATACTCGCTATCATATGTGGATTGATTATCCTGGAGCCCGATTTTGGAACCTCCTTTCTTTGCGGAGCCGTTGGCGGATGTATGCTCTTCCTGGCCGGGGTGCGGCTTAAGTTTCTAATCCCGACGGGAGTCCTGGCCTTGGTGGGATTTGCGGTCGCCGTCTACCACGACCCCGTTCGACTCCAGCGGATCACCTCCTTTCTGGATGTCGAAGGCAATCGCACCGATTCTGCCTATCAGTTATGGCAGGGGATCTTGGCATTTGGCGCGGGTGGCTTGCACGGTGTTGGTCTGGGGGAGGGCCGCCAGCAAATGTCTTTCCTGCCTGAGGCGCATACGGACTTTATTTTTGCCATTGTTGGGGAAGAGTTGGGCTTTTTATTTACGGCCGGGGTGGTCGTTCTCTTCATGACGCTTTTTTTCATAGGGGTCCTCCAGCTCCGCCGCGCTCCAAATCTATATCAATACCTTCTTGTGATGGGGGCTCTCCTGTTTGTGACCTTTCAGGCACTGATCAATATTGGAGTCGTCACCGGTTGCTTGCCGACGAAGGGGATGTCTTTACCTTTTATTTCCTATGGTGGGTCCAATCTGGTTTTTATGTTCACGCTCACGGGCATTATTTTGAATGGGTTCCGAACATGGGACATGCCCGTGCTGAGGAGGCAGCGTGATCTATGAGTAAGTTTATCATTGCCTGTGGTGGAACCGGCGGCCATCTGGCGCCGGGCATTGCGGTCGCTGAGGCCTTGCAGGGGCAAGGCCATACCTGTCTGCTCCTTATTAGTAAGAAGCAAGTCGACTCCGCGCTGGTAGAAAAATACCGCCACCTCGATTTCGTTAAGACACCGGGTCGAGCATTTGCGGGAGGCATTCTGTCCCGCCTGGCTTTTATCGGCAGTCTTTTATCAGGCTTCTTTTCCGCGCGCCGTCTGCTCAGGGAGGAGGAGCCGGATTTGATTCTTCTCTTCGGTGGTTTTCTTTCGCTAGGGCTCGGCTTGGCTGCGAACCTTGCTGGCGTCCCCGTTGCCTTGCACGAGGCCAACTGCAAGCCGGGTCGGGCAGTCCGTTTTATTAAGCATCTATCCATGCGTGTCTATCTGCCGGAGGGCGTGCGCCTTTCCGGAGTTCCACCGGAAAGGGTTCGCTATCTGGGCTATCCCGTTCGAAAGGAAATTAAACACGCTCTGAAAGCGGATGCATGGAAACGCCTTGGGATCGAAGTGCCGAATAAGCTACTTGTGGTGATCGGGGGGAGTCAGGGAGCAACCGCGCTCAACGAATGGGTAACCCGGAGTTTCCCCCTCCTCGCCAAGGCGGGGATCTCTGTCTACTGTGTAACCGGTTTGGGGAACAGCTCAGTCAGTACTTTGCACGAGATCGGCCGAGGTGGGGTCGATATCACCGCAACCTTCACGCCGTTTTCGGATCGAATGGGTGATGTGGTCTCTGCGGCTGATTTGGTTGTTTCTCGTGCGGGAGCCGGGGCGATTGCGGAAATTATCCGCTGTCGTGCGCCGTCCATTCTCGTTCCTTATCCTTATGCCGCCGATGACCACCAGTTTGCCAACGCTCTCGCCCATGAGCAGCATGGAGCCGGTTTGCTTTTGCCGCAAAGCAAGCTCGAGCAATTAACTGCAGAGGTTGTCGACCTCATGTTTAACGACTGGCTCTTAAGTAAGTTTAAGTCGAATTTGGAGCGTCTGGATCGTTTTGATTCCAGCGAGCAGATCGCAGCCGATCTCCTGGCAATTTGTAAGGAGCAGGAAATGATGAAAGCAGATAGACTGGAGCCGCTTGCATGATTTCAGAAGAAAAGATTCTCTTTATTGGGGTTGGTGGTATGGGGATGGCCCCCCTCGCTTCATGGATGTCTCAGGCAGGCTATTCAATAACTGGTTACGATCAACATCTCCAGGAGCGTGTCCGGGTCTGGCTTGACGAGTCGGGTGTCCGTTTGAGGGATTTTATCTTTGCCGAGCAGTTAAATACCTTTGACCTGATCGTATATTCAAGTGCGGTTCCTCAGGATCACCCTTTGCTGGTCGCTGCACGTGAGTCCGACCTCAAACAACTTCGGCGAGGTGAGATGTTGGCTCGCGTGGCCGAGGGGAAGCGGCTCGTTGCGGTCGTTGGTAGCCATGGGAAAACGACGACTGCGGGTATGATTGCACATGGCATCCGGCAGTGTGGATTTGGAGCCAACTATATTCTTGGAGGTCTGTTTGCAGACGACGAAGTGAGCCCAAGTCGCTACACGGAGGATGAGTGGTTGATCGCAGAGGTGGATGAGAGCGATGGGACGATCGACCAGTTTTCTCCTGAGGTAAGCCTTGTTTTGAATATAGATTGGGATCATGCGGATCGCTATGTCGACGCAAAGGCTCTTCGGGTCGCTTTTTCCGGGCTCCTCAAGCGAACTCAAGCGACCATCCTACTTCCCGAGAAGATGGAATTAGGAGACCTGGGTCCTGCAGCGTGCGAGTATTACTTAGGCCGTGCGGATGCCATGGGTTTGGAACGCCCGCTCGCAGGCCGCTTTAATCAGATGAACGGCGACGCCGCTGCTGCCGTCCTGTCTCTATTGGGCGGTGATGTGAAAAAAGACAGTTTGTCTTCCTTTGGCGGAATTGCGCGTAGGCAAGGGGTCCTTCATGTGGAGGATACCCTTCTGATTATTGAGGACTACGCGCATCATCCCACCGAGATCGATGCGCTTATCGAATGCCTGCGGGAGAATGAACCCGGGCGCGAATTGGTTGTTGTCTTTCAACCGCATCGTTTCTCTCGCACATTACAGTTTAAAGAGGCCTTTGCGGCATCCTTGTCGGCGGCGGACGAGGTCTTTCTCCTACCGGTTTACGCGGCACATGAGCGGAGCATAGAGGATGCCGATAGTGCTGCCCTGGCCTGTGCTTTCCCCGAGGGAAGGCCGTCCATTTTAGATATGTCTTTTGAGGGAATCAAAACCCTTGCACAGAGTCTTTCCGGTCGAAGGATACAACTCGCCTTTGTCGGCGCCGGGAATATCGAGGAGTTCGCGCATGCTTTTGCGGCCTATCATGTATCCGGTGCCCGAATCGAGAACGCATGGGAAGCCTATATGGAGATGCGGATTTCGCCGGAATGCACGCTTCGGTGCGCTGAGCCGCTGGCCAAGAAGACGACCATTCGAATCGGTGGCTCGGCGCGTTTCTATGCTGAGCCGGCGAATCTGAGTGATCTAAGGGAGCTCTTGCGCGCCGCGGAGCTCTTTTCCTTGAAGACATTTTGTCTCGGGCGTGGCTCGAATCTACTGGTGCCCGATGAAGGCTTCGATGGTCTTGTCATTCGTTTCTCTGCGCCCACATGGCGGCGGGTTGAATCATTGGGCGAAGGGCGCATCTGGGCCGCTGCGGGTGGACGTCTAAAGGAGATTTGTGGCTTTGCTGCCAAGAATGGACTTGCGGGCTTCGAGTTCCTTGAAGGCATTCCGGGGGCTGTTGGGGGTGCACTTAGAATGAATGCCGGCGCCATGGGGAGTTGGATGTTTGACGTCGTCGAACGGGTTCAGTTTATTGACGAGTCGGGCGTTTATCAGGATTTACCCAAGGAGGCCTTCCATTTCGGCTATCGTAAAGTGGAGGAGATCAGCCGTGGAATCGCGCTTGGCGCGATTCTTGGCAGTGCGAGCTCCGGCTCGGAATCATGTATTCGCCGACGTATCGACAGCTATTCCAATACCCGAAAGGAGAGTCAGCCGCGCGGAGCGAGTGCGGGGTGTATCTTTAAGAACCCTGAAGGTCATTATGCGGGCAAGCTGATTGATGAGTTGGGGATCAAGGGGATGCGTGTGGGTTCTGCGGAGGTATCGGATGTTCACGGGAATTTTATCGTGAATCATGGTGGTGCCACGGCATCGGATGTGATCGAACTGATCCGTCGAGTGAGGGCCAAGGTGAAAGCCGAGACCGGTTACATTTTGGAACCGGAGGTCTTGCTTGTCGGGCAGTCATGGAATGAGGTCTTGAGTGAATGAGTAATCCCCCGAAAATTACCGTTCTCTATGGTGGCGTTGGCCCAGAGCGTGAAGTCTCGCTACAGAGTGGCGAAGCGATCGCAGATGCCCTTGCTGCAAGCTACGATGTGGAGCGTATTCGTTTGGATTCAGAGGAGTTGCCCGCGTCCCTTGCGGGAGGGGAGTCGTTGGTCTTTCCGGCATTACATGGTCGTTTCGGCGAAGACGGGCGTCTTCAGGAACTGATGGAAGCCGAAGGGATTATCTATTGCGGAAGTGACTCAGCAGCTAGCCGGCTTTGTATGGACAAGGCCGCGACCAAGCGGATGGCCGCTGACCTTGGCATACGAGTCCCCGAAGGCATTCGTTTTGACGGGACGCAGGCACCGCTTGCGGATGATGTGATTGGGCAGCTTGGCGAATCGCTTGTGGTTAAGCCTGCCGACCAGGGGAGTAGTGTCGGTCTCCATTTTGCCGAGCATCGCTCCGCGCTAGGTGTCGCCTTGTCCACGATACGGTCGGGGCAGTGGTTGATCGAACAGCGTATTCGCGGGCGCGAACTTACGGTGGGTATTCTCAAGGGTGCTGCCATGGGTATCGTCGAAATTGTCAGTGGGAGCGGAGTTTATGATTATAAGGCAAAGTATACTCCTGGCTCCACAAGTTATCGCTACCCCGCCGATCTAGAGTCTGCGGTGGAGGCCGAGATCAAGGATGCTGCCGAGCAAGTATTTGAGGCTTGTGGTTGTCGGGATTTTGCGCGCATCGATTTCCTGCTCGACGGAAAGAAGGCCTATTTTCTTGAAGTGAACACGCTTCCTGGACTGACCGCGACAAGCTTGCTGCCTAAAAGCGCTTCATGTATCGGTTTTGATTTCGAAGGTTTGGCGGCGGGACTAGTTGACCCTGCGATGCAACGTTTTAAGGAGGGCCTTCGATGATCGGGGGTGGCAAACATAAGGGCAGCACGTCTGCGAGAGGGGATCAGAGTTGGCGATCACTCGCGGGGGGCTCCAAAACAACAGGAGTCAAATCCACACAGGCACGCAAACGTCGCCAAAGACAGATGTTTAAACTTTGTGGGCTGGTCCTGGGACTTGCTGCTATTCTCGGGGCTCTTGTGTGGGGCATTATCACCTTTCAGAATCGAGAAGAACCGATCCAGTTAGCTACACCGTCTCAGCCCGTTAAGAAAATTCTCTTTCATACGGATGGTGTACTCCCGGACCAATGGCTTGATTCGGCGATCGACCTGCGCTCTGGCATGACGTTGATGGAGGTCGATATCCACGAGATGAAGCGTTTGCTTGAATCGCAGGGCCAAGTGAAAACGGCTGCCGTTGAGCGCGAGTTTCCGGATGCCCTTAAAATCGTTTTGAAGGAACGAATTCCTGTTCTCCGTATGAAAGTGGCCGGCGCGGATGATCGCCCGGAATTAAGAATCGTAGCTCGTGATGGCACGATATACAAGGGGGAGGGTTACTCAACAGATCGCCTGAGTGAGCTGCCCTATGTCGTCCCGTATCGCTACCCTGGGGGCGGAGTCCAGCCGATGCGGGGCATCGATAAAGTGGCCGATTTGATCGATGTGGCGCGACGCACCCAGCCTGCATTTTTTAAGACCTGGAGATCGGTTAATTTGAAATATTATAGCGGCGATCTGGATCTGGCGGGACAAGTAATCGAAGTTAAGTCTTCCATGGTTCCGCGATTGATATTCGGCACCCGTGTTGATTTCGCGCAACAATTAGAACGGCTGGCAGTCATTTTGAATTATGTGCAGAGTCGTGGAAACCCGGCCATCAAACGGATCGATCTATCCCTGCAGGATTCGGCCGCGGTTCAGTTTGAGAGCGGCCGAATCAGCACATTCTAACATCACTTCGAAAAAGCGCTGTCTCTACTGGGTATCATAAACTCGGCTTCGAGGCACTTCTCTCGAGACAAATTCAACTGGCCATTCAGCAACTATCAATCACACAACTGCGTGTAGGACTTCTCAAGTCCGACACGCCCTTTTTCGAATTGGAATAAAATAAGATCAAGTCTGAGTCGACAGATTCGGAGTGCCCGCTTAACTAGCAAAATCATGGATAAGACCGACCCCTTGATTTCCGTTCAGATCTCCGTCTATGCCCTGGATGGCAATGTACGCGAAGCCGTGCATAGATACCTGGACGCTCTGGATACCGCCGGGGTGGATCGTGATACCGGCACAATGTCGACAGTGGTCTGGGGAAAGCCTGAGGAAATCTGGGCAGCTTTGACTGCGGCCTATGAGGCTGTCAGCGCCGAGCATACAGTCATCGTCAACACGGTGATGTGCAACGCTGCGCCACTACCCGCGCGGGCTTCCGGTCGACGTTAGTCCGGAAGACAGCATTCCATCATTCTAGTATTACAAACTTTCACCTTTATTCCTTCCCCATGATCCTACGAGTCACGCAATACGGCGAACCAATCTTACGCAAAGTCGGCGAAACGATCACCGAGTTTGATAGCGAACTGGCTCAGCTGGCTAACGACATGGTTGACACTATGTATAACGAAGAAGGCATCGGCCTCGCGGCACAGCAAATCGACCGGGCGCTTCAGCTTTGTGTGGTGGATGTCCGCCCTCCGGAAGGAGTCGAGCTGTCTTTCGAATATAGCTTTGATGGCAAGAAGCCGCCGCTGGATCTCATTATGCCGATGGCCATGGTGAACCCAAAGGTAAGGATTATAGACGATCAGGAAGAGGTCTACGAGGAAGGCTGTCTTTCATTCCCCGGGGTAAGTGGACGGGTCCATCGCCCGATCGGCGTGCGTTGTGAGTTTCAAGATACTGAGGGCAACCCTCACGTTCTCGAGGCTGATGGTATCTTGGCACGCTGTATTCTGCACGAGGTCGACCACATAAACGGTAAACTTTTCATCGATCGGATGGACAAACGAGATCTTAAGAAGAACGAGGCCAAGATTAAGAAAACCAAGCGGGCCAGTCGAGATTTCCTGAGGGGCAAAAAATAAAGACCGCCTAGCTGCGGCGGCTATCAGCAAGCTGAAGCCCTACAACAACGTCCCATGGTAGGGCAGTCTTGCCAAGACCGCCGTTCGCCCTACGGGTTCGACGGCCATCTCTCTGGCATATGGGCAAATGCTCACCTCCGCCAGAGGTGGCGCGTGGTTCGATCCCGACCGCCTACGCTACCCCCTCCGCCGCAGGCTACGGCGGACATGTCGGATCGGTCTTGTCGCCAACTCGGAACGGCAAGCGCGCCCGACCTCAAGAGTGTCCGAGATCTTCCCCCGCAACATGACGATGACTCATAAAAAAGCCCGCGCCTAGCGCGGGCTTTTGAAAACCTGATTCCTGGCTTCCACTCAGACCAGCATGAGTGCCGGCGTTTCGAGAATTTCCTTAAGTGCCTGCAGGTATTGGGCGCCGACGGCTCCGTCGATTGTGCGGTGGTCGCCGGAAAGTCCGATCTTCATCGTTTGGCCGATCACGATCTCATCCTTCTCATTCACGACAGGCTTTTTGATGGTGGCCCCGATGCTCAGGATCGCTGCATTATTCGGATTGATAATCCCGTAGAAATCGGAGATGCCGAACATACCAAGATTCGTCACGGTGAGTGTGGAGCCACTCATTTCATCCGGGGCGAGCTTCTTGTCCCGCGCCTTCTTGATGAGGACCTTTGCCTCGGTGCCGATTTCGCGCAGACCCTTGGTCTCGGCGGCACGAATGACTGGAGTCACCAGACCGTCATCGATCGCAACCCCGAATGCAAGGTGCACGTTGGCATGCTGCTTGATGGTGTCGCCTTCCCACGAACGATTGATCGCAGGGACACGTCGAACAGCCTCGGCTGCTGCTTTTAGGGTTAGGTCATTGACGGTGAACTTGGTGCCGCCGTGTTCCTTTGGAAGGTCGGCAAGCTTTGCGTTGAGCTCCTTGCGAAGTGCCGCGAGTGGTGCGCCGTCGACTTCGATTTGAAGATAAAAATGTGGTGCCTGTGTCTTGGATGCCACAAGCGCCTTGGCAATGCTCTTGCGCATGTTGGAGACGGGGAGATCCAAGGCTTCAAGTGTTGCGGCCGGAGCGGTCGGTGCACGATCAGTAGCGGGTGCTGAGCCTGGCTTAGCATGGAGTACGTCTTCCTTGACGATGCGACCGCCGGGGCCGGACCCTTGGAGGATGGAAAGATCGATGCCCTTGTCGGCGGCGATCTTGCGGGCCAGTGGCGAGGCTTTTATACGGCCACCAGTGCTTGCCGGAGCAGGCGTAGCAGGGGCAGGGCTCACAGGGGCAGGGCTCACGGGGGCAGGGCTCACAGGAGCAGGCGCTTTTTCGGGTTCGACGGCCGGTTCAGGCTTAGCTGTATCCGCTGCGGCAGCCGCTTCTTCGGTAGGTGCCGTGCCGGAGGGGGCGCTGCTTTCAACCGCAGGCGCTTCTTCGCCCGCCTCACCGATCGCTGCGATGGCACCGCCGACGGCGACCTCCTCGCCTTCAGCGCAATATTGCTTGATCAGGACGCCGTCGTCGAAGCACTCCACTTCCATGGTTGCTTTGTCGGTCTCGACCTCCGCGATCATATCACCGCTGGAAATCACATCGCCTTCGTTTTTTAACCATTTAACCAGCGTGCCCACGGTCATAGTGTCGCTGAGTTTGGGCATGTCGATGAGTGTAGCCATTGTATTGAATTTAGAAATTAGAATTAAGAGATAAGAAAGAGTGGATCAGCAATCGGAGCGAGGAATGATTCTAAAACAAGATGAATTTCTTAAGTCTTAATTCTAGATGCCTAATTCCGCACGTGCCCTTGGAGCTTATTGTATAAGCTCAAGTGCGCGTGTGATGATGCGCTCTTCGTTGGGAATCTGCCAGTCTTCAAGTGGCTTGGCGTAAATCTGCGGTGCGTCGATCGCGGAGACACGGTGGACGGGTGCATCGAGGTAGTCAAAGGCCTTGAGTTGAATCAGGTGCGAAATTTGTGCGTCGACACCACAGTATGGCTTGTTTTCTTCGACGAGCAGTGCGCGGCCGGTCTTCTTGACGGAGTTGAGGATGGTTGCCTCATCCAGTGGACGGATGGAGCGCAGGTCGACAACTTCAACGCTGATACCGTGCTGTTCTTCAAGCATCTTCGCCGCGTTGAGAGAGATCATGGCACAACGACCGTGGGAAACGATGGTCATGTCTTCACCTTCCTTGAGGACATTCGCAACGCCGAGTTCGACGATGTATTCCTCTTCGGGCACTTCCCACTGCTCGCCGTAGAGGAGGGTATTTTCCATAACAAATACCGGGTCGTTGTCGCGGATCGCAGCCTTCATGAGGCCCTTGGCGTCGTAGGCGTTGGATGGACAGCAGACCTTGAGGCCCGGGTGGTTGGCAACCATGTTCTCCGGAGTGTGTGAGTGAGTCGCACCGACATTGGTGCCGCCGTTGGCGGGGCCACGGACGACGATCGGTATGTTCATCAGGCCGCCTGACATGTAGCGGCAGAAGGAGCCGTTGTTGAACAGCTGATCAATCGCTACGTAGCTGAAGGACATAAACATCATCTCAACTACCGGACGAATGCCAAGTGCGGAGGCACCGATGGCGAGACCGGAGAAAGCGGCCTCGGAAATCGGTGTGTCGATCAGGCGCTTATCGCCCCATTTAGACCAAAGCCCTTCAGTGACTTTATAGGCTCCGTTGTATTGAGCAACTTCCTCGCCCATAATGCAGACGTTTTCGTCGCGGGCGAGTTCTTCGTCCAGAGCTTGTTTAATAGCTTCGCGGTAAGTGATGAGTGGCATTGTCGTTGTAAAGTTTAGTGGTTGAGTCGTTGAGTGAGTGGTGCAGTGCTTCTTCCTTTCGAGCGGCGTCCGTCCTCATTCATTCGTCATTAAAAAAATAGGTGCCCTTGAGCTTCCCCTCGGTGTCGTTGTCGACTTCCCAGTAAACGTCTGTTTGAATCTCGCTGCGAGGCGCCACAGGGCTCTCATCGGCGAATTTGGCAGAAGCTTCCGCTTCGTCTTTCTTCTCCTGGTCTATCTGTTTAGCCCGTTCCTCCGTCAATACGCCCTCCTTGATGAGTTGCTGCTTGATGACGTTAACGGGATCCTTGGTTCGTTTGTATTCCTCGATCTCTTCTTTTGTGCGATACTTTTCGTGATTGGCATCGGCCACGGAATGCCCGCGGTAGCGGTAGGTCCGGATTTCCAAAAGGAAGGGCTTCGACTCTTCGCGTGCCCGCTTCATGCAGCGGTTGGC
>JBMYNR010000018.1:0-30342 GCA_049598495.1 Opitutales bacterium
TGTTTATAGTTGAAGGTATCCATAGCAGCAGAATTGACGGCCTGAACGAATACCGCATTTGGTGGCGGACTCACACAGGCGGCAAGTAGCAGTGTCGCGCAAATATGAAAAAATAGGCTCAGGGAGTGCCTCATGATCCGAATATGATGGATCATGAGAGTAAAAATTCAAATCTTGAGCTGCGCTTCGAGTTGAATTTGAACAGGAACATGCGTTTGACCAAGCAAGAGCAGATCAGCCTGTCCGTGCTTTTACTGATCTTCATCCTCGCCCTGATTGGCTGGTGGTTTTTTTAGAAGAATTCCGTCTTCGAGCAACTGTGTCTCAAACAAGCGCATCATCTAAAATCCTGGTGATGCGTCTTGCTCTCAATCTTTAGCAAAAAACCAGTCGTTTAGCGCTTGAAGATCCTCGCTCCTAAGAAGCAATACCACCCAGCGGTTCCCAGGCCGGGTCGGTCATCCGAGATTTCGAGTCGTGTCAGGCGTTGCCAATACGCAGGACGGAGCGCCCTCCCCCTGGGCAACATTTTGAGAATCGATATATGACCACTTCGTTTAACGAAGCTTAAGCGTGGCAAGCCCAGCCATTGCAAAAATAAGCGAGAGGATCCAGAAGCGAATGACCACTTTGTTCTCGTGCCATCCTTTGAGCTCAAAATGGTGATGAATGGGGGACATTTTGAAAATTCGTTTCTTTCGGGTTTTCAGGGACGCCACCTGTAAGATAACCGAACTGATCTCCATGAGGAAGATACCTCCAACGATGAGCAGCGTTAAAGGCTGATGCACCATGAAGGCGATAATTCCGATCAGTCCTCCGAGCGCCAGTGAACCTGTATCGCCCATAAAGACTTCAGCAGGATGTGAATTATACCAGAGGAAGGCAAGGCTGGCACCCAGCACAGCAGCACAAATGACAGCCAACTCACCAGCGCCAGGGATATAACTAATAAAGAGATATTCCGCGATGATGATATTGCCGGCTGCATAAGCCATAATCGCATAGGCGAGTGAGACGGTAACCGTGCAACCGATGGCGAGGCCGTCGACCCCATCGGTGAGGTTGAGTGCATTACTGGAACCCGAGAGAACCAGAAAAAGAAAAGGAACCAGTAGAAGCAGTGACGTCTCGGCACATACGACGTCTTTATAAAAAGGCACCCAAAACTCGCGCATTTTTGCGGCGGACTCGGGCACATTGAGCAAGATGAGCAGCGCTACACCGGTCATGACTGCCTGACTCAATAGCTTGAAGCGCCCCGGCAAGCCTTCACTCGTTGCCTTGGTCACTTTTAAGTAGTCATCCAGAAAGCCAGTCACCGTCAGTCCTAGGTAGATAATAAGTGCCGTATAAACATAAACATTGGGAACAGCCCATAGAACGGAACTAACCACCACAGAAAGACAAATCATCAAGCCACCCATGGTTGGAGTTTGGGCTTTGCTCGCATGAATTTCAGCGAGTTTCCCCACTTCATCCTCACCCCGAAAAGCTTGACGAACCCTTAACTCCCTCAGCTTTTCGAATATCCACGGCCCGACAATGAATCCAATAATGAGTGCCGTCATACCTGCGAATGCGGCGCGTAATGTAAGATAACGGAAAAGCCTGAGAGGCCCAAAGATATGTTCGTATTCGGCGAGTTCGCTTAACATTGCTTAATTCTATTTGGTTTTATTGGGTAAAAGTTGCTCGAGACAGTAGCTGCGACTACCCTTCAGAAAGATGGCTCCTTCGAAATCCGCAACGATTGATTTGAGGCCTTCTGTGTTATCCACACAGCGCACTTGTTTTTCCTGAGCGAAGTTGGCAAGAGCGCCTTTCCGATAGGCCGCCGTAAGCGGGTCGGGACCAATGAAATACGCGAGGTCCCTCGGCCCGAGCTTGAGTCTCTGCCCAGTCTGTTGGTGTGCTTCCTCGGCAAAATCTCCCAATTCGTTCATCGCCCCGAGGACAAAAAGTTTAGCTGTATTTTTTGGCACGACACGGATGAAGGCCTGTAACGCATCCTTCATCGAAGCCGGATTGGCATTATAGCAGTCCACATAAAAAGCCTGAGAGCCAAGGATCTCAAATCGTCCACGGTCACTCCCTGGGCGCCAAGCCTCGATCCTCGGGCGAATTTCCTTGCTTGAGATGCCAAGCCTGAGCGCCGCTGTAATCGCAAGCGCCGCGTTGACTGCCATCCCACGACTTGCGCATTGAATTTGATAACTTTGTCCCGAAACTTGGAGCAAATGTGACTGTCCACAATCCGATGCCTCGACTCCATAATGGATTAAATCTCGAAGTGGCAATGCGGGCTCACTTGCTCCCTGCGGCAGGAGAACCACCGCTCGCTCCGAAAGTTCTGCAAATGCAGGATACATGAGGGCTTCTGCAGGCAGAATGATTGGCGAATCCATCACCCCTTCGCACGCGACTTGGGACTTCTCAACTGCAATATTTTCGAGTGAACCAAGTAATTCGAGGTGCGCTGGTCCGATGTTGGTGAGGATCGTCAAGTCGGCACGTATCATCTCGCCCAGCAATTGCATCTCCTGAGGTTGGTTAATACCCGCTTCGATCACGGCAAAGTTGTGCGACTTTGGCTCAAGCCCGAGAAGTGTCATCGGCACACCGATCCTGTTGTTCCAATTGCCCGCCGTTGCGTGGCACTCATCCTCCCCCAAGAGCAGGCGCAGCATCTCCTTGGTCGAGGTTTTTCCGCAACTACCCGTGATGCCAACCACCGGTTTGGTATAACCCGCACGAACTCCTGCCCCCAACTTACCTAGAGCTAGTAGACAATCCGCAACCTTCAACTGAGGGAGACTCGAATCGACTTTTCGCTCAACCATGAGGGCGGTCGCACCACCTGCCTCTGCTTGCCCGACAAAATCATGACCGTCACGCGCACCTCCGCTTAGTGCGACAAAGCACTCACCCGATTGAATTCTCCGAGCATCAAAACAAAAACCCTTAATCTCTCCACAAAGGCTGCCAAGCCATGAACCTCTCGTCCAATTTGCAATCTCTCGTGGATCAAAAGATGTCATCTTTCAGAGATACCCTTCAACCGAATAAGTTCACGAGCCATCTGACGATCATCAAACGGAATCACCGTACCGTCAAATTCCTGATAGGCCTCATGCCCTTTGCCTGCAATCAGGAGGCAATCGCCCGCCTCAGCAGAATCAAGTGCCTCCGAGATGGCATGCTTTCTATCTGCGACAAAGTTCGCGTTTTGACTACCCGATGCCGCTCGCATATCAGTGAAAATCTGGTCAAGCGACTCTGTGCGTGGATTATCAGAGGTGACATAGACAGTATCCGCACCATCAAGCACGGCCCGTAGCATCGGCGCGCGCTTTGTTCGGTCACGATCGCCACCGCATCCGAAGACGACGATGAGACGGCCCGGGGTAATTTCCTGGAGCATCTCGCAGGCATGCGCCAGCGCATCATCGGTATGCGCATAATCGACCAACACGTTAAAGCTTTGTCCCTCATTGATACGTTCCATCCGTCCGGGCACGCCTGGAATCGTTGCTATGCGCTCAAGCGCTTTCCCAATAGAGCCACCTTTTGCTCGGATAAGGGCAAGTGAAGCCAGCAGGTTACTTACATTGTATCGGCCGAGCAGGGGTGAAACGACCTTTGCCCGACCCTCCGGCCACACAAGATCAAATTCCGTCCGATTCGAATAAAGGGCAACGTTCTCAGCCCGCAGGTCTGCATCCACCTCAATCCCATAAGTACTCAGTTCAATTCCCGACTCAAGCTCCTCCAGTAAACGACGCCCATAGGGACAATTGACATTGATCACACCCGCCCTTGGGCGCTCCCCCATCTCGCCGGTAAAGAGGCGTCGTTTGACCTCGTAATACGCCTCCATCGACTTGTGGTAGTCGATATGATCACGAGTCAGGTTTAAAAAAGCCGCGACATCCACCGACAGACCGTAGGTGCGCTTCTGGTCTATGCCATGGGAGCTCACTTCCATGACCGCATCGCTGCATTGGTTTTCCACCATCTGAGCTAGTAAGGCGTAAATATCGACCGACTCCGGAGTCGTACGAAAAGAAGGTAGAGATCGCTTTCCCAGATCGTAACGAATCGTCCCGAGCAGACCGACCCTATCCTGGCCTCCCATTAGATACTGAGTCAGCATTGATACGGTCGTCTTACCATTTGTCCCCGTAATGCCGATGATCCCCATCTTATCGTCCGGCTGCTCATAGAATACGCGAGAGACCATAGCTAATGCCTTGCGGACATCATCCACCTGAATGAAATCAATTGGGAAATGGGATCCCAGATCCTCTTCAGTGACGATCGCGACCGCGCCGCGATCGACCGCTTCTTCCACGAAAAGATTCCCATCTGTTCGCAAGCCTGGTATTGCGAAGAAGAGTGCCCCGGGAACAACCCGTCGACTATCCGTAATCAAGCACGTCACCTCGCTGTCCTCACGCAGTTTGCGCTGGAGGCTACCCACTCCCTCGAAGAGCTGGTTGACCCGAGGGTTCATCGGAAAATGCTGACCGCTATCCGACATACTCTGTTGCAAACGGCGTGAGTATTTTTGTCGCGAACTAGCAGCGGAGAGCAATGTACTAATTTGAAATTCTGCGAGACCGATCATATATGGAAGGTTGTAAATTAACGAAGGAGGCATCGGAGCGAGCCGGCCGGATACCGAGATAGGCGATACATGCCTCCGCGATATTACCGAAAGCCGGAGCGGCCACGGAACCACCGTAACCCACGCCATTTGAATGGGGCTCGTCCACGACCACCGTGATGACAAGCGAAGGATTCTCTGCGGGGAAAAACCCGCTGAAGGACGCAACGTGGTGTTGGTTCGAATACCGGCCATTCACAATCTTTTGGGTCGTGCCCGTCTTGCCGGCGACGTCGTAATTCTCGATCGAAGCGCGACGGGCTGTGCCTCGCTCGCCGACCACATCCGCCAACATGGAAGCAACGGTGGCCGCCACATCTGCGGAAACCACACGGCGCTTCGCCTTCGGCTGGAAGCGAATGATATCATCACCGGAATGATCGAAGACACGCTTTGCCAGCATAGGCTCCATAAGGACGCCATCGTTGGCAATGACCGACATCGATGCATGCACTTGCATCGGTGTCGCGCTCACTGCGTGCCCCATTGGCAGTCGGGTGATTGTCAGCCCGTCCCAATTGCGAGGTGAATGTAGCGTCCCGCTGATCTCCCCTCCCAGATCTGCACCCGTCTTTTCACCAAAACCGAAATTAGCAGCATAATCGTAGAGGCGTTGATCCCCCAGAATTAAACCAAGGTGCGCTGCACCGCGGTTACTGGATTTAACGACAATATCGTGAACCGAGAGCTCCTCATAGTCACGATGGTCTGCGGGTAGTTTAAGCGTCCGCCCCTTGTAACGCACACGGGCGACACCCGTTTTAAACATATCATTGGGATGAACGATGCCCTCATTGAGGGCCGCAGCCGCCGGCACAATTTTAAAGGTAGATCCGGGCTCAAAGACATCCGTCAACGCACGGTTACGCTGGTTGGCGATCGGATATTTTTTTGTGTTATAAAACTCGTTGGGATCGTAGCTCGGATAGTTCCCCATCGCAAGCACGGCGCCCGTTGCAGGCTGGCTCACGATGACACTGACTCCCTTCGGTTGAAACTCGTCGGCAATCCGTTGAATCTCACGTTCGACAATATGTTGGACCATTTGATCGATAGTCAGCTCAACATTCAAGCCATCGGAAGGAGCGACTTCACGCTCACGAAACTGAGCAAGCTCGTGACGTTTGCCATCACGCTCGGTTTCGCGCCAGCCATCCTGGCCGCGCAGATAATAGTCGAAGAAACGCTCGACACCGGTAACCGGGGTTTCCTCCTTATTCACATAGCCGAGCACATGAGCGGCGAGTTGCCCGGCGGGATAGGATCGGCTGTGGCTCTGATTTCCATAGATGGCTCGAATACCAAGTGCTTTAACAGCTTCGTGGGTGGCTTCATCGGCATCTTTTGCGAGAACGGCCCAACGTATCAGTCGCACCTCTTTACCCTCACTAACCTTTCGAGTCTTACGATGAACAAGAGCTTCAATCTCCTCGAGAGGCTTACCTAGGATCCTGGCGAGTTCGGGCAGCTTACCGAAGTCGGTTTCCTTAAACGATTGCGGATCGACGCCGATGTTATAGGAGGTACGAGTCGTCGCGAGGAGGTTACCCCTCGCATCCACTATATTGCCTCGGCGAGCCTCCACAACATTGACCATCTTGCGATTGCCCTCGACATGCTCACGCAGGGCATCCTGCTCCCAGACGTGCAGATAAAACAGGCGTCCCAGCAAGACAGAAAATGCAAAGGCCACAGCTAGGATAACGAGCGCCGAGCGCCCGGTCGATACGAAGGCCTTACTCATTCAGTCAATCTATGCTACGCGGTTAGTCGAATCGGATTTACAGAGATTAGCCAAACGGCGCAGAGTTTTGCGGGAAGGCCGGAGTCGCTCACGTTTGGATGGAGTATTCGACAACGCACCGACAAGTGAAGGGTCGGCTCCTTGGAGGATGAGCGACTCTGCGCAATAGGCCGAGCGCTGGGCCCGGAATCTATAGTAGCTGGAGGTAACTTGCATGGGACGCCTGTTGTTTGTTGTTTGTTAGCGAGTTGTGTTCAGATCAAGCAGTGCGAGATCCATCGACACCTCGTAAGGTTGTGAGACAGTGTAGGTTCTGCCGGAAGCAAGTTGGCGCTCTTGCACCCAGACGATCTGGTCCTCGAGAGAGGGCCGAAGCACACCGGCTACCTTGCCCTGCAAGACAACAGGCTGTTGATACCCGGCGATGCGTTCATCGAGGAAACGGAGCTTCCGAGCGGTCTCGGCCAGTTTCGACTCGAACTGCTTACTATTCTGAGCCGTTCGAGAGATTTGCTGCTGCATCCATACAATCGAGAACGCACTCCCAACGGTGACCAAAATCAAGGTGAAGATGAGGGTGGCAACACGCCTACGGTTTTTTGGGGACTTATGAAACATCATCGTGTAGGGTTAAGAAATCTTGCGGATCGCCCTAAGGCGTGCGCTGCGGCTACGGGGGTTCGTGGCAATTTCGTCTTCGCTCGGGCTAATGGGACGCGTGGAGATCATCCGCGCTCGAATCTCACGTTCATCCTGTGTTCGATTGTCTTTCGCATGCTCTGGTCGGCCGGCCATCTTTCGGCAGAAGCGTTTCACAATCCGATCCTCCAGCGAATGAAAGCTGATCGCTGCGAGCACGCCTTCGGGTAAAAGGCGATCGAACGCCGCCGGCAGGCCGCGCTCGATCGCACTCAACTCATCGTTCACCTCAACCCGAATGCCTTGAAAAGTTCTCGTCGCAGGGTGCACGGTCTTCCGCCCCCGTGGTCCCGAACCAACAGCGCTCGCGATGATATCCGCGAGACTCTTTGTGCGCTGAAGAGCGCCCGTTCCGCGTGCGGCTACAATCGATTGGACCACCCGTCGCCAGCGTTGTTCCTCGCCGTAGTTGCGAACCGCCCGAACTAGGGCTTCCTCGTCTGCCGTCTCGAGGAAGTCCGCCGCACTGATACCCTCGCTTGGGTTCATCCGCATGTCCACTGGCGCATCGGAACGAAAAGAGAACCCGCGCTCGCCCGTATCCAGCTGGAAGGAGGACAAGCCGAAGTCGAAAAGAACCCCGTGAAACCCAGACTCATCTAGATCCACAAGATCACCGAAATTCATATGATAGAGACGAAAGCGGTCACCGAATTCAGTCTTTAAGGCCTCAGATCTGGAAATCGCGGCGGGATCACGATCCAGGGCGATTACCTCAACGCCCTCAGCTGCTTCCAGGAATGCGCGAGTATGCCCGCCGCCGCCAAAAGTCCCATCGAGTAGTTTCGCCCCGGCACAAGGAGACAGCAGTTCCAACGTCTCTTGAAGCAAGACGGGGACATGACCACTCCCGACGGCATGGCCGGCAACATCATCGATGGCGGAAAACATTCAGGCAGCTTTGTAGTAGGTTAGCTTTGTTGGTTGCTTTAAAGTGAGCCCGCTCACGACGCTGGAGGGCATCGTGCACAGCATTGGTCGTGAAGAAGGGGCCACGAGGCGGAGAAGAAAACGTCCAACCACTGCTCCGCTCGGTTCTCGGTCGCGTGATGTATCCGGAAGAGCGGAAGTTCTCACGGGCAATGGTTTCAAAGATCTTACTCATGGGTTTGGCTTGGTTGGGGTTACTTGGGGTTGCTTGGAAATTAGAGGCCAAAACCTTTCACGATATCAGCGAGATCGTCCTCGCCCTCTTCATAAGCCATCAACTGATCGTAGAAGGCCTCGTCATAGATCATAAATTTCGACGCCTCCCCAAGCAGAACCACCGACTTCTTCAAGCCGGCGTGCTCGATGAGCTTTTCGTTCAAATGAATACGCCCCTGCTTGTCGCACTTGAAGGCGTGCGCCTTGGACATGAGACGGCGGATCGCGCGCTGCCCCTGCCGGTCACCCATACTGACCTGCGAAAGCCGTTCATTCAGCTGCTCAATCATCTTCGGCGGGTAAACCGTGACGGATTTTTCCGTGAGACTTGGGAGCGCGAGAAAATTGTTTTCGTCAGAATCAATCCCCGGACGCCACTGCGAAGGAATCGTTAGACGCCCCTTGTCGTCCATACTGTGGCGGTATTCCCCCACAAACTGACCTCTATTTACACCACTCATATTTGACCCATTTCAACCCATATCGCCCCACTTCGCCCCACTCGTCAAGCTGTTTCTACATGAATTTTTAACGGAAGTGCACTGTGAATAAGTGAGTTAAGTTATACGACTCCCATGAGAAGGTTCCTTGAATGACAGATTCACAGCCGAATCAATTTCGCCTGAATTTTCGCCCGAGTTCCCTCGCAAGCCAATTGGCCGCAGCACTCCGCCTGGCCGCGATCACTCGGACATTTCCATGATAAAATACTTTACATATCATCATATCATTATAACTTGATACGTTTATGCCCGAAATTTCACTCCAGCAACGATTCGCCTCAGACGAGCCACTTTTTTCGGTTGAGTTCTTTCCGCCTAAGTCGGATGCAGCCGCCGAGCAGCTTCTGCTCACAGCCGAGCACCTCCGGGCCTTCAAGCCCGATTTCGCCTCGATTACTTACGGGGCGGGCGGCAGCACCCGAAGCCGCACCCTAAAGTATGCCCGTCACCTTCGCGATGATTACGGTTATCAGGTCATGCCTCACCTCACCTGTGTTGGTCACTCAAAAGAGGAGCTCAAGGAAATCATCACTGAATTCAAGGCAGCCGGCCTCAAGCAGATCATGGCTTTGCGTGGAGACCCGCCGAATGGCGAAACCAATTTCACCCCCCACCCCAATGGTCTCCAATACGCAAACGAACTCGTACAACTGATCCACGACAACTTCCCGGAATGCACGATCGGGGTCGCCGGCTACCCGGAAAAGCATCCGGAGGCACCGTCGCTGGAGATCGACCTGCTTCATCTTAAGCGAAAAGTCGATACGGGTGCCCATTTTGTCACCACTCAGCTCTTCTTCGACAACCGCATCTATTTCGACTTCGTTGAGCACGCACGTCAGGCCAACATCCGGGTTCCGATCCTCCCGGGCCTGATGAGTATTAACTCCCTCAGTCAGGCGCTCCGCTTTTGCGACATGTGCGGCACCTCCATGCCGAAGAAGTTAAGGACCGCTCTCGAAGCGGCCGGAGAGGACAAAGCAGCCGTTGAGGCCATCGGGATGGATTGGGCCTACCAGCAAGCCCGCGAGCTCCTGGAAAATGGCGCGCCAGGCATTCATCTTTACATCCTCAACCGTAAAGGCCCCGCTATTCAACTGATGAACAAGCTCCAATCCGCCGGTTTCTACAAGCGATGAAACCCAAGGATATCCAGTTGATCGGAACCGAACTGGCCGTGATTTGGGATGACGGCAGCGAAAGCTACTACCCTTCCGAGTTTCTCAGAAAATATTCACCGAGCGCACAGAACATCGGTGAGAAGGACATCTTCGGCGTACAATACGGTGGCGACGGCCCGAGGGAATTTCCCGGGGTCACCATTCGTTCTTGGGAATTCCAGGGAAACTACGCGATACGCCCCATCTTCAGCGATGGACACAGTAGCGGGCTATTTAGTTGGGAGTATCTACAGAAGCTCGACAAAGAGCTCCCATAAAGCTTTCGCAAAGCAACCAATTTAAACAAACGTCGAGCGGTGCCACCTATAAACAATAATGGCAATTACACAGCGCTCAAGCGGTTGTCGGTAGACTAGTGAGGTAGCACCATGAAAACGAAGGCCATGACGAGCGTCGGGAAGAGCGCTCCCAAGAGCAACTTAAGCGGGGAAATCCCTTCCTTAAAATACTTGCTAAGTATACTCTGACCAGCCGGATTCGGAGCATTAGCAATCACCGTTAAGCCACCACCGGTGACGGCACCGGCCACCACAGCATATTGAAGCCCCTGTGCGCTCGCCAAAGCCTCTCCGGTTTTGGCGACCCAACCGTCTGCACTCCATGCCTCCGGACTGAAGACAGGGACCTGCGACGCGAGATAGGTAATCGCAGCATTGTCGTTAAACGCCGTCAGGACTGTAGCACCAACAAAGAGTGGCACCTCGGTAAGAGCAGATAGCACCGGAGAAATCCACCACCCCTGAAGGCCACCATGGGTGACTAAACCGGCCAGAAAGAAGCCGACCAATAGCGGCGATTTCAATTGGATATCATACTGGTGGTGATGTGTCGCCATGATGAAAGCTAGAAAGAAGAGAAATCCGCCAATGAAGAAGGCCGGATGGTGCAGAGTCACCACGGTCCATGCGACAAACATAAGGTGAACCACAATAATCCATGCCGGGACCGGCTCGGGATTCGGTTCCAGCGCTTTCTCTCGCGCGATCTCTTTGGCACGTTCCCCCAGCGAGGCGAAATTCTTACGGAAGATTAAGAAGTAGACGCTTGTGGCGATGAGTATACCAATAATTGCCCGCCAACCGAAGTGGGTAAACATGAACGGCATATTCCAGTCCCATGTGCCCGCCACCATCAGCACCGGTGGCGCCGCAAAGTGAGTCAAAGTGCCACCGACCGATATATTCACGAAGAGTAGACCGAGTGTCGCGTATTTAAATGTGCGTGAAGGATCTAGAATATAAAATTGGTGACCAAGGAGCAGAGCGGCAATAGTCATGGCAGCAGGCTCGGTGATAAAGGAACCAAGAAGCGGAGCCACAATTAGGATGGAAAGCCACCAAGCCGCCGGGGACTGCCTGCCGATCGATGCCACCCAACGCATGGACGACTCCGCGAACTGGATAACAGGGCGACTGGAAGCAATCGCCATGATAATCACCACAAACATGGGTTCCGTGAAGTTGCGTGTATCGACGTAAAACGCAGCAACCATCAATCCGTCAGGCTGCATTAGAACGAGTGAGATGAGCAGCGGGATCAACCAGATGCCGAAGATCGCTTCGACCTCCCCCATAAAATGGAACATCGTTGCTTTGAAACTCACCGGCTCTTTCCCTTCAACATACATCTTCTGGTGCGAGCTCACCGCCGCGCGGTGCTCGACCTCGTATTTATGAGCAAGGTTGTTGAACTTTGTAGCCAGAAAGGTGTGGATCACTGCGCAAAAGAAGATCAGAGTCGCAACCACATTGAACGGATCAGCAACCGCTCGCACCTTGATTTGATCAAAGAGACTCAGCTCACGCCCCAATTCATCGGCCTTGTGCGCTTCCATTTCGGCATAGGAAGCCTCGGGAATGGGGAACACGAGATCACTCGCGTGGGGATCGGCACCGCCCCCGGCAAAGGCTTGGCTCGTCAAGAGAAAGCCAAGGAGCAGGGAGATTCGGAAAAGAAATGAGACAGGTGTGAGTTTCATTGCTCCCACACACAAGCTTCGCGGCGATACGAGGCAAGACCTTTTCCATTGAAGGAAATCGAATGGCCCGCCGGGTCGATCGTCCTCATGGCATATCCGTGCCGTTGATTGTCGGCCTGGATGAGGGTCATACCGGAACTACTCCTCGCCTGAACCGGCCTGCTCGACGGGGATACGATCCCCAGGGTGATTTCGGCGAAATTGGTAGCGATTAATATCCTGAAGCGAGAGTTCATCGGCCATATCCCGGAAGCGGCGAGTATCCTGAAGCATCATCGAGTAGAGTTGCCGGTCGGCGACCAATTGCGCCTTGTCATCCATTTCGATGCCAGCCTTCTCATGCAACTGCTTCATCTTTTTATCCCATTGAGACATTTCCTTCGCCATCACATGACGCTCCAGTTGTTTGGTTCTGAAAATCACCTTCTGCTTGTCTTCGGCCAGACGAATCGGTGCTTTTTTGCCCCCGAGCGCGGTGAAATGTTTGTCCCATTCTTGGATTTCAAAGCTCTTTTCAGAAAAGGCAGTCTGCTTCGATGTCGCCCAGAATTTCTTTTCGAAACGCTGACTCTCAATCCTGTCCGCCTTACGCGCCACAAATCCAGTCGTAGGTGTATTTCCCATTGTATAGCCAGCTGTCATAATAACAGCGAGGATCAGATAGATGACCAGAGGGATGCGTATTTTCATTTTTGAAAGGAGGTTTGATAGAGCGCCCAACCCTGGAAATCAAGAATGAAGGGCGACGGCTCCACCCGAGTTTGAACTCGTCTCAAGCGTTGACGGGGTCGCTCGCAGTCTTCTAAATCCGCCGTTTTCAAAAATGGCTACGACGACCAACGAATACGACTTTTCCCGCATTGAGCCCAAGTGGCAGAACTACTGGGCCAAACACAAGACCTACGAGGCAAAGGACTTCGAGGATAAGCCGACCTTTTATGTGCTCGACATGTTCCCCTACCCCTCCGGCGCCGGACTACACATCGGCCATCCCGAAGGCTACACTGCCAGCGACGCCCTGAAGCGTTTCAAAAAAGCGCAGGGCTATAATGTGCTCCATCCAATGGGCTGGGATGCCTTCGGCCTGCCCACCGAGCAGTATGCGATCAAAACGGGCACCCACCCAGCCATCACTACGAAGCAAAACATCGCCAACTTTACCAAGCAACTTTCCGAGTTGGGCTTTGCCTATGACTGGAGCAGGGAGGTCAACACCACCGATCCGGCCTACTTTAAGTGGACCCAGTGGATCTTTATGCAACTCTTCAAAAAAGGGCTCGCTTATGTCGATGAAAAGCCCGTTTGGTTTTGCCCGGAGCTCGGCACCGTGCTGGCCAATGAAGAAGTGCTCAACACCCCAGAGGGCCCCCGCTCAGAGCGCGGCAATTTCCCCGTCGAACGTCGCCCGATCCGGCAATGGGTGCTCCGAATCACTGAATACGCTGAGCGCCTCATTGCAGGGTTGAAAACCTTGAACTGGCCTGACTCGACCAAACGTCTACAGGAAAACTGGATTGGCCGCTCCGAAGGTGCTGAGATCACCTTCGATGTGTCCGGCCACGACGCTCAACTGACTGTTTTCACAACCCGCCCAGATACCTTATTCGGAGCCACCTATATGGTAATTGCACCCGAGCACCCGCTCGTTGCATCCATCACCACGGCCAAGCAACAGAAAGCTGTTGCCGCATATGTCGAAATGGCTAAAAGTAAGTCCGATCTCGAACGCGCCGAGCTCGCCAAGGACAAAACAGGGGTTTGGACGGGTGCCAGCGTCATCAATCCGGTCAACGGCAAGGAAATCCCGATCTGGGTTGCCGACTATGTGCTCATGACCTATGGTACCGGTGCCATCATGGCCGTCCCCGCTCACGACCAGCGCGACTTCGAGTTTGCGAATACCTTCGGCCTCGAAATCATCCAGGTGATTGAGGACGAAGACGGCTCCGCCCAGATAGACGCATCCGGTGCTCTGGAGGCTGCCTACACGGGGCCAGGCAAGCTGATCAACTCCGGTGAACAATCGGGCAAAGACTCCGAGTCCGCCAAAAATGCGATCATCGAGCAATTAGCCGCCGAGGGCCGTGGCGAAGCAACCGTGAACTTTAAACTGCGCGACTGGCTCTTCTCGCGACAGCGATATTGGGGTGAGCCCTTCCCCATTCTCTGGGTCAGCGAATCCGACTACGCCAAAGTTGATGACGCACTCAAATCCGTCGAACGCCCCGTGACCTGTCAAATGGATGGTGAGCTCCGCTACGCGATCGCACTGCCTGATGCGCAGCTCCCTCTAGAACTCCCTGAAGTGGAGAGCTATACCCCCTCTCCCGACGGACAAAGCCCCCTTTCAAAAGCCGAGCAATGGCTTCGCGTCTATATCGACCCAAAGACAGGTGAAACATCATCTGAAGCTCGTGACGGCTGGATTCATGGTATTCGCGAGACGAATACCATGCCTCAGTGGGCGGGTTCATGTTGGTATTATCTGCGTTATATCGATCCGAAAAATGCAGAGGCTCTCATCGACCCGGAAAAAGAAAAATACTGGGGCATGCCAGACTTATATATAGGGGGTGCCGAGCACGCCGTCCTCCACCTACTCTATGCCCGCTTCTGGCATCATGTCCTCCATGACCTCGGCGTTGTTAGCGACCCCGAACCCTTTAAGGAACTCTTCCACCAAGGCATCATTCTCGGAGAGGACGGGGAGAAGATGTCGAAGAGCCGGGGCAATGTCGTCAACCCGGAGACAATTATCGAAGGCTACGGCGCCGACGCACTCCGCCTCTACCTCATGTTCCTGGGGCCACTCGAAGCAATGAAGCCCTGGAATACAAAGGGCATCGAAGGCGTCGCCCGCTTCCTCCGAAAAGTCTGGGCGTTGGCGAACGATAAAGCTCGCCTCAGCAATTCTGGCGAGAGCGAAGAGAACCTGCGCGAACTCCACAAGACGATCAAGAAGGTGACTGAGGACTATCAGTCACTCGGCTTTAATACGGCCATCTCTCGGATGATGATCTGCTTAAAGCAGCTTACCCAGGGAGAGCAGGTAGCGCAAACATCCGTCGAGACACTCGTTCAACTCCTGGCACCCCTAGCGCCTCATATGTGCGAAGAACTCTGGGAACGCCTCGGGCACGATGGCAGCATCGTCGATGCCGGATGGCCGGAACACGACGAAAGCAAATTGGTCGAGGACACAATCAAGATCATCTTCCAGGTAAACGGGAAATACCGTGGCGATGCTCAACTCCCGGCCGACGTGTCCAAGGACGACGCCATTGCTGCAGCAAAGTCCTGCGACCGCGTGCAAAACTTTATCGAGGGCAAAGAGATCAAGAAAGAGATCTATGTCCCCGGCCGGATCGTTAACATCGTGGCCGTTTAAGCATGCCGTGAACCTATTGCCCCATATAAGAGCCATGGCTTCCTCGCAAACAGTCTTGGATTGTAACTCGAAAAGCTGGCTCCTCATGACTCTCCTCCTGTGCCCAATCGCGCTTCAGGCGGCTCAGCTTGTTCCCTCCAATGCGATGATTACGAGCCGAACGGGCTCCGTGAGCATGGCAGCGGACACCCAAGGCAAGGGCACGAAACCCGGCATTCGCGAGATCATTCTACCGACAGGAAGCAAATGGAACACCGCAGAGGACGCTACCGTGTTCTTAGCCTTTTCCAATGGTGTGGGCCTGGGCATCGATGCCGCAAGCGAGGTCCACTGTGTGGAGTATTCCCAGCGCCCATTCCGCGAAAACGAAGAAGGCTTCGAATATGAACCCTCCGTTTCCAAATTACACATAAAGCTGAACTCCGGGCAGATTGCCATCTCCGGTAACCAGCTTTCGCCACTTTCCGATGTAAAAGTCATCCTCCCTGTAGGCAGTATAAAAGTCCACAAGGGTAGCCATTTGATTCGTTACGATTCCCTTGGCCTCTTTGTTGCCACGAGTAAAGGTAACCTCAGCTACGAATACCTGGATGGAAGATCCCGCGAATTTGTTACCTCAGGCAAGACTGTCTTCATCACCGAACGGACCGCGGCTAACAAGCAAATCGCAAAAACAGGTTCGATCAATGAACTGAAGTCGGAAACCGTGATTCTCATGCAGGCGACCGATCACGCCAGCCGCCGGGTGATCTTTAAAGCGAATGATGACAGCGGGAACCCACCTCAGCCTGTTATGATTGTCAGGCCCGAATATTTCCAGCAAGCTAGCCTTCGACCCTACCAGTTCTTGGATTAGGGTATACTGCCCTCATGGATTACACGGCCTCCAAATTTCTACCTCCCGACTATGCGGGCCAGCCAATTGGCCTCATCGCAGGCAAGGGGCTCTACCCGATCCTGACAGCTAAGCGCATTCAGGAGGCGGGTCTGCCGCTCCGCATGATCTCTTTTAAAGGAGAGACTGAGCAAAGCCTGATCGACGCTGTCCCTAAAGCGAATCAAATCCAGATCAAGGTCGGCCAACTGGGCAAACTGCTCAAATCGCTCCAAAAGCTGGGCTGCTGCTACGCACTGATGGCAGGGCAAATTACGCCGAAACGTCTCTTTCGTGGCCTCCATCCGGACCTTAAAGCGCTTGCCATTCTAAACAGCTTAAAGATCAAGAATGCCGAGACGATTTTTGGCGCGATTGCCGGCGAGGTCGAGAGTCTCGGTATTCACATGTTGGATGCGCGCAGCTTTCTCGATGAGGAATTGGCCACCAAAGGTTCTATGACGGGGAAAAAGACCAAAGTAGCATCTGAATTTATCGATCATGGGATCGAAATCGCCAAGGGGATCGCAGAGTTGGATATCGGCCAAGGCGCAGTCGTCCGGAAAGGTACCGTACTGGCGGTCGAGGCTTACGAAGGCACCGACCCGATGCTTAAGCGCGCGGGCAGCTTCAAGACAGACGGTTTGATCTTCGTGAAAACAGTTAAGAAGAAACAGGACTTTCGTTTCGATGTACCGGTATTCGGTGAGCGGACTCTCGAGGTGATGCACGAAGCAGGCATCGAGACCGCAGCCCTCGAGGTTGGGCGCGTGATCATGCTCGATAAGCCAACGCTCCTGAAGAAAGCTATAAAATTAAAAATCGAGCTAATCGGCTACTCCTTCGATTGATTCATCGGAAGCGCCTTTAATTCGGCTACGGCCTCTTGCCTCGCGGTGCATCCGAATCGGCCATCGGGCGCTCGCTAGAATCCACCGGATGAAGCGCCTGATACAGAGCAATATCTGGAATATCAACCACAACCTGAATCATGAAACGAAACACAAGAATCGCGATCACTTGAACCGCCGCGTCGAGGACATCAATAAAAACCGCCGCAAGCGAGGTATAGTAGAAGAGTGAGACAACCGTCCCGAGCACAACGACGATGATGGCCAACCAGGACAGCAGATCGATGAGCAGACGTAGATCCTGATAGGCCGACTCGGCACGTATCGCAGAACGTAAATTGCAAGTTTCGGAGAGCGATGATGGTCGATGCTGCCCGCGCACGGTTTCCTGAGTGGATTGGCTTTCAGAAGGACGCCGACGTCGACGACTTGCCTCGCCGGATTCGCCACCAACCCGTTCGCGTGCCCGCTGATACGCATCGAAGGCTTGCCTCCACTGATGATCCGTCATGTCACGAGAACTCGGGTCCATCTTTTCTCGGGCGGCCTTAAACGTTTCGAAATCGTCCATCAGATTAATCATCTACTCTCAAATTAAAACGCCCGAAAACCGACTCACCTTCAAGCTGTATCTGCGCAAATAAACGATACCAACCCGGATTGGGAACGTTAAAAAGGAAGGCCAAATCGGTGTCCTTCTCTTGGCCCTTAGGCAGACCAGCCACTCGAACATCGGCCACACTATCGACCGGGTGCATGTGCGCAAAACCCAGCGCCCGCTCATCAAACGCCACCATATGACCTTTGGCGCCCATGACCATCTCAAGCTCCGCGGGGGCACCAGTCTCCAAATCGGAAATTTCCAGCTCTAGGCGATAATCGCGACCGGTCTTCAGTGCTGCGGGAGCACCGTGCAACACAAACTGAACCCCATCACTGCAGCTCCGAATCGAACGTTCAAACACCGGTTTTGCAACCTCCCCGGCCACCTCCAGTTCGGAAAGCGCAATCGCCTGTCGACGGCTACGCACAGGCACGATCTCAGTAAAAACACGATACGTTCCTGCCTTCTTTGGCACGAATTCAAAGCGGTAAATTCCGTCCAAGCCTTCGGGTTCGGGGTGCAGGTGATGATAATCCTCGAGCGATGGATCAATCACCATCAAATGTATCTTCTCGGTATGGGTGGTGGCCAATTCGTGGGCGGCAATCGGCATCCCGCCCGCAGTTTTCAACTTCAGTGCAACCTTAGACTTGATCCCTGGTTTGAGTGGTCGATCGGTTGCTAGACTCGCCTCAACCGGGTAGCTCAATACGGACAGGTCAATAAACCCGGCATGGTTGGTTGCACAGAGTTCGATTTCTCCGTCGGCATTGACGATTTCGACATAGTGCAGAAAGCCACACTCCGCATAGGGCAGAGAACGCAATACAAAGAACGCAGCCACAAACAGAAGACTTAGCGAAGCAACGCTGAGCCAGGTTCGTTTGCTGGAGGGATCTTGAGCGGGCTTTGACATGTAAGAGTAATGTCACAATAGGTTGGAGATAGCAATTTCCGCAAGTCACAAACCCGAGCCAAGCGAGAGGAAACGGCGCTCGTGCTCAGACCTGACTGGGGAATTTTCAGATGCTCTCTAGAATACCATGCTCGCCTCAAAGGAGAACAAGCCCTCTAACGGATCAGTGATCCATGACTTTAGAGCACAGGCAAACGGTGCCAATCTGAAGGACGGCGCGTGATCCGATTCCTTCGGATCGGTCTTGTCACCAGCTCGGAACGGCGAGCACGCCCCACCCCAAAATCAAAGCACGCCGATTAGGGATGAGGCATTAGGCTTCATTCACTAGTTCAACTTGATCGATCATTTCCATCACCAGAGCATCGGCATCCACCCTGAAGAGCACCGTGCTGTCCGGGCCCACATTCCCACTAAGCAAAGCTCGAGCGAGCTTTGTCTCGACTTGTTTTTGAAGGAGGCGTTTTAGAGGACGCGCACCATATACTGGATCGTAGCCCTTTTCGCCAATCCACCTGCGTGCAGCTTCATCAAACTCGATCGTGATACGACGCTCCACCAATCGAGCATTCAGATCAGTCAGCAGTAAATCAATGATCGTGGTAATCTCATCGAGTGTCAGGGGCTTGAATAGAACCGTGTCATCAATTCGGTTAAGAAACTCCGGCCGAAACCCCTGACGTAACTCAGCCATTACAGACTCGCGGATCGACTCCGGTATCTCGGAACCGTAGACACCCTCCGTAAGAAATCGGCTCCCCACGTTCGAAGTCATAATGATAATCGTATTCTTAAAGTCTATGGTGTGCCCCTGGGCATCAGTGATACGCCCATCATCCATAACTTGTAATAGAACATTAAATACATCCGGGTGTGCCTTCTCAATTTCGTCAAAGAGCACAACGCTGTAGGGCTTGCGACGAACAGCCTCGGTCAACTGACCTCCTTCGTCGTAGCCGACATATCCGGGGGGCGCCCCGATTAATCGTGCCACGGCATGTTTCTCCATGTATTCAGACATATCGATTCGCACCATATTCTCCTCTGTATCAAAAAGGGTCTGCGCGAGCGTCCGAGCGAGCTCGGTCTTCCCCACCCCCGTGGGGCCGAGGAAGAGAAAACTACCAATCGGGCGGCGCGGGTCCTTGATACCGGCACGAGCACGGAGGATCGCCTCAGAGACAAGCGTGACCGCTTCATCCTGGCCAACTACCCGCTCGTGTAAGACCTCTTCTAGGCGCAGGAGTTTTTCCTTCTCGCCTTCGACAAGACGATTCACAGGCACACCCGTCCATTTTGAGACGATGTCGGCAATCTCTTCCTGCGAGACCTCTTCCTTTAGTAAAGCACCCTCCTTCGTTTCCGCTTCCTCAAGCTCGATCAGACGTGCCTCGAGCTCGGGCATCTTGCCGTGCCGCAACTGCGCAACCGTATTCAGATCGTAGTTCCGTTCTGCCTTCTCCATCTCGATACGGGTCGCCTCGATCTCTTCACGGACCCTGCGAATCTCATCAATCGCGCCCTTTTCAGAGTCCCATTGAGTGCGCAGTGCCGATTCCTTTTCGCGGATATCAGCGAGTTCCCTGGAGAGTGTTCTCAAGCGATCTTTTGAAGCCTCGTCCTTTTCATTTTTCAGAGCGGCCTCCTCAATTTCGAGTTGGAGCGCCCGCCGAGTGAGCGCGTCGAGTTCCTGCGGCATCGAATCCATTTCTGTACGGATCATGGCGCAGGCCTCGTCGACCAGATCGATCGCTTTGTCTGGCAGAAAACGCTCACTAATGTAGCGATGCGAAAGGACAGCCGCCTGCACGAGTGCGTTGTCCTGAATACGCACACCGTGATGCAATTCGAAACGCTCACGAAGCCCACGCAAAATCGAGACCGTATCCTCAACATTCGGCTGATCGACTTGAACTGTTTGAAAACGACGCTCAAGCGCAGCATCTTTTTCGATGTGCTTGCGGTATTCATCTAGCGTCGTCGCACCCACGCAGTGCAACTCACCCCGAGCCAGCATCGGCTTGAGCATATTACCCGCGTCCATTGCTCCCTCAGTCTTACCTGCTCCAACGATGGTGTGCAACTCGTCGATGAAGAGCAGGATACGTCCCTCGCTGTTCTTGACTTCCGCCAAAACGGCTTTGAGACGTTCTTCGAACTCACCGCGATATTTGGCCCCCGCAACAAGCGAGCCGATATCAAGTGCAAAGATGATCCTGTCCTTGAGTCCCTCAGGGACATCACCACGAACAATCCGCTGGGCAAGCCCCTCGACGATAGCCGTCTTACCCACACCAGGCTCTCCAATGAGGACCGGGTTATTCTTTGTCTTCCGCGAAAGAATACGGATCACCCGGCGAATCTCGGAATCACGCCCGATGACTGGATCCATCTTTCCTTTGCGTGCCTGCTCGACAAGGTCGATCCCATATTTCTCCAAGGCTTCAAAGGTTCCTTCGGGCGTCCGTGTAGTGACCTTTTGTCCTGCACGAGCAGCTTCCAGCGCGTTTAGAACCCGATCATAATTCAGCTCAAATTGTTTCAAAAACGTCCCCAACCGACCGGACGAGTCAGCTTGAAGGATTCCGAGAAAGAGATGCTCCGTGCTGAGAAAATCATCGGCCAGCTTCCTCTTGACTTCCTCTGCCTCCCCAATCGCTTGCTGTAGATTTGAGGACAGATAAATTTGCTTCGTATTCACACGGCCACTCACCTTCGGCAGGCCATCCAATTCGCGTTGCAAGGCCAGTTCAACAGCCGACGGCGTGATCTGCATTCGCTCCAGAAGGCCGGGCACGATCCCCCCCTCTTGTTGAACCAAAGCCAACAGTAAGTGCCACAGGTCTATTTCCTGTTGACCATAACGACGTGCTAAATGCTGAGCCTCTTGTACGGCAAAAGCAGACTTTTCAGTAAAGGTATTAAAATCAATGTTCATACTCAATCCATTCGCACAAATCATTCCAAGCTAAAGTATCCACAAAGGATACATATCTTTCTCCATATTAATACTTTGCGAGTTTAACAAAAACCGATATGTGAGCAATATTCGACATCATCGAGACAGCTAGCAAGCCCAACTGCGTCAATATGTCGCAACTATTGTTTTCCAATATCGATCGGACTCGACAAGTCTGGAACGATATTCAGCTTTGAACCGCAGATGACATCGCCACCACAGACCGTCTCCACCCTATTGACATACCTGCCGCTTGTTTTGCTGTCTCTGGCCACACAGGCCTACGAGCAAAGCAGCTACCATGTTTTTGAGCTCATCGAATCGGGCTCTGAAGAAACCCTCGACGGTCGCATTGCCATTCCTAAAGCAATCTTCGCTAAAGATTCCGAACCCACGGCAGACTCGATCACGAGCGCGATCGAACAAAGTGAGTTCGAGATCGACTTCACCCGGCCACTCTGGAACAGAGGTCGCTCAGATTTCATAAGTGGATTGCCTGATTTCGAAACAAATCAAAAAATCGATACCACCGATCCATCAGGCGAGAGCTTCCATTTCGGCAACAGCAGCTTCGGCACCTCGACCAGCAGCTTCGAGGACTAACTCGCTCAAGCCTTGAGGGTTTTCTTCGGCCGTTTTCTTTTTGGATAGAGGCTACGACAAATCTCGCAGACCGTTCCATCGCATCCTCGAGCACTGCAGTGCTCACGACCATAAAAAATAATCTGCAGGTGCAAGCGATTCCAATGTGACTCGTGAAAGATACGCTTCAAATCGCGCTCGGTTTGCACGACGTTTTTGCCTGAGGTGAGTCCCCATCTCTGAGCGAGTCGGTGAATGTGTGTATCCACCGGAAAGGCCGGCACTCCAAATGCCTGCGACATGACCACAGAAGCGGTTTTGTGACCGACGGCAGGTAAAGCCTCCAAGGCCTCCATATCAGCCGGGACCTTTCCATCGTGTTGTTCCAGTAAAATGCGCGAGAGGCCTGCAATCCCCTTCGATTTCATGGGAGACAGTCCACAGGGTCGAATGATCTCCTGAATCTCCTCCACGGGAAGCCGTACCATAGCACCCGGC
Organism: Opitutales bacterium; assembly: GCA_049598495.1. Lineage (GTDB taxonomy): Bacteria > Verrucomicrobiota > Verrucomicrobiia > Opitutales > Coraliomargaritaceae > Thalassobacterium. The sequence continues at coordinate 22,593 of JBMYNR010000018.1, forward strand.
GTGTCCGCGCGTGCGAAGAGCGCAGGCGTTATCTGATTCACACGGACATCGGTACACTGTGCAGAAAGCAGCACTGCAATCAGCAGTGTGAACGGATCCTTATGATCCAGGGGGATCGGTGGATTCGGATACAACTCCTGAAGTCGTTTCTGGATAAATTCAGCTCGTTCTTTTCGGGTCATTGGCTTTTGCGACATCTTGATTCTTGCCCACCATATAAAGTTCACTCAGAAATGCCAAACACCGATGAGCGAAAACGACCCGAGTTCTGTCAATTCACTAAGTGCATCCCTCCCAGAGGCCCTCCGTAATACGCGCGCGGTTGAGGTTTTGGAGCGCTCACTTGTGCAGAATCGACTGGGGCACGGCATCCTCCTACACGGAGAGAGCATGGAAAGCTTGGAGACCATCGTCCGCGCGATCGCAACACACCTACTGGCAACGAACAGCGACCCCTTTGAGCATCCAGACTGTTTCATCCTGCGACCAAGCGGTAAAGCGAGACTGATCCGCGTCGGCAAAACCGATGAGAACAACTCCATGAGAAAACTGGTGATCGATATCGCCAAGAGCTCCAATCAGGGCGGCAGGAAGGTAGGCATCGTCATGGATGCCGACCGCATGAACGCCGCCTCGGCAAATGCCTTTCTTAAAACCCTAGAGGAACCCCCCGTGGGCACGACTCTCTTTCTTCTGACAACACGACCTTACGATCTTCTCGACACGATTCGCAGCCGATGTCTCAACTTTCGTATACCTGCTTCTCTTGAAATGGTTACGCATCCGGATTGGCTGCCCTGGACTCTCGACTATCGAGAGTGGTTGGCCGAGCTATTGAAAGGGCCAAATCGGGAAAGCATTCCGCACATCCTGATGGGTGCCTACGGTCTAAACACCCGATTTCAGAGTATTCTTGCCGAAATGACTGCCGAATCGTGGCACTTACATAAAGAGTCGCTACCCGAGCATATAACAACCGAGGAAAAGGACGCCATGGAGACGGGCCTGAGCAAGGGCTTTCGCAAGCAACTCTTCGGAGAGATCGAAAAAGCAACCGCTCAGTTCGCCCGGGACATCGAATCACTCAACAAGGGCGAGCTACCGGCCAGTGCCTTACAACGGGCCACGAGTGCGCTTGAACGCTCAGCCGGCCTTCTCGAAATCAATTTCAACCAAGCCGCGGCTCTGGAGCTCTTCTTCCTTAGTTCACTTCGTATCTGGACGACGCGTTAGCCTCTCTGTTCTCTCCGCTCTCTGCGGTTAAAAATTGAGCATCTTGGCCTCAGCCTCTTTTCTTATCACCCTATATACTCCAATGTGTGGACGTTATACTCTTCATACAAATAAGGCAAAGCTGGCCGAAGCCATCGCGCTGGCTATACCCGAAGAATGGGAGCCGGACTACAATATCGGTCCGGGACGAGAAACGCTCAGTATTGCGAGTAAAGGTGAATCGAAGCCTGTTGTTCGTATGATGCATTGGGGACTCCGCACCCCTCAGAACTTTCATATCAATGCACGTATCGAAACAGCCGACACCAGCCCACGCTTTCGCGAAAGCTGGCACGAACGCCGATGTCTCCTACCCGCCAACGGCTTTTACGAATGGTATCAGGACGGCATTACCAAACAGCCTTATTACATTTACCCTATGGATCGGAGCCTGCATTGTTTTGCCGGTATCTGGTTTCCATCCACCAACGCCGGAGGAACGCACGCATGCGTGGTCCTAACGCGCTCTGCCCAAGAGAGCATTCACCATATCCATGATAGGATGCCGGTAATTCTAAGATCGGAGCAGCACAACGATTGGCTCAACAACAGGCTCGCCAAGTGCGATGTGCTGGCCTCCAGCAGTGATATTGAATTGGGGATGCATCCCGTTTCAAGGCGGGTTAATAGCGTCCAAAATAAGGATAGTCGATTGATCGAAGCCACCCTCCCGGCAACAGACGACCAAATGATGCTCTTTTAATACGGCAATTTATACGAGTCCACCTGCTCATAGGTAAGATCACTTCGAAAAAGCTACGCCGGAGGCCTCATCGGCGTCACCGCCGATGGGACACAACCGCAACCACTCGGCAGTAACGTCCAGCCTAAGCTGGACGAAGACTCCACGCATTCTAAGAGATAGAGGGACGCCGTCCTCGGCGTCCGCCGAACAACCACAACCACTCGGTGTAGACGCTCTAGAACAAATTGCATTTAGCCCCAATCAAGATAGCCCGCTTATTGCATGAGATCCAGAATTGGCTTTGGCAAGGCGCGAGCCGTGTTCCACGCAGGAGCGCACTGAAGTGCGTGACTAAGTGGGTTACGCGCTCGGAACACAGCCAAGGACGCTTCTGGACTCAAAGTTTGTTGCTGTCACTTTTGTGACACGACGAGTTTTTGGAGAAAACTCGCAAGTAGCCATCCCGTAACAAGATAAAGAACGACAGCAACAAACTGGTGCAATATTCGGGATAGGCCTATTGAGAATTGGTTTGGAGTATTTCCTCAATTAGGCGCCTTTTCAATCACAACGTGTTTCACATCAATCAGCTCAGCATCAAAGCCTGCCTCACAATAACTCAGATAGTAATTCCACTTACGTCGGAAACGGGCATCAAAACCAAGCGAATCGACTCTGGCTTCTGATGCCTTAAAATCACGCGCCCAGCGTCGCAGTGTCTCGGCGTAATCGCGGCCAAAAGAATGCATAAAAGCTATTCGAGACGCTCCGCTGCGCGATACATTCTCTTTAATTGCTCCCGGCGAAGGGAGGTGCCCCCCAGGGAAGATATGCTTCTGTATCCAATCGCAACTGCGACAATAAGCTTCATAACGATCGTCGGGTATTGTGATTGCCTGAATCACAGCCTTGCCTCCCGGCCTCAGTGATTCGCTCACGATTCGAAAATAACTCTCCAAGTATTCACAGCCGACCGCCTCAATCATCTCACAGGAAAGCACGGCGTCATATTGCCCCGATTGTAGGCGATAGTCTTCGAGAACGATCTCGACCCGGCCACTGACACCCTCGCGCTCAAAAAGCGACTGCGCATACCTAAATTGCTCCTCCGATAGAGTAATCGTCTTGACCCGACATCCACGTTTCGCAGCACGAAGCGCAAGTGCCCCCCACCCGGAGCCAATCTCCAGGATCGAGTCACCTTCCCCCACTCCAGCCAGGTCCAGCATGCGGTCTATTTTTCTGAACTGAGCTTCCTCCAACGAAACTTCATTACCCTCAAAAAGCGCACTGGAATATGTCATGGAGCGATCGAGAAAGGTCTCGTAGAACTCGTTGCTCAGATCGTAGTGCTCTTGAATGTTCCCCTTGCTCTTCTCGAGTGTATTCCGTCGCGCCTTATGATAGAGACGATTCAAGCGACCGGTCATAATAGAGAAGCCCCGCTGGATTCGCCCCATTTCCTTTTGATTGCGTGCCAATATGCCGAGCACAGCAGAGAGGTCCGTGGTTTCCCAGTCGCCGTCTACATAGGACTCTCCAAATCCAACGCTGCCACCAGCAAATACCTTGTTAAAAAATGCAGCATCCAAGATACGGAGCTCAACAGGCGAACAGCCATGGTCCCCAAGCATTCTCTGCGCACCACTGGGGAAAGTAAGCCGGATGCTTCCATCGCGAATATCACGAAGCATCCACGCAAAAAGGCGCTCGATGAAGCGTAAGCGGATCGGAGGCCGTAAACTGGCTAATCTGTCTGGCGTGTCGGAATCCATGGAAAGAAGGCGTTTGTGGTTTTTTGGTAGATACGGTAGGCATCGCCGCGGCGCTTAAGCGACGAACGCTCTGAGTGAGGCACCCCAGTGATAAAGCGCAGAAAAACATACATCGAGATGGGACCGATTAAAGCAATCCAGCCGTGGGTCGAAGAATAGGCAAAAGCAACATAAGCAAACCAGTGCAACCATTCGAAGAAATAGTTCGGGTGACGGGAAAAACGCCACAATCCCACTCGGCAGACAGCACCCTTATTTTTCGGATTGCCACGGAAGACCGCCAGTTGACGGTCCGAGATCGCCTCTCCAGACAACGCGACCAAAGCGATCATAACCGCAAATGTGTCCGACCAAAACCATCCAGAAGAGGAGTTCTCCATCGCGACCACAACTGGGCATAGAAATAATGCAATGCAGGGAATTTGAACCAAAAACAGGAAATAGAAATTCCACAGCGCAGCCTCACCCCAATACTCCGCCAATGCCAAATAACGGGGGTCTTCCTGCCCTTTTAGCACGCGGTCCCGAAAAAGATAAAAACTCAAACGGAAGGACCAAACGCTGACCACCAGGAGGACGAGCCATGCGCGCAATGAGTCCAAACCCGACAGGAGAAAATAAGAGCATGCCGCGAGTCCGAGACCCGCGGTCCAGATCGTATCAACAATAGCCATGAGTCGGTGCTTCCTCGCCACCGTATACATGAGTGTCGCCAGAATGAACCCGACCGCAAAGAAACTGACCCAAAAGACACCCATAAGACAGCCCATTAGACAGCCAGAAGGTAGCATGAGCTATTTGACCAGGGGGCCCGACATGGCCTCCTCGTAAATCTTCTCAGGGTAGACTTGCAGATCCCAAACAAGCCCCACTTTCTCCATGCATCGGAGAATCAAATAGCTGAGATCGAATTCCCACCAATACATACCCTGACGCGCAGAAAGCGGCCAGCGATGGTGATTGTTATGCCAGCCTTCACCAAAGGTAAGAAGCGCCACCCACCAGCTGTTTCGGCTCTCGTCGTCCGTCTCGAAGCGCTTGGATCCAACGATATGAGTGACGGAATTCACCAGAAAGGTTACGTGGTAGACGAGCACGGTGCTCAGGAAGAAGCCCCACATAACCAGTTGTAGACCGCTCGTCCCCAAAGCCGGGAAGTAGGCGTTCAAACCTGCACCAAATGCATATAACAAGCCGATAAGCGATAATACCGGAAGAATATGAAAACGATCGATAAACCGCAGTTCGGGATATTTGATGAGATCCTTAATTCGATCATACTGGATCGAACGGTAGGCGCGACAAAGTACCCAGCCGATATGAGCCCAGAAAGCATCCTTCACCACCGGCGAGTGGATATCCTCTTCCTTGTCAGAATGCTGGTGATGGTGACGGTGGTTGGCCGCCCACCACATCGGTCCAAGTTGGGCCGAGGAAGTCCCAACCCAAGCGAGCACAAATTGAAACAACCGGCTGGTTTTGAACGAGCGATGTGAGAAATAACGATGAAAGCCCGCCGTGAGTGCGAATACGCGAACCACATAGGTCACTGCTAGGGTACCAACTGCGACCCAACTAAAGCCGGTAAACAATGCCCCCAAAGCCGCAATGTGCATAAATAATATGGGAGAAGACACCATTAGGAGACGGTTATCTTCATCCTGAAAGGCATGTTTAAGAATCGTTTGTAGCTTTTGCATACTTTTTTTAATGTGAAACGGTAACCAAAGGGCAAACTTACAGTAAAGATGCCGTAAGTATGGTCGATTACCGCCGTTAGTTCTTTATGTCAAAAATTCACCACTTTTCCCGCGAGCAAACCATTGCGACCGACCTCGATACTGCTTGGGATTTCATCCGCTCGCCGGCCAATCTGAATAAAATCACACCCGTCGATATGTCTTTTCAGATTGTAAGTGAACTGCCCAATGAAATGTATAACGGCCTCCTAATTGAATATCGAGTGGGTATCCCCCTCCTGGGCAAGCAAACTTGGCTCACCGAACTGAAGCATATTCGCGACCACCGCTCATTCGTCGACGAGCAAAGGATTGGTCCCTACAAGTTATGGTTTCACTACCACGAGATCACCGAGGTGGCAGCAGGTGTCCGCTTCGTGGATCAAGTCACATATATCATGCCCTTTGGACCTATTGGAGAAATCGCACGCGCGATCTACGTCAAATCACAACTCAAGAGAATCTTCGATTACCGCCGCGAGGCCATGATGCAGCATTTCGCTAACATATAGCGACCTTGCTCCAAGAGGGCCGACGCCAGTCGCGTCGACGGTGAAACGACAAGATTCGTCTGGGGCGCCTGGTGCCCGGGCAGGTAAGCAAAATAGATACCGCAATCGACAACGACCGACCATGAAAGGCGTTGACAGGCAAGTTACTTTGACCCTTAAAGGTAATTGGCGAGTGCCAGTGCATGCAAAGCAACCATGTTTGCATGGACTCTAGTCGGACGTCCATTTTCCCACTGAACAGGACTGACTTACGCCCTCTACCTGTCGGCATTGCTCGGCTCTAGATCCGCGAACGCGGCTCCATACGATTCATAGACCTAAACGCGCATCATCGCGTCGCACAATGAGCGAAAACAACGCACCCACAGATACAGTCATCGCTTCCGATGAAACGGCCAAAACAACGGCTGAAAAATCGACTCAGGAAAAAGCCCGTGAGAACGAAATCGCTGTCTCCGGCATTCTCGAAATTCTCGAAAACAAGACGGGGCAACTTATTGACCCATCTCGTAACGGAAAAACCAAGCCGAACGATCCGTTTGTGCCGCGCGAACTGATTAAGCGATTCAAGCTAAAAAAGGGTAGCTTGATTGAGGCCAAAGCACAGCACAATGACCGTTTCCCGAACCCAAAGGTGCGATTTATCGAAAAAGTCGACGGCGCGCTCCTGGAGGAACGCAAAGGCCGCTATAGTTTCCAACAAATGGTCTCAATTGCTCCGGACGAGCAGATTCGCCTCGAAGCGAAGGACGGGCGCATCACCACCCGTATTATGGATCTGTTCTGCCCGATCGGTAAGGGCACTCGTGGCCTTATCGTCGCACCGCCCCGCACCGGTAAGACCACCCTTCTACACGACATTGCCCACGGCGTCGTAGAAAACCATCCCGAGTGCCACTGTATCGTCCTCTTGGTCGATGAACGCCCCGAGGAGGTTACCGATTTCAAGCGCAGCGTCGATGCCGAGATCTACGCTTCTTCCAACGACGAGGAACTTAAAAACCACCTGCGCCTCGCCGAAATTGCCATCGAGCGCGCCAAGCGCCTCGTGGAGGCGGGCAAGGATGTTGTGTTTCTCCTCGATTCCATCACCCGTCTTGCCCGCGCCTACAATGCTGCCTCCGGCAAGGGCGGCCGCACGATGACCGGTGGTCTCGACGTTCGCGCCCTCGAAAAACCGCGTCAACTCTTCTCCGCCGCACGTAACTGCGAGGAAGGTGGCAGCCTTACTATCATTGCCACCGCCCTAATCGAGACGGGCAGCAAGATGGACGAACTCATTTTTCAGGAATTCAAGGGCACTGGCAACATGGAGATGGTGCTCGATAGAAAGACCGCCGAACTACGCCTCTGGCCGGCGATCAATCTCAATGCTTCCGGCACTCGAAAAGAAGAACTTCTTCTTTCGGGCAAGTATCTCGAGGGCGCCCAATTCCTACGACGCGCCCTCGCCGGCCAGAAAATCGAAGACGCGGCTGAGGCCATGATCGACCGATTCCAGCAGACCAAGAGCAACGAGGAGTTCCTCAAGCTGCTTGAGCGATAAACCAATCTTTGATGTAGACCCGATTCAGGAGGTGGAACCTGTCCGCCTTCGCCCGCGTAGCGGGCTACTGCGGGACACTCTTTTTCGGAGCGAAGCACAGCTTCGACGAAAAAGGTGGAGGCGCGGGTCGGACTACGAGCACAGCGAGTGCGTGAGCCGAAGGTGAACAATTGACGATTCCGGAGGTGGACCCTGTCCGCCTTCGCCCGCGCAGCGGGCTA
>JBMYNR010000019.1:0-29360 GCA_049598495.1 Opitutales bacterium
GGCGCTTGTCCGTCGACCTTGCTGGCGCAAGTTCGCTACCTTGTGCCGTGTGTCGGAATTGAAAACTTTCTAGATATGGAATCAGACGGCCTGAAGGCCGAACTCCAACAAAGCCCCACGCATCTTAAGGGTTGGAGGGACGCCCTACCTTCTACTTTATTTTGATCTTGATCCCCCGACGCATGAAAGTGGGCACATCGAGATCCTCATCATTGTATTCGTTGCGATCGGTTTTGTCGAAATAGCCGCGCTGTGCATCCAAATCGATGAAGGTAAACTCATCCTGACTCGCATCGACCTTCTTCTTCTTTCGGAGCTTTGATTTATGCACCGGCTTGGGCACATTGGTATCCTGAGCAATCTCCGTCTCCAGGCCGAGACCTGTGGTGATGGTCGTCGTCGGTGGTGTCTCCACCAATTCAGCCTCCACAGAGCGCGATGCACCCATCTCCGCCTTGCCAAGAATACAAAGTTCAATGCTCTGATGATAACTCTCGTCGATGACTGCGCCGAAGACAATGTCCTCTCGGGAACCAAAGCGTTTTGTCACCTGCGTCATGATCTCATTGACCTTGGCGATGCCGAGATCCACCCCGCCGATGACGTTCACGAGGATGCGGTCCAACTGGGCAGGCCGGTCCCCCAGGTGCAATAAGGGGCAGATATATAAATCCTCAAGCGCGTCATTGACGTAGTTCCCGCCACGAGCAGAGCCTGTCCCGAAAATCGTCTTCCCACCGCGATCCTGAAAGACCGAGCGCAGCGAACTGAAATCCTGATTAATCAACCCCGTCTTGAGGAGCATGGTACATAGGGAGTTAACACCTCGGCCGATCCATCGATCCGCCACAGCAAAGGCATTGAGCACACTGGTGTCTTCCTCTCCTTCCTGAAGCAGGACATCATTCGGCAAAGGAATCAAGCCGTGCACCAATTGCCGTAGCTCGCCGATACTATCCTCGGCAATTCGCTTGCGGCGGGGACCCTCGAAGCTGAAAGGCAGGGTCGCAAACGCAAGGACCAGTGCTTCTGTCTTCGCAGCAACTTCAGCAACCACACTGGCAGCCGCACTCCCTGTTCCGCCCCCAAGTCCCACAACGAGAATAATCAAATCCATATCCCCGATCAAACGGGCAATGGCATCACGATCCGACTCGGCTGCTTTCCTCCCGATATCAACCTCGCCACCGGCACCTAGCCCGCGTGTGATCGAACGCCCGATTACGAGCTTCTCAGCAATCGGTGAATTGTTCAACGCCTGGGCATCGGTGTTAATCGCAGCTAGACGAACATCCCCAAGATCATCCAGCTTGAGGCCATCGACCGCATTCGTTCCTGCACCCCCGACCCCGATAACCTTGATCTTCGAGATGCCAGATGATGCCTCTTGGCTAAATAATGAGTCGATTGAGCTGTTCACAATTAATCGAGATTCAAAAGGTCGGCGAATATATGTATAAACCCTTTCGACTTGGTCTCTTCTTCATGATCCTCCTGCCCGGTTAGTGCAAAACGAAGGAGCCCCAGCACGGTACTGTATTCAGGCTGGCGAAGCTCCGGAGCAACATCCTGCGGCCCCTCAGAAACGCGGGCCTCTAAACCAAACCGCTTGGCTGCCGCATCAGCCATCCCGTTGAGCTGAGCACTGCCGCCGGTCAGGACGACGCCCGAAGCAATATCACCGGGTTGAAAAAGCTCATTGGATTCCAACTGCTCCTTGATGATATCGAATATCTCCGATACACGCGCTTCGATGATCTTCGTGATAGCTGCCAAGGGATATTCACGGTCGCCGATTGTGAAGTCACCAAAGAGCCAGACTTTTTCCTCACGGTCATCCGGACGGTAATAGGCCCGCCCATTCCGGAGCTTAAAATCCTCGGCACTCTTGCGCGCCACCCGCAAACCGATGCTGAGGTCATTGGTAATATGATCCCCTCCAACAGGCACGACGCCCGTCTTTACAATGTATCCCTTTCGATAGAGCACATAATCCGTCGTGCCGCCACCGATATCAATTACGAGTGCCCCATTCTCCTTTTCCGACTCCTCTAATAAAACCGCGCCGGAAGCGATGCTCGAGATGATCATATCACTCACCTCAAGATCGAAACCCTGAATCACACGGAGGCTATCGCTCACGCTTCCGCTGTCACCATGAACTGACCAGTAGCCGACCTGAAGCTGACGGCCCTCTTTAGAGAGTGGATTCTCAACAGGACGACCATCCAGTAAAAAAGGATTTTGAATATGGTGAATAAAGGTGCGTTCGGGCGGAAGCGTGCGACGCTTGGCATCCTCCTTAGCCGCTTCGACATCGACTTGACTAACCACGCCATCGGCAGAACTCACGTTCGAACTGCCCACGTTAAAGCTGCCAATCAAATGACGACCCGTTTGTGCAAGGTAGACCTCATCCACCCTAACCTGGGCCTTTTCCTCAGCCTTCGAGATAGCCGCATGCACACAGTCACTGGCCTTGTTGAGGTCGGTGATCACGCCCTTTTTCACACCCTTCGACGAACACACGCTGTGACCGATGATGTTGAGTCCGGAATCTCCGATCATTTCGCCCAACAAGACAGCAATTTTGGACGTCCCGATTTCAACGGCGGCGATTACGCGATTATAACTCATATTCGAAGCAATGCTTACATCTAGGGCACCCAGTAAACAGGAAGCCATACTCAAATCAATCCCCTAGTTCGGAGAATAAACGGAAGCCAACAAGATGCATTTTTAACCGCTAATGCGTGCACATCCACGAAGACGAAAACATAAGCGAGATAGAAGGTAGGGTTCCTACCGGACGCCCTGAAGGGCGCACTCCAACCCTTAGGATACGTGGGGCTTTGTTGGAGTTCGGCCTTTAGGCCGTCTGATTCCATATTTAAAAAGCTATCAATCGCGACACATGGCACAAGGTAGCGAACTTGCGCCAGCAAGGTCGACGGGCAAGCGCCTCCGTCTGTTCGGAGCCCTTCATGCGTCAACGCGACTGGCGTCTCAGCGCGACACACGCCCGACGAACGCCCGAAAGACTTGGCTTCTTTGGTACGAGCATTTTTCAACCGCTCAATCACGCTCAATCTTCGCTAAAAACTGAGGGAGCAGGACCCAGAACCTAGATTTTAGCGTTCCTTTAGCGTGTTTTAGTGGTCCAAAAAGCGTCCGAGTGGTTCTGCTTTAACCGCTCATCATACGCTGATGTTCGGTTTTCGTTTTCAGTCTTCGTTGGATTGAATAAGCGGTTATTAGTGGTGATCAGCGGTATAAAATCGATTCCTCCCGACAACAAATTGATCACAAAACTTCCAATAAATTCAGTATAACACAAAAATATAGCCGACTGCGGGGGGAACCGCTCATCACCGCTCATGAGAATCCTGATCCGAGCATAGCGACAAGACCGGATGCTCCGCAGACCGGACCATGGAGGACTCCATCCACATGAATCCCATCAGAATGATTTCCCATCAGAGTCAGATCAGAGGTCATTAGCGGTGATCAGCGGTATAAAATACGGCCCCTAATGCTAACCCGAATATTGCACCAGTTTGTTGCTGTCGTTCTTTATCTTGTTATGGGATGGCTACTTGCGAGTTTTCTTCAAAAACTCGTCGTGTCATAAAAGTGACAGCAACAAACTTTGAGTCCAGAAGCGTCCCTGGCTGTGTTCCGAGCGCGTAACCCACTTAGTCACGCACTTCAGTGCGCTCCTGCGTGGAACACGGCTCGCGCCTTGCCAAAGCCAATTCTGGATCTCATGCAATAAGCGGGTTAATCAAAAAATTTCCGCACGCTTTCAGTTGCAGCGCCGGTGTCGAAATCTAATATTGGTAATCATGAAATCAAAGGTTGCTGTCATTCTATCCGGTTGCGGTGTCTACGATGGATCCGAGATCCACGAATCCGTGCTCACTCTACTGGCCCTGGACCAGGCCGGCGCAACAGTTCAGTGCGTCGCGCCCGACATCACGCAGAAGCAGGTAATCGATCATACAAAGGGGCAGGAAATGTTTGATGAAGACCGTAATGTGATGATCGAGGCCGCCCGCATCTCACGTGGCGACATCCTGCCACTGGATTCGGCCCAAGCGGAAGCCTTCGACGCTTTCATCTTCGTCGGTGGTTTCGGAGTCGCTAAAAACCTTTCCAGTTACGCCTTCGATGGCCTCGACTACGATGCCGACCCGGGCGTGGTCGATCTGATCCAGGCGGCCCATGCAGCCGGCAAGCCACAGGGCTTCATGTGTATCGCGCCCATTCTCGCCGCCCGCGCGCTGGGTGCAAATGGCGTGCAACTCACGATCGGCAATGATCCGGACACCGCCTCCGCCCTCGAGGCCAAGGGTGCCACACATCTTGAGTGCGCGGTTGACAGCGTCGTCGTCGACGAGGTCAATCGAATCGTCAGTACCCCGGCTTACATGCTGGCGAAATCGATCAGCGAGGCCGAAGCGGGCATCAACAAACTGGTTGCCCGGGTCCTCAAAATGACCTGAAGGGGCTGAATTTTAGCCCGATTGCGTACTTGACGAGGCAAATTTGAGGCCTTTAATCCGCGCATTCCAATCGGGCCAATCACCGAACACTTTACAACCAACCATCACTTCCCATGGGACAGCCAAAACGCAAACAATCCAAGCAACGCAGCCGTAAGCGCCGCGGTGCGGTTCAATTTTCTCTTCCACAACTGGCAAAAGACGCTCAGGACGGCACACTCTACCGCCCACACCGCGTAAACCCTGCCAACGGGATGTATCGTGGCCGCCAGGTCTTGGACGTAGAAGTCTAATCACGGTCGTCACGATCTCAATTTAACCGACTTCCTAAATGGGCGAACCCAGCGGTACATGCACTATCGCGGTTGACACCATGGGGAGTGACCTCGGGCCCACGGAGTTTATTCGTGGGCTTTCGTATGCAAGCGAGAAATTCGGGATCGACTGCGAGTTTATTCTCTGTGGTCCGGGACGACTTCTGGAGCGTCTTATAAAGGTCCGTAAACTTTCCATTGATCCGGCAAAGGTGCACATCCACTCGACCACTCAAGTGATCGGGATGGACGACAAGCCCATTCAGGCACTTAGGAAAAAGAAGGACTCATCCATGGCGCAGGCCATTGAACGACTTCGCGACGGCAAGGCCGATGCAGTCGTGAGCTGCGGCAACACCGGCGCCCTTATGGCCGGTGGCACGCTGCGGATGCGCCCCCTGGACGGCGTCGACCGCCCCGCTCTCGGTATTATCATTCCGAGTAAGCGTAAACCCTTCGTCCTGATCGATGTGGGCGCCAACCCCGAATCGACCGCGCTCAACCTTGTTCATAACTCTATCCTCGGAGCCAACTACGCAAAAGCCGCCCTGGGCTGTGAGAATCCCCGCGTCGCTCTTCTCACCATCGGCACAGAAGAGGGAAAAGGAAACAGTCTGATTAACGCCACGCATACCGACCTGCAGAAACTCAACGGGAAGGTGATCAACTACGTCGGTCCGATCGAAGGCTTTCAGCTCTTCGACGGCGACGTCGATGTCGTGGTTTGCGACGGCTTCGTCGGTAATATCGTCCTCAAATCAAGCGAGGCACTCTTTGGGTTTATCGGGAACACCATGAAAGAAGAGTTGGTGCGCAATCCAAAGCGTATGATTGGTGCCGCTCTTTCCAAATCGGCTTTCCGCGATATGAAAGTACGCCTCAGTCCCGACCAACACGCGGGAGCGCCCTTACTCGGGCTGAAGGGCAATATCCTGAAGTCACACGGATCCTCGAACTATGTAGCGATTGCCAACGCAATACGTATTGCGCGCGAGGTGGTTCAGCATGATATGATTGACTCGATTAGTTCGGACATCAATCAAGCTAATGATCTCATCTAGTTTGTCGAAACTGCCGGCCATCCAGCTCGTTCGGCAGTCCTTATAGAATTCGTATTCGCATGCCTCAGCCTACTCAATCCGTCATCATAACCGGCACAGGTGCCTACGCACCGGAGAACGTGGTGACCAATGATGATATGGCACGTATCGTCGACACCTCCGACGAGTGGATCCGCACCCGTTCGGGCATCTCTGAACGTCGCTTTGCTGCCGACAACGAAAGCACCAGCGATATGGCCGTGGCCGCAGCTGAAAAAGCGATCGAAGCCGCCGGCATCGATCGCTCGGAAATCGACCTGCTCGTTGTCGCCACAATGACCCCGGACATGCCCTTCCCTTCCACCGCATGTCTGGTCCAGAGCGCACTGGGCCTCGGCAACATCACCGCATTTGATCTTCAGGCCGCCTGTTCCGGCTATATTTACGCCCTCAACGCAGCGAGTAATATGGTGCGCTCGGGCGCCTACAAGAAGGCACTCATTATCGGCTCTGAAAAGATGAGTTCGATTCTGGATTTTGAAGACCGCACCACCTGTGTGCTCTTTGGTGACGGTGCCAGTGCAGCCATCCTTGAACCCTCCGAAACCGTCGGCGTTGGTATCCTCGATAACATCACCGGAGCCGACGGCTCGAACCCCGACCTCCTCCACCAGCCTGCCGGTGGCTCCGCACTTCCCGCATCGAAAGACTCGGTCGAAAAGCGGCAGCATTTCATCAAGATGAACGGCAAGGAGATCTTTAAACTTGCTGTCCGGGTCATGGGTCAGGTCAGTAACGATATTCTCGAGCGCCATGGCTACTCAACCGAACAGGTCAACCTCGTCATTCCCCATCAGGCTAACATGCGGATTATCGAGAGCCTAGCCAAGCGTATGGAGATCCCGATGGACAATTTCCACAATAACCTCGACCGCTACGGCAACACATCGGCCGCATCGGTCGGTCTCGCCCTCGACGAAGCGCTTCGAGCCGGTCGTATAGAATCCGGCGATCTGATTCTCCTAGTCGCCTTTGGGGCAGGCTTGACCTGGGGTTCCACACTGATCAAATGGCAATGAATTACATGCAACGCTCCACGCTCTCTATTCTCGCCCTGGTCCTAATCTTCGCAGGCCCGGTAAACGCATTCTCCCTCAACCCGCTCAACTGGTTCAACAGTGAAGCAGAGGAAGAGGAACTCGCCGCCCTGAATATCGCCAAAAGCGCGCAGGAGGCCGAGGCCAAGGCCATGCTTGAGGCTGGCAAGAATCAGCTCGCCGCCGGCAAGTCCGGTTCTGCCAACCGCAGCTTCAAAAAGATAATTAAGCGCTTCCCCAACGCCAACGCCACGGGTGAGGCACGCTACCTGCGCGGGCAAATCTTTATGTCCAAGGGGCGATGGTCCAAGGCCTTTGACAGCTACCAAGAACTCCTCATTCACCACCCGGACTACGAGAACTTCAACCTGGTGATCGCAGCCCAATTTGAATGCGCCACCGCACTCATGGAAGGGGCTCGCGGGCGGATTTTCTGGGTCATCCCCGGCTTTCGCCAATATGATACTGCCATTCGTCAGTTTGAGCGAATCGTGCGCAACGCGCCCTACGGGGACTTCGCGCCCTTGTCATTGATGAATATCGCGCTCATCGCCGAACAAGAGGAAGATCCGGATATTGCGATCGATGCACTCGACCGCCTCATCAATTACTACCCGCAGAGTATGCTCGCGCCCGACGCTTACTACAACATGGCGCAAACCTACGCCAGCCTGGTGAGTGGCGAGGATTACGACCAGGGTTCCACCCGCCAGGCCATCAGCTACTACGAGGACCTCTTAATCCTGTTCCCCAACAGCGAGCAACTCGGCGAAGTGGAAGCCGGCCTTGAAGCGATGGAAAACCTTCTCGCCAGCAGCCGCCTCAGCCTGGGTGACTTCTACTATACATACCGCGCCAACAACACGGCAGCACTGGTCTTTTACAACGAAACCATCACCATCGCGCCCGATTCCGAAGCAGCCGCCGAAGCTCGCCAGCGCATCGCAGACATCGAAGCCGGCGTCCGCCCGGTGACCGGTGCCAATATCCTTCGTAAGCTCTTGCTCGCGGACTAAACCGTCATCGAAGATCGACCTGACCATGCCCACGCACGCTTTACGACGCAGCAGCTGCCTGACCCTCGCGCTCGCCACTCTCTTCGCGCTCGGGTGCAAGTCCTATCAACTGGGTGGCCCCGAGCTACCCTTTGAATCGATCTATGTTCAACCGGCCACCAACGACAGCTTTGCCCCACAGGCACAAGCCCTGCTCAGCGGACAGATCCGCGATGCCTTCATCCGCGATGGCCGCCTCAAACTCACCACCAGCGAAGAGAGCGCCGATGCCTTGCTGCTGGTCAACGTGACCGAATATGATCGGCGCGCAGCCAGCCGTGCCCGCTCCGATACCGTGCGGGCGCGCGACTTCGATCTCTTTCTCAGCGCTCAGATCTCGCTCTACGATCAGAACCGGGGTGATTATATGTTTGCAGCACGGACGATCAGCGAGCGCTCCAACGCCTACGTTGACAATCCCTACCTCAACGAAAGCGACGAGGATCTCCAAACATTTCAACAGGCCGAGTATCAGGCAATGCCGCGTCTTACCCGTGATCTGGCACGCAAAATCGCTGACGAGGTGCTGAGCCCTTGGCCCGCGAAATAGAGTACATTGCTCTAACCCAAAGCATTATTTCGAATCTACAAAACCGGCGGCGAGCCGGTTTTTTTGTGCCCGATAACACTTTTAAGAAGGGCGCGCGCGGTGAGCACGCCCCCTCTCCCTATCAAGATAAACCTTCTTCGAGGTGCTATTGGTAGTGGCGTAACCTACAACCCGGTGTTCCTTCCGAACGCTCCTATTGGAAGGAAATTTCATGAAAATGAGATTCAGTCTCTAAATTACTTGACAGGGCCTATTTGCAGCTATTGAGACTCATTCTCTAATTATGTATTTAACGCCACAACACGACCAAAAACGCACCCTGCGGCATGGCATGCCCGCCCACACGATCGGGACGAGTCTTCTCGCCGCTACACTGGCTTTCTCAAGTGCCTTCGCCGAGGGCAGTGAAACAGGCGTGGAGGAGGAAATCTATGTGCTCGAGGACTTTGAGGTCCGCGCCCAATTCCTCTACAAAGATCAGGTCAACGCGTTGAAGACGCCGACACCTATTCTTGATGTGCCGCAGAGTCTTTCGATCACCACCGCAGACGAGATTGCACTTCGTGGCTTTGACAGCGTTGGCGACATCGTTGACTACACACCGGGCGTAAACAACGGGCAGGGTGAAGGTCACCGCGACGCAGTCGTCTTCCGCGGTGTGCGCTCAACTGCCGACTTCTTTGTCGATGGCATGCGCGATGACCTACAATATTATCGGCCTCTCTACAACGTCGAGCAGCTCGAAATACTTCGCGGGCCCAACGCACTACTCTTTGGCCGCGGTGGCACAGGCGGCATTCTCAACCGAGTCATGAAGAAGGGCGTCATCGGCGAGCACTTCAACGAATACCAGATCAGCGTGGATACCTTTGGTGCTTACAGCGCACAGATCGACAGCAACCTCACGATCGATGAAAACGCTGCTTTCCGCGTCAACGCCTTTTACGAAAGCCTCGATAATCATCGCGACGGTTACGATGGTGAGCGCTTCGGTGTGAGCCCGACCGCACACTTCAAGCTGGGCGAGAAGACACGTGTCGACGTCTCCTACGAGTATAACGACAACGAGCGTTTCGTCGACCGTGGTATCCCTACTGGAGGCGATGGCAAGCCGGCTAGCGAACTGAGTGAGATCTTCTTCGGTGACCGCGACGAAGCGGATGCGACTTTCGAGGCCCACGTGCTACGCGCCGCCCTCCAGCACCGCTTCTCTGATGAACTGAAGGGACGCCTCGACCTCGCCTACGGTGACTACGAAAAACACTATGCGAATTTCTACGCCACCGCCTATAATGAGGGCGCCGAGGAAGTCACCTTGAGCGGTTACGAAGACGGGACCGCACGCGAGAGCATCACAGTGGCAGGGGGCCTGATTGGCGATTTTGAGACGGGCTCGATCGGTCACACCGTCATTGCGGGTGCCGAATACATCACCAGCAAGAACGACAACTTCCGCAACCGTCCGGCATCGGACACGACCCTTTCGCTGGATGCGCTCGGTGGCTTCAGCGGCACCTTCCCCAGCTTCGGCGATCGGACAGAAGCCGATCTGGATGTCGTCTCTCTTTTTCTACAAGACGAAATCGCTCTGACAGATAGCCTCGATCTCGTGCTTGGGCTCCGCTTCGACCGTATCGACTTTGAGGTCGATGTCTTTGACAACGTAGGCGATTCCACAAAGCAGAACCAAGTCGACGAGGAGATCACCCCGCGCCTCGGCCTTGTTTACAAGCCGAAGGAAAACGTCTCGCTCTACGCCAGCTACAGCCAGAGCTTCCTTCCGAAGAGTGGCGAACAATACGCTAGTGTGAGCGCGACCAACTCGAACCTTGATCCAAATGAATACACCAACCTCGAGGCGGGGATCAAATGGGACTTTAATCCCCGTATGAGCTTTACCGCAGCGATCTTTGAAGCGCAGGAGGACGTGACCATATCAACCGGCGGAGGCTCGACAGAGGAGCAAGAAGCGGAGATCCAAGGCTTCGAGGCGCAGTTGCAGGGTCAAATCACCAATGATTGGTTCATCGTGGCCGGCTACGGTTACCTGACCGGCGAGGAAGAAAGTGGCAACCGACCACGTGAACTTCCTAAGCACAGCTTCTCTATTTGGAACAAGTATCACCTCGGCGACAAGTTCGCGGTCGGCCTCGGCGCTGTCTATCAGGACAAGACCTACATCCAGGACGACCGGGACACCGAACTCCCGAGCTTTCTCCGCGTCGACGCAGCGGCTTACTACCAGATCAACGAGAACCTTCGCCTCCAGGTAAATATCGAAAACCTCTTCGACGAAGCATACTACCCACACGCACACAGCGATCATCAAGTCACCGTCGGTGCGCCGATCCACGCGCGCTTCGCCCTCACCGGCCGCTTTTAGGAACCGATCCATCAACCATCATCTTATCATCCGGGGCCGGCCATTTTGGTCGGTCCCTTCTTGCGTTTAATTCATTTTTCTATCCGATACACGCACTTCACATTGACCCATGAAGCCAACCACACCCATTTCTCTCCTTCTATCTCTCGTTCTATCTCTCGGCCTCCTAATCGGCTGCAGCTCGCAACCGGAAGAGAGCGCTGAAAACTCCGTCTCGACCATCATCGTCGCGATGGAGCCGGACAAAGATCCCGATGCCATGCTCGAGGACCGCAGCGCCCTGCAAAGCTACCTCAGCGAGCAGACCGGCAAGCCCGTCGAAGCCATGGTGCCGATCAGCTCCGCGGTCATCTACGAGGGTCTGCGTAACGGCAGCATCGATATTGCCTATCTGAGCG
The DNA here is from genome assembly GCA_049598495.1 of Opitutales bacterium. Classification (GTDB taxonomy): domain Bacteria; phylum Verrucomicrobiota; class Verrucomicrobiia; order Opitutales; family Coraliomargaritaceae; genus Thalassobacterium. The sequence continues at coordinate 11,343 of JBMYNR010000019.1, forward strand.
CGACCGCGGCCGCCAAACTCGTAGAAAACGATGTTATCGATATCCTGCTGGCCGAATTGATCGATGGGGTGCCCCATTACCAGAGCTATTGGATCACCCTGAAGGACGCACCCTACGAGAGTGTCCTCGACCTCAAAGGCAAAGCGATCGCTTTTTCCAGCCGCACCAGCACCTCCGGTTTTCTCATACCGGTCTGGGATCTCTATACCCAAGGCCTGATCGATCTGAAAAACGGCCCTGAAGGTTTTTTCGGCAAAGGTAATGTATTTTACGGGGTCGGTTACGTTTCCGCCGCGGAGCGGGTGCTTGATGGCAGTGCCGAAGCTGCGGCCGTTAGTTACTATGTGCTCGATAAGGATAAACATCTCGACGAGGCACAACGCAGCCGCCTGCGCATGCTCGATTCACAGGGTCCCGTGCCCAGTCATGTGGTGGTTGTCCGAAAAGGCCTGCGCGACGATGACAAAGTACTCGTTCAAAAAGCACTCCTCCAAATGAATATCGAAGCCATCGAATTACGGGATCGCATCTTCGGCGCTGAACTCACGCCTGCCGACGCAGCCACGCACTTGCAGACCACCCGCGAGGCGCTCGAGATCAGCCGCACCATGCAGTTCTAGCGAGTGATGCCGAAATCCGGACAGACACCCGTGCTTTCGGCACGCGGTCTTGGCTTCCGCCGCGGGGAGCGCTGGCTCTTCCGCGGGATCGACCTTGATCTATACGCGGGGGATTTCCTAGCATTGGTGGGCCCCTCCGGTGTTGGCAAAAGCACACTCATGTCCTGCCTCTGCGGCTTGCTCAAACCGACCGAGGGCGAGGTCATTCTCCACCTAGGCGATCAGACGGGCGCGCCCCCAAAAGAACTCAGCCGCCATCTCGGAATTGTTTACCAGGAGCTTCAACTCACCCCCAACGCCGACTTGCTAACCAATGTGCTCTGCGGCCGGCTCGGGCGTTTTTCCTGCCTGCGCACCCTCCTCGGCTTCCCCAAGAGTCTACGCCAGGAGGCCTATCAATTGCTCTGCGAGCTCGGCGTCGGAAACGAGCCGCGCAAATGGCTCGGCCATATGTCGGGGGGCGAGAAACAGCGGGTCGCCGTAGCGCGGGCCCTCTTCCAGCAACCGGAGTTTTATTTTGTCGATGAGCCCGTCTCCAGTCTCGACGCTTACTACGCAGGCCGTGTCCTCGGCCTGCTGCGTCAGGAAGCCGACGAGAAATCGAAACCTGTCGTCTGCATTCTGCACAATGCTGAACACATTCAACGCTTCGCCGATGTCGCGCTGAGCCTGAACCCGAACGATCCGACGGCGCATAAACTCCGTCGGGTGCGCCCAGAAGAAAGCGAGGCCTCCAAATGAGCCCGATCCCACCAGCCAATGATGGCCGACCACGCCGACTGCCCGAGACGCCCTGGTATCAACGGCTCAACCTGCTCAACACCATTCTTCTTATCTTCCTGCTAGCCGTTATCTTCAGCGGCAGCCAAATCGAGGGTAGTGAGCGCAATCTTGATGTTTGGCAGAATCTTGGAGGCTTCCTCCGCGACTTCTTTCCGCCCGATCTCTCCGTGCTGGGACAGACCGGCTCCGCCCTCGTGGAAACACTTGAGATCGCCATCCTTGCAACATTCCTAGCCATCATTCTCTCGATGGTCATCGGCCTCGGCGCTGCCCAAACCATCGCACCAAAATGGCTCGTACTCACGATGCGGATGCTCCTCAATATCATCCGCACCATCCCCAGCCTGATATGGGCGGTCATCGCCGTAGCCGCTATGGGTGCCAACGCACTCGCGGGAGTGGCTGCGCTTACACTCTACAGCACCGGCTATCTGGGAAAGTTCTTCAGTGAGGCCTTCGAGTCCGTCGACATGAAAGTGGCGCGCTCCCTCCGCGGGATCGGTGCCGACCCGCTACAGGCCTTTCAATATGGCATCTGGCCTCACGCCAAACCCATCATCTGGAGCCACTGTATCTGGATGCTCGAATACAATATCCGCTCCGCCAGTATCATCGGATATGTCGGCGCAGGCGGGCTTGGCCTCCAACTACACGCCTATCAGGAATTCCATCAATGGGATCGTTTTGCTACTGTCCTCATATGCATCCTCCTCGTTGTCACCATCCTGGACCTCCTCAGTGAACGGATCCGTCAACGAATCACCCGGCGGGGCGCGCCTACCCGACCTTTGACGGATTAGAGCAAAACCCTTCTAACCCGAAACACACTGTATTTCGACAGAAATACACAAGCCATCCATCCACATTCATTTAAACAATTTTGCTAACAGGCTGGTGAGATGTTCGGGCTAACGCTTTTTTTGACCACTAAAACACGCTAAAAGAACGCTAAATTCTGAGTTATGAGTCTTGCTCCGTCAATGTGTAGCCAACATTGAGCGCCATATCTCGGTTGGAAAACTCGCGCGCCAAAGAAGCAAAAGCCCGCCTGACGAACGGCGGTCTTGGCAAGACCGCCCTACCTCACCAAGCCCACTACAAACAGGTATAAGTAGAGTCGAAGAGAGATTGGAGCGGCCGACGGCTGATAATGAAGCACTCAGCTGTAGCATCCAGCGTGAGCTGAATGAAGACCTTGGATCCGATTGATACCACCTCAAAAAAGTGGTCGCAGATACTCCGAACATCCCCAAGTGGCCCCGCAGGTGAAAGCCAGGCAAGCATCATCACTGAATGGGACGCATCGGAACGAGTTCGATCAGAGTCATCTCGGTCGGACAATTGAATCGCAGCGGCGGCAGGCCGCCGCGACGATTCGATCCTGCGCCCGCTGAAACATTGAGATAGGGGATTCCTACGCGGCGAAAGCCCTTCGCCCATTCCTTGGGCACTTCGCTGTAAATGACCAGGGGCCCGATGAAGGGCAGATTAACTTGTCCGCCATGAGTGTGCCCGGCCAAGCAGAGATCGATCGGTGCCTCAGCTACCGCGAGTGCATAGTCAGGGGAATGCCCGAATAGAATCCGAAAATCATTCGCATCGCTCTGCTCGAGCCAGGGCTCCACTGAACGCATGGCCCACTCGCCCGATTTTGATTGATAGAGGCTGAGCCCATGCAGGCTGATCGCTCCTCTACCCACTTGAATGCGTTGCTCTCGAGAGGAGAGCATCACAAGCGGCTTGAGGGCATCCGGCCGCAAGCGGTAGAGCTCGCGTTCGGTATCACCAAAGACCGCGAAGCTACCCAGCCGTGGGTTTACCCGTTGAATCAGCGCGTGCAGTTTTGACCACTCGCTCTCAAAGGTCGCCGGCGCCACCACCTGTAAAAAGTCACCCGTATTGAGAATCAAATCCGGCTCGAGAGCTTCAATCTGTTTGAAGATCGCCTCTTGATACGCGCCCACCGATCCTGCCTGAATATCGGAGATATGCAGGAGTCGCACCACTTGATCGAGCTTCGGGGTTTCCAAGCGTACCCGATGAATGACCAGCCGTTCGGGTTCGACATAAGTCACATAGTAACGAAGTAGAAATAGATCGACACAGAGAAAGGCGTAGATTCCACCGAGCCATAGGAGCCCCTTCCGAGAGCTGCGCCAAGCCAGGGCCAGCCCGGCGCAAACCAACGCGATGATTAGAAGGATCAGCGGCAACTCGAAGAGATTGAAATCATAGGCCTCATGGATGAGCTCAAAATTGGGCGCCAGCATTCCGGCTTGTATGTAGAGATAATTGCGCGCGCACACATAGACGAAGAGGATCAGACCAACCAAGGCACCCATCTTCCAAATGCCACCACCCCGCTCGCGCGAGCCGACATCGGTCATGCCGAGCCCCCTCATCGAGTTGATACTCATGGTGCTATCTGCCTCCGCAACAGAAGCCGAATACCAAAAGGGATCAAGGCGAGCGCACCAAGAAACCAACAAAGCGTGAGCTCAAACGGAGCGCGAAAACCGCCGCGCAAGGCTTTCTGATAAAGCATGACCCCCACGAACAAGTTGATTATTTGAAAATTACAAAACAACAGGAGGAAGGCAATCGGGTGAGTAGCAAACTCGCGCACCGCCGCATAGCTTGCCGCAGGAACGGGCTGGGAAAAGCCCCCCACCTCGTAGAACCTCCAGAGCAGGACGAGCAGCACCAAGGAATAGAGCGGCACAACCAGCCAGGGTTGCGCGACTCGGCGCAGGTAATGCGCCTTGGGAAACGCAATCATCGCAATCCAGAACGGCGCTGTCATCAAAGTGATGAACAAGAAGGACGCATCCAGATCTTCCGCTGCAAAAATATCGATCAACCAAATCGGCATGGCGCTAAGCAGGTTGAGTGTAGCGAGTGTTGAGAGAGGAGTTTTCCTGCATCCAATTCACCATTCAAAATTCACGACTCAGCACTCAAAATCACCCCGTGATCTTTGCATAGGCTTCAACGTAGCGCTCGAGAGTTCCCGCAAGTACCTCATTCGGCAGGGGCGGCGGTGGAGGTGTCTTATCCCAGTCCAGCGAATCAAGATAATCGCGCACGAATTGCTTATCGTAGGATGGCTGGGCACCACCCGGGCGATAACTCGCCTTGGGCCAGTAGCGGGAGGAGTCGGGTGTCAGAATTTCATCAATCAGATAGAGCGCGCCCGATTCATCAGTCCCGAATTCAAACTTTGTGTCCGCGAGGATGACATCGGCAGCCTCAGCGCCGGCAACCCCCATTTTGTAGAGTGCGATACTCAGGTCGTGCACCCGTTGAAAGAGCTCCTCGCCGATCAGCTTGGCCGCATCGGCACAATCGATCGGCATATCATGTCCACTCGCTACCTTCGTGGTCGGCGTAAACAATGGCTCCGGCAACTGGCTGCTCTCCTCCAGACCGCTGGGCAGCTCGTATTCGAAGAGCCGTCCCGTTTCATTGTAGGCCTTCCAACCGGAGCCGGATAAATAGCCGCGCACGACCGCCTCGATCGGCAGCGGCTTCAATTTCTTCACAATCATGCTCCGGTATTGCAGTTCGGGATATTGCGCACCCAGCGCCGCGATCCGCGCCGCATGCTCGTCCACCAGATGATGCTGAGTAATCGCCCCGGCCCGCATAAACCAGTAGAGGCTAATCTGCGTGAGCAGGATTCCCTTGCCCGCCAGCCCCTCGTTCATCACGACATCGAAGGCCGAGACACGATCCGTCGCCACCATAAGGAGCGCATCTCCCATGTCGAAGACCTCACGCACCTTGCCCGCTGCGACCAGCGGATAAGGAAGATCCTCGATCTTAAGGAGCGCCTCATCCGGCATCGGAAACGGTAAATCAAAATCTGCCATGGCTCCTAGATGAGCATCTAAAGCCCTCTGCGCAAACGGTTTCTATTCGCAAAATTGAAAAAATGTATAATTTTCAAAAAAAAACTTGCAGAGCATAAGGCGAAACGTAGCTTCCGTGACTTCCTCCATACCTCCCGTTCGTCTAGCCCGGTCTAGGACACCTGGTTTTCATCCAGGCAACAGGGGTTCGAATCCCCTACGGGAGGCCATTTTAAAGAGCTTCTGATTTCAAAATCAGGAGCTCTTTTTCTATATAACGATAATTTCTGGGGATGAGAACCCCCTTGGGTGTGGTCCGATTTGCTTCGCCATCGGGCTTCACCCGTAGCAAAGGAAGATCAAAGTCCGTAGGGGTGTTGCTTGCCACGCCCGACATCCCGGCTCCTCCCATACGACGGGTGCCGCAAGCGACACCCCTACGATCTACGGGAGGCCATTTTAAGCCTTCAAGGTGAACTTCTCGGAGGCTTTTTTGTGTCCAAAAATCATTCACGTTGATTAAGTTAATTTCACCCTTTCTATTCTATTCCAATGTCGAAGAAAGAAATCGCCAAGCTGAGAACCGAAATCGCCCGGCACGACGCGCTATACTACAAGGACGCGCAGCCCAAGATCGACGACCAGGCCTACGACAGGCTCAAGGAGAAACTAGCAGAGCTCGAAGCCGCCAATCCGGAATTCGACTTCAGCGAGTCCCCCACCCAGACCGTCGGCGACGACCGGCTGGATACATTCGAGAGCTACCGACACCGGAAACCGATGCTCAGCCTGGACAATACTTATAGTGCAGAGGAGCTCATTGAATTTGGTCGGCGCCTCAAAAAACGCTTCCCGAATCGCCTACTCGGTTATCTAGTCGAGCCCAAGATCGACGGTGTGGCCGTCAGCCTCAGCTACGAGGACGGTCATTTCGTGCGTGCCGTCTCCCGGGGCAATGGGATTGAGGGCGACGACATCACTCAGAACGTCCGCGGCATCAAAGGTCTGCCCCAATCGATTAGGAACGCACCCCACATCCTTGAGCTGCGAGGTGAAATCTATATGCGCCACGACGAATTCGAGCGTATCAACCGCACCCGTGAAGCCGAGGGTCAGGCGCTCTATGCCAATCCGCGTAACCTCGCCGCAGGAACAATCAAGCTACTCGACCCGGTCGAAGCGCGCAGTCGACGGCTCGATATCGTCATTTACGGAATTGGCGCCTGCGAACCGGGGGACTTTTTTAGCAGTCAGTCAGGCATTCAGGAAACACTGACCAATTGGAACTTTCCGACCCTGGAGAAATACTGGCTAGCCGACGGCATCGAAGAGGCCTGGTCGAGTATCGAGGAACTGGATACATTACGTCATAGCTTCGCCTACCCAACCGATGGTGCAGTCGTAAAACTGAATGAGTTCGCTCTTCAGGAAGAAGCGGGCTACACCTCCAAGGCACCTCGCTGGGCGATTGCCTACAAATTCGAGGCGGAACGGGCTGAGACCCTCCTAAAGGAAATTAGTCTTCAAATCGGCCGCACAGGTGCAGTCACCCCTGTCGCCATTCTCGAACCCGTACAGCTCGCAGGCACAACAGTTTCGCGCGCCACCCTTCACAATGAGGACGAAATCCGACGCAAGGATATCCGCCCGGGCGATACGGTGCTTGTGCAAAAAGCCGGCGAAATCATCCCACAGGTGCTCAGCGTCAATCTGGACAAGCGACCCCGGGAAAGCGAGCCCTTCATTTTCGGGAATCATTTGAAGTTACTCGGAATCGAGGCTGAACGTGACCCCGGCCAAGCAGTATGGCGCATCGTGAGCAAGGACGACCCCATTCGCCAGCAGCGTGCCTTGCAGCATTTCGCCAGCCGTCAGTGTATGGATATCGAAAACCTCGGTAGTGCGGTGATCGAACAACTCGTAGCCCGTGGCCTCGCCATGAATGCGGCTGACCTCTACACCCTCCGCCTGGAACAGCTCCTCGACCTGGATAAATTTGCAGAGAAATCAGCGCAGAATCTCCTGATCGCCCTCGAGGGCAGCAAGCAAGGTGAACTCTGGCAGCTCATACACGGACTCGGTATTCCACACGTAGGCAAACAATCGGCCAAGGATCTAGAAGCCCATTTCGAATCACTCGACAACATTGCCGCTGCCACCGAAGAACAACTTGAGGAAGTCGACGGGATTGGCTCCATCATGGCCCAAAGCATTCACGCTTGGTTTGCCGATACAGATAACCAATCCCTTATAGATGCCCTCCGAAGCCACGGGCTGAATTTCCAGCGTGCCCGCCAGAAGGCAGTCGATGGTCCACTAAATGGTAAGGTGCTCGTGCTGACCGGCACCCTGCCCAACCTGACTCGGGGCGAAGCCACTCAATTGATCGAGAAGGCCGGCGGGCGCACCAGCTCCAGCGTAAGCAAGAAAACCGACTACCTACTCGCCGGGGAGGCGGCCGGCTCAAAATACATGAAGGCTGAGAAATTAGGTATCACGATTCTTGACGAAGCCGCCTTTAGAGAACTGGTGAATTGAAATACATGGTAGCCCTCCCTCAGCCCCCTTATCCTAAGCCTGCTTAGGATAAGGGTTAGGCTCGGAAGTCATTTCCTAGAGGTAGGTATAGATTAATATTGCTTATTATTAATTTATTTCGAATAATATATTCTTATATGGATTCTGCCGCCGTCAACCAGCTCTTATTAGATCAGCCACTGGTCACCTTGTTTGCGGTCATCGCGGCAGGGCTACTCTTTGGTAGTATCACGATTAAGGACGTGAATTTAGGTAGTTCCGGGGTGCTCTTTTCAGCTCTATTGGCCGGCCATCTCGGCTATAGCATTCCGGGGGGGATCGGCACACTTGGCCTCGTTCTCTTTGTTTATTGCGTGGGCATCGGGGCCGGGGGCCGTTTCTTCGCTTCAGTTGCCCGCGAGGGCGCCATGCTGGCCAAGCTCGCGCTTATTATTGTCGCCACGGGTGGGATCATCACCTGGCTCGGCGCCACCCTCCTCCATCTCCCCGCCGATCTAGCCGCCGGTATCTTCGCAGGAGCACTCACCAGTACCCCTGCGCTGGCCGCCGCAACGGAGGGCCTCAAAGAAGCCTCCACCGGGATCAGCATTGGCTACGGCATCGCCTACCCATTTGGTGTGATCGGGGTGGTGCTCTTCGTGCAGGTGCTGCCACGCCTCCTTAAACACGACCTCGAACAGATCGCCGGCGACCACGCGGCGGGCGAGGCGACCGAGGAAGACGTCGAAAATGTTCTCGTCGAAGTCACCAACCAGAATTTAATCGGGCAGCGTATTGCCGAGTCAGGTCTCTCCAAGCTCAACGCCTGCCAAGTTTCCCGTGTTTTCAAGGACGGCCATCTGGTGCCACTCAGCTACGAGGATACCTTCAGCGAAGGCCTCCTGCTTCTTCTCGTAGGGCGCACCAAGGAGATCGCCATCGCAATCGAATACATCGGCCACCGCAGCCACCGGAATATCCTCAAGGATGTCGAAAACGAGCGCCAGCAACTCCTCGTGACCGAGCGAAAGATGGCTGGTAGAACTTTGCATTCGATCGCCCCACTCAAGAACTACGGCATCGTCATCACACGAATTACCCGACTCGGACTCACTTTTGTGCCCAACGCCTCGACTGTCGTCGAGGTCAACGACCAGCTCACTTCAGTCGGCCGCGCGGACGACCTTAAGAAATTCGCCAGAGCAGTCGGCCATCGCAGCCATGCGATCGATGCCACCGACCTGCTCTCGCTCTCGGCTGGGCTCACTCTCGGGATTATTGTCGGGCTCATTCCGATCGGGCTCCCCGGCAGCACGCCAATCACCCTTGGCCTCGCAGGCGGCCCGCTCTTGGTCGCTCTGCTACTTGGACACTTCGGTCGAGTCGGTCGTATCGTCGGGCATATTCCCCGTCCGACCCGTTTACTTCTTCAAGAACTCGGACTGGTCTTCTTCCTCGCTGAGGCTGGCATCCGCGGCGGCGACTCTCTCGCGGTAACTCTACAGGAATACGGCCCCATGCTCTTTGCACTCGGTCTACTCATTAGCCTCGTCCCTCTCATCGTGGCCTGGCCGCTCGCCCGCAAGCTCTTCAAGCTCGATCCGCTGCAATCTCTGGGCGGTATTTGCGGCGGCATGACCTCGACCCCCGCCCTCGGCGCAATCACCGCAAAGAGCGACTCACAGGTGCCCGTAATTAGCTATGTATCGGCCTACCCGGTCGCACTCATCGTGATGATTCTTATCGCCAAGGTCCTGGTCGGGCTACTGGCCTAGACGGCTTTCAACGACAGACGACACTTCAGGTCGAAGACAAAATAGCGCCGCGCTTGCCAGAATCCAAAGACATAGCCGACAGACCCGACTGACGAGGGACTGGGTGGTTTTGGCTTCTATGGAGCGCGCATCTTTCAACCGAGCAACGAAGCTCAATCTTCGCTAAAAATTATGGGAGCAAGACTCGGAACCATGATTTTGGCGACCCTTTAGCCCACTTATTGCATGAGATCCAGAATTGGCTTTGGCAAGGCGCGAGCCGTGTTCCACGCAGGAGCGCACTGAAGTGCGTGACTAAGTGGGTTACGCGCTCGGAACACAGCCAGGGACGCTTCTGGACTCAAAGTTTGTTGCTGTCACTTTTGTGACACGACGAGTTTTTGAAGAAAACTCGCAAGTAGCCATCCCGTAACAAGATAAAGAACGACAGCAACAAACTGGTGCAATATTCGGGCTAGCGTGTTTGAGCGGTCCAAAAAAGCATAAGAGTGGTTCGGCTGTTCGGCGGACGCCGAGGACGGCGTCCCTCCAACCCTTAGGATGCGCGGGGTCTTGTTGGCGTTCGGACTTTAGACCGTCTGAATCCAGCTTTAACAAGCTTTCGATCGAAGCACACAGCACAATTGAGCCACAGTCACATTAATCCAGCAACCGAATATCGACCATTACATCTTGGGCAATCTGTTCGAGTTCTTCACGAACATTCTCACGATCGACATCGGCACCGCAGGCAAGTCTTGCTCGCGCCTCAAAGAGAATGCCGCCAGAATCCGGAGCACTGTAGGCCCGTGTGCTCAATTCCTCGACATTGACACCTGCTGCCGCAAGCGCCTTGAAAATATCCCGCACGATGCCCGGGTGGTCACTGCCCACTACCTCGAGATCGAATTGTCTGAGCGGTTCCTCCACGGTCGATGCCAATCCTGCCGCAATCATGACATCGAGATCACTGATTGTTCTCAGCGCAACCTCAAGATCCTGCTGTTGGTCATTCGCCACCGACACCTCCAGTAAGCCCACAAAGCGCCCCGCCAGATGCGCCATGCGGCAATGCTCCCAATTTCCCCCGTGCGCGGCGATCACATCGGCTAGTTTCTCCACCAGCCCAGCACGATCTTCTCCGCTGATCGTCAGAACCAATATCCCATCCATGGATGAGACGCTACCCCTATGCGCATCAAAGCGCAAGGATACATCCCATAAAGACCCACTTATTTTGGGTCATAATAAAATTTATATGATACAGAGAGGTAACGGAAACAGTTCTTCCCATAAGGACGGAAATTTGCTACACACAATGCGCTCCGTTAAAAAATAGAGCATCTTATAACCAAAAAATACAATGAATATCAAAACACTCACAAAACTCGCGCTTACCGGCCTGCTTTTCGCTGGAGGACTCTTCACAATCGGCTGCGAGAAAAGCGCTCAAGATGAGGCTGTAGAAGCTGTGGAAGACGCAGCTGAAACCATGTAAAAAGCCCTCAACGATACAAAGCGTATCCCTACACGGGCAACAACGCGTTCCATCAAGCGGAGCGCGTTTTTTTTGTTTTAAGAAATCTTGGAAGGGGTGTCATTATAGTCACGGGATAAATCCAGGTTGTAGAACGCTGACGATAGTCAGTGTTAAGCTACTTGCCAGACGCTCACAACGGCTCTCGCCGTCGTGCTACGAGAAGGCCTACCCCGTATAAAAATGGCACCCTTTTCGAGAATGATTGTGCTAAAGCATTGACTCAAGGGCTCTATGTCGCCGTCATCCCGCGCTTGTCCTGAGTTCTACTAAGCATGTCGAAGTAGCACGCCCAAGGGCTTCTTCAAGGAACTCCCCTCTAGGTTTTAACTTCCACCTTCTTTCCAGTGAACGCCAAACACATTCGTAACATCGCTATCATTGCCCACGTTGATCATGGTAAGACCACCCTCGTCGACTGCCTGCTCCAACAGAGCGGCACCTTCCGTGAGAATCAGGCCGTCGAGGAGCGCGCGATGGACTCGATGGATCTCGAGCGTGAAAAGGGGATTACCATCAAGGCGAAGAACACGGCTATCAAGTGGGAGAACCCGAAGGACGGCATCACTTACACCATCAACATCGTCGACACCCCGGGGCACGCCGACTTCGGCGCCGAAGTCGAGCGCGTTATGAAGATGGTCGACGGCGTCCTCCTTCTCACCGATGCCGTCGGCGGTCCACAAGCCCAGACCCGCTGGGTCCTCCGCAAGGCCCTCGATGCCGGTCTCAAGACCATCTGTGTCATTAACAAGATCGACCGCGAGACCTCCCGCCCCGACTGGGTACACGACAAAGTACTCGAACTCTTCCTCGACCTCGATGCCGATGAAGACCAGTTCAACGCTCCCTTTCTCTACGCCTCTGCCAAAAACGGCTTTGCCGACCGCGAGGTCAATGGACCGCGCGAGAACATGGATGACCTCTTTGAAACTGTCATCGAACGTATCCCTCCACCCGTCATCGAAGAAGGCGACTTCCGGATGCTCGTTTCCAACATCGACTGGGACGACTACGTCGGTCGCATGGCCATCGGACGCATCCTCTCCGGGGAAGTCAAGCAGGGTCAAACCATCCACGCTCTCCGCAAGGACGGCTCCAAGGACCGTGTCAAAGTCACTAAGATGAAGACCTTTTCCGGCCTGGCCACCGATGACGTGGCTGAAGCCGTCGCCGGAGACATCGTCGGTTTAGCCGGCTTTGACGACGTCGACATCGGCGACACCCTCGCGGCCACCCCTGAGGCCGAGGCCCTCCCCTTCGTCGAGATCGACCCCGCCACCGTGCAGATGGAGTTTTCCGTCAACGATGGCCCCCTCGCCGGACAAGACGGCAAGAAGGTCACCTCGCGCCAGATCCGCGAGCGCCTCATCCGCGAGACCCAGTCCAATATTTCCATTTCCATCGAAGACACCGACAAGGGCACCACCTTCCTCGTGAACGCCCGCGGCGCCATGCAGATCGCCGTTCTCGTCGAGACCATGCGCCGCGAAGGCTTCGAAGTGCTGGTCTCCCGCCCCACCGTGCTCTACAAAGAGATCGACGGTAAAAAGCACGAGCCCTTCGAGCAGGTCTGGGTCGAAATCCCCGAGGACCAACTCGGCGGCGTGATGGAGAACCTCGCCAAGCGTAAGGCCAAGGTCACCAACATGGAGCACCACAACGCCGGCGTCACCGTCGAGGCCGAGGCCCCCACCCGCGGACTCATCGGCTTCGAGAGCGACCTCGTCACCATGACCTCCGGCCACGGTGTCATGAGCCACTCTTTCCTGGAATATCGCCCCTTCAGTGGCGAGATCACCACCCGCGGAACCGGCACCCTCGTCAGCATGGAGCTCGGCAAGGCCATGCCCTACGCCCTCGATAACATCCAGACTCGCGGCAAACTCTTCATTGCCCCCGGCGAAGAAGTTTACGGAGGTATGATCGTGGGCGAAAACCCCCGCAAAGAAGATATGCCCGTCAACCCCGCCAAGGCCAAGCAGCTCGATAATATGCGTGCCTCCGGCTCCGACAAAGGCATACAGCTCGCACCACCACTCAAATTTTCACTCGAGAGGGCAATAGAATACATCGCACCCGATGAGCTCGTGGAAGCGACCCCTCAATTTCTCCGCATGAGAAAAAGAGAGCTGGACGAAAATAAGCGCCGTAAAGCGGCAAAAGCCGCGAAGGGTTAAAGCTGTAAAGGCAGGGCGCCGCCGCGTAGCCTCTACGAGCAAAGGTGGTTCTCCCACCGGCTTGAGTCTGTCGATCGATTCAAGGCCCTGAGCTCGCCGAGCGGGCAGGTATGAGGCCTTGTTCGAGAGGTCGCAGCGATACGGGTCTCGACCCGCACACGCTGCACCCGCCTTGCTGAAAGCCAAAATCCAAACCAGCCAGTTATTCTACCTAAATGCAACATGCTTGTAGGTTACTCCCCGATGAGTGACCCGCTTTTTGAGCCCTTGCGAGAATGGACCCAAGTTGTTCGTCGGAGGAAGGGCTCGAAAAAGCCTCCGTATGCCCCGAAGCTGGGAGGTTGCCAGGATGCTCTAAAACTTATTCTCCTTGCCGGAGAAAAGACGGACGATGTTGGAGCGGTGCCGTAGCACGATCAGTATGGCGAGAATGAGCCCTAGATAGAACCGAGGGTCGCTTGTGCCATGAATAAAGTAGCTAGAAATTGGTAGACTCACGGCGAAGAGAATGGAGGCCAGCGCCACGACCTTGGTCGTATAGAAAATGACCAGCCAGACCAGGAGCCCGACCAGGAGGACCAACCACATGAGCGCGAGGAGGCCGCCGATCGTAGTGGCCACCCCCTTGCCCCCGCGGAATTTCAGGAAGATGGAGAAACTGTGCCCGAGAATCGCAGCAATCAGGCCGATCACGGCGAGCCGATGATCTCCGGTATAGGCAATAAGCGGCCAGCCTGCGGCCGCGAGACCCTTGAGCGCATCCAGCGCGAAGGTTAGATTGCCCCACTTCCTTCCAAGCACACGCTTCACATTGGTCGCGCCGGGATTACCGCTGCCCTCCTTGAAAATATCAACTCCCTGGCTGCGTGCGATGATCACCGCAAAGCTGATCGAACCGATCAGATAGCCGATAAGGACGACGAGTATGATGGAAAGCGCTGTCATGGTTCACCACAAAGAACACAAAGAGCACGAAGACACAAAAGTATATTACTCTGTGTTCTTCGTGTCCTTAGTGGTTAAGAACTACAACTTAATCACGCGGTATTTCTCAATCGCGTCGTTCTCGCTAATTTTCCTAGCGCAGCCCTCGGAGGGTGCGGTATCGAGCTCAAAGACGGAAACCGCAAAGCCCTCGCCCTTGTCACGACTGAGCGACATATTGGCGATATTGACCTGATCCTCGCCCAGTGTGACCCCAATGAAACCGACTATACCGGGCACGTCCTTATTCTTTAGAACAAGGAGCGTCGCGTCGGTGCTGACCTCGACCCCGTGCCCATCAATCAGAACAATGCGTGGAATCTGGTTCTTGCCGACGAGCGTACCGCCGATTGTGCGGGTCTTGCCGGCCTTGCAGGTAGCTTGAACTTCGATCAACTCATTAAAATCGTCGTGAATACTGGTCTTGATCTGTTCGGTCTCGATACCGAGGCGCTCGATCTTTTTTGGCGCGTTCACGTTGTTCACGTTGTCGGAAATCTCACGCAGATAGCCGCGCTGAATCGCATTGGTCAAGGGGAGCGTATCGAGCTCGGCGATTTTGCCGTAGTATCGAATAGTAATTTTCTCGACTCCCTCCGGGGCGAGCTGTTGGGAGAACGTACCGATCTTCTCCCCCAATGTGATGTAGGGGCCGAGCTTCTCGAGCACCTTGGGATCGACCGATGGCATATTGAGTGCGTTCATGACCATACCGCCGGTAAGAGCTTCGATCATTTGCTTCGCCACATCGATTCCAACATTTTCCTGAGCTTCCTGAGTCGAGGCACCAAGGTGCGGGGTCAGCACAAGATTTTCAATGCTGCGCAACGGACTGTCCTCAGCCGGGGGCTCATCCTCGTAAACATCGAGTCCTGCCGCAGCCACTTTTCCCGACTGGAGTGCGTCGATGAGAGCGGACTCATCAATGATCCCGCCTCGTGCACAGTTAAAGACGCGCACACCATCCTTCATCCGAGCAAAAGCATCCGCATTCAGCATATGCTTCGTCTCCTTCGTCATGGGCATGTGGACGGTGATGTAGTCCGCATTTTCAATGACTTCATCGAGAGTGGCCTGCTTCACACCGAGTGTCTTGGCGCGGGACTCGGTTAGGTAGGGATCATAGGCGAGCACATCCATCTGGAAGGCCATTGCACGCTTAGCCACTTCGGCGCCGATACGCCCCATACCGAGCACACCGAGTGTCTTCTGATTCAGCTCAGAGCCAGTGTATTTCTTCCGGTCCCAGCGGCCCTCACGCATCCCGGCACATGCCTGGACGACCGGACGAGTGCCCGCGAGCATATGGGTGAAAGTAAGTTCGGCTGTGGCAATGGTATTACCGGTCGGCGTGTTCATAACGATGACCCCATGATCCGTGGCTGCCTCGATATCGATATTATCGACACCCACGCCGGCGCGGCCAACGACCTTGAGGCTCTTCGCTGCTTCGATCACCTCGGCAGTGATCTTTGTATCGGAGCGGACTGCAATCGCGTCAGCGTCCTTGGCCAACTCAAGAATCTCTTCCGGGGAGGATCCGTAGGCTTCCACCACGTCAAAGCCTTCCTGAGCTTTGAACAAATCAACACCTATGGGCGAAATGCGGTCTGCGACTAGTATTTTCATATGAAGCGGGCGAGTAAATTTGCCCCCGCCTGAATTGCAAACATATCCTGTGGAATCCGGGAAATCCCGGGAAATCAAAAAAACGGGGCTCGCTTAAGCAAGCCCCGTTTGGAAAGAGATCAGGATATCGGCTAGGTTTAGTAGCGATCGCCACGATCGCCACGATCATAGCCGCCACGGCCACGCCCGCGATCGCGGTTGAAACCGCCACCCCCCTTGTAGCCACCGCCTCCACGAGGGCGTTCTTCACGAGGTTGCGCTTCATTAATCGTCAGCGCACGGCCGAGGAACTCCTCGCCATTAAGCGCTTCGATCGCCGCCGTCATTTGCTCGGGCGCTCCCATAGTGACGAAAGCAAAGCCGCGGGGGCGGCCGGACTCACGGTCTTTCACAATGAAAACGTCGGTTACTTCCCCGTGAGCCTCGAAGAGCTCGCGGATATCATTGTCTGTCGCGTCGTAGGACAGGTTGCCTACATACATCTTTGTATTCATTTATTTCCTTTATCTTTGGGCTATCCCACTTGCTTCTTTGCTTTGAGTTCCGCAGAGAGCGGATTCACCCGAATGAATACAATCCTTTGATCCAACTGATGCCACCCATGCTCTGAATGTTAACATGTGTAATAGAAACCACAGTATATCACCCCCACCTATCCAAATTGCAAGCGACATTATTCGTCCACAAGTGGATGCTCACCGAGCAACGCCATCGACAGGGTTTGGCGAGGCGTTGCCTCGGCAAGAAGTCGCACTCTACCAGCTCAGTCATGATGGTATTTCGAACCTGTCTGGATCGACACCGCACGATATAATTGCTCACAGAGAAGCATACGTGCGATTTCGTGGGTAAAGGTAAGCGGTGAAAGCGCAAAGCATTCGTCGGCGCGCGCCTTGACCAATTCGCTCAAGCCATAGGCACCACCGATAATAAAGACAGCCGGTTGACCTTGTAGCGCACCGAGTTCATTCGCCAATTGACGAGAGTGACGCGTCGTCCCCTCTTCAGCCATCGCGTAGACGCGGGCGTCACTCCTTTTCGCGAGAGCCTCCAGAATGCGCTGGCCCTCGCTTTCGACATCGCCGTCCTTCAACTCGAGCAGCTCAAAGTTGCCCTGCCGCTTGAGCCGTTTTGAGAAATCATCGCAAAGCGTGGCCAGCGCACGGTTCTTTATTTTGCCGATGGCAATTATGGTGTATCGATACATTGCGCTTAAAGATCCAACGGACTGACCATCTCTTTCCTGGTGCGGCTTTTTACCGTATGGGTATAGATCATCGTCGTCTTAATGTCGGAGTGGCCAAGCAACTCCTGAATCGTGCGTAAGTCAACATTCGCCGCCAGAGACCCTCTTAGGCACCAAGGTGAGCAATTTGGATGGAAACACCCATTGCCACTGAAAATCCTTTGCTTCCTTCACCGCCCGTCGGCGACTCAAGGCCTCCGGCATAAACACACCACAAAAATCCCAGGACTTGAGATCCCGCTCCAACTGCTTGCCCACGCGGGCCACTTGGCGTTCCAACTGAGCTTTCAACTTTTGCGGCATCGGCACCGAACGATCCTTCTTGACCTTAACATTGTGCACGATCACCAGGTTCTAGAAAGAATATGAAAACCATCATCGCATTAGCACTGATACTATCGACCCCCTGGCTTATTCATATACTTTCACATCCTCGGAAGGCTCTACATTCGAAGGCCAACTTCTCAGAGTTGAAGAATCGCAAGTCACGATACTTCGCCATGCAGACCGAAAAGAATTTTCTATACCGAAATCGAGGTTTATCGAAGCTGACCAAGAATATTTCGCACGTTGGGCAAAAGAGAATCCTCATCTGAATTTTCCTGGACGTGGAGTATCCCAAATTTCACTCCGTTGTACTACCGCCCGAACGAATGACGAATCTATAATTAGAGAGACAGGTAGGACCTTCATAGATATCGATGTATCGAATTCAGTCTACTGGGACTACCACTGGCTCACTGTAGAGACTACAGTGACGGCAACAGCTAGACCCGAAACAGAAAAAGTAAGACTGAAAGGCGCTACCGTCCACGTACGTGGTTCATCAGTATCAGGACCAGTCTACACAAGAATCTACACAGCCTTTTTCGTGAGGTCGCGGCGTTGCCCCGTCAGTTATGCACCCCGGTGCACGC
>JBMYNR010000020.1:0-28235 GCA_049598495.1 Opitutales bacterium
TCGCTCTGGGAGCTACGCAGGGCACTCATGCTCGCAGCTTTCACGCTAACATGGCTGCGCCATGCGTAGCCTGAAAGGCGAAGCATGGTGCCAAGGGGGAGATTTGAACTCCCGACCAAAGGCTTATGAGTCCTCTGCTCTACCACTGAGCTACCCTGGCATACCATCCAACATGAGAGCGAACCCTCACAAAATGAAGGTCGAGAAAAAGCCACCGTGCTCGAGTTCTGTCAAGCGGTGATTTTTCGACCGACCACGAAAAAACGGCTCCCCTTAGCGGAGAGCCGTTTGCTTGAAGGATAAATAGACGGGATGATTCCCGACCGGAACTTGGCAATTACCAAGTTTACCAAGTGCGCTTCTTATGACGATTCGACTTCAAACGCTTACGGCGTTTGTGCTTATTCATCTTGAGACGGCGCTTTTTCTTAAGGTTACCCATGTGTAAATTTTAAGTTGAAATGATTTGGAACGCTGGAAGAAGGGCCAAAAGAGAGACCTTGTAAAGCGTTTTTTCAGCACAGCGTGACAGCGTCCGCTTCCACGGAATGCCGATACCTCGCCTTAATAGCCTCCAAAATCGGCAAATTCACATCGAAGGAGCGTGTTTCGCCGCCTGCAAAACCCTCGATTCGGTCGGCGACTCGAATCCCCGTTGTCGCATTGGAAACAAAGACTGCATCCGCCTGAAGCAGTCTTTCGGGGGAATAAAGTCCTACCTCGAGAGGAAGCCCGCAGGATCGAAGCAATACTTCTCGCGTGACTCCGGGTAAAATACCCGTCTCTAGGGCGGGTGTGTGCAGTCTGTCTCCCTGTAGAAAGAAGAAATTGGCTGTAGTGGTTTCGGCCAAATTGCCTCGCGAATCGACCCGAATAAGGTCGTCATAGCCCATGGAGCGTGCCCGCTGGAGCAGGTATATATTCTCCATATAACTATGGGTCTTGTGCCCGGCTAGTGTCGAGCGCTCGAAAATCGGGCAAGAGGGATCAAGACGCAATGTGTACTTGTCCGTTACGGCCATCAGAGGCCTTGAATAAACGTAGAGGCGACTCCCGCTCCCCTCGCGAACAAGCGAAAGCTTCAAAGCAGCCTCCCTAAAATCGGCGCCCTCAACTAATTCCCGAAGCGCTGCGACGACCTGATCCTTTCCCGGGAGCTTGAATCCAAAGCACGTCGCCGAGTTCGACAGTCGGCCCCAGTGATCCTCCCAGAAAAATAATTTGCCGTCGGCAAGCCGCATCGTTTCGAAAAGTCCGAAGCCATGCGCAAAGGCAGAATCAGTCGGTAGGTGCGAGAGCTTCTCGCCGGGGGGGATTATCACGAGTTCTGACATATCTGGTCAATCGTCTCACGGATCGCACGGGCTTTATCGAGCGTTTCCTGATATTCGGATTCCGGGTCGGAGTCCCAAACAATGCCCCCACCCACTTGGTAATCGAGAAAGCCATCCTTCAAGTGCAAGCTACGTATGGCGATATTAAACTCGGCGTCACCGTCGAAACCGATGTAGCCGATCGAACCGCAATAAGCGCCTCGACGTGTCGGCTCGAGCTCTTCAATAATTTCCATGGCTCGAATTTTCGGCGCACCGGTGATCGAACCGCCCGGGAATAGTGCTTCGAGCGCGTCGAAGACATCCTTATCCTCGGCAAGCGTGGCCTTTACCCGGGCCGTCTGGTGGATGACCCGTGCGTAGTGTTCCAGTTGGTAAAGTCCCTCAACATAAACCGAACCGAACTCAGCGACACGACCGAGATCATTTCGTTCGAGATCGACAATCATCAGCAGCTCGGCCCGATCCTTTTCGGAGGCGCGCAGCGCCGCCTCTTGCATAGAATCCTCTTCAGGTGTCACCCCGCGAGGACGGGTGCCCTTGATGGGACGAGTCTCCAAAGCACGACCTGACTTCCGAAGAAACTGCTCAGGTGAAGTTGAAATCAACTGCCAGCTGCCCAAGTCAAAATAGGCACCGTAGGGCGCGGGATTGCCTCGCCGCAAAGCCTGATAGAGCGAAAGTCCATCCCCCCGAAAGGCGCAACGTGCACGTTGCGACAGATTAACCTGATAGACATCTCCACTCGCAATGTAAGCACGGACGGAATCTACCGCTGCGCAGAAATCCTCCTTCGCCAGGTTCCATTGCCATGGTTGGTGACTGAGCCTTGAAGACCGATCGAATTGAACCTTGGCCCTAAGAATCCCCTTCAGCTCTTCGATGACCACATCCTCATCCGCGCGCAGGCCATGCGCGACGAGGTATAACTTTCCGGACTCGTGGTGCAGTGCGGCCACGCCGTCGTAGATACCGAAATGCAAATCGGGAACACCCCGGTCATCATAGGCCGTCGACGGAAGCTTTTCCAAACGGCGTCCATAGTCGTAGCTCAAGTAGCCAACCGCGCCACCCGTAAACGGAATATCCGAGCAACCGGTGGAATCAAAACAGTCCATCGCTTTACGCAAGTCCGCCAGGCTGCCAAGAATGACCTCAAACGGATCCGCCCCAAAGAAACTCCACTGCCCAAGGCCATCATTCGCCTGAGCACTATCGAGAACAAAGGGCAAACGTCGCTGCCCGAACTGTTCTATAATGCTCTCCACCGACGGCGGATCTTTAAATTCTACTACCTTCACTCTCCAATATACGTGAACGGGGACTAATAACGGCTCGCTCGTTGAATCATCCAGAAGCCGATTCCCTGAAAAATCAAATTCGGTAGCCAAATCAACAAATCGGGCCGAAGGGATGGATGCCCTTCCAACCAAGTGACCATGATAATCAGAAAGTAGTAGGTCATCGCGATGACCAATGCGATCCCGAGGTTAGCATAGGTCTCTTTGCGGCCGACTTGGATGGCAAGCGGGATACCAAACACCGCCAGAGAGAAGACCGAATAGGCCATAGCAAAGTTCTTCTGAACATGCAACTGCACCTCGAGGCGATCCTCCGAAGATCCAGTGCCCGATTCCCTTTCTTTATCGAGAGCCTGCTTGCGCCGCTCCAAAAGCTGAGCAAGGGTCATCTCCTTGGCCCGCACTGCTCGTTTCCCTTTCTCCCCGAAGAGTTGACCCAACGGCAGAGCGATGGGCAGCTCACCAAAGAACACAGTATCGGTGGACGAATCGTCAAAGACCTCCGGGTTATCACCATCTCGGCGTTCGGCAATCACGTCCTTGAGGGTCAGGATCAAGTCGCTAGTTGATTCATCATATTTAAGATCGCCCTCGGCAGCTCGCAGAAAAACGCTGACCCGCTTCCTTTTGTCCAACTCCCAGATCCAAAAGTCCTTCATCGTCGGCCCGTCGCGACCACCCATGTAAATCACGTAGCCTGGAAAATCGTGGATAAAGCGACGCTCCTCAATAAAATCAACGGGATTATCAGTCACCGCACTCGCCATCAACTGCTTGTAGGCCAATCGCGACTGCGGAGCATAATGCAGATTGACCAAAACCCCCATCACCATTCCGACAAATGCGACCAGAAAGACAGGGGACGCGATCTGGTAGAGACTCAGTCCCGCAGATTTCATCGCGGTTATCTCGCGCTGCGAGGAAAGCCGCCCCAAGGCAATCAGGGTGCCCGTAAGCATCCCCAGCGGCAACGCATACGCCGCTACATAGGGAATAAGAAGACCGATCAATTTGAAAAAGACCCCCATGCCCAGCTTGCCGGCGGCAACCAGTTCAGCCACATCACGGAGGGCATTACCCATCAATAGCACAAAGACAAAGAGCCCCATGGCCAGACCAGTGGCAACGAGAACCTCCCTGAATATGTGTCGATGCAACAGACTGAGCATAGCAATCTAGTGACAAGCTCTTGAGCGGGCGTAAATTCAAAACTGAAGCCCCCTTCTTGCCTGCCGTCCAACCTATTTCGACAAGCTGGAAGCTTGTCACTGCCGAGCAAAGACCCACAATCCATCGAATGAATGATACAAACGACGAAATTATCCAAATATTCAAAGAGAGCGGTGCCCTTCTGGAGGGCCATTTCCTTCTACGCTCCGGCTTGCACAGTGCCCATTTCTTTCAGTGCGCCCAAGTCTGCCAATACATGGATAAAGTCACTCGGCTGGCCGAGATCATGATCGAGAAACTTTCCGGCTATGGTGCCACGACCGTGGTCGGACCTGCGATGGGCGGTCTGGTGATCGGGCAGGAAGTGGCCCGTCAACTCGGCGCCCGCTTTATCTTCCTCGAAAAGGTCGACGATAAACTCGCGCTACGCCGAAATTTCAAATTCGAACCAGGCGAGAAGGTCTTGATCCTGGAAGACGTGATCACTCGTGGCGGGCGTGTTGTTGAAGCGCTGGAGCAATGCCGCGCTCATGGTGCGGATCCCGTGGCCGTTGGCGTCATCGTCGACCGGAGCAACGGAGCGACGACATTCGATGTGCCGCACCACAGTCTCGCCGAATTGAGTTTCCCGACCTACGAAGCCGACAAGCTCCCACCGGAACTCGAGGGCACCGAAGCAGTCAAACCGGGCAGCTAAAGCATATTGAATTTGCAATCCCACGCGGACGCATTAAATCATCCTGACATGAAACAATTCGCTACGATTCTCGCTCTCTGGGCAACGCTTGCCACAATCGGCCACGCACATCCGAGTGGACACGATAAGGGGCTACTCGAGGCGGCCTGCCACATCGTGACACAGCCCGACCACCTTCTCTTGCTGGCGGCTTCTCTCTCCATGCTGGGATTCGTCCTTGTGAAACAGCTCCGTTCCGCGAAAAAGTAGTTTTTGACGGTGCGGTTTTGGTTACACAGGTAGACGCTGGTAATTGACGGAGTCTAGAGGCTCATGGTGACTCCGATCATTGCCTGTGCTGCCGGCGCGGCCTCTCTTTATGCAGCTGGCTCCCTACAAATAAAGCGCTCACTGAATGAGGGTGCCACCAAGCGCCGTGCCATCGCCGTAACGAATATCGCGATGGCGCTGTGGGCCTTACCCCTGTTCTTTATTTCACGCGGGGAGTTCGAGTTAACCGCATGGCTTACGGCCGTCGGTGCAGGTGTGGCACTCTTCCTCGGGCGTATACTCTCGGTCAAATCCCTCGAGTTAGGCGACCTCTCCATCGTCGGCCCACTGCTCGGGATGAAGACCCTTCTCGTCGCAGTCTTCTGCTTCGTAACAGGACAACAGGAACTGCCCCTCTGGCTCTGGATCGCAGCCATCCTAGCGACACTCGGCGTCGCCATGATCCAGCGGGGGCCGCGAAAATTCACCAAGAATCGCAGAAAAGCAGCCTATTATGCATTCGGTGCCAGTGTCCTTTTTGCGACCTGCGATATTCTCGTTGTGGAGGCGCGCGGCCAACTCGGGATCGGATGGCTCTCGCCCACACTTTTCATGACAGTGGCTCTACTCGTCCCCTTCCTGGGAAAACATCCGAGCCCACCCAAGTCAGCCCAAAAGCCGATGTATCTCGGATCGGCAATTATGGGTTTCCAGACTTCGCTCGTCATTCTACTCATCGGCCTAACCGGACAAGCGGTGCTCATTAATATCGTCTATTCCTCGCGAGCCATCTGGACGGTCATCGTCGACCGTTTCTATGACCGCGGCGAAGGCGTGGCCGCGTTTTTTAAATGGCGACTGGCGGGTGCGGCGCTTCTGGTCACGGCGATCGTGATCGTTATTCTTCAGCGTTAGAGTAGATTGCAAAAAGACCGTAACACTGGCTGTCGCCAGCGTTCTACGCATTTTCGATCACACGATTCAACTTGCCGGAGACGAAACCCTCTTCGTCGAACTCGACTTCGCTGAACCCTAGGGCGCGAATCTCCTCCTCGATTTGGCTACGGAACACATGTAATTTACCCACCTCTTCCGCGCTGACCTCAACCCGTACCCGCTCACCATAATGCCGGACCCGATTGACCGCAAATCCGGCTGATTTCACGAGCGCCTCGGCCGCCTCGATCTGCCGCAATTTCTCGACTGTAATTTGCTCCCCGTAAGGCACACGCGAGGACAGGCAAGGGCTGGCCGGTTTATTCCAGCAATCGAGTTGGAAATGGGCTGCCAGTTCGCGCACGCCTGCCTTGTCGATACCCAATTCAGAAAGCGGTGAGCGTACTTCGAACGCATCGGCAGCCTTCAGGCCAGGTCGATAATCGCCCAAGTCGTCGCTATTCGTGCCGTTCAGAACCCACCAACCGGAAAACTCCTCGCGAAGCCCCGCAAGCTCATTGTAGAGCGTGTGCTTACAGAAGTAGCAGCGGTTGGTCGGGTTGTTAAAATAATTTGGGTTCTCCATCTCCCGTGTCGCAATCACTCGAACCGAAAGCGAATGCGAGTTGGCGAAAATTTTCGCCTCATCCAGATCCGATAGCTTGAGACTAGGCGACGCCGAAATCACGGCGAGCGTTCGCCCTCTGCCGAGAAAATATTGCGCCAGAAAGGCGACGAGTGAACTATCCACTCCGCCGGAAAATGCCACCAAAGCACCCGGGCATTCCCCGAACCAATCGCGCAGACTATGCAGAATTTTCACCGCTCTCGAGGTTGTCGGTCTTTTTCACCCTGTCAACTTGCACTCGGTTCATGTAAGCGTATTAACAAAGAGTTCTCACAAAATAGGAAAATCCCATGCCCACCTTAGTCTATAACTGCCCATCCGGGATCAGTGGCGATATGAACCTAGGGGCGATGATTGGCCTCGGAGTCGATCCCAGTGCCCTCGAGACCGAGTTACGCAAGCTACCCTACAAGGGTTGGCATCTGCATTTCGAATCGGACCAGCGAGGCGGTATAAGCGGAACACGCGGCACCGTGCATCTTCACCCCGTCCAAAACTCTAAACACCACCACGAACATGAACACCACCACAGAACTTTTTCCGATATTCGCGAGGCCATCGAAAACAGTGCTCTTTCAACCCGCGTAAAGGAGGACTCAGTGGCCTGCTTTCACGCGCTAGCGAAGGCCGAGGGTGCCGCTCATGGCATTGAAGCGGAGAAAGTGCACTTTCACGAGGTTGGCGCGATCGATTCGATCATCGATATCGTCGGCGCAGCGATTTGCTGGGATTTCCTCGGCATCGACCGAATTGTTTGCAGGGCGCTCGAAGTCGGTGGCGGCACTGTCCAGTGCGCGCATGGCCGCATGCCGGTTCCTGCTCCCGCAACCGCACGCTTACTCGAAGGCAAACCCTATAGCGCCGGAGGAACTGACAAGGAAACCACGACCCCAACGGGGGCCGCACTTCTCGTCGGGCGCGACTGCCAATTCAATGCGACCACCCAAGGCAGCCAGATCGCCACAGCCATCGGTGTCGGACAACGCAACGACCCCAAGCTACCCAATGTGCTCTATGCCTCCCTGATCGACGAATCGCATGCCTCTACGAAAGAGGCTGACATTGTCTGGGAACTCGCCGTCAACCTCGACGACATGACGGGCGAAGAAGTCGGCTTCCTCTGCGATCAAATACGAGAAGCCGGCGCTCTCGATTGTTGGCAAGTGCCTGCCTACTTTAAAAAAGGACGCCCAGGCAGCATTGTGCACTGCCTCACCTACGAAACGGAGAGAAGTAGACTTGAAGACATTATCCTTAAACATAGCCGCAGTCTAGGCATCCGTCGTCAACAATGGGAGCGAACGAAGCTGCCTAGAATTGAAAGTATAGTCGAAACAGAGTTTGGACCGGTCCGAGTCAAGATATCTGAAATTCCGGATGGCACAAAGTCTCATAAGTTTGAATACGACGACTGCGCACGCATTGCAAAAGAAACCGGCAAATCGATCGCTGAGGTAAGAAAAATCCTCGACCAAATAAGAAAATAACATGGACATTCGAAAAACTCTGGAGGCACTACAACGCGGCGAACTCGATCTGGAAACTGCGGAGGCACAGCTTATGGGGTTTCATGACCTGGGACACAGTCGTGTGGATATTGAGCGTGAAGAGCGAAACGGCACACCGGAGGTCATCTACGGTGAGAGTAAGACTTCCAGCCAGATGATCGAGATCATGGGAACGATGCTGGAGCGGGAGCAGAATATCCTCGCGACACGTATCACCCCGGAAGTTGCATCAAGTATCCAGGCCTCATTACCGGGAGCGGTCTATCACGAACAAGCTCAGCTAGTGGAACTCCGCAGCTATGAACCCGAGCTAAGCGAGAGCAAAATCGCGATCGTTTGTGCCGGCACCTCTGATCTTCCCATCGCGGAAGAGGCACGAATAACTGCAGAATTCTATGGCAACCGAATCGAGAGAATATACGACTGCGGCGTCGCCGGTCTCCACCGCTTGCTGGCGAGCCTGGATACGATTCGAAGCTGCCGTGTCGTCGTCGTGGTGGCAGGCATGGAAGGGGCACTACCGAGCGTGGTCGGCGGCCTTGTTAAAGCACCCATCATTGCAGTGCCCACAAGTGTCGGCTACGGTGCCAATTTCAGCGGGCTCTCCGCCCTCCTCACCATGCTGAATAGCTGTGCCAGCGGAGTAAGCGTGGTCAATATCGATAACGGTTTCGGGGCAGGCTTCCTGGCCAGTCGGATTAACCAGCTTTAAGCCCGATGCTGGCTGCGGCTTGAACAGCAACCGTCTTCGTAGAGTTCCCCACCGTGCATCATGGCGGAGTAGTCCGGAGAATCCGGGGTATCGTTGACCGCGAACTGCGCACGATCACCCGAAGACATCGGCCTCGCAGCGCTGGCAGCAACCGCCTGATTTACATAATCCACCTTGTCGATCCCCACAACATGTGTGCAGACCTGATCGTAGCTTAAAGCATAGCGTATTACTTCCTCGACATTGGTTTGCCCGTGCAAGTGGGTGCGACGACTCCCCCCGAAACCCTTCATTCCCAGCACCGCGATATTATGCTTCTCACAAAGAGGCATCGTGTCCTCCTCAAAAGCCCGCGACTTCAAAGCCCCAACAACAGAGACAGGCATGAGAGTCGCATCCCACTCATAACCACCTTCAATCATATCCCGATGCACCTGGGGGTCCGTGTGCCCGGTGAAGCCACCATAACGAATCTTGCCTTGCTTTTTCGCCAACTCGATCGCCTCAATCGCACCGTCAGATTTGTAAGCATCCTGCGCATCATCACCAACGACGTTGTGCATCATCCAAAGATCCAGATAATCTGTCTTTAGTCGACGGAGCGAATCCTCAAGATGCTTCATAGCACCTTCCAAGGTGGGATCCCCATCACCTCTAAAGTTGGAAAATTTAGTCATGAGGAAAACATTGTCCCGCTTTCCCTTTAGGGCATTGCCCATGTATTCCTCCGAAACACCCTTGTGGTATCCCCATGCATTCTCGAAAAAATTAACGCCGAGGTCATAGGCACGGTGGACGACCTCGTTCGCCTCCCTCTGCGAGCCAGTGTAATAAAGCGTGTGCCCACCAATGCCCACCACCGTCAACATATCGTCGTGGCGGCCGAATTTACGCTTGGGAATCTTCGTCCCCTCGGCCGCCTTGGCGATCGCGACCGGCGAACCGGCAAGTGCGGCTGACCCAATTGTAGCTTTTAGAAAATTGCGACGGGTAACTTTCATGCTGTTTTTGTATTGGATTCAAGGAATACGTCAAACCTAGTCAATCGATTCAGCGTGCACGCTGGTCGAAGTGAACGACAGCACTTCGAAGCGGCTTGATCTTAGCGAGCGTCTGGGACTTAAACACATAATGCTTCGTTTCGACAACACACTGCATCGGGTTCGCACAATTGGTTTTTGGGAAGGCTGGTCGGCCATCCTTCTCTTTTTCGTGGCTATGCCGATGAAATACATCTGGGAGAACGATGTACTCATTCGCCCCGTCGGGATGGCTCACGGGATCCTTTGGATGGCTTACCTTGGCTTCGCTTTCCTCGGCCAGATGGACTATCGTTGGTCGTGGAAACTAACCGGCTGGCTTGTTCTCGCCAGTATCGTGCCGGGCGGCCCCTTCGTCGCCGATACGAAACTGCTCAAGGCCTACGAGGCCAATATTCAGAGCCCATTGCTCTAGCGTCGACTCAGCCCGGAGGCCAGGCCATGGCGCGGCCACCGAGCACATGTATGTGCAGATGCGGCACGGTCTCACCGCCATCTTTACCGTTATTGATAACAATACGGTAACCGCCCTTGAGCGACATCTTATCCGCAACCATGGCTGCTGTAAGCAGGAGATGACCGAGCAGGGAAGCATCGCCTTCATTGGCCTCTGCCACTCTCGGAATCAATTGTTTCGGAACGACAAGTAAATGAGTTGGTGCCTGCGGATCGATATCATGGATGACGATACACCGCTCGTCTTCATGCTCGATCTTGGCGGGAATCTCACGGTTAATAATTCGCTGAAAAAGGGTCATCACTCATCTGGGTTTTTCTCCGGGTAAACTGTCATGAACATGCCTTAGACGACAACCAAGTGCAATCGCGAACCCCGCGTAGCCCAGGCGCACACCAACTCATCGATCCAGTTGCGAACGCGTTGGTATTGGACCTCGCGATGCTTCGTCCAATATTTGCCTGCGGGACAAACCGCCTCACGTAGGCCCGTGACCAGCAAGAGCGCTTCACGCCGACCAGCCAGCTTCTTCATCTCCGCGACAATTGCCTGCCGGATCCAAAGAGGGCTAAAATCATCCAAGCGAGGGACATGCCAATGGGCGAAAGCACATTCACAGATCGTTTCATGTTCGCCAAAATGAATTTCCGCAAGCCGATCCACGTATTCGCCAAGCGGAATTGCCTCCAGCTCTTCAGGATGCTCCCGATGAGCGAATTCAAGCGCGCGACGGGCGTGTTCAGCGCGGTCATGATCCGAAATTCGCCCCAATATTTCATTCAAGGTGCGTAGTTGATCGACTGGGGCCGACTTAGCTTTGGGCATTTTCGGTCGACTCCTTCAATTCATTGATTTCCTGAGCGAGTTCGGATAGATCGCGGAAGTCCTTGTAAACGGAAGCGTAGCGCACATAGGCAATTTGATCGAGATGCTTCAGGCGCAGCATGATTTGCTCGCCAATTGCGTGGGCGGGAATCTCATGATCAAATTCTTTTTCCAAGGTCGCGAGAACATCGGCAATCATCATCTCGATCTGCAGGACATCGATCGGACGTTTCTCCACAGCCTTACGGAGACCACCCAGCATCTTCGCACGGTCGAAATCCTCACGGCGACCATCGCGTTTAACTACTTGCAAGTCCGCGTGAAGGACCTCCTCAATCGTCGTAAAGCGATAGCCGCAGTCGAGACACTCACGGCGGCGGCGGATCGAGGTTTCGTTTTTACCCGTCCGGGTGTCGAGCACCTTGGTCTCGAGAGATGCACATTTGGGGCAACGCATAGTTTATTCAGTAGCCAGAAATAGAGGAGTTAGAGGGCAGTCCACTCTGAATAATTATAGATATTCAACTAAATGTAGCGTTCGGCCATGGCAAACACTATATTTAGTGGTCTAGCCCACATGAGCCACTAGAGCTCGAGAAAGTTCTCCAGCATTTTCATGCCTTGCTCAGTCGCAAGGGATTCAGGATGAAATTGCACGCCCCAGACGGGGAGTTCCTTGTGAGCCAGACCCATAATCTCACCCGCATCCGTCTCGGCAGTGACTTCCAGACAATCGGGCAAAGTTTCACGCTCGACGAGCAGAGAATGATAGCGGGTCGCTTCCATCGGGTTGGGGAGCCCTTCGAAGATGTCGGTGTCCCGGTGTTTCACCGGGCTAGTCTTGCCATGCATGAGGCGATCCGCACGAACCACCCTAGCCCCAAAATGCTGGCCGATGCTCTGGTGCCCGAGGCAGACGCCCAACAGCGGTTTCTTTCCAGCAAATGCATCAATCATTGCCAGACTAACGCCCGCTTCGTTCGGCGAGCAGGGACCCGGAGAAATCATGACCCGGTCAGGGTTGAGTTCAAGGGCCTCCTCCACCGTAATCGCATTATTACGAAAGACCTTCTGCTCGACCCCTAATTGCCCAAAGTACTGAACCAGATTATAAGTAAACGAATCAAAATTATCGATAACAAGAAGCATGGCTGGTAATAACGGATGAGTGATGACGGATGGCGAAACTGCACCGACGATCTCGGAAAGCAAGTCCACTGCGCTTGTGCATATTCATATTTCAGAGTTTCAGCTTTTCAGCGTCTCCGTATTTCCCAAGACACGAGCCGCCTCCTGCACATCTTTGTCCCCGCGGCCACTCAAGTTGCCGATGATGATTTCATCCGGAGACATCTCGCGGGCACGCTGCATCGTATAAGCAATACCGTGCGAGGACTCCAAGGCAGGAACAATCCCCTCAACCGAGCAAAGATCCTGAAAGGCCTGTAGGGCTTCTGCATCGGTCGCGTATCCGAAATCAATCCTGCCTTTTTCCTTGTAATAGGCATGCTCTGGTCCCACGGCAGCATAATCGAGACCCGCAGAAACGGAATGGGTCAGATCGATCTGACCCTCCGGATCCTGAAGGATCCACGTCTTAGCTCCCTGCAATACACCCAGTTGGCCACCCTCAAAACGGGCCGCATGGTGACCTCGCTTAATCTCACGGCCGCCTGCCTCCACACCGGTCAGCCGAACTTCCATATCCTTTAGGAAGGCAAAGAAAATACCGATGGCATTGGAGCCCCCGCCGACACAGGCCGCGACTTCGTCCGGCAAACGACCTTCTTTTTCCAGAATCTGGCGACGGCACTCCTCACCGATCACGCGGTGGAAGTCGCGAACCATCATCGGGAAAGGATGTGAACCCAGGGCAGAGCCGATGATGTAATGCGTGGTGCGAACATTGGTAACCCAATCACGCATCGCCTCATTGACCGCCTCCTTGAGCGTCTTCTGCCCCGCAGAAACCCCACGCACCTCGGCGCCGCAGAGTCGCATGCGATAAACGTTGAGGGATTGGCGGCGCATATCTTCCTCTCCCATGTAAATGACACATTCGAAGCCCATCTTCGCGCACATCGCAGCCGTTGCGATGCCGTGCTGGCCCGCACCGGTCTCGGCAATGATACGCCTCTTGCCCATACGCTTCGCCAAAAGTGCCTGCCCAAGCGCGTTGTTGATCTTGTGCGCACCTGTGTGCAGCAAATCTTCACGCTTAAGATAGATCTTGGCTCCGCCGCAATGCTTGGTCAGCTGATCAGCAAAATACAGATTGGTCGGACGGCCTGCAAACTCATGCAGTTGCTGATCCAATTCCTTTTTAAAAGCAGGATCTTTCCGGGCCGATTCATACGCTTCGGTCAATTCGAAAAGCGGCGTCATCAGCGTCTCAGGCACATACATACCACCGTATGCGCCGAAGTGGCCACGCGAATCGGGAAGGTCGAGTGGATCGAGCTCGAGTTCTACAGGAGCGGCTGGCATAAAGGAATACGGGGCCGAGCGAGGCGCTTTGTCAAGCTGTCCTTAGAGATCCGGACGGGGTCCACCGTGTCACAGCATACTCGATACTCCAGGGTGCGCCTGGACACGCCCTAATCCAAAGCAGCCTCAAAGGCGACTAGATCCTCCGAGGTATCAATGCCAACCGTTGCCTGATCGGTCATACCCACATGGATACGATAGCCATGCTCCAACGCTCGGAGTTGCTCCAGTTTCTCAGTTTGCTCCAAAAAGCCCGACTTGAGTCCGGAGAATGCCTTCAAGAAGTTTGCCCGGTAGGCATAGAGACCCAGATGTCGATAGCAACGGTTCGTCGACAACCATGCCGCATCTACCACACCGCCACTGTCCCGAGCATAGGGAATCGGGGAGCGGGAAAAATAGAGCGCATATCCGTCGTGCCCACACACAACCTTAACCTGGTTCGGATTGGCGAAATCTTCCGGTTGATCGAAAGGAACTGCAAGGGTGGCAATGGCTGCGTCTCCATCAAGGCCCGCTGCCAGGGCGCGAATCTGCTCTCCAGTGACGAGCGGCTCATCGCCTTGGACATTGATCACTGCCTCAGCACCAATAATTGAGTTTGCCTCCGCCAAACGATCGGTGCCGCTCGGATGCTCCGGCCTCGTCCGAACAACTCGATACCCTGCCCCGGCGAGACAGGCCTCCAGTGCATCGTCATCCACCGCAAAATAGAGGGGAAACTCCGGGGCAACGGCCTGAATCCGCTCGGCGGTCCACAGGACAATCGGCTTCCCGCGGACCTCATGTAGGAGTTTTCTCGGGAAGCGCTGGGAGGCCAATCGGGCGGGGACAATAATTGCGGGTATCTTTGACATCTTGCTGACCATCATCATGAAACTTGTCGAATGAACAAGGAAATCAGTGTCGAGGAAGCTGCTATTTTAAGGAATAATCATGCGGAAGCTATTTTCCTCGATGTTCGTGAAGATCACGAGCTCGATATCTGCCGAATCGAAGGGGCTCTTCACATCCCGATGGGACTGGTCCCGGAGCGCTATCACGCACTAGACAGCCATGCACCGCTCGTTGTCTTTTGTCATCATGGCATGCGCAGCTTGAATGTTGTCCAGTTTCTCGAGGCCAAGGGCTTCAAGAACGCCCTCAATATGAGGGGCGGCATCCACGCATGGGCCCACGAGGTCGATCGGGAAATGCCGCATTATTAACTGATATCACTTCGCGAAAGGGCGCGTCGGACTTAGAGTACTCTGCATTTAGGCAGTCCGCCACGCAGTTGAGTGTTTGTTGAGTTGTCGCTTGTGTTTTGCCCGGGTGTGGTGACTGAACGACCGCCTGAAGAGCGATTGTCGCGGGCTACGACCGATTGGGCTTTGTCCAATTTTTCAGGCGCGCAAACCGGCCTCCATTAGGCCATTGTGGTGATTTTTAACATCTAGAAGAGATCCGCCTGATCGGCAGACGGCGGAGGTATCTCACCCCGAAAGGGCGTCACCGCCTGAGATTCCCGCGCGCGCTCGATGACAATTGGCCGTCGAGTGAAATCAGGTGCTGTCTTCTGTCTTCGTGCCGTAACCGGACTCGAGAGATCGCGGATCGGCTCCAGGCGCGATTGGTAGGCGACCAAATCGTTCGCCGCCTCTACATTCCGCTCCACTGCCTTGAGAAATTCAGCCATACGGTCTCTGCCTTGAGCCGTCATTTTAGCCACCTCAATCGAGGGTGCCATACGAGAACCCACCGCTGAAAGTCGCTGCCCCGTTCGGAGTGTATAAGTCAGATCATTATGATCGCTGAAACGCACACGGCCTTGACTGCAAGATAGAGTAAAGTTGAAAAGCTGACTTCTTGGATCAAAGTATATTTCCGCAAAAACGAGAGCATCCCGCAGAGTGATCTTGCCGAGCGGTGTTTCGATAAGACACTGCGAGATCTCATTCATGCGTCGACTATCGAGTCGCATTTGTCCTGAGCGAAAATTGTAAATCATGCGACTCTGACCGGTTTCCCGCTCGGAAGCTTGCCAAGCCTGAACGGCAGAGGCGACCTGTTCAAAACGCTCGATTGAAAAACTCCCTTCGCCGGTAAACTCGACAAACATTCGGTTCGATGCGCTGAAAGCAACTCGGGCTGCCGGACCCGCTTCACAATTCAGCAAGCCTTTTAGAGGCCTGGGGGTCTCCTCTGCCGATATCGTCGATGAATCTGTGCCCAACTGGGTCACGCTCACTTCGCCCTCAACCTCTAGGAAAACGAGCGAGCCATGCACCCAACCGTCAGCAAGGCCGGCTTGGGTCGATAATACCAAAAGGAGTAGCAGGATGAAGCGGGGCACGGCTATAGAATCAAGAGTTTCTGTTCCAAACGGCGGGCAGCAGAGTTACCCGGATTGATCCGGAGGGCCTTTTCGACCAGACTGAGGGCTTCTTCACGCCGATCACCATAGCCGCCGAGAAAGGCAGCATAGTAGTAGTGAGCGTTACTACTATTGGGAGCAAGCTCCAAAGCCTTGAGTAAGGACGCCTCTGCAACCGCGGCGTCACCATATAAGGCATTGGCCACCCCCAACTGTGCCCAGGACATCCAATACTGCGGCCCCAAGGCCACCGCCCTCTCTGCACACGTGACAGCACGAGACCCAATTGAATCAAACTCGGAGGGATTTTGAAAATACAGCTGACAAACAGCCGAGCTCAGGCCTATCCAGGCATCCACATTGCTCTCATCCACGATGAGGGCATCTTCATAGAGCACGATCACTTGATCCAAAAGATCCGTATTCCCCGAGACATGGACCCGCATATCCACCAAATGATCCAGCTGCTGACGCCCTCTCAATTCGAGCGCCTGCGCCTCGAGCTTGTGGGCACCAAAGACATAAAAAGACCAACCAGCCCCTAAAGCCAAAAAGAGATAGGCAAATCGGAAAGCCAATCCGCCAGGCACCGCAAGACTGCGAGCGAAGCTCGCCTTCACAAGAATGCAGAATGTTAATGTAAGATAGAGAACCAGCGCAGGGACATAAAGTAGGAAGGTAAAGCACATGCATAAACCACAGGCGATGAAACCTGTGAAACCGATCGATATAAAGAACCGCTTCGGTGGCATTATTTTCCTATTCGATTCCATCGGCTTGATTGCATAGGGCTCACCTCCAAGAACCCTCAGGGCTCGCAAAACGATGAAGATAACGGGGACGACCAAAAGAAGGGCGCCGATGGCACCATACTGGCTGAGGATCAAAACAAAATCGTTATGGGGCGTGTTGGGAGAATCCGGCAGATGGACACGAGAGCTCTGCTCGAATGCTGCCCCGTAGGCCCCTGCTCCCTGCCCAAAGATCGGACTCTCCGCGAACATGGCCAAGCCCTCATCCCAGAGAACGACGCGAACTCCTTCACCATCTACAGAGGCGGCATGCTTGATGCCCTTGGCAAAAAGAGGATGCAAGACGACCAATCCCGTGAAAATGAGGCTCACCGAGAGCGCACCCAAGAGAGAGAAAAGCGCGCGAGTCTTCAC
Source organism: Opitutales bacterium (assembly GCA_049598495.1). Taxonomy (GTDB): domain Bacteria; phylum Verrucomicrobiota; class Verrucomicrobiia; order Opitutales; family Coraliomargaritaceae; genus Thalassobacterium. The sequence continues at coordinate 16,867 of JBMYNR010000020.1, forward strand.
TTTTCGAAAACAAAACCAAGGCACGACTGCGATCACCATAACCGCCGTTAGCAAAGACCAATAGGCTTGGGTGAAGACGATTCCAATTAGCAGCATAACCGCAATGTAGAAACAAAGCAGACGCAGGATCAGCGAAAGTCGCTTGACGGCCACCCCGACCAGTAACAGCGGCATGAGAATCGTCAGAAAGGCGGCAAACGAATTAGGATCGGCAAAGGAACCGGTGGCACGGCCGAGGAACTCCGCATGCAGAACCAGAGGATAAGGCGTCATCGCGTCCACCATACTCTTCGGATCTTGGAAGAATTGGTAAAAACCATTAAAAGTGGCGACAGTGGCAGGCAAGAGACTGAATAGAATAAGACACCAGAGGTGAGCCCGCGTCCTTACATTGTTTATCAGGACCCATAACACGATAAAGGCCTGCAACGCATAAACGAATTCATACCAACCAAGCCAGGGGACGGGCGATCGCCAGACCACACTCAAAAGCATCCATAAGAGCGCGGGGATGAAGAGCAGGGGGATGTAGCTCAAGCGCTTGGGAGACTCCCGATTGAGAACGAACCAGAGGCCATGCAGCGTCAAGAGAATGGCATACAGGGGAAGGATTGCCAAGTGGGTATCCGGACGTACGCCACCAAGCTTGATCGTTGTTAGCATAATGATGCCCCCAAGGCAAAACGTCACCATCCAGTCGACGGTATTCGCCCAAGAAAGCTTTCCGAAGAAGGCAACATTGCCGTGTTTATCTATAATGGAGGCCATACAATTCAGGTGCGCAAGCAGCCCTTTTCGGGAGGTAGGCAATAGAGTGAACTCGCCGAGGTAAACCCATAATTTCGCCCGAACCCGCACACTCAAATGCTTGTATCTTCGCGAGAACTTAGATTCTCTGCCGGAGTCGAACGAATAACATTGATGAGAAAACTACTCTTAATCCTGGCCTCGGCAATACTCCTTGTCGCGCTCTCCCTTCGAGCTTACTTCGCAGTCATACCCCCGCCCGAACCGACTCTCCATAAAACCCTTGCCGAAATATTGCCGAACAAGCTGCCCGGATGGTCCATAGAAGAGTTTGATATGGCGGAGTCGCCCGAATCGAGTGCGAGAATCAGCCAATTCCTCAATTTCGATGATGCGATTTTCCGCGTCTACCAATACGGCAATTCATTCGTCGGGCTCTACATCGCCTACTGGACCCCCGGGAAAGCCTCCTATAGATGGGCAGGCGCCCATACTCCCGACACCTGCTGGGTGCTCAATGGTTGGAAGCGATTGGATCGTCAGTATGCCATTCCCTTTGAAGGAAATGGCAGAATGTTCAGCAACGCGGAATTCGGGATCTACGAAAAAGACGGTAGCGCTCAAAACGTATATTTCTGGCACTTAGTTGGAGGGAAGCCTTTTGGTTACAAACAAAAGGGTGTGCCCAATATCTTTGGGGCACTACTCGATATCAAAACCTACGGCCTTAAACTCCGCCAAGAACAATTCTTCATACGGCTCTCCAGTAATCAATCCATCGCAGAGCTTCGTGAACTGCCAGGATTCAGTGAAATATTGGATGGCCTTGCTGAAATCGGATTGGCCCAGGGTCCCCGGACCGAAACAAATACGCTCTAGAATTCCCTCGCGGGGCTGCCAAAGACGCGCGCGCCCGCAGGAACATTTCTCATAACAACAGATCCCGGGCCAACGATTGCTCCATCGCCAACCTTTTTGGTGGGCAACAGACGACAACCGGACCCCAGAAATGCCCCGTCGCCTATTTCACTCGCGCCAGTGAGATCACAGTGCGCACTGATCGTCGTCCAATTGCCGATCACGGCATCGTGACCTGCACTGCTATGACAGTTAATCATCGCCATGTCCCCGACTCGAATATCACAGGTAAGTGTCACCCTCGGACAGAGAACGACCCCTTCTCCAAGTTGAACATTTCGCCCCATGATTACCGTTGGATGAATCAAACGAAGAAATTTCGCACCCTTGCGATGTAAGTCCGCACAAAGCTCTCTCTTTACTGAAACCGTTCCAATCCCGCAGATGAAGACGGCATTCGAGAAATCACTGAACTCCGACACAGAGCCCACGATCCCGGCATCCAAATCGAATCCATCCAAGGCAGTGGAATTGTCATCCAAAAATCCACGAAAGTGATTCTCCTTTATGAGCGTCCCCTCATCCTGCAACCAAGAGTACACCTCGCGGCCGAATCCTCCGGCGCCTACAATATACAGATCCTTCATCGAAATCTACTTTGCCAACTTGGCCACGATTAATGCATGCAAGTCCCCAAGGCTTCGCGCCTTGGCAAACTCTTCCTTCTTTAGAATGAGGCCATACTCAAGATCGATCATGTCGGTTATCAGGAGTACGGCGAGGGAATCCCAGGAGGGTAAGCTTCGAAATTCTGTCTCCGGCGTCAACGAGCCAGGCTCCACATCATCTAAACTCCCCTCGAAATGACGAATGAACTCATCCATATTTTAATCAGTATTTTTATGATTCGAAGGATAGTCAATGACTTCACAGACGGCAAGCACCGGCAACTCGACCAGACAGCTCGCCCATGAAAGACCGACCCCAAAGCCTGACAACAGTAACCGAGCGCCCTCACCCCCCTTTACACGCTCCGAGAGTTCACCGCAGATCGCTGAAGGAATCGAAGCAGAGCTCTGGTTGCCATACTTCTCCACCGTTTGCATCGGCACTTTATCAAGGTCGAGCTTCAACCGCTTGGCTATATTGCTAAGGATGTAGCGATTCGCCTGGTGGAATACATAATAGTCCACCTCCTCTGCATCCATCCCGGCATATTCGAGAAGCTCTGTCACCGAATGCGGCTCTTCCGTTATCGAGAAATTAAAAACCTCGGCCCCGTCCATAAAGAGGTTCTCGGGCGCGCGTAAGTTACCAGCTTCATCCTCGGCTGCCTTCGCAGTCTCGGGAGACTTCGGGCAACGTGCACCGCCCGCCGGAACCATCAAATGATTAAAGCCTGTGCCATCCGTCCGCAAACTGAAGTAGGCGACAGGCGCGCCCTCTGCAGACTGGATCAGGGTCGCACTGCCACCGTCACCGAATAAGGGCGCAAGCGCCCGGTCTTTTTTATGCACAATCCGACTGATCGTGTCCCCGGCCAGCAGCAGGACACGTCTGCAGCCCCCGCTCGCAACCATTGATTGCGCCAACCAAAGTCCATAAACATAACCGGAACAGCCGAGATTCACGTCGAAAGCCGCACAGTCTTTTCCCATACCGAGCCGGCCGTGGAGAACTGCGGCGTTACACGGCTGTGAATAATCCGGCATTTGCGTCACACAAATCAGCGCATCGATTTCCCCGGCCGCCATCTCCAGCCCTGCCAGTAGACGCTCGGCCGCGGCGTAACAGAGGTCGGCCGCGGTTGTCTGCTCGTCCACGACCCGGCGCTTCTGCAAACCGATCGTCTTCTTGAGCCGTGCAAGCTGCTTCACATTGCCCCCAAACAATTCAAGCTCGTCATCGATGCAGCGCTCATGCTTCGGCACGCAGGTCACGATTCCAGCGATTTCTACGTCATGAAAACAACATTTGGGCATACTCACGAAGGATGCAATGACTCGACTCCGAATGAAAGCCCTATTTTCCGAGCGAACAAAGACGTTGCACATGTCGAAAAGCTAGCCTTTCATACCGGCTAATTCATAAAGGATTCGGCCGTCTTCCTTCGGCCGTCCCTGTTTTTCACTCACCAACTAAAGCCGTAAGAAAGGACTCAACCTTGGACATCAAACTCATCAAGCAAGTCATCGACCTCATGAAGCGCTCGGAAATAGCCGAGTTCGAATATGAAGAAGAGGGACTAAAGCTGCGTCTAAGCAGTAAAGGAAACGAGGCGCCTCAGATTATTCAGGCGGCACCGGTCGCCCAAGCAGCGGCACCACTTCCAACAAATCCGGCTCCAGCATCGGCGGCAGAATCGGCCGGCGCGGCCGCGCCCGTCGCCGAAGAAGGTATCTCTATCGTCAAGTCCCCGATGGTAGGCACATTCTATGCCGCGGCATCACCTGAAACGCCCCCCTTCACTAAAGTAGGCGAGAAGGTCGGAGCAGACAGCATCGTCTGTATTATCGAGGCGATGAAGGTCATGAATGAGATTCAAGCAGAGCTCAGTGGTACCATCACTGAGGTTCTCGTCGAGAACGGCGAAGCAGTCGAATTCGGCCAACCGCTCTTCAAGGTAAAAACTGCCTAGTCCACTTGGACCATTTGGATGATCAAAAAGGTACTCATCGCAAACCGCGGCGAAATTGCACTTCGCATCGTTCGCGCCTGTAACGAACTCGGAATCAAGACGCTCGCCGTCTACTCCGAAGCGGACGAGCAGTCGCTCCACGTCCAACTGGCGGACGAAGCCATCTGCATTGGGCCACCCGCGGGTAATCTCAGTTATTTAAAGGCTGACCGCATCATCGCGGCCGCCGAGATCGCCGATGTCGACGCCATTCATCCAGGCTACGGTTTCCTCGCAGAGAACGCCGACTTCGCCGAGCAATGCGCCCAGTGCAATATCAAGTTCATTGGCCCGGGGAAGGACGCTATTGTTAATTTCGGCGACAAGGCGAAAGCCCGTGAAATGGCCGTAAAAGCCAAGGTCCCAGTCATCCCCGGCAGCGACGGCACAGTCGACAATGAAAAAGACGCATTAGCCACAGCCAAAAAGATCGGCTATCCCGTGATTATCAAGGCGGTCGCCGGTGGCGGCGGCAAGGGCATGCGCACTGCACACAACGCGGTCGCATTTGCGAAGGAATATAACAATGCTCGCAACGAAGCAGAAAAAGCTTTCGGCAACGGAGCCGTTTATCTTGAGCGCTTCCTGCAGGCACCCCGCCATATCGAGATCCAGGTATTGGGCGACCAATACGGTAATGTGATTCACCTCGGTGAGCGCGATTGCTCGGTCCAGCGCAGGCACCAAAAAGTCATAGAAGAGGCGCCCTCCCCCTTTATCTCCGACGAAGTCCGCAAGAAAATGGGGCGCGACGCGGTTAAACTGGCGAAATCCGTCAAATACGAAGGTGCCGGCACGGTCGAGTTTCTGGTCGACAGTAACGGCGAGTATTTCTTCATCGAAATGAATACCCGTATCCAAGTGGAGCACGGTGTCACCGAAGAGGTGACCGGGGTCGATCTGGTCAAGGAACAACTCCTCATCGCCAGCGGGCAAAAGCTCAGCTACGAGCAAAAGGATATCAAGATCACCAAGCACTGCATCGAATGCCGGGTCTGCGCAGAGGACCCCGCCCGTAACTTTGCACCCTGCCCGGGAGAGATTAGCCTCTACTACGCTCCCGGCGGCCACGGTGTGCGCATCGACTCCCATTGCTACAGTGGCTATACCATTCCGCCCTACTACGACAGCATGATTGCCAAAGTCATGACTTTCGGGAGGACCCGTGAGCTCGCGCTCGACCGTATGGACCGCGCGCTCGGCGAGTATCTGGTCCGCGGCATCAAAACGAATATCCCCTTTTCCCGGGCGATCATTCGGGACCCCCACTTCCGTGCGGGCAAAGCGACGACAAAATTCATCGAAGAATTCTTCGAACGTGTACCGAAGGATATTTACACTTAAGCAAATCTAACCTAAACCTATAAGGCACTATGAGTAAGGAATCGGATCACCAAAACGAATCAACCATCCCAACCGTATCGGAAGACTCCAATACTCTGGGAGAAATCCGCATCAACCACAGTGTCGTCGCAAGTATCGTTCGACTGGCTGCGCTTGAGGTCAGCGGTGTGGCTGCAGTTGGTGGAGGTTTTGTGGACGGGATCGCTGAAATCTTTTCCAAAAAGAGCGATGAGCGTGGGGTCCGCGTGGAAGAGGACGAGGTCGGCGACTACCAAATCGAAATCCGTGTGATTCTCCGTTTCGGCGTTGAGCTCGCATCCGTTGCATCGGAGATCCAGCAACGCATTGCCGAACAAGTTGAAAAAATGACGAGCAAGAGCGTCGCTCGGGTCAATGTCGTCATCGATGGTGTTCGCACGGATGATGAAAAATCCGGCGACGAGGATTGGAACGACGAAGCACACAATACCGATTAGATCACGCCCCCTAGCACAGCCATGATCTTCGACGAACTCAGCAGCGCGCTTGAGCACCTCAACCAGCCGGAGTTCTTCTATGCCGGAGGAGCCGCGCTTGTTCTCGTATTCATTTTGTTGCTCTTAATTCGACGGCAACCGAAGAACGTGGTTGCTTACGCAACGGACAATGGTCGCGTCTTGGTGAGTCGCCACGCGATTGTGGAACTCGTGCAGACCTCCTGCGAGCAACTGCAGGAGGTGACGAAGCCTCAGGTTAAGATTCTGGTCAAGGGAGCAACGATACACTTTGAGGTGCGTCTTAAGCTTCTCGGCGGAGGCCGTCTACGGGCCGTTGAAGAGACCCTTCAGACACATCTCCGAAAAGCACTGACGGAAAATTTGGGCATCGAGAGCCTCGGCCAGATCAACATCGTTGCCACTGGATTCAAGAGTGGGCGCATCGAATCGAACATTCAAGCAACACCGAATCCTTTGCTTGAAACAGTCAGCTCCAAACCGGCAGCCAACAAGGACTTTTCGGGACGACAAGAGAAGTCCGAGTCCGAAATTGAAGAAAACGCCTAAAGCCGCGGACATGCCGGCAGGCTCGATATGAAGCCGCTTACCCTGCTTATCATTTGCCTGCTACTGCTTGGCTGCGATCTGAGGAAAACCGCTCCACAGGCTCTCGAGGCATTTGCGGAACGATACAAAGAGGCGAATCTCTCCCAAACCGCTGAGCCGATGCTGACACTTTATGAACTTGAGGGCAGCACTGAAAATACCGTCAACATGCTTCGGAATGCTCTACTCTACGAATTGGGCTTACCGATCGAGAGGATCGACTTCGAACCGCTCAGCGGTGCCCCCGAGGAAGTAATCGAGTTTGAACACAAGGGTATCCGATACGGCCCGACACTAGAGCCCATGCTCCGTATGCGGGTCATCTATGCGACCGAAAACCACTTCGAGAGCCGATTCACCATCGGTAAGAACTCAGAAGGTGAATGGCGTATCGTCAGCAGCCGACCTGTGGATGAATAGTATCTACTGTAAGGGTCTGAGCTGGTAGCAAAGATAGATACGGACGCCCTAAAGGGCGCACTCCAACGCTTAGGATAGGGTCTCTTCATCCAGCTTACGCTGTATGCTACTGAGCGCTTGCGAGTAGCATCGGCGGTGCGCCGATGAGCCCCCCTGTGTCCGACGTAGCTTGTGCCTAGCCGGATATCTATCTATTACAGTTGCTCTAAAGCGCGGCGAGCGCGGCATTGAAGGTCTCGCTCGGGCGCATGGCCTTAGCGGCCAGTGCATCGCTTGGACGGTAGTAGCCACCGATGTCCATAGGTACCCCCTGCGCTGCGTTCAGCTCAGCAACGATCATCGCCTCGTTGTTGGTGAGCGTCTCCGCCAGTGGTGTAAAGCGAGCCCTCAATTCAGCATCCTTATCCTGGTCGGCTAGCGCTCGGGCCCAGTATAGCGCGAGGTAGAAATGACTGCCGCGATTATCGAGCTCTTTAACCTTCCGCGAAGGTGACTTGTTCTCTTCGAGAAATCTGGTGTTGGCCACGTCGAGGGTCTCAGCGAGTGTCTGCGCTTTTTCATTACCGAAGACAGTCGCAAGATGCTCGAGAGAGACCCCGAGTGCAAGGAACTCACCTAGAGAGTCCCAACGGAGGTGGTTCTCTTTCTCAAACTGTTGGACATGCTTCGGCGCGGAACCACCGGCTCCTGTCTCAAAGAGGCCGCCACCATTCATCAAAGGCACGATCGAAAGCATCTTGGCCGAGGTACCGAGCTCCAGGATCGGAAATAGATCGGTGAGGTAATCACGCAAGACATTACCCGTTACGGAGATGGTATCCTCGCCGGCCTTCGCGCGCTCAAGAGTGAATTGAGTCGCCTCGACAGGAGCCAGAATACGCAGGTCCAGACCTTCTGTGTCATGTAACTTGAGGTAGGCCTCCACCTTGGCAATGAGGTTGGCGTCGTGGGCGCGATCCTTGTTGAGCCAGAAAACAGCCGGCGCACCGGTCGCGCGGGCACGTGTCACGGCAAGTTTCACCCAGTCGCGAATTGCGGCATCCTTCACTTGGCAGGCGCGCCAGATGTCGCCCTCTTCCACTTCATGCTCGAAAAGTACATTGCCAGAGGCATCGCTCACTCGGACAATACCGGCAGCGGGTATTTCAAAAGTTTTGTCGTGCGAACCATACTCTTCGGCTTTTTGAGCCATCAGGCCGACATTGGGAACGGTCCCCATCGTCGCGGGATCAAAGGCTCCGTGCTTCTTACAGAAGTCAACGGTCGCCGCGTAAACGCCTGAATAGCAGCGATCGGGAATCACAAAGTTCGTATCCTGTTGTTCGCCATCCTTATTCCACATTTGGCCGGAACTCCGGATCGCAGCCGGCATGGAGGCATCAATGATCACATCGCTTGGCACGTGGAGGTTGGTAATACCCTTGTCGGAATCGACCATCGCGATGTCAGGAGCGGTTTCGTAGACCGCAGCGATATCCGCCTCAATCTGCGCACGTTCCTCCGTCGGCAGTCGATCGATCTTGGAATAAAGATCCCCCAGGCCGTTGTTGACGTCCACGCCGAGCTCAGCGATGAGCTTGGCGTGCTTCTCGAATACATCCCTGTAGAATACGGAGACGCAGTGACCGAAAATGATGGGATCGGAAACCTTCATCATTGTGGCCTTCATATGAAGTGAGAAGAGCGTACCCGCCTCCTTGCTGGCGCACATCTGCTCAGCAAGGAACGCGCGGAGCGCCTTCGCGCTCATGAATGTGCCGTCGAGAACTTCGCCAGCCTGCAAGGCAAGACCGTCCTTCAGGACCGTACTGCCCTCCGCCGTAACAAGTTCAATCTTGGCACATGTCGCTGCCGGAATCGTGACGGACTTTTCATTTCCGAAGAAATCGTTGGCCGGCATACTGGAGACAACGGACTTAGAGCTCACGGACCAAGCACCCATCCGGTGGGGGTTGTTCTTGGCGTATTGCTTCACTGCGGCAGCAGCGCGGCGATCAGAATTGCCTTCGCGAAGCACCGGATTGACCGCACTACCCTTGATCTTATCATAGCGCGCCTTGATGGTTGCTTCCTCTTCAGTGGACGGCTCTTCCGGGTAGTCCGGAACTTGGTAGCCCTGCGCTTGAAGCTCAGCAATGGCGGCTTTCATCTGAGGAATGGAAGCAGAAATATTCGGCAGCTTGATGATGTTGGCTTCCGGGGTCTTCGCTAGCTCGCCTAGCTCGGCAAGTGCATCGGAGATCTGCTGGTCTTCGGTAAGGAAATCCGGGAAGTTTGCCAAAATACGGCCGGAAAGGGAGATGTCCCGCGTCTCTACAGAGACACCTGCCGCTGCTGTATAGGCACTGATAATCGGCAACAGCGAGTGCGTCGCCAGGGCCGGCGCTTCGTCAGTGATGGTATAAAGGATTTTTTCTTTATCGCTCATGGAATGAGATAGCTAATGGATAATGGGTGATGGCGGACGAATCGAGCCCGTGTATGAAAATTAGAGGTAGCGGCGGTCGTCCCGACCGCCATCTGAATGAACTAACTCTGACGCATGGCGGTCGGGACGACCGCCGCTACCAGATGCTGAAAATACCATTACAGAGTTCGAAACCATCGAATTAAAGGCCTCTGCAGAAACGCGCGATACGCTCGATGCCCTTTTCGATCATCTCATCGGAGATGGCATAGCTGAGACGAATGTAGCCCGGTGCTCCGAAGCCTTCACCGGGAACCAGTGCGACCTTTTCCTGCTCGAGAATCTTACCCGCAAAATCATGGGCGCTCAGGCCAAAGGATTCGACATTCGGAAATAAGTAGAAGGCGCCTTGGGCACGCGGGCACTGAACCCCATCCATCGCGGTGAGGCCTTCCAGCAGGCGCAGACGACGACGGTCGAAGACGGCAAGCATCTCACGCACCGCAGCCATGGATTGATCCCAGTTCTGCATCGCAGCCAATGCACCGTATTGAGCAAAGGTCGTGGCATTCGAACTGGTCTGACTTTGGATACTCGCGACTGCCTTGGCTATCGGAGCGGGCGCCATCAAGGTACCAAGACGCCATCCGGTCATGGAAAATGTCTTACTGAAACCCGACACAGTGATCACAGAATCGGCCGCCTCCTTAGAGAAAGACGCCGGGCTGACGTGCTCCACACCATCATATAGGAGATATTCGTAAATCTCATCAGACATGATGTAAATACCCGCCTCTACGGCCACCTCAGTCAGCGCCTCCAACTCGGTCCGTGTGTAAATCGCACCTGTCGGATTCGACGGGCTATTGATAATCACCATCCGAGTCTTTGGCGTAATCGCCTCGCGAAGCTGTTCCGGTGTAATCTTAAATCCAGCATCAGCACCCGCAAAGATACTCCTCGGTGTGCCGCCGGCGAGCTTCACCATCTCCGGATAGCTGACCCAGAAAGGCGCGGGAATGATGACCTCATCGCCGGGACTGACCACCGCCATGATCGCCAGGTAGCAGGAATATTTACCACCCGGGCTAACGACGACCTGAGCTGCCTCCACCCCTTCGACGCCGTTGTCGTTTCGATATTTTTCCGCCAATGCCGAACGTAAATCCGGGATGCCCGGCGCGGGGGCATATTTGGTCTTCCCTTCGGCAAGGGCCCTCGCGCAGGCCTCCTTGATGAACTCAGGCGTGTCAAAATCCGGTTCACCGGCACCGAACCCGCAGACATCCTCGCCTGCTGCCTTGAGCTCCTTGGCCTTGGCATCGACCGCAAGGGTCGGAGATGGTGAAATATTACGAGCCCAGGTAGAGAGTGTAGCTTGATGTGACATAGATATAAAAAGCGCTCCCGCAGAGTCTATCCGGAGGACAGAACCACGGGAGCGCAGAATCAAAACTTCTGCTTCGGCAAAAGCAAGCCTAGCCTAAGATTGCAGTAAAAAGGGGAATTACTTCTTCTTTTTCTTGGCGACCTTCTTTTTGGCTACCTTTTTCTTGGCTGCCTTCTTTTTGACCGCCTTTTTCTTAGCGACCTTCTTTTTAGGAGCTTTCTTGGCGACCTTCTTCTTAGCCGCTTTCTTCTTCACAGCCTTTTTCTTCACAACCTTCTTCTTGGCTGCCTTCTTTTTGACCGCCTTTTTCTTAGCGACCTTCTTTTTAGCTGCTTTCTTTTTAACCGCCTTCTTTTTAGCTACCTTCTTTTTGGCTGCTTTTTTCACAGCCTTCTTCTTAGCAACTTTTTTCTTAACGGCTTTCTTCACTGGCTTCTTAGCCAC
>JBMYNR010000021.1:0-27685 GCA_049598495.1 Opitutales bacterium
CGACACACGGCACAAGGTAGCGAACTTGCGCCAGCAAGGTCGACGGACAAGCGCCTCCGTCTGTTTGAAACCCTTCAAACGTCGACGCGACTGGCGTCGCATCGCTACACCCGCACGACGAACGTCCGAAAGACTTGGCTTCTTTAAAGAAGCATTTTCGTTTTGCACATTTCCAGGACACTCTTATACCACGGACGTCTTAGATGCCTTGGTATTTGTATCATGCCCTAAAGCAGTTGTTTCCTTCAGGGCGCTTCTTTTCCTTTTTTTCTCTTATGTCGATCATGGGGGTGATGCTGGGCGTGTGCGTTTTGATCATCGTTCAGAGTGTCATGAACGGTTTTGGTGAGGGAATTCGCCAACGTCTGACCGAGACGCAGGGCGACATTCGTATTCGTTCGAATGCAATCATATATGATTGGGAGGATGTGCTGGAGAGACTCGGCGAGGAGACTAAAGTGTCCGGTGCGGCTCCTTTCGCCGAGGGTGTGATTATGCTGCAGCATCAGAATCGCCCGCAGTTTCCCTTTGTTCGGGGGTTGGATCCTTGGGTAGAGGAGGAAGTGGTGCCACTGGAGAAGTTTCTCACTCTCGGGAGTATGGAGGACTTTGATGATGAGGGCGTGTTTCTCGGCGAGGGACTTGCCTACGCTTTGAAGGCGATGCCGGGTTCCACGGTCGAGGTGTTCACCCCGCTCATGTTAGAGGCGCTGAAGAACGATGAGGTACTTCTGCCCCGAGAGTTCCGGGTGGTCGGTCTCTTTCGTACGGGCTCCCCGCAGGTGGATGGGAATACTATGATCACAACCCTCCGTGTTATGCAGGAGCTCTATGGCCTAGACGAAGGCGTGCATGGCATTGTGCTAAAACTGCGCCCTGGTGAGGATGCCTTTGAATACAGCTTGAATCTCGAGCGTGCGGTCTTGCGTCCGGGGTTGGAAGCCGTCAGTTGGCTGGAGTCCAACGAGGAGTTTCTCTTTGTGATAGAGCAGGAGAAACGGGTCATTTCATTTATCATTATCTTCATTATATTGGTGGCTTCCTTTTCTATTGCGATTGCTCTGATGATGGCGGTGATACGGAAAACGCGTGAGATTGGCCTACTCGTGGCAATGGGCGGACGTCCTCACCAGGTGGCCTTCAGCTTCTGTTTTCAAGGCTTCGTCATTGGTTCTGTCGGCACGGTCATGGGGATACTTATGGCGGTTGTCTGCTTGCATTATCGCCGCACAATTCTCTCGGCCTACGCGGATATAACTAACACGCAGACGAGTTTTCTGGGTCAGTATGATGTTTATGAGATTCCGGTTCATTATCTCGCCTCTGATTTTATCACGGTGACTTGCTTTGCGCTGATCATTTCCACGCTTGCGGGGCTATTGCCGGCCCTGCGTGCTGCTCGACTCAAACCCGCCGATGCCCTTCGAAGTGAATAAGGAAATAATCTTGCAGGCCAATTCCCTGAGGAAGGCTTTTCCTGGAGCCGATAAAGCGATCTCGGTGCTTGATGGTGTTGATTTCTCGCTGCGCCGCGGCGAGAGTGTGAGTATTCGAGGGGAATCGGGCAGTGGTAAATCAACTTTGCTTAATGTGCTTTCAGGCTTGGAACGTGCTGATTCGGGGCAGCTCTTCTGGCGGGATCAAGAGGTTACGAAATACTCACTCTCCAAACTTGCAGCTGCTCGTGCGGGCTTGATGGGCTTTGTCTTTCAGGCCTATTATCTCGCGCCGGAGCTGAACGCCCTCGAGAACGTGCTCCTGGGGGCGCGCATCGCCGGTCGGGTCAATCGCTCCGTTTGTGAGCGTGCCGAAGCATTGTTGGAACGTGTGGGGCTTAAGGAGCGCATTCGGCATAGTTCTACCAAGCTCTCTGGTGGAGAGCGCCAACGGGTGGCTGTCGCACGCGCACTGATCAATGACCCGCTGCTTGTTTTGGCGGATGAGCCAACGGGTAATCTTGATGAGGCGACCGGATTGGCGGTGATGGATCTTCTACTCGATATTACAAATGAGTCGGAGAAGAGTCTCGTCCTAGTGACTCACAACCCGGAGTTTGCGGCGCGGACGGAGCGGCGGTTGACCCTGCACTTGGGGCAATTGGAATCAGGTGGCGGCGGTCATCCCTGATCGCACAGCTACCTCATCTGGAAATGAATGCTCAAAAACTACGGATCGGATTTATCGGAGCGGGGGCCAATACCCGAAAGATGCATATTCCGGGCTTTCAGAAGATTGAGAATGTCGATTTGACTTTGGTCGCAAATCGAAGCCTCGAATCGGCAGAGTTGGTTGCGAAGAAGGACGGGGTCAAACGCGTCGCCAGGCATTGGCGGGAGGTCGTGGACGATCCTTCGATCGATGCTGTTTGTATTGGAACCTGGCCTTATCTTCATGCGGAGGCGACCATCGCTTCGTTAGAGAAGGGGAAGCATGTGCTTTGCGAAGCGCGCATGGCCATGGATCTGGAAGAGGCCGAGGCAATGTATACCGCTTCGCAGGCGCATCCCGAGCTCGTCGCTCAGATCGTGCCGGCACCGTTTTCATTGGATTTTGATGCCACGATCCGTGATATGATCCATAGCGGGGAGCTGGGTGACATTCTTGAAGTAAGAGTGGCGCATACCGGAGGTCAGTTTGCGAATCCCGATATTTCGATGACTTGGCGGCAAGACATTGATCTGAGCGGTAAGAATATCCTAACCATGGGGATCATGCATGAGATGATCCAGCGTTGGGTTGAAGATGATCCAGCTTGGCTTTTGGCGGACGGGAAGGTCTTTCAGAAAATGCGCAGTTATCACGATGGTCGGGAGCAGAAAGTGATTCAGATTCCCGACAGTTTGGATGTGCTCGGGCGTTTCTCCAAGTCGGGAGCCCGTATGATTTACCACTTCAGCGGTGTGGAGTCAGGTAAGCCTCGAATGGAATTCCGTATCAATGGGTCGCGAGGCGCTCTCCGTTTCGATGCGGCCCATACGTCACTGATGTTTGCTCCGGCAGGATCGACTGAAGAGAAGAAGATAACACTTTCCCGGTCTCAAAGTCGAGGTTGGCAGGTTGAAGCGGATTTCGTTCGATCGATTCGTGAACGCACACCAGTCAAACTGACCTCGTTTAAGCAGGGTGTCCGTTACATGAAATTTACAGAGATGGTGAGCCGGTCCCTCGAGCAGAATTCGGCACGCGTCGATTGGTGGTAGAGCCCTGACCGGGAACGGAAATTATCAGCTGTCATCAGAGAAGCTGGATGCCGATTCGGCACTTCAATCATGTAGGGTTTCCGAGAATGAATTCTTGCACATAAGCTTATCAGTCTCAATAGTGTCTCAATAAGTTATGAGTGCCGAGACGGAAGAGACCACAGACATCCGAGAGACCTTTAAGGATTTCCTTACGAGCAAGGGGCTACGCGTGACGAATCAACGCTTGGCGATTTTCGATGCCGCCTACGAGCACCCCGACCACTTTACGGCAGAGGATCTTCTGGAGCGTGCACGTGAGATCGATGATTCCGTATCAAGGGCGACGGTATACCGTGCCCTGCCCATTCTAACGGAGAGCGGTTTGATCCGCGAGGTTGATGTTGGGCGGGACTACAAATTTTATATGGCGAATAAGAACGCCACCACTTTTCAGGCGCAGGTTATTTGCCAGGACTGTGACAAAATCTTCGAAATCGATGCCCCCTTCATGGAGTGGTATGGTAAAACAGTGGCCGATAAACTTGCACTGATCGTGGAGAGCCAGCGGTTGCAGGTCACGGCGCGCTGTGAAGAATTGAAAGCATCCGGCATCTGTAAACGCAGTGGGAAGAAGGCCTCGTAGCGCTCCATTTATACCGCCTTTATAGCGGTATTATACCATCTGCCCTAAAGCCTGAGCTGGTTACAAAGACAGGGACGGCGTCCCTCCAATCCCTAGGATGCGTGGAGCTGTGTTTGAGTTCGGCCTTTAGGCCGTCTGATTCCATTTAGAAAGCTTTCAATCGCTATATGCGGCACGACGTAGTGAACCTGCGCCAGCAAGGTCGAAGGGCGAGCGCCTCCGCTTGTTCGGAGCCCTTCATACGTCGACGCGACTGGCGTCGCATCGCTCCAACCGCCCGACGAACGGCTGAAAGACCTGGCTTCTTTGATACGAGCATTTTTTCACCGCTCAATTTTCGCTAAAAATGGAGAGAGCAGGACCCAGAATCTAGATTTTAGTGTTCCTTTAGTGTGCTTGAGCGGTCAAAAAAAGCATCCGAGTGGTTCGGCTGTTTGGCGGACACCGAGGACGGCGTCCCTCCAATCCTTAGGATGCGTGGAGTCATTATCCAACTTAAGCTGGATCTGGATGCTACAGCCGAGCGCTTACGCGTCGTATCGGTGGTGTCGCCGATGAGGCCCCCGCGTAGCTTTTGCGAAGCCGGAAGCCGTCCAAGATACTTGCGAGACGTGGCGGACGCATCAGGGAATGTTACCCGCCCAGTGGAGCAGACCTATTCGAGGTGGTAGGACTCTTCGCCATTTGGTTCGAAGCGGACGCCGATCATGTTATAATCGGCTAAGCTACCACGCTCTAACTCCATGTCCTTGGGCGGTTGGATCATGCGCCCCTCGATGATGATGGGTATTTCCCGTGCCTGGTAGCCGGGTGCAGTCAGTCGGGCGATGTATTCCCCGCCTTCGATGCCCTGTAGTGGCATGAGGTTGCGGCCGATTTGAAGGTTTTCATGGGTGTAGACGATGTCTCCCTGAGGTGAGACAATCTCGATGCGTGCGCCTGGCCCCGTCTTTCCGAATTGATTAAACGCGAGGCTCCTCTCGTCAGTATAGCGCACCCCGATGTGCACGACGCCGGGGGATTTCTCCGTGGCCTGTGGACCGAGCACGATGAAAAGTGTGCCGACAATGCCGGTCAGCACAAGGAGCAGCGCGACGACGAGGCCACCTTTTAATTCGAGCGTTCTTACCATATTCCTACTAAACCATCTACTCTATACACGTTTTCGTGCTTGTTTCGAGAGGGCAAGGTGTTTTCATCGCGCGTTCTTATGAAGCGCACCCATCATTGCTCACAACTCCGTATGTCCGATGCCGGCTCCACTGTTACACTCAGCGGTTGGGTTGACTCTGTTCGCGACCACGGAGGGATTCTTTTCGTCGACCTGCGCGATCGCGAGGGTTTGACTCAGATCGTTCTCGACCCTGCCAACAAAGAACTGGAGGTGCCGTTCGGTTCAATTAAGCCGGAGTCGGTGATTGAGGTCAGTGGTGCCGTCGAGAAGCGCATCGCGGATGCAGTCAATCCGAACCTCGAGACGGGAGAAGTTGAAGTGCATGCTGCTTCGCTGAAAATTCACAATGTCTCCAAGACACCGCCGTTCCCGATGGATGATTCCGCGGATAAGACGAGCGAGGATCTGCGCATGACTTACCGCTACCTCGATCTGCGTCGGAGCTCGAATCTGAATCTTCTGCGCCTTCGTCATAAGACCAGCCAGGCTATTCGGAACTACATGGACGAGCAGGCCTTTATTGAGGTTGAAACCCCTATGCTTTTCAAGAGCACGCCCGAGGGTGCGCGAGAGTTTCTCGTGCCTAGCCGAATGAATCCGGGAGCCTTCTACGCGCTGCCGCAGTCGCCACAGCAATATAAGCAAATGCTCATGGTGGCCGGTGTGGAACGCTATTACCAACTCGCTCGTTGTTTCCGTGATGAGGATCTACGTGCCGATCGTCAGCCCGAGTTTACCCAGCTCGATATCGAGTTATCCTTTATCGATCGTGAGGATATGTATGCTTTGATCGAAGGCCTCATGAAGCGCGTTTGGAAGGACACACTGGGTGTGGATATGGAGACCCCCTTCCTCCGCATGAGCTACTTTGAAGCGATGAACCGTTTTGGCGTCGACAAGCCGGATATGCGTTTCGGGCTCGAGTTGAAGGATTGCGGAGAGATCTTCGCGAGCTCCGAGTTTAAAGTTTTCAAAGGCACGCTCGATGCCGGTGGTTCGATTAAGGCGTTTAATGCAAAAGGACTGGCCGACCTCACTCAAGGGGAGCTGCGCGGACTTGAGGATGCCGCCAAGTCGCTTGGTGCGAAGGGTCTGGCCTTTATCAAGTCGGAAGGCGGCGAATGGAAGTCGCCGATCCTGAAGTTTTTCTCCGAGGAGGAAAAAGCGGCGATCAAGGAACAGCTGCAGGTCGAAGATGGTGACATCGTTTTCTTTGCAGCGACAGAGTGGGAGCGTGCCTGCACGATCCTCGGCCGTGTTCGTCTGGATGCTGCTCAGCTGCTCGTTCAGCGCGGCAAACTGACAATCGATCCGGATGACTACAAGTTCCTTTGGGTCATCGAGTTTCCGCTCATGCTCTTCGACGAGGAGCAGGGCCGTTATGTTTCCTCGCACCACCCATTCACGGCGCCGGTTGAAGAAGATATTCCTCTACTCGACAGCGACCCGAAGAAAGTGCGTGGCCAGCACTACGATCTTGTGCTCAACGGCGTCGAACTGGGTGGCGGCTCCATCCGTATTCACCAACCCGACGTGCAGAAGAAGGTGTTTGAAGATGTGCTCAAGATTGAGCCGGATGTGGTTGAGAGTCGTTTCGGCTATATGCTGAAGGCCTTCGAATATGGTGCGCCGCCGCACGGTGGTATCGCCTTCGGTCTGGATCGGATGGTCACGATCCTCGGGCATCGCAGCAGTATCCGCGACGTGATCGCCTTTCCAAAGAACCAAAAGGGCCAGGAAATGATGACTGCGAGCCCGGGCATCGCGACCGAGAAGCAACTCCGGGACCTCCACATCAAAGCCGTGGTTCCGAAGAAGGAAGAAAGCTAGAGTCGTTCGGTTCCTTGAATCAGGAAAGCAGGAAACCAGGAAACATTCATTCCCGTATTCCTGCTTTCTTCATTTTACGCAATCGGTGAGGTGACTGCGTGGTTGCATGGAACCATAGTCACTGTCATGGTTTTATGTCGTATGTCCTACAGGCGCTTACTTGCTTCATTCCTTCTTATTTCCGTATCCGGGGCTCTCTGGGCGCAGATGGCGCCCAATGCGCCGGTAAAGGATTTTCGCTTCCCGCGCTTCGGAGATGAGGGGTTCACTCAGTGGGTGCTGCGCGGGGAGCAGGGGATTTTTGACAAAGACGAGCAGATCCGTGTTCAAGGCATGGCACTGCGAGTCTATTCCGGAGATGAGCGGATGGCTTTGGAACTGAGCATGGACAGTCCGCACGCGACGCTGCGATTAAAGGAGAACCGCGCCTACTCTGAGAGCCCAATTGAGATTATCGGAGCTAATTTTAAGATATCCGGCACGGGTTGGGTGTGGTCCGGAGAAACGAAGGAGATCGTGGTAAAAAAGGATACGGTTGTGCAATTTAATCAGGGGATTGCGGGTGCCTTTATCAACGCGGATGAGCTGGAGTCGGACTTTAGTCAGACAGAGATACGCAGTGAGCACTTGCTGCTAAGAACGACGGAAGACGAGTATCACTTCGAATTTATGGGCGACATTCGAGCGGTCTCTGAGCAGATGCATTTGAGTAGCGAGCAATTGTTCGCCTTACTTGATGTGCCCGAGGGGCGCAAGGAGGGTGTTAATACCACTGCGCCGAGCGAGTTGGAGTCGATCCGTAAGATTGTCGCTAAGGAGGAGGTTGTGATCGTTCAAGCGGGTAAGACGGTGCGCGCAGACCACGCGGAGTTTTACCCGCGTGAGAAAGCAGCCAACCTGGATGGCTCGGCCATTATTGAAACCGCGGGCGCCTATGTTAGCGGAGAAACCATCCGTAGTCGAGCGGGTGAGATTGTCATCGCCGGAACTGAGGCGGCAGGCCGTGCGCAGATGATTCTAACAGAAACAGGAGGCCTCGGGATTCAAGGCGTTTCGGCGCTCTCCTCGGAGACGATCGTCCTTGCAGATACGATCACCATGCGTGAAACGGCGTTGGAAAACCATTTTCACTTCCATGGCTCGGTCGAGGTCATGTCGGGCGAGGTGCAGATGCAGTCTCAGGAGATGACGACTGTGGCCCGGCGCTCGGATGTCGCCGAGGAAACGTCCGTCGAGAGCTCGGATATCCAGGTGGGGGAGGTTAAATATATGGTGGCGACGGGAGGCGTTCGGATCGAACAGAACGGACAAATCGCCACGGGCGAAAAGGTGACCTTTTATCCGGCCGAGGAGAAGGCCGTCTTAATCGGGGATCCGAAGGTGACAAATGGCCAGGCCGTGGCCACGGGGCAGACCATGGAATTGAAGCCAAAACTGGCCATTATACGTGGAGATGTCTCGCAGTCGGTCATCGTCCGTTTGCCTGAGATGCCGGATCTTGGTTATGAGGCCTATACGCCGACCGCTGCCACGGAACCTCGACCCAAAAGTGATGTGAAGCCTGAGGCGACTGTGGTCACCAGCCGGGTATTGCATATGGTTGAAAAGCCGGCGGAGACAGTTTTCCGCTTTAGTGAGGAGGTTGAAGTGACGGGGACGAATCTAGCGGCGACCTGTGAGCGTTTGGATGTGATTGCCCGGGAGGCCGCCAATGAGAATTCGGGCGTCGAGATGCCGCTCGAACTCCAGCAAATCGAGGCCCTCGATACGGTCGTGATTGAGCAGTCCGGTCGTATCGCGACAGCAGATCGTGCATTGATTACGCCACGGGAGGGGAAGGTCGTGTTGGAAGGCCGCGCTGTGGTCAAAGATGAGCAGGGGCGTGTGGCCGGGCATCGAGTCACTTTATATCAAGGGCAGCGGCGTGCGGTCGTCGAAGGTGGCGGGACGGAGGGCGAGCGCGCCCGGGTGACGCTTCCCGCTTTGCTGCCGAGCAGTGAGTAGGGAAGTGGGAAGTAGGGCTAGAGCCGTCCGTCTTTTGGGGGCGCCCTGAGTTTGTTGGCGTCGACCACATCCGGGGCGCGTTTATCTTTGCCTGCGGTCTTATGATATCGCCCGGTGAGTTTATCTTTTTCGTAGCGGGTGAACCCGTGTTTTTCGACGTTTTCG
Organism: Opitutales bacterium; assembly: GCA_049598495.1. Lineage (GTDB taxonomy): Bacteria > Verrucomicrobiota > Verrucomicrobiia > Opitutales > Coraliomargaritaceae > Thalassobacterium. The sequence continues at coordinate 8,999 of JBMYNR010000021.1, forward strand.
TCCGTCAGTTTGGATTTGGTGTCTCCTTCGGTGTATTTGCTGGAAACATTGGGCGCCCGAAAGACCTTCCGAACAGGGTGTCCGCTGTTCGGGTGGGTTTTGAGGGGCTCATCTGCCATCCGCTGGATGTATTCGAAAACCTCGCCTTCGGAGCCGTCGGGCAAAATTTCTTGATAAACGTAGGTGGGCATGCGTAAGGAGTCGTTTCAAAGGAAGATTGTTTTGTTCAGGCTAAAACCAGAGGCAAGCTACGAATTCATTGATCGCCCTGCTTCCCACTTCGATAAACTCAAATTGTAGCTTGCATGGGAAGGGGGGCGAACTAAGTTGCCAGAGTTTTCGTCCGCACCCCTGTGCGGGCCACCAATTCAGATGGAAAACACTAACCTAGCGTATGACAGTAAAGTGGAGGGTGAAGTCATTGTCACTCAAGCAGATGCTGTGATTAACTGGATCCGGAAACACTCCGTTTGGCCGATGCCGATGGGTTTGGCTTGTTGTGCGATCGAGCTAATGGCGGCTGGTGGTTCTCGCTTTGATATTTCCCGTTTTGGTATGGAGGTCATGCGTTTTTCGCCTCGTCAGGCCGACTGCATGATCGTGGCCGGAACGGTGACTTACAAAATGGCGGAGGTTGTGCGTCGAATTTACGAACAAATGGCCGAGCCCAAGTGGGTCGTTGCGATGGGAGCCTGCGCCAGTACGGGGGGGATGTATCGTTCCTATGCGACTTTGCAGGGTGTCGACCGGATCATCCCCGTCGATGTCTATGTGAGCGGATGTCCGCCGCGCCCGGAGGCACTTCTTGATGCCATGATTAAACTGCAGGACAAGATTGGCCGTGAACGCTCGGTCAAGAACTTGACCGCTCGAAACAGTCAACCCGCCGATGAGGCGGAATTGGCTGTAGCAGGAAAGGAGAGTTAAGCGATGGCTGAGAGCACGTTTGCTCAACTGAAGGAGCGCTTCGATTATCTCTCCGAGCGTGCGTCCTCGGATCATTTGGCAGTCAACTGCCCAGCTGATAAGCTTGTCGATTTGTGCACGGCCTTGCGGGATGAGTTCGCCTACGATCTACTCATCGACCTGACCGCGATCGATTGGGATGCTCAGAGCCCCCGCTTTACCGGAATGGTTCATCTGCTTTCGACATCCAAGCATGAATATCTGCGAATCGCATCGGACTGCCCGGATGACATTCATCCGGTCCTGCCTTCGCTCAGTGGAGTATTCGCTGCCGCAAACTGGCACGAGCGTGAGACCTATGATTTGATGGGTATTACCTACGAGGGTCATCCCGACCTGCGCCGCATCCTTATGTGGGACAGCTACCCCTATCACCCGCTTCGAAAGGAGTTTCCGCTTGCAGGTATCGAGGTGCCGCTACCGGCCGATGATGTGGCCAAAGCCACAGGCGCGACGGTCCTTCCGGCTCCAATGATGGGCGGCCCATTCGTCTCCTCCGGGGACGGACCCATGAGCCAATCCGAGCCGAGTGCCCGCGATGAGAGTTGGACGGAGCAAAAGGAAAAACCCGTAGACTAATTTTATCCCATGGCCACGACCACAAAAGAAATTTCGATCGGCGACGTTGGTGCCCGCTCCGGAGAGCAGGAGGCGGCGCTGCAGGGCGAGACAATGGCGATTAACGTGGGACCATCGCATCCCACAACTCACGGCGTGCTCCGCTTGATGATGGAGCTCGATGGAGACATCGTGAAAAAGTGTGAACCCGTGTTGGGTTATTTACACCGCGGTGACGAGAAGATCGCTGAGAACATGACTTACAATCAGTTCGTGCCCTACACGGACCGGCTGGATTATCTGGCGCCACTGGCCAACAATGTCGCCTATGCGATGGCTGTTGAGAAGCTTGCCAAGCTCGAGGTGCCCGAGCGCTGTGAGGCGATTCGTGTATTATGCTGTGAGTTAGCCCGCATTTCCTCTCACTTACTCGGGATCGGTGTCTATGGTATGGATGCAGGTGCCTGGACGGTCTTTATGTATACCTTCACCGAGCGAGAGAAACTTTACACGCTCTTTGAAGAGCTCACGGGCGCTCGTTTTACCACCAGCTATACTCGTATCGGTGGCGTAGCACGGGATATTCCGGAAGGCTGGCTCGGCCGTGTGCTGGAGTTTTGCAAGGGTGTTCTCGAGGTTCTCGACCAAGTGGACAAGTTACTGACCCGCAACCGTATTTTTATGGATCGCACGGTCGGTATTGGTGCCATTTCCAAGGAGGATGCCGTTTCCTACGGCTTGACCGGACCGAATCTCCGTGCGTCAGGAGTTGATCTCGATCTTCGCAAGGATAAGCCCTACCTCGGGTATGAAAAATTCGATTTTGAAGTGCCGGTTGGGGTGAATGGCGATTGCTACGATCGCTACCTTATGCGTGCGGAAGAAGTTCGTCAAAGTGTGAGTATTATTCGCCAGTGCATCGATAAGTTTCCTGAAGGGAGCTACTATGCGGAAGACGCGAAGAAAATCTTCGCCCCTCAAAAGGCCAAGGTGCTCACGAGCATGGAGGAGTTGATTCAAAACTTCATGATTGTGACCGAAGGGCCACAGATTCCTGCGGGTGAAGTCTACTTCGAGGCGGAAAATCCTAAGGGTGCTCTCGGCTTTTTCATCGTCTCCAAAGGGGGTGGGGTGCCTTACCGCCTGAAGATTCGAGGTCCATCCTTCTGCAACCTCAGTATCCTCGATAAACTCATTCCGGGGCACTACCTAACCGATATTACTGTCATCCTCGGCTCGCTCGACTTCGTGATGGGAGAATGTGATCGTTAGGAAATGCTTAATTTTGAAAGCTGAAAAGCTGAAGCTATGAATTTAAAACCCGAAACAATTGAGAAGATCAACAAGTTGGTGCCTCGCTACCCGACTATGCGAAGCGCGGCGCTGCCACTTTGCCACCTTGTTCAGGAGGACCAGGGCTACCTCTCCAACGAAGCAATGGAGTGGATTGCCGATCGCCTCGAGTTGGAGCCGATCAATATTGCTGAGATCGTAACTTTCTATCCGATGCTCCGTACGGAACCGACCGGTCAATACCATGTGCGTGTCTGCCGAACGCTTCCATGTGCACTTTCGGGGGCCTATCAGACTTGTAAGGTATTTGAAGAGGCGTTCGATTGCAAGGTCGGCCAGACCAGTAAGGACGGGAAGTTGACACTCGAGTTCGTTGAGTGTCATGCGGATTGTGGCAAGGCACCCGTCGTCATGGTCGGTGAAGATGAATACACCGGCATCGACACGGAAAAGGCAGCTGAAATGGTGGCTAGGATGAAGCGCGGCGAGCTCTCCAATGGAATGCCTGCATAAATGATCTCTTCTTTCTTAGATTTTATTTCCTAATTTTAAATAATGGCACTCGAAGAAACCAGATTGATTTTCAAGCACGTCGATGAAGAGGGTTACACCAATGACATCGATTGCTACATCAAGAACGGCGGCTATGATGACCTGAAAAAGGCCGTCGCCATGAAACCAGAAGACATCTGTGCCGAAGTGCTGGCCTCGGGGGTGCGTGGCCGTGGCGGTGCCGGATTTCCGGCGGGGATGAAGTGGAAGTTCCTCGATCGTAAGTCCGGTAAACCGATCTACCTCATCTGCAATGCCGATGAGTCCGAACCGGGCACCTTCAAGGATCGCCAAATTATCCATCAGGATCCTCACCAACTGATCGAAGGTATGATGTGTGCGGCTTTTGCCATCCAGGCGAAACTCGCATTTATCTACATCCGTGGGGAATTCTTCGAAGGCTATCGGATTCTCGAGCGTGCGATCGAAGAAGCCCGAGAGAAAAATTTCCTCGGCGATAATATTCTCGGCTCCGGCTATTCCTGTGACATCATTGTCCATCGCGGCGCCGGTGCCTATATCTGTGGCGAGGAGACGGGCCTTATTGAATCACTTGAGGGCAATCGAGCGAATCCCCGTATCAAGCCTCCATACTTTCCGGCTGCTTTAGGCGTCTATCAATGCCCGACCATCGTGAACAACGTGGAGACCCTCTGTGATGTGAAACACATCGTCCGTATGGGCGGTGAAGCGTTTGCCAAGATTGGGACTCCCGGCAATACGGGTACCCGAATTTGGTGTGTTTCCGGTCACGTGCAAAAACCCGGCTACTACGAGTTCGCCTGTGCGGATGTGACCCTGGGGGAGCTCATTTACGACGTCTGCGGTGGCCTCAAGCCAGGGCGTAAGCTCAAGGCCGTGATACCCGGTGGTTCCTCTGCGAAGATTCTTCGCGCCGATGAGCGCTTCACGGGTAAACTTAAGGACGGCACCGAATATGACTGGGGTATCGAGGATATCCCGATGGATTTTGATAGCCTGGCAGCAGTCGGATCGATGTCCGGTTCAGGCGGGGTCATTGTTATGGATGATTCGACGGATATGGTCGAGGCACTCGCCAATATCAACTATTTCTATGCCCACGAAAGCTGTGGTCAATGCACTCCCTGCCGTGAGGGTGTTCCCTGGATGCGCAAGGTGACTCAGCGTATGCTTGATGGAGAAGCGCGCGAAGAAGACGCCGACCTGCTCAAGTCCATTGCCGATCAAATCGCCGGGCGCACGATTTGTGCCTTCGGTGAAGCCGCCTCCTGGCCGGTTCAGAGCTTTATCGCCAAGTTCAAGGACGAGTTTGTAGAAAAGGCGCAGGAGCAGGCGGCTCGCCGAAAAGAGGGCAAGCCCACCGCGCAGGAAACGACTCTTATTTAGGAACCAGAATACAGGATTCAGAACTCAGGATGAAGACCGCAAAGACATTTGAAGACCTGATCGTATGGCAAAAAGCCCATGCGTTCCTTCTTTGCGTCTACAAGTTGACTGCCGTGTTCCCTAAAGAGAAGTTATATGGATTGTCGTCGCAGTTTCGTCGCGCGGCGGTATCGATTGCTGCCAATATTACCGAGGGATTCCGTAAGCGCGGAGATGCGGACAAGGTCCGATTTTTGAATATTTCTCAGGGCTCTCTCGAAGAGTGCCGCTACTATCTACGTTTAACCACTGATCTCAACTGCGAAGACGTCACGGAATCGAGGGGCTTGCTGGAGGAAACAAGCAAGCTTCTCAATGCTTACCAGAAAGCGATTCTGAATTCTGTCTCCTGAGGCCTGAATTCTAATTTTAAGAATGAAGATCGATAGCATCGTCGAACACGTAACCATCAATATTGACGGTCAGGATATTGATGTCCCCAAGGGTATTAACATCATTGAGGCGGTCAAGATGGCTGGCAAAGGTAAGGAGGTTCCGCACTACTGCTACCATCCTAAGCTATCCATCGCGGGTAACTGCCGGATGTGCATGATCGAAATGGGCATGCCGATGCGGGACCGTGCCACCGGTGAGGCGATTCTCGACGAGGATGGCAAACAAAAGATCGGCTGGATGCCGAAGCCGACGATTGGCTGTGCTACCAATGCCGCGCCGGGGATGCATATCCGAACAGACTCTGAGATGGTGAAAGAGTCCCGCAACGGCGTGACCGAGTTTCTCCTTATCAATCACCCACTGGACTGTCCGATCTGCGATCAGGCAGGGGAGTGTCGTCTTCAGGAGTTTTCCGCCGACCATGGTCGCGGCTACAGTCGTTTCATTGAGGATAAAAATGTGAAGCCAAAGCGCACGCGCCTCGGCCCACGGGTCACGCTGGATGACGAACGTTGCATCCTATGTTCCCGTTGTGTTCGTTTCAGCAAAGAGGTAGCTGGAGATGATGTGCTTGGCTTCGTGGATCGAGGCACTTATTCGACCCTGACTTGCTATCCGGGTAAGGAACTCACACACAATTACTCACTGAATACGGTGGATATTTGCCCCGTGGGTGCCCTTACCAGTACGGATTTCCGGTTCAAAATGCGTGTATGGTTCCTCAAGCGGACAAACAGTATATGTACCGAGAGCAGTGTCGGCGCCAACACCGAGATATGGAGCCGGGAAGGTAAGATCTATCGAATCACGCCGCGTCGTAATGACGAGGTCAATGATACTTGGATGACCGATTCCGGTCGGTCGCTCTACAAGGCATCCGAGTCGGAGGATCGTTTGACCCACTATACAATCGATGGTGTCCATAAGACTTCCGACGAGGCAGCGGCGGCCGCCGTTGATTTACTTCGTGGAGATGATATCGCGATTGTCGCCTCAGCGCACAGCTCGGTGGAAGAACAGTTTTTCTATAAGACCATCGCTGAGCGCAGTGCTGCCACTGTGTCCATGGTCAGCCATTATGGGGAAGGGGATGGTCTTCTGCTCTCTGAAGACCACAGTCCGAATTTGCGAGGTGCCTTAATCAATGACTTGATCGATCAACTACCCGGATCGAATCTCGAATCGCTGGCGCGTGATGTGAACACCGGCTCGGTTAAGACCATCCTGGCGGTCAACGAAGACCTTACTGAACTGGGGCTGAGTAAGGAGCTGCTCGGGGCTGTGAAGATCATCTATGTGGGCACCCACGCCAATGCAACCAGTGAGATTGCCGACGTGGTGATCCCTTCGCTTATGGTTTTCGAGAAGGACGGTTCGTTCATCAACCAGAATTTCCGACTACAGAAATTCAAGGCGGCGGTCCCCGGGCCACGTGGTGTGGAGCCCGACTTTACCGTATTGGAGAAAATTTCGGCTCCGCTTGGCGAAGAGAAAGCGGCCCCTGTTACGATCGATGCTGTTTGGGAACGTATGACATCGAAGCATTCTCAGTTGGATGACGCGCTTCGTTGGCGCTCACTGCCGGATGCAGGTCTTGCCCTCGATGCGTCCGCCTTTCTCAATCTCGACTTTGTCGAATCCAAAAATCTTAAATACGATCCCGATGCCTTTAAGGAGGCATACGCCACACCCGTTGGTGTCTAATGTCCTCAGTATGACTATTGCCAATATTCCTTTCGACGCCCGTAGCACGTTAACGACAGTCAATGTGACCGAACACCGTGGCTGCAACGACACTGGCTCTCGCCAGCGTTCTACATTCAACTTTCGAAACGAAGCCTAAAGCCAGAAGCGACCCACCGACATGGAATTAATCGACGCATTTCTGCCTTACATCCTTCCGATCATCTATGCGGTTGCGATGATCTCCGTTTTTATGGGGCTTTGCAGCTACTCTGTTCTCGCCGAGCGTAAGGTCTCCAGCTGGATTCAGGGGCGCGTGGGGCCCAATCGAACGCGCGTGCCTCTCATTGGGCACCTTCCTATCATCGGAAACCTAATGACGGGTCTCGGTCTATTTCAGCCGGCCGCCGATGGCTTGAAGTTTCTCTTTAAGGAAGAGATTACACCCGGCCACGTAAAGAAGGGTTATTACCATCTGGCGCCGATTGTGGCACTGGCCCCGGCTCTGACCACGATGGTGGTGCTCCCCTTTGGCCGCTATGTGGATGCTGACGGTGTTTCTCAACCCCTTGTTCTCGCCAACCTCGACATCGGCATGCTCATCATTCTCGCGATTTCTTCGCTGGGCGTCTACGGTATCGTTTTGGCGGGATGGGCATCCAATAGTAAATATCCTTTCCTCGGGGGCGTCCGCGCCTCTGCGCAGATGATCTCTTATGAGCTCGCGATGGGGCTGGCCTTGCTGCCTGTCTTTATGTGGGCCGCCGCTCCCGGTTCCGAATACGGGATGAATTTGTTTGGAGTCGTGCAATCACAGCACGGACCGTGGCTCATTCTCTGGCAGCCGCTCTCCGCCTTGATTTTCCTCGTGGCCCTCTTTGCTGAGACCAATCGTCTTCCCTTTGACATGGCTGAATCGGAGACGGATCTGGTCGGTGGTTTTCATACCGAATATGGCTGTTTCAAGTTCGGCCTCTTCTTTGTTGCTGAGTATGCCCATATCATCATGGGCTCCGCCGTCTTCGTCATCCTTTTCCTCGGGGGCTGGAACTTCCTGCCTTGGGTCGCCGATCCTTGGTCGACCGGGCTCATCGGCACACTGCTTTCCGTTGGCTGGTTTATGGCCAAGGTCTTTTTTATGATCTTCTTCTTCATTTGGATGCGCTGGACCCTGCCGCGCTTCCGTTACGACCAAGTCATGTCGCTTGGTTGGAAGATTCTCCTCCCACTCGCAGTCGGTAATCTGGTGCTCAACACCGTGATCATCGCGCTCTACGATTCCTTCACCCGCTAAACATCATGGCTAAGACAAAAGTTCTCGAACGTAAGCCGCTGTCCTTTGCGGAGAAGACCTTTCTGCCGCAGATTGCCAGTGGTCTGAAGACGACCCTCGGCACTATGTTCCAGAAGTCGGTCACGCTGCAGTATCCGGAGGAACGCCCCAATATCCCGGACAACTATCGTGGTGTGCCGACTTTGGTTAAAGACCCAAATGGTCGGGAGAAATGTGTCTCCTGTCAGCTTTGCGAGTTTGTTTGCCCGCCCAAGGCAATTCGGATCACTCCGGGTGAGATTGATGCCGAGACCGATCCGGACCGCGCGCACGTAGAGAAGGCACCGAAAGAGTTCGATATTAACATGCTGCGCTGCATTTATTGCGGACTTTGCCAGGAGGTCTGTCCGGAGGAGGCGATATTTCTACAGGACATTTTCACGCTCTCCGGTTACTCTCGTGAGGAGATGATTAACAACAAAGAAAAGCTCTACGAACTGGGCGGCACCTTGCCGGACCAGCACTACAAGTGGGATAAAAAGAAACAAGCGGAGGAGTCTGGTAACGCGCACTAGCACAAAGTGCAAAGTAGATTTAAAGAATGCTCTAAGATCGAACACGCACTCAAGATACGGCCCACTTCTTATTACTCTCTAATTAATAATTTCACACTCAATGCTAGACATACTGTTCTACATCTTCGCGGCGATCATGCTGATCTCTGCTCTCCTCATGGTGGTGAGTCCGAACGCTGTTAATGGCGCGATGTGCATGATCGTCTCATTTGTCAGTACGGCGGCACTCTTCGTTCTCCTTGAAGCTTACTTTCTCGCCGTTCTGCAGATTCTTGTCTACGCGGGTGCCGTCATGGTGCTTTTCCTTTTTATCATCATGCTGCTGGATGTGGACAAGGACACCAACCAGTTACTGAAGGATAAGATGACACTGGCTGCGTCTGTGGCCGGATTTGCGCTTCTTGTAATTTTAATCTGCTCAGCTTTTGCGGGAGGACAGTATCTTCCGGAACCCGCGCTGCTGCCCGTTGCTGAGAATCCGACCGGGGAGGGGATCGGTATCCCTTTCACCACTTCCGCCAAGTCTTTTGGCTATAGCCTCTTTACCAAATACATGCTGCCGCTCCAAGTGACCGGCTTCCTCCTGCTCGCTGCGATGATTGGCGTGATCGTCGTGTCGAAACGACACGACGAGAGTGAGGACTTTAAAAAGTAGAAATAAGAAAATACTGGCATGAGCGAATCCAACCCGGCAGCTGAAAAGTCCTATGCATTTGCTTTGCGAATCATCAAGCTGCGGCGTTTTCTGTGCGAAGAAAAGTTAGAACATGATATTTCAAAACAGATATTACGATGCGGAACATCTATCGGTGCGACCTTAGTAACCCTTAACAAAAGGACGAAGATAGCTAATGGTGCTACTCTCTTCTCTCTAATTTCTTAATTCCAAATGACAGTAGGTCTTAATGCATTCATCTTAGTCGCTGGACTGTTGTTCGCGATCGGACTGTTGGGCGTCCTTTTGCGAAAGAACACCCTCGTTATCTACATGTCGCTAGAGCTTATGCTGAACGCCGTGAATCTCGCCCTGGTCGCTTTCTCCCGCTACAATGGGACGATGGACGGTAATCTCTTCGTCTTCTTCATCATCACAGTGGCGGCGGCCGAGGTTGCCATCGGTCTAGCCATCATCGTGGCGCTCTTCCGTCTGCGCCAAACTGTGATGGTCAATCAACTTACCTCCTTGAGTCGCTAAGATAATGACTGCCACTCAATCACTTCTCGTTGTTCTTATGGCACCGCTCTTTGCGGCCGTGCTCATTGCATTCTTCTGCCGCCGGAGGCACGGTCTCGCTGCCGCTCTTTCGGTCGGGGCCTCAGGGGCGATCTTTCTGTTTAGTGTACTGGCCCTCATGGCTGCCGGGAGCGACACCGTTCACGCGACTTCTGGTTGGCTGCAGTTCGGCGACTTGGAAATCAACAAAGGTTTCTATTTTGATAGCGTATCAAAGACCATGCTGCTGATGGTTTCCTTTGTCGGGTTCCTGATCCATGTCTTCAGTCTTGGTTACATGGCGGACGATCCGGCCAAGGGGCGCTATTTCGGTGGTCTCTCAATTTTCATGTTCTCGATGCTCGGTATCGTGCTTGCGGACAATTTGATTATGATCTTCGTCTTCTGGGAGTTGGTCGGTTTCAGCTCCTACATGCTGATCGGTCACTACATGACCAAGGGTGTGGCGGCCGCCGCCCAGAAAAAGGCTTTCATTGTGAATCGAATTGGTGACCTCGGCTTCGTTGTCGGGATCGCCTACGCCTACTGGCACTTTGGCAGTACGGACCTAGAAGTCATGGGCGCAATAGTCGGTGCCAACCCGGATCTTATTTCGACGGGTATCGCGGCGCTGCTTATGTGTGGCTTCATCGGTAAGTCGGCTCAATTTCCGCTCCATGTCTGGCTGCCGGATGCGATGGCGGGCCCGACCCCTGTATCTGCTCTGATTCACGCGGCCACGATGGTCGCCGCCGGTGGCTACTTCTTAATTCGTATTGTTTACCTCTTCCCGGAGAGCCTTCTGACTCTGATCGCCTGGTTGGGTGTCTTCGGTGCGATCTATGCCGGCTTCTGCGCCTACGCGCGTTCGGATATTAAGCAGATCCTCGCGTATTCGACGCTCTCGCAGCTTGGCTACATCGGAGCTGCTTTTGGTTTGGGCTATCCGGGCATCGCACTCTTTCATCTGATCACGCACGCCTTCTTTAAGGCGCTCCTTTTCCTGGGTGCGGGTTCCGTGATCCACGGCTGCCATCACGAGCAGGATATTTTCAAGATGGGTGGTCTTCTCAAGAAGATGCCAATCACCGCAATCACCTTCCTGATTGGAATACTGGCGCTTTGCGGGGTCTATGGTTTTTCCGGTTTCTATTCCAAGGACTACATCCTCATTGCGGGTGGTCTGACCAACATGCCGGTGGCTGCCTTGCTGACCTTCGGCGCGCTGCTAACTGCCGGATATATGGGCCGTCTGTTCTGGGTCGTTTTCCTCGGTCAGCCAAATTCCGAGGCCGCCTCGCACGCCAAGGAAAGCCCGCTCACCATGGTCGTGCCCCTGATCATTCTGGCGCTGCTTTCGATTGCCGGTGGCTGGCTCGGCTTCTGGCCGGAGTCGCTGGGTGAAAGTATCAAGGCTGACAAGTATGCTTTGAAAGACTTCGCTGATTATGACGCCATGCACAGCAAGATTCTGATCTACGGATCGGCCGCGTGGATGTTCGGTTTGGTGGGTTCGTTTTTCTTCTACGGTGGCGGCGCCAGGGAGGATCGCCTACAGAGATCGTTTGGTCCGATCTATAACTTGCTCCGGTCACGTCTTTATTTCGATGAGATCTACGACTTTTATGTGGCCAAAATACAGCAGCGCTTTGCTTTGTTTCTCAGCTTCATCGATGTGTTTATCATCAAGGGCATCCTCGTTCGGGGAAGCGCCGGAATCGTCGGACTTGTCGGGATGTGCTCTCGCTCGCTACACGACGGTAATCTTCACAGCTATGTATATTGGTTCCTTACGGGGCTCCTCCTACTCTGGGCAGTCGCTTCCGGACTATTGTAAGTAACACATTTCCTGACTCCATATGGGACAGCTCGATACCAACTCACTTTTCTTGCTCTCGGCAATCCTCCTGCCCTTGTTTGCTGGCGTGGTCCTGCTTTTTGGTGCCCGTTTTAGCCAGGCGATGACGCGTGGCATTGCGGTCGTCGGTTTCGCTGGTCCGCTGATCATCGCGATCATACTCTACGGACTTTTCGATCCCTCGCTCGCCGGCCATTATAATTTTGAACTGCGCTTACCAACGGGTTTGGAGAGCATCGGTATCTGGCTGCATCTGGGATTGAACGGTATTTCCATGCCGCTCTTCCTTCTGGCCGGAACGGTCGGATTAGCGGCAGGACTTTATGCGATGTTTTCCAGAGCAGAGCGTTCCTATCTCTATTTGGCCCTGCTTCTTTTCATGTTGGGCGGCCTGATGGGGACTTTCGCCTCGGTGGATGTCTTTTTCTTCTATTTCTTTCACGAGTTCGCCCTGATCCCGACTTTTATCATGATCGGCATCTGGGGTGGGGCAGGTCGCCGCGGAGCGGCCATTGAGATGACTATTTATCTCACGCTCGGCGCCTTGCTGTCGCTGCTCGGATTGATCGCGCTCTACTCTCAGAGCGGTGTTGATTCCTTCTCATTGCAGGCGCTTCGCAACTACCTGGTCGCGCAACCGCTGAACGAGACCGTGCAGAACAACATTTTCGCACTGCTGCTCTTTGGCTTTGGGATTTTGGTTTCACTTTTCCCTTTCCACAGTTGGGCACCGAAGGGCTATGCGGTTGCCCCAACAGGTGCCGCCATGCTGCATGCGGGTGTGCTTAAGAAATTCGGTCTCTATGGCCTTCTTCAGATTGCCGCGCCTCTACTTCCGGCCGGTGCCGAGCATTGGTTCCCGTGGATCGTTTGGCTGGCCTTGGGTAACATCCTCTTCATCGGGCTTGTGACGATGGCCCAAAAGGACCTGAAGATGATGCTGGGCTACAGCTCGGTCATGCACATGGGCTACGCTTTCCTCGGGATCGCCTGCTTCTCGGTCGCGGGTGCGGGTGGTGCCTTGCTTATGATGGTGGCGCACGGTCTCTCCGTGGCCCTGCTATTTATGCTTTCGACCTGTATTTATCATCGGAGCCAGACGTTTGAAATGTCCGCGATGGGTGGTCTCGCGACGAAGGCCCCCGTTCTGGCTGCCTTTTTCGTAGCCGGCACAATGGCGAGTATCGGGCTTCCCGGTTTCGGTAATTTCTGGGGTGAGTTCACGATTTTCGTGGCCCTGGCGGAAGCGGATATGACCAAATGGCTGGTGGCTCCCGCTGCGATTGGTATTGTGATTTCTGCGATCTACGGCCTGCGCGCGGTGGCCAAGATCTTCTTTGGACAGCCCGTCGAGGGCTTTGAAGAGCGCCTCGAAAGCGGCAAGATTGTCGATCTGCAGCCCTTCGAGAAGCTACCTGCCTGCATTTTAATCGGCGGCCTTTTGCTGACCGGTATCTTCCCCCGTCTCCTTTCAGACGGTGCGGACCTTGAGCTTTCCGGCGTTTACGCTCAGGATAAGAGCCCTCTGCCGGCGATGCAGGCAGATGTTCTGCCTGAGTCGATTGAAATGCCAAAGGAGGTGACCCAGTAATGAACGAACTTCTTGCAGAATTTCTCCGCGGCTACACCGCAACAAATGAATGGGCGGCGATCCTTCCCGAAATCTTGCTGGCAGTGCTTGCACTTGGTCTGCTTGGGGCGGAAATGATTTTGCCTAGGGACAAGTCGTCTCTGATCCCACGCCTCGCGATCTGGGGCCAGGTGTTGGTTCTAGTGGTAGCCTTTGCTGCCACTCCCGGAGGGTGCAGCTTCGGCGAGCGAGAGTATTTTAGCGGGATGATCCTGCAAAATGATATTTCGCAGTTCATGCGTGGCTTCTTTCTCGTGAGCTCCATTTTGGTGTGTTATCTTGGTCAAATTTATTTGAGCAAACAACATCTGCCGAAGACGGAGTTTTACTCATTGGTATTGATCATTGCAGCGGCAATGATGCTCCTGGTTCAAAGTCACAACTTTGTCATGCTCTTCGTCGCACTGGAGACAGTGACCGTTGCTTTTTATGTCCTCGTGGCCTACTGCCGGACGAGTCGCTTCTCGCTTGAAGGTGGGCTGAAATATCTGATCTTGGGCGCGCTGAGTTCGTCGATTCTCCTCTTCGGCATCGTGCTCCTTTACGGCGTCGCCGGTAATCCGGAAGTGTTGGGTTCGAGCCGTGACTCGCTCGACTACGCAGAGCTTACCAATTTTATTATTCTGAATGCGGACAACATGATCGTAAAGATCGGGGCGCTTCTCGTGCTTGCAGGCATTTGCTTTAAGATCGGTGCGGTGCCGTTCCAGATATGGGTGCCGGATGTTTATCAGGGGGCGCCGACTCCGGTGACCGCATATTTGGCCGTGGCCTCCAAGGCTGCCGGGTTTATTGTGTTGCTCCAATTACTGCGCGGGCCTTTTAGCGGTTTGAGTGAATTACTGGTTCCGGTGCTGTCTGTAATCGCTGCAGCGACCATTCTTTTCGGGAACGTAGCCGCCGTGACTCAGCGTAACGTCAAGCGTCTGATGGGGCTCTCGGGCGTGGCTCATGCGGGGTATCTTCTCGTGGGTGTGATCGCTTCGATTTATGTGGATTGGGCTGTTTACGCGGTCATTTTCTATTTGGCGACCTACCTGCTTGCCTCCTTCGCGGTGTTTGGCGTGATGTCCATTGTCTCCGGTTCTGAGGATGCCCATCAGGAGCTTGGCCAGTATGTTAATTTTGCCCGTCAGCGGCCTTTTCTTGGAGGCGTGCTGGCCTGTGGTTTGGGTTCACTTGCCGGTATTCCACCCCTAGGTGGTTTTATCGGTAAGCTCTTTCTCTTCGTGGCTGCTTTTCAGGCAGGGCTCTATGGCTTACTGGCAATCTCGGTTCTTGGAGTGGTGATTTCGATTTACTACTATTTCGGCTGGGTTCGTGAGGCCTATTTTGCGACACCCGGTAACGAAGTGCTTCCCGAGACACTCGGTGCATCGAATCCCAGTGATCGCTTTCTCCTTGGCTCGCTTGTTGTGGTCACGGTTGTTCTTGGCATCATTCCGGCCGCGCTGCCCATCATACCGTAGCCGACCGTCGGCAGTATTGGATCAATGAGTGGCCAACGCTATTTGCTGATTGATGCTTACAATGTCATCTGTGCGACGGACGCCTTGCGTGAAGCCATGAAACAGAATCTCGATTCTGCCCGCGATCTTCTGGCGGATCAGGTTCGCAGTATCCACGATGCCGAAAACCTGCATCTGGCAATAGTTCTGGACAGCAAAAATGATAGGCTCGCGGTGGAACACCCGTTCGGAGAAAAGTCCTTCGAATTCGTCTACGCGCCGGCCGCGGTCTCTGCCGATGGTGTTATTGAGCGTATGGTAGCGCGGATAAAGAAGTCGGGCGAGGCCACCGTGGTGAGTAATGATCGTATGGTCCGTGAATCTGCCCGGGCGAATGGGGCCTTCGCACTCACGCCCGAAGAACTCTTCCAGTGGGCGCACGCTTGCGAACAGCGGCTTATGCAGGACGTCCAGCGTCGCCAATCTGCAAACGCAAAGAGCTTTCGAAACGGGATTGACCTGGAGCTCTGAAGCCGGGTTGACCTGCTTGAATCACGGGCTAGTCTTGGGGCGTTTTGAAAAATGAAGTTCAAGAGATCCAGGGTCTTTACGGCCCCTATAGTTTGTCTGAACGGGTCTTGCAGAAAATCTGGCTACGCGGGGACTTCGACCAAAACGATCTGAAGACGGTATCCGGCAAATCTCTCCGTATTCTGCACCCCGGTCGTTGGAATCTTCTTGAGGGGCCTGACTTTCTGGAGGCGCGACTCGAGGTGGATGGCGAGGAGACGGTGGGCGACGTCGAAGTTCATTTTATCGCTTCGGACTGGGAGTTGCACGGGCATTCCGACAACCCCAATTTTGCAAGGGTATGCCTCCATGTGCTTCTCTATCCGGAAGAGGGTGCGAACCATATCAGAACTTCGAAGGGGCAGACTCCCGAATCGCTCTGTTTGATGCCATTACTTGACCGCGATCTGGAAGATTACGCGATTGATGATGCGATCGTGGAGTTGGAGCAGGCCGGTGATGCTGAGTGGATCCGGGAATTCGTCGCGAAACCACTCGCAGAGAAACGAGCGCGTCTCGAATCAGGCGCGCGCGAGCGTTGGGAGACGAAGTTAAATTTCGCTCGGAAGCGTTTGAGCGGAGCGTCATGGGCCGATGTCTGCCATCAGTTTTGCCTTGAGGTGCTCGGCTACGCGAGAAATCGGGCGCCGATGTCGCGCATCGCCCTCGATTATTCGATCGAGAATTTCGCGCGGGGTGCCGTCGATACTGGTGCGGTCTTTGAGGAACGGAAGTCGGAGTTCCGGCTGAGCGGCCTCCGACCGGCCAATCAGCCACGTCGCCGACTAATCCAGTATCAGTCAATCTGTGCCGCGTCTCCGGATTGGCCGGAGCAAGTAAGGTCTGTTCTCGCGCGATTCGAGCCAGCAGGCTGTTCGAGGACGGTTGCTGAATTCCGCAAGGCATCCGGCTTGAGTGAAAAATTGCGGGCCATCTCAGGGGTATTTGGTCATCAGATCAGCGCGAAGCGCCTGAATACTCTGATTTGCGATGCTCTCTTGCCTATGGCCGCAGCCGACCAACTCTTCGATGCAAGCGGCTACTGGCTGAATTGGCCCCCGGGGGATGCGCCCGATCGCCTTCTTCGATTCCTGAAGTCGTCAGAGGTGATCGATCGTAGCAATCCGCTTGCGAATGGTCATGTGCAGGGCGCCTTGCAGATGCTGCTGAAGGTTTAGAGCCTATTGCACCTCGGTGCACGCCTGACTGGACGCCTTGCGCGGCTCTCGAAACGGCTCTCGCCAGAAGTTCTAACCCGCTTATTGCATGAGATCCAGAATTGGCTTTGGCAAGGCGCGAGCCGTGTTCCACGCAGGAGCGCACTGAAGTGCGTGACTAAGTGGGTTACGCGCTCGGAACACAGCCAAGGACGCTTCTGGACTCAAAGTTTGTTGCTGTCACTTTTGTGACACGACGAGTTTTTGAAGAAAACTCGCAAGTAGCCATCCCGTAACAAGATAAAGAACGACAGCAACAAACTGGTGCAATATTCGGGTTAACTAAATGCAATAGGCTCAGCCTTGGATCTCGCCGAAGGCCCAATCGAGCCACGGGAGCAGGGCCTCCACATCGGCAGTGTCCACCGTGGCACCGCCCCAGATACGAAGGCCGGCCGGCGCATCGCGGTAGCTGCCGAAATCGTAGCCGACGCCTTCCTTGTCGAGTAAGCTGACGAGCTGCTTGGCCTTCGCGGCCTGCTCGTCGGCTGGCAGCGCCTGATACCAGTCGGCTGTGATCTTAAGGCAAATGGATGTATTGGAAATGGTGGCCGGATCCTCCGCAAGGAAGTCGATCCAATCCGTCTTCTCCACCCAATCGGCGATCGCCTTGAGGTTCGCCTCTGAGCGCTCGATCAAGGCAGGTAGACCGCCGATGCTCTCTGCCCAGCGTAGCCCGTCGACCGCGTCTTCAACGCAGAGCATGGAGACGGTGTTGATCGTCGCGCCGGTGAAAATGCCGCGGATAAGTTTCCCACCCTTTGTCATCCGGAAAATCTTCGGGAGAGGCCACGCTGGAGTGTAACTTTCGAGGCGCTCGATTGCTCGTGGGCTGAGCACGATCATTCCGTGAGCCCCTTCGCCGCCCATGACCTTTTGCCAGGACCAAGTGACGACATCACACTTCGTGAAGTCGATATCCATGGCGAAAACGGCCGAAGTGGCATCGCAAATGGTCAGTCCCTTGCGGTCATCGGGGATCCAGTCGAGGTTCGGCACTTTTACGCCTGATGTGGTGCCGTTGTAAGTGAAGACCACATCGTTGTCGCAATTGATCGCGGAAAGATCCGGAAGTTTGCCGTAGTCGGCCTCATGACGGGTCACGCTTTCCAGTTTGAGCTGCTTGATCACGTCAGTGACCCAACCGGAGCCGAAGGATTCCCATGCGCACATTTCAACGGGCCGTTCACCAAGAAGTGACCACATCGCCATCTCGACCGCGCCTGTGTCGGATGCCGGCACGATCCCGCAGACGTAACCCTCGGGCAACCCGAGAATCGAGGCGGACTTTTCGATCACTTCCTGGATGCGGGCTTTGGCCGGTTTTGCCCGGTGGGAACGGCCCACAAGGGCCTCGTCGAGGGCGTCGAGCGACCAACCCGGGCGCTTGCTGCAAGGGCCGGATGAAAAGAATGGACGGTTTGGCTTTGTGCTGGGTTTCATGATCAAAGGGAGGGAAATTAGGTCCCGCCCTCCGGATGTCGAGAATCCGTTTCGAGAATCGTGCCGATGATGGTCATTTTTGATCTATCTTCGCTTATGTGCCGCTGTAGTCTTTGTCGTGAGCTAGCATACAGCGCAGGCCGTAGAGTGCGATGATGACAAAGCAGCCTGCCGGCAGCCAGAAGGAAGTGCGCACATCGTAATCGGTGATCAGTCCACCCTGAAGCTTGGTCAGAACAGCGCCCCCAACGATCGCCATAATAAGGAAGGCAGAGCCGAGTTTGGCCTCTTCAATCTTTAGTCCTTTCAGCGCGATGCCGTAAATGGTCGGAGGGAAGTAAAAGGGAAGTAAAAGGGGTCAAACGCAAAATATAAATCTCATTGGTTTACTAGGTTACTCACATAGTTTGCATGCCCCATTTTTAAGCGATGCGCAATCCAGGGGTTCTTGGTTGTGGTTTCTTTTCTCAGCCGCTTGGCGATCGCTACTTTCCAATCAGCTCCTTTAGGCGAAGTATCGATTTCGGATTCCTCCTTCTTCAAGTGCTTCATTTCATCCAAAACAATCTGTTCCCAACGCGCTTCATTCAGTTCCTTCAAATCGA